>DATIWB010000026.1:0-86998 GCA_035519675.1 Myxococcaceae bacterium
GACGCCCTTGGCGCCTGCCTCCACCACGTGCGCCTCGACCGTGTCGCCCACGCCGAAGCGGAGGATGCCCTCGTCGTCCTTGAGCTCGCGGAGGTCGATCATCGCCTCGGTCCGGCCACCAAGCGTCAGGAACGCGGTGTCCGCGCCGAGCTGGAAGATGGTTCCGGTCACCCGCTCGCCCACCCGCGGCAGGCGCCGGTGTGGCCCGCCCTCCTGCTTGGCATGGGCCTCGTACATCTCGGCGAAGGACTGGTCCTCGGGGACCTCCTCGTACAGCGGGCTCGGTGCCGGGGCAGGGATGGCCCGAGCAGGAGTGGGCTCGACGGCTGCGGGCGTGCCCTCCTCGACGGCAGCGGCGGCCGGTTCGTCCGGCTTCGGCGTCTCCGGGCCACGGGTCTCGATCACCCCGCTCGCCCGGCGCACCACCACCAGCGGACCCTGCGGCTTGCGGCGCTCGGGCTTCTTCGGCTCGCGACGCGGAGGCTCGGCAGCGGGTTCGGTGCCAGGGGCCGCGGACGCAGGCTCGCCTCGGCGGCGCTCGCCTCGCGGACGCTCCTGCTGCTCGCCGCCCCGGCCGGCGGGGATGCCCAGCATCACGTCCCCGAACGTCGCCCGCGGCTTCTTGGGCCCGAAACCACCCTTGTCCGGGCCCTTCTGATCGTCACTCACCTCGATGCTCCTCGCTGCACGGATTTCACGCTCGAGCGCGCGCCTCCGGCCGCGCCCCCTCGTGAGGGCCGCGGGTCATTGCACATCCGCTCCCCGGGGGCAAAGGGGAGGCGGGCCGGATTGCAACCGGAGCGGACCGCTCCGTCAGGCCCGAAGCCGGGAGAGGACACTCCGGAGCTGGGACACCCCCCCGAGAGCGGTGAGACCCAGGTACACCCCGCAGAACACCGGGACGACCAGGGCCGCCACCAGGAGGGGGTTCAGCGCCGGCGCGGGCAGCACCTGCCACCCCCAGAAGCGCGCCAGCGCGGGGTCCGGCCCGAACCGCCCGGTGAGCCACACCTTGCCGAGCAGGGCGAGCGCCCCGGCCACGAGCGCGCTTCCCCAGAACCACGCCAGCCGCCGCCCGGGGATGCCGGTCCGGCCGATGCGGCGGGCGAGCGCCCGGCGGAGGAGGCTGTACTCGAGCCAGGCGGCGAACCCGGTCGTGGCAGTGATGCCGACGGCGCCGATCTCCACCGGCACCCCGAACCAGCCTGGACCGTACCGCACCGAGACGTAGGCCAGCGCCGCCGAGAGAACGACCCGGATGGAGGCGAACACCAGCGGCGTGCGGGCGTTCTGCAGGGCGTAGAAGGCCGAGGCGTACAGCCGGCCCAGGGTGCCCGCCACCAGCCCCACCGCCGAGCCGATGAGCAGGTACCAGAGCCAGCGGGTGTCGGCGGCATCGAACCGGCCGGTCTGGAACAGCAGACCCCCGAGGACGTCGCCGATGGCGAGGAAGGCCACCGCGGAGGGAACCACGAAGAAGGCGATGCGCTCGAGGCCCCGGTCGATGCGTGTCCGGAGCCGCTCGGCGGCCTCGGCCCCCAGCGCGGTCTCGCGGGCGAGCTCGGGCAGCTCCGCCGCCGAGACCGACATCCCGAAGAGCGACACCGGCAGCAGCGCGAGCAGCTGGGTGTAGCCGAGCACCGCCACCGTCTGGGGCGAGATGAGCGAGGCGTAGTAGGTGTCGACCAGGGCGCTGACCTGGACCACGCCGCGGGCCACCAGGATGGGCACGAACCCCCGGAGCACGGCCCGCATCGCCGCGCTGGTGGTGTCCAGGGACGGCCGGAACCGGCCGAGCAGCGGCCAGACCACGGGCAGCTGCACCAGGGACTGCAGCCCGCTCCCGGCCACCACGCCCCAGGCGAGGAGCGTCGTCAGCCGGTCCTCGTCCACCCGCGGGCCGGCGACGACCAGCACGGCGATCTGCGCCAGGTTCCACACCACCGGGGCGGCGTAGGAGAGGAAGAACTTCCGGTGGCTGTTGAGCACCCCCAGGCACCAGGCCGAGAGCACCAGCAGGCCAGTGCTGGGGAAGAGGATGCGGGTGAGCTGGACCGCCTTGGCGAATGCCGCCGGCCCCGTCTCGGCGAACCCTCCCACCACCACCCCGACGATCCACGGCGCGGCGAAGATGCCGAGGGCGACCAGCACCGCGACGAGCACCGAGAGCAGCCCGAAGACTGCCCCCGCCACGCGGTCCGCATCCTCCCGGCGGCCCTCGCCGAGGAGGCGCGCGTACACCGGGATGAACGAGGCCGAGAGCACGCCCTCGCCGAAGAGGTTCTGCAGCACGTTGGGGATGCGCAGCGCAGCGGTGAAGGCGCCGGCCAGGGCCGAGGTGCTCAGGTAGTGGGCGAAGACCCGCTGCCGGACCAGACCCATCAGCCGCGAGGCGAGGATGCCCAGCGCCACCAGCGTGGCGCCCCGGCCCGAGCTTCTGGCTGGTGCGGTGGCGACGGTCACGGGCGGCGGAAGTCTAGGCCATCGACCGGGTGGGACTGCTCGCTCAGAGGGTCCTCTTGACGCGCATGCGCTCTGCCCGCATCGTGCCCGGCTCGCCACACATGGCAAAAGTTCTGGTCATCGACGACGAGGCGAACCTCCGGAAGGTGCTCGCCGCGCTGCTCCGCCGTGACGGCTACGACGTCACCATCGCCGAGGACGGCGAGATGGGACTCGCCGAGTTTCAGAAGAACGGCGCGGACGCGGTCATCACCGACCTGGTCATGCCCAAGCTCGGGGGGATGGAGGTGCTCCGGGCGATCAACGCCGCGGACCCCGAGGTGCCGGTGATCATCATCACCGCGCACGGCACGGTGGACTCGGCGGTGGAGGCGATCAAGCTGGGGGCCTTCGACTACGTCACCAAGCCCTTCGACCAGACCGAGCTCTCCAACGTCCTGGCCAAGGCGGTCCGCACCCACGAGACGGCCCGGCGCAACGCCCGCGGTGAGCACGGACGGCCGTCGCTGGTGGGTCAGTCGCCCCAGATGCAGGAGGTACTCCGGATCATCGACAAGGTCGCGGACACGCCCTCCACGGTTCTCATCACCGGAGAGAGCGGCACCGGCAAGGAGCTCATCGCCACCGCGCTCCACGAGGGCAGCTCCCGGCGCGGCAAGCCGTTCATCCGCATCAACTGCGCGGCCATCCCCCGGGATCTGATCGAGTCGGAGCTCTTCGGCTACGAGCGGGGCGCGTTCACCGGGGCGGTCACCTCCAAGCCCGGGCGCTTCGAGCTGGCCGACGGGGGCACCCTCTTCCTCGACGAGATCGGCGAGATCCCGGTCGAGATGCAAGTGAAGCTCCTCCGCGCGCTCCAGGAGTCCGAGTTCGAGCGGGTGGGTGGCATCAAGACCACCCGGGTGGACGTCCGCCTGATCGCCGCGACGAACCGCGACCTGAACACCGAGATCGAGGCCGGCCGGTTCCGCAAGGACCTCTACTACCGCCTGGCGGTCGTGCCCATCAGCCTTCCCCCGCTCAGGCTGCGGCCGAGCGACATCCCCACGCTGGTGCGTCACTTCGTCGACAAGTACAACCACCGGTTGAACAAGCGGATCGAGGGGATGACCGACGAGGCGCTCGCGCTGGTGCAGGGCTATGCCTGGCCGGGCAACATCCGGGAGCTGGAGAACCTGATCGAGCGCACCCTGCTCTTCGCCGACGGGCCACTCATCGGCGTGGGCGATCTGCCTCAGTCCCTGAGGTCTCCGGGCGGCGTGACTCCGGTCCCTGGTCCGGCCACGGCGGCGGCGTCCCTCCCGGCCCCGCCCGGCGAGACGGGCCTGAAGGACATCGTCCGGCAGCGGGCCGCGGAGGTGGAGAAGGATCTCATCTCCCGCGCCCTGGAGGAAACGGGGGGCAACGTCACTCGCGCGGCGAAGCTCTTGCAGATCAGCCGGAAGTCGCTGCAGACCAAGATGAAGGAGTTCTCGCTTCGCGACGACGGCGACGAGTGAGCGTGGAGGCGGACGCTGAACGATGGCGGTGAAGATGCCAGTGCTGGGCCAGCCGGCCCGGCGGAAGTCGAGTGGTCTACGGTGGGTGCTGTTCCTGGTCCTGGCGCTGGCCGTGGGTGGCTGGCTCTGGCACCGCAGGCATCGCCCGGCCCCGCCCGTGGCCCGGGTGCCGGTGGTGGCGCCCGCGCCGGTGATCAGCGCACCGGGCTCGACCGTGGTCCCGGGCCTGGCCCAGGCGCCCATCCCGCCGCTGCTCCCGACCGGTCCGCGCTTCCTTTCGGCGCGCATCGACGGTCCGCTCGAGGCAGCGCTGGTGGGCGGGGCGGGGGGCGAGACCGGACCGGCGCTGACCCAGGTGGTCAAGCGGGTCCTGGTCTGGTGGATCGCGGTCCCCGGCGACCTCCGCAAGGGTGACGTGCTGGAGGTGATCTACGAGCCGCAGCCCGGGCAAGAGCCGCTGGTGAACGCGGTTCGGCTGCAGAGCGCCAAGGCCGGCCGCACCTTCGAGGCGTACCGGTTCAAGCCGGCAGGCGGGCAGTTCGCCCGGTTCTATGGCCCCGACGGCGGAGATCTGGAATTGCGGCTCGAGCCATCCCCGCTCGACGGATGGGAGCAGATCACCTCGCTCCTCAAGGACGGCCGGAAGCACAAGGGCGTGGACTTCAAGACCCCGGTGGGCACGCCGGTGAAGGCGACCTTCGACGGCACCATCACCCGAAAGAACTGGTTCTTCCGCGGCAACGGGAACAGCCTCGAGGTGACCGAGGCCGGCGCGCCGCACATGAAGGCCGTCTTCCTCCACCTCTCCGAGCTGCCGCGCACGCTCACCGTGGGGACGAAGGTGAAGAAGGGCGAGGTCATCGCCCACAGCGGAAACAGCGGGCACAGCTTCGCGCCCCACCTGCACTACCAGCTGATGTCCGCCTCGGACCGGGTGCTGGACCCGTTCGACGTCCACCCGACGCGCAAGGTCTCGCTCGCCGCCTCCGACCTGCCGGCGCTCACCGAGCAGGTGGCGAAGTGGCGGTCGATGATGACCGCGCGGGTGGCGGCGACGCCGGGGGCCGCGGGCCAGACCGGCGCTCCGCGCTGACCCCGGCGGCCGGTCCGGAGACGCCGGATCTCCCGCGTTTCCGTGTCCTGCAGCTCAGCGCTTCGTGAGGCCGAGCCGGTAGACCTCGGCGCTCGTCCAGCCGGCCTGGCGGGCGATCTCGGTGGAGAGGGGTTTGAGGCGCTCGCCCCGCGCCAGGCCGGCCTC
This sequence comes from Myxococcaceae bacterium, assembly GCA_035519675.1. GTDB lineage: Bacteria > Myxococcota > Myxococcia > Myxococcales > Myxococcaceae > RPRB01. Next base: position 5,221 of record DATIWB010000026.1, read on the forward strand.
GAGCCCAGCCCGGACTTCGTCCTCGGTCCACCGCTCTGTCTCGGCCCTCCCCTCCACGAGGACCACCACCTCTCCGAGTGGCGGAGCGTCCCGGTAGCGCGCCACCAGCTCGCTCAGCGCTCCGCGGACGAACTCCTCGTGCACCTTGGTCAGCTCGCGGGCCACCACGGCGCGCCTCGGCCCGAGCGCCGCCTCCAGGTCCGCCAGCGTCTCGCCGAGCCGTCGTGCGGACTCGTACAGGACGAGCGTCGCCCGGAGTCCCGCCACCTCATCCAGCACCGCGGTGCGGTCGGGCCCCGAGCGCGGCAGGAAGCCGAGGAAGTGGAACCGCCCCGACGGCAGACCCGAGGCGCTCAGTGCCGCGATGACCGCGCTCGGGCCAGGGACCGGCACCACCTGGATGCCACGGGCCACCGCCTCCGCCACCAGCGCCTCGCCCGGGTCGCTGATGGCGGGGCTGCCCGCGTCGGTCACCAGCGCCCCGTCCTCGCCCGCCTCCAGCCGCGCGACGATGGCTGCCACCCGCCCCTTCTCGTCGAACGCCGGCAGGCTCAGCAGCGGCGCCTGCACCCCGAGCGACCGGAGCCAGGGCCCCGAGTGCCGCGTGTCCTCGCAGACGACGAAGGCCGCCGCCCGCAGCACCTCGGTCGCCCGGGCGGTCACGTCCCCCAGGTTCCCGATCGGTGTCGCGACGAGATGGAGGGTGCCGGCCATGTCCGCCCGACCGGCGACGCTCTCACATCCCGGCGTCGAACGCCCCAGGCAGGTGCTCGATGACCGCGGCCGGACCCCGCCCGAGGACGGTCATCACGTCGAAGCGAATCATCCGCCGTGGCGCCGGGCGGCGCTGGAGGTAGCGGAGCGCGGCGCGCACCACCCTCCGCTGCTTCTCGCGGGTCACCGTCAGCGAGGGCTCGCCGAAGCGGGAGGAGGTCCGCATCCGCACCTCGACGAAGCACAGGAACTCATCCCGCTCCGCGACGATGTCCAGCTCGCCCTCGCGCACCAGCCAGTTCCGCTCGCGGATCCGGTACCCCGCGCGCTCCAGCCAGGCCACGCACCGCTCCTCGGCCTCCGAGCCGAGCTTCGATCGATCCACCTCACCCATTCCCCACCCCCCGCGCGTCCGATCGACCGGAACTGTAAGGAGCGGGTCAGACGTTCAGCGAGCCCTCGGACATCGAGGCGAACACCGGGTGCGAGGTCACGTGGAGCAGCTGCGTCCCGCCCCCCAGCGCCTTGAGCATCCGGCCGAGCATCGGCAGCCGCGCCTCGTCCATCCCGGTGGCCATGTCCTCCAGCAGCACCGGCATCGGCTCCTGGGCGACCAGGCGCTCGAGCAAGGACAGCCGCAGCGACAGCCACACCCAGTCGACGTCCCTCGGGTCGAGCTGACCGACGGGGACCTGCCGGCCGGCCACCCGCGCCAGCCCCTGAGCGTCGTGGGTGATGTCCAGACGCTCCACGCGGCGGTCGGTCAAGGCGCTGGTGTACTGGGCGCAGCGGTCGGCGATGCGCGCGGCGAGGGTCGGGACGTCCAGCGTGAGGAGGTCGGCGGCGGCGTTCACCAGCCCGGGGGTGAAGTCGTCGAGTCCCTCGGGGGTCTGCGCCGCGGGCACGCCCGGGCTGGAGACTCGCCGGGGCGCCGGAGCGAGCGCCTCGCGCATCCGCGCCATCTCCCGCTCGACGTCACGGGCATCACGCACGTAGCTGCCCTTCTCGGCGAGCTTGGCGTTCAGGGACTCCAGCTCGGCTCGGAGCTCGGCCAGCTGGGTGGCGGCGGCGACGTACTCGGGGTTCAGCCTGGCGGTCTGCAGCCGCTTCTCGATCTCCCCGACCCGCGCTGCCCAGCGCCCGTGCTCGTCGAGCGCGGCGACGATCTCGTGCGGCTGCTCGACGCCGAGGATCTTCATCGCGTTGCGCACCGGCTGGGCGTCGGTCTCGAACTGCTCCCGCACCTGCCGCTCGCGGTCGCCGAGGCGGTCCCCCTTGCGCACCGCCAGCTCGACCCACTGGAGGTCCTCCACCCGCTTCAGCGCCACCAGCGCCGCCAGCCCGAAGGCGGGGATGTCCAGCAAGGCGATGTACTTCAGTGGCCCGGTCACGGTGGCCCCGGTGAAGAGCGCGGCTGCTCCCAGCGCCATCCCCGCCCAGAACCGCCCGTCACGCCGCAGGGGGCTCGGGGTGGGGGCGGTGACGACGTCCACCTGTCGCTCGGCCTCGAGCCTCGCCAGCGTCTCGTCCACCTTGGCGACCAGCGCCGGGAAGTGCTTCGCCCGCTCCACGATGTCGGGGATGAGCCCCAGGCCCTCCACCGTCGGGGTCTGCTGCAGCGTCCGCTGGGCCTCGGCCAGCTCCTGCTCCAGCTCCTGCACCGACTTCACCCGGGTCTCGAGCTGGAAGACCTGTGCGGTCACCCCGTCGGCGCGGAACTGCAGACGTTCCACCTCGGTGGAGAGCGCGAGCTCCCGCTCCAGCTCGGCCAGCCGTGCCCGGGCCTGCATCGGGTCCAGCGGGGGCTCCGGGGTGCCGGGGTTGCTCCCGCCCCCCAGTCGCGCGGCGGGCGCCGGCTGCCGCTTCGGGCGCCTGGTGGGCAGCTGGCCCGGGGTGAAGGTGAAGAGCGTCTCGTAGCGGCCGCGGGGCGGGAACCCCACCTGGGCGCGGAGGAACTGCGCCATCTCCGACGGGTCCTCGGTGACGAGGTCGTGCCCCCGGGTGCTCGCATTCACCCGGTGCAGCGAGCCCGAGCGGCCCAGCTCGCGGAGGATGCGGTACGTCGTCCCGTCGCGGCCGACGATCCACAGCGCGGCCTTGCTGGTGGTGCCACCCTCGGCGGAGGCATAGCGGCCGTCACCGCCCCGCCCGTCGGGGAAGCACAGCTCGGAGGTGAGACCCACGAGCGGTGCGCCCGGCGTGTTCGGGAGCAACGTCCAGTAGCCGGGCTTCAGGGAGACGCGAACGCTGGGCAGGAACCCGCGGACGCCCTGGAGGGCAAACTCGACCCAGTGCATGCGCAGCGGCCGAGTCTAGCCCAGCAGACGGGGGTGCTCAGCTTTGCGCGGCGGCGGCGGCCTTGCCGGACTTGGCCTTCTTGCCCTTGGGGGCGGGGGCCGGCGCAGCCGGGGCATCGGGAGCGGCCTCGGAGGCAGCCGCGGGTCCCGGAGCGGCCGCGGCGGTGCCCTCGAGCTCCTCCTGGGTGTCCACGCGGCTCGCCTTGCCGCGGAGATCTCGAAGGTAGAACAGGCGGTTGTGCCGCACGTCACCGCGGGTCAGCACCTCGATGCGCTCGTAGCGGGGGCTGTGCAGGGGAAAGATGCGCTCCACCCCGACCCCGTAGGACATCTTCCGCACGGTGAAGGTGGCGCGGTTGGCGCCCTTGGTCTTGCGGATGACCACGCCCTCGAACGGCTGCACCCGCTCCTTCTCGCCCTCGCGGACCTTCCAGTGCACACGGACGGTGTCACCGGTGCGGAAGTCCGTGACGTCCTTCCGCAGCTGCTTCGACTCGATGTACTCCAGGGCGCTCGGGCGCATGGCGACTGACTCCAAACGGATGGGAGCCGGGCCAGATAGCAGACGGACCGTCCCGTCGCAAGCACAAGCCCTCGGATTCAGAGGTCCTTCTCCTCCAGGGCCAGCAGCCGCCGATCCTCGTCCGACACTCCCGCACCGTCGAGCAGATCCGGCCGCCGGGCCCGGGTGAGCTGCAGCTGGTGCCAGCGCCGCCACCGCGCGATGCGGGCATGGTCCCCGCCCTGGAGCACCTCGGGGACGGCGACCCCGCGGAACTCCGCTGGCCGGGTGTAGTGCGGGTACTCGAGCAGCCCCCCCTCGAAGCTCTCCGAGCCGGACGATTCGGCGTTCCCCAGGACGCCGGGGAGCAGCCGGGCCACCGCATCCACGATGCACAGGGCGGCGAGCTCGCCTCCGGTGAGGACGAAGTCGCCGACCGAGACCTCGGCGTCGACGTACGCCCGCACCCGCTCGTCGACGCCCTCGTACCGGCCCGCGACCAGGACGAGATCGGTCGGGCCTGCGGCGAGCGACCGTGCCGTCGCCTGAGTGAAGCGCTCGCCGCGCGGCGAGGTGAGCAGCACCCGCGCGCCGGGGAGCGCGGCCCGGGCCGACTCGATGGCGGCGACCAGCGGCTCGGGCTTCATCACCATCCCCGCGCCGCCGCCGTACGGGGCGTCGTCCGTCACCCGGTGCTTTCCCTCGGCGTGCTCGCGGATGTCACGGGGCTCGACCCGCAGCAGTCCCCGGGCGCGGGCCTTCCCGAGGATGCTCGCCTCGAGGTACCCGGTCACCATCGCCGGGAAGAGGGTGAGGATCTCCGCCTGCCACATGGCCGCTTGTCCCTACTCCAGCACCTCCGGAGGGCGGACGACGAGCACCCCCCCCGGGACGTCGACCTCGGGGACGAATTCGTCGACGAACGGGACGATCAACGGCTCGGGGCCGACGCCCTCGATGACCAGGTTGGGGACCGGGCCGGTGTTCCAGACCTCCGTCACTCGGCCGAGCGGCGTCCCCTCGGGGGTTCGCGCCTCGAGGCCCACCAGGTCTCCCTGGAACCACTCGCCCTCGGCAGGTGGGGGAAGGTCCTCGCGGTGGACCAGCACCGTGGCGCCCTTGAAGGCCTCGGCGGCCGAGCGGGAGGTCACGCCCGCGAGACAGACCAGCGTGGTGTCGGTGGCCCGGCGCGCGCTGGCGACCTCGACGGCGCGCTCCTCGCCCGATCGAAGCCGGAGCACCAGCCGATGCACCAGGGACATCGCCTCGGACTCGGGATCGAAGGTGCGCACCGCCAGCTCACCCTTGAGCCCGTGCACACGCGCCACGTACCCCACCTCCAGCGTGGGGCGGGGCGGGCTCATCCAGCCGGCGGAGGTTCGGGAGTGGGAGGGGCGGCGCCCACCCGACGGTCGTCCAGCACCTCCAGCCGCGCCTTCACCCCGCGCCGCTGAGCAGCGATGGCGAGCAGCGTCCGGATGGCGTTGACGGTCCGCCCGTCGCGACCGATGACCTTGCCCACGTCCTCGGGGGCGACCTTCAGCTCGAACAGCGTACCGCCGTCTGCCGGCTGGCTCCGCAGCTCGACCTGGTCCGGGCGGTCCACCAGTCCCCGGGCCAGGGACATCAACAGCTCCTCCACCACCGTCCTCAGGCCTTGGGGGTCTTGCTGGCGCGCTTGATGAGGCCGGCGACGGTCTCCGACGGGGTCGCGCCCGCCTTGAGCCAGTGCTCGAGCCGCTCCTGCTGGAACTCGATCTTCGGGGGCTCGAGGTTCGGGTCGTACGCTCCGATGGCCTCGATGAACTTCCCGTCCCGCGGGTTGCGCGAGTCGGTGGCAACCACGTGGTAGTACGGCATCTTCTTTGCGCCCGCGCGAGCGAGCCGAAGCACGACAGCCATGAATCCTCTCCGTCTTGGGAACGCGCGGGATTAGTCGCGGCTCGCCTGCTTGTCAAGAACGGCTCGGGATGTCGAGTACTTAGGGCGGGGTTTCACGGCGGGCGCGGAACTCGGCCATGAGGATCCAGCTGGCCCCTCCATCCGCAGAGCGCTCGCCGCACCAGCGGAACGCATCGGCCATGCGGTCCCGGAACGACCAGCGGACCTGGCCGCCGGAGTCGTCCGTCCCGAGCTGGACGATGTCTGGCCCCTCGGCGCGGCCCAGCTGTCGTCGGTAGAGCTGGCGCATCGGGTCGCTCCACAGGATGTGCCACGCGTCGAGGCCCGGGTCGTAGACGCGGAGCGTGGTTCCGTAGAACTCGAAAGGAGCGGGCAGCTCGCCGCGGGGAAGTCCGCGCGCCGGGACGATCCACACGTCCTGGATCGCCCTGCCCTCCAGGACCCAGCCGGCGTGCACCTCGCCCCGGCTGCGGAGGCTGGTGCCGTCGGGCTGGGGGTAACGGACGTCGAGCGACCAGCTGCCCACCAGGAAGGCGTAGAGCTGCAGGCCCCTGGTGCGGTCCTGGGCGGGACCCGGGGAGCAGAGCGCATCGAGGAACGGTGAGGGGGCCATGGTGCCCTCCCCTTTCGCGCTCAGGCGGTCCGGGCGCTTGGCGATTCTTGCGCTGCGGCGCCTGGGCCCTGGCGGTTGGCGAGCTGGCCACAGGCCGCGGCGATGTCGCGGCCGCGGTTCTCCCGGATGAAGGCCGCGACGTGGCCCCGGGCGAGGATCTCGCGGAAGGCCTCGGCCCGCTCCTCGCCGGTGGTGAAGAACCCCAGGCCCGGGTTCTCGTTGTAGGGGATGAGGTTCACCTTGGCGGGGACGTCGCGGAGCAGCTCCACCAGCCGCTCGGCGTCCTCGTCGCTGTCGTTCACTCCCCGGAGGAGCACGTACTCGAAGGTGATGCGCCGCCCCTGTCGCAAGGGGAACTGCCGGCAGGCCTCCATCAGGGCGGCGATCTTCCACTTCCGGTTCACGGGCATCAGCTCGTCCCGCTGCTGGTCGGTGCTGGCGTTGAGCGAGATGGCGAGCTTCACCTCGGTCTCTGCGCCGAGCCGGGCGATCATCGGGACCAGCCCCACGGTGGAGACGGTGATGTGACGGTGCGAGAAGTTCGGCCCGTCCTCGGACTGGAGGATGTGGAGCGCATCCTTGAGGTTCTCGAAGTTGTGAAGCGGCTCGCCCATCCCCATGAAGACGAGGTTGGTGAGCGGGCGGGTCAGCGCCAGGCCCTCGTTGCGCGCGACCTCACGGTTGACGGTGTGCACCTGGGAGACGATCTCCGCGGCGGAGAGATTGCGCAGCAGACCGAGGGTTCCGGTCATGCAGAACTTGCAGGCCATCGCGCAGCCGACCTGGGTGGAGACGCAGAGGGTCTTCCGGTCGGTGGCCGGCATGTAGACGCTCTCGATGAGCCGGCCGTCCCGGGCGCGAAAGCGGTACTTGATGGTCCCGTCGGTGCTGCGCTGCTCGAGGTCCTTGGCCAGTGGCTCGAGCGCGCACCGCTCGCGGAGCTTGGCCCGGAGCGACTTCGAGAGGTCGGTCATCTGGTCGAAGTCGGTGACCCCGCGCTGGTGAATCCACCGGTAGAGCTGCCGCGCGTGGAACGGACGCTCCCCGAGCTCGTCGACGACCAGGCGCGTCAGCTGCTCGAGCGGGAGGCCCAGGAGGTCGAGCGGGGGGGGCGGCGCGGGGGACGGCATCGCCCGGAGCGTCTAACATGGGTTCTGCGGAAGCGCCGAAGCCCAGGTTGCTCTGGAAGGTGACCATTGGACTCCACCTTCGATGACTTCGAGGTCTCCTTGCGTGATGGGCGGGTCGTCCATGTCCGCGCCGTCGCCGCCACGGACGAGGCAGAGCTGGTGCAGGCCTTCGGCCGGCTGAGCGCGGAGGCGCGCTACCTGCGCTTCATGGGTTCGGTCGGGGAGCTCGACGTCGAACGATTGCGCAAGGCCTTCGCAGCGTTCCCTGAAGGCGGCATCGGGATCGTGGCAACGGTCCCGGCGGACGACGGCATCGACATCGTGGGAAGCGCCGTCTACTTCATCGAGCCAGACCGGGCGCGCTGCGAGTTTGCGATCGTCGTCGCCTCCGGATTCGGCGGTGCCGGGCTGGCGACCACGCTCATGACCGCGCTCATCGACGCCGCGAAGCGGCAAGGGTTGCGCGAGATGGACGGTTTCGTGCTCGCCGTGAACCAGCCGATGCTGCGCCTGGCGAAGCGTCTGGGGTTCACCATCGAGCCGGACCCCGACGATGCGTCGGTTCGCGTCTGCCGCCTGCGCCTCAAACCCTAGGGGGCTTGTTCTCACCCCATCCGCGTCTCGACCCAGCTGGCGACGGCGAGGAGCGCTGCCTCGGCACGGGGCGCACCCACCAGCTGGACGCCGAGCGGGAGCCCCGAGGGTCCGGTGCCCGCGGGCAGCGAGATGGCCGGCAGGCCGAGCATCGTCACCACGCGGTTGAACACGGGGTCGCCGGTGCTGGCGAGGCCCTCCGGAGCCTCGCCCGGGGCGCTGGGAGTGAGCAGCACGTCCAGGTCGGCCAGCAGCGTCGCCGCCGCGGCCCCGGCCTGTCCGGCCCGGACCTTCGCCGCCCGGACCTCCTCTGGACGCGCGGCGGCCCCGCGGTCGAGCAGCCCGGTGAGCTGGGGGCTCAGCCCGCCGCTCGCTCGCAGCGCGCCGAACGAGGAGACCGCCTCCGCCGCCATGATCAGCGCCTGGTCCTCGGCGAGCAGTGCCTCGTCCGGAAGCGGGTCCACCTCGAGGACGGTGGCCCCGGCCCGGGAGAGCATCGCGGCGACCTCTTCCAGCCGGTGCTGCATCGCCGCCGTGGCCCGTGCCCACTGAGCGCTCCGCCACAGCCCGATGCGCGGCGGTCGGGGAAGCCCCTGGACCTCGACGGGCGCCCCCAGCGCCGTGAGGAGCGGCGCGACGTCGGCCACCTCGCGGACCAGGACGCCCAGCGTGTCGAGGGACGGGGCGAACCGGAGCACCCCCTCGAGGGAGAGGAGGCCGTGCGACGGCTTGAAGCCCACCACGCCGCAGTACGCCGCGGGGCGGATGATGGAGCCGGCGGTCTGCGTCCCGAGCGCCGCGGGGACCATGCAGTCGGCCACCCCGGCGGCGGACCCGCTCGAGGAGCCACCGGGCGTGTGGGCGGGGTTCCGCGGGTTGCGGGTCGGCCCCGGGGCGAAGAAGGCCAGCTCGGTGGTGACGGTCTTGCCGAGAATGACGGCGCCGGCAGCGCGCAGGGCGGCCACGCAGGCGGCATCCTTCGCCGGCCGGCGACCGCGGTGGAGCGGGGTCCCGCATTCGGTGGGAGCGTCGGAGGTGTCGATGATGTCCTTGATGCCCACCGGCAGTCCGTACAGCGGTGGCCTGCCCGGAGCGGCATCGACCGCCCGTGCCGCGGCGAGTGCCTGCTCGGGGTCGAGCCAGGCCCAGGCCCGGATCCGCGGCTCGTCGCGCGCGATGCGATCGAGGCACGCGCGGACCAGCCGCTCGGAGGTGAGCGCGCCGCGCTGGAGCAGCGCGATGGCCGCCGCTGCCCCGAGCTCCTCGATCGGTCGCCTGCTCATGGCCGGCGCGAGACTAAGGGCAGACGGGAGCCGCGCGCGAGGCACACGGACCCGGCTTGCCCCCCGCCCCCGGGCCTTCCGGTCTTGCAGAAGCCGGGAGACGGGCGGGGCTCCGCTCCGGCTCGCAGGGCGTTGGGTCAGCGGCTCAGCGTCGGGCGCGGAAGAATGCCCGCATCCGCGGGGCGACGCGCTCCCGGAACCGCCGGCCGCTGAAGGTCCCGTAGTGCCCTGCGCCCTCCAGCAGGAGGTGCTCCTTCCGGTCGGCGGGGATGGACGAGAGAAGGCCGTGGGCGGCGAACGTCTGCCCCGGGGCGGTGATGTCGTCCTCCCCGCCCTCGATGGTCATCAGCGCGGTCCGGCGGACGGCCTCGAGCCGGACGGGCTTTCCGCGGTGCAGCATCTTCCCTTCCGGCAGGCTGTGCCGGTGGAACACGTGCTGCACGGTCTCCAGATAGAACTCCGCCGGCAGGTCCATCACCGCGAAGTACTCGTCGTAGAACTTGCGGCGCTTGTCGGCGGACTCGAGCTCGCCCTTCATCACGTCCTTGAAGAGCCCCACGTGGGCGTCCACGTGCCGGTGGGGATCGAGCGACATGAACGACCACAGCTGCAGGACGCCCGGGTACACCCGCCGTCCCGACCCGGGGTGGCCGACCGGGACCCGGTGAATCACCATCGCCTCCAGCGACCTCAGCGAGTGCACCCGCGCGAACTGGTTCACCGAGGAAGGATTCACCCGGGTGTCCACCGGCCCCGAGATGAGCACCATGCTCGCCGGCTGCACCGGGTCGCCCGCCTCGGCGAGCACCGCAGTGGCGATGAGTACCGGCACCGCCGGCTGGCAGACCGAGAGGATGTGCACCTCGGGGCCGAGCTCCCGGAGATGGGCGAGGAGGAGGTCCACGTAGTCGGCGAGATCGAACTTCCCCGCCGAGAGCGGCACCAGGCGCGCGTCCACCCAGTCGGTGATGTACAGGTCGTGGTCCGGCAGCAGCTCCCGCACCGTCTCGCGGAGCAAGGTGGCGTGGTGCCCCGAGAGCGGGGCGACGATGAGCACCCGTGGGTCATCGCGGGCGACGTCCCGCTCGAAGTGCAGCAGCCGGCAGAACGGCGTCTCGTGGACGAGCTGCTCCCGGACCGAGACCTCCTGGCCGTCGATGACCGTCGACTCCAGGCCGAAGGACGGCTTGGGGTACTCTGCCGTGGCCCGCTCCAGCAGCTCGGCCGCCGCGGCGAATGCACGCACCGGCGGAAGCACCGACACCGGGTTGAACGGGTGGGTCCACGCGGAGCGGAGCATCCACGCCCAGGTGTGAATGGGACGGGCGAACGCTCGGCCGATGTCGTGGGCGAAGTACATTGATTCGAGAATCTATTGACCCCCCGCCTGCCGGTCCAGCGTTTGTTCTCCGGCCTACATTTGCTGCAGGCGCACACCGCCAACACCCTGATAGGACTCCTCCGATGCTGGTGAAGAAGTACGGGAACCGCCGCCTCTACGACACCGAGCAGAGCCGCTACGTCCGGCTGGACGAGATTGCCGAGCGGATTCGCGCCGGGGCGGACGTGCAGGTGGTGGACGCCAAGAGCGGTGCGGACCTGACCGCGCCCACCCTGGCCCAGATCATCTTCGAGGACCGCAACGCGGCCCGGCTCCTCCCGGTTCCGTTGCTGCTGCAGCTGATCCGCATGGGAGAGGAGCCGCTGGCCGACTTCCTGGGTCGCTACGTGAGCTGGGCGCTGGAGATGTACCTGCAGGCAAGGAGCGGCCTGGGCAGCCTCTACAACCCCTTCGGCGGGCTCCGGCCGTTCCCCACCCCGGCGCCGCAGGAGCGGGCCCGCCCGCCCGCGACGGCCGTCCCGGGGGCCCCCGACGAGCTGGGGGAGCTCCGCCGGGAGGTGGCCGCCCTCCGCCGCAGCCTCAAGGCGCGACCGAAGCGGCGGCGGTAGCAGCGCTCCGTCGCATTGCTGCATTGCAACAACCGGGGCTTGACTCCTCGGCGCCAGGGTGCGACAGGACCTGTGACCGGGCTACCCCGGAGGAGACCACATGCCTCGAAAGAACGGCTCAGGACAGGCCCGGCGAGCGCCGGCGGGAAGCCACCGGCCCGCGGCGGAAAGCCCCGCGCCGACAGCTCGTTTTGCTGCACCGCAACAAAAGGCGCTTGACTCCCTTTCGGCCGGTGTTACACGAGAAGGGAACCCGGATTCTCGGGAGGAGACAACCATGGACCAGAAGACCGTCTTTACGCAGATGCAGCAGTTCGGCAGCGAGTGGCTCAAGCTGATGGCCGAGTCCACCAGCCGCTTCACCGCGGCGCTGGCCGAGGTGGAGAAGTTCGAGAAGCAGGGCGTCTCGCAGGCCGTCTCGGCGGTCGACGAGGCCGGCCGGGTGGCCAAGGAGGCCATCAACGCCGGCGAGCAGATCAGCGCGCAGTGGCGCAAGGCGATGAACGAGTACGCCCAGCGCACGCTCGACCTGATCACCCCGAAGAACTAGGTCACAGCCGTTGACACCCCGGCGGGTCCCCTGGCGTCATCGACGCCCGAGGTCGACCCGCCGTTTTTTTTGGTCGATCCTCGGGCGGGTTTCCGGGAAGGGGGTCGTGGATGTCGCCGAGGTCGGTGAGCAAGGTCGCGAGTCTCGACGAGGCCGTCGCCCTGGTGCAGCCAGGCAACACCCTCGCCACCTCGGGCTTCGTGGGCATCGGAACCCCGGACGGGTTGCTGGAGGCCCTGGCGCGTGCCTACCAGACCCACGGCCGGCCGGGCGGGCTCACCCTGGTCTTCGCCGCCGGTCAGGGGGACGGCAAGACGCGCGGGCTCAACCGCCTGGCGGTCCCCGGTCTGCTGAAGCGGGTGGTGGGCGGCCACTGGGGCCTCATCCCCCGCGTGGGCGCGCTGGCACTGGCCGGGGAGATCGAGGCCTACAACCTCCCCCAGGGCTGCATCTCGCACCTCTACCGGGACATCGCCGCCGGCAAGCCCGGCACGCTCTCCCGCGTCGGGCTCGGGACGTTCGTCGACCCGCGACACGGCGGCGGGAAGGTGAACTCGCGCACCACCGAGGACCTGGTGGAGCTTCTGCCGATTCACGCAGAGGACTGGCTGCTCTACCGCGCCTTCCCCATCGACGTGGTCTTCCTCCGGGGGACGACGGCGGACCCGCACGGAAACGTCAGCATGGAGCGCGAGGCGCTCACGCTCGACAACCTGGCGATGGCCATGGCGGCGAAGAACAGCGGGGGAGTGGTCATCGTGCAGGTGGAGCGCCTCGCCCAGGCAGGCTCCATCCCCGCCCGGACGGTGAAGATTCCCGGCGCGCTGGTCGATTGTGTGGCGGTGGCCCCGGCCGAGTACCACGCGCAGACGTACGCCACGGCGTACAGCCCGGCCTTCTCCGGCGAGCTGCGCGTGCCGCTGGAGACCCTTCCCCCGCCCCACCTGGACGCGCGCAAGGTCATCGGCCGGCGGGCGGCGTGCGAGCTCATCCCCGGCACCCTCATCAACCTCGGCATCGGGATGCCCGAATCGGTGGCCGGGGTAGCGGCGGAGGAGGGTCTGCTCTCGATGCTCACCCTGACCGCCGAGCCCGGGGTCATCGGCGGGCTGCCCGCCTCGGGCCTCAACTTCGGCGCGGCGGTGAACACCGAGGCGCTGGTGGACCAGAGCCAGCAGTTCGACTTCTACGACGGGGGCGGGCTCGACCAGGCATACCTCGGCATGGCCCAGGTGGATGCGGCGGGCAACGTCAACGTCAGCCGCTTCGGCTCGACGTTCGCCGGTTGTGGGGGCTTCATCAACATCAGCCAGAACGCGCGCAAGGTGGTGTTCGTCGGCACCTTCACTTGCGGCGGGCTGACCCTGGAGATCGGCGAGGGTCGCCTCCGGATCGTCCAGGAGGGCAGGAGCCGGAAGTTCATCCCTGCCGTGGAGCAGGTCACGTTCAGCGGCCAGCGCGCCAGGGAGACCGGCCACGAGACGATGTACGTCACCGAGCGCGCGGTGTTCCGGCTCACCGACTCCGGCATCCGGCTGGAGGAGATCGCGCCCGGCATCGACCTGGATCACGAGGTGCTCGGCCAGATGGACTTCACCCCGGACATCAAGCGGCCGCTGGGGACAATGGACCCCCGCCTCTTCCGGGCCGAGGCGATGGGGATTCGAGCGATGCTCGAGGAGCGCCCGCTCGCCTCGCGCTTCGAGTTCGACCCCCATCGCGAGGTGCTGTTCATCAACTTTGCCGGACTCACCCTCCGCAGCGAGGAGGACCTCCGCCGCATCGCGGAGACGGTGGCGAAGGTGTGCGGGCCGCTCGGCCGGCGGGTCCGGGCGGTGGTCGACTACGACGGCTTCAGCGTGCCCGCGCACCTGGCGGACGCGTACGCGGAGCTGGTCCGGGAGCTCACCGAGCGCTACTACGAGCGGGTGACCCGCTACACCTCGAGCGCCTTCCTGCGCCTGAAGCTCGGCGCCACCTTGCAGGCCCACCACGTGGACCCCGAGCTCTTCGACACCCAACGCCACGCGCTCGAGTCCCTCAAGCGCCGGCGCCGCACCCGTATCTCGCCGTCAGGGAGTGACCGATGAAGGTGCTCGAGCTTCCACAGCGTCCCCCGCCGATGGAGGCCGAGCCACCCCTGCCCTCCCCGGCTCCCCGCGGCAAGGTGCGCGGCGGCCTGCGCCGGGCTGCCGACGAGCTGCTCGATCGGGTGGACCCGGTGGGCTTCGGGCGCGCGCTGACCACCGAGGCTTTCGGCCTGGCTCGGCACCCGCTCGCCACCGCCGGCGCGCTCGCGCGCTGGGCGAACGGTGCGCTGGTCGCGGCCGGGGTGAGCGCGGTCCGCGCGGTGGGCGCCACTTCCGATGGGCCGATGCCGCTTCCGGCGAAGGACCGCCGCTTCGGCGACCGGATCTGGACCGAGAACGCGCTCTTCTTCTGGCTGCTCCAGCAGCACCTGCTCCGCGAGCAGCTCGCCCGCGACCTGCTCGACGCCGCCCAGCTGGACGAGATCACCGTCCGGAAGGCCAGCATGGCGAGCCAGCTCCTGGTGGACACCTTCGCCCCCACCAACTTCATGCTGACCAACCCGGTCGCGCTGCGGCGGGCGTTCGAGACCGGCGGGCTGAGCGCGCTGCGGGGGTTGCGCAAGTGGCTGGACGACGTCCGAACCCGGGAGGGCTGGCCGCGGCTGGTGAACCGCTCCGGCTTCGAGGTGGGCAAGAACCTCGCGGTGACGCCGGGGAAGGTCGTCTACCGGAACCGGCTGATGGAGCTGATCCAGTACGCGCCGCAGACCGAGACGACCCATTCCATCCCGCTGCTCTGCAGCCCGCCGTTCATCAACAAGTACTACATCATGGACCTCGCCCCCGGCCGGAGCTTCGTCGAGTGGGCGGTGAAGAACGGCCACACCACCTTCTGCATGAGCTACCGGAACCCGGACCTGAGCCTCCGTGACGTGGGCTTCGGGGACTACCTGCTCGAGGGGCCGCTGGAGGCACTCCGGGTGGTGAAGGAGATCACCGGCGCGCCGAAGGTCAACGTCGCCGCCCTGTGCGTGGGGGGCACGCTGGCCACGATGCTCGCCGCGTACCTCGAGGCCACCGGGGACCGCTCGCTCAACTCGCTGACCCTGATGAACACCCTGGTGGACTTCAGCGACCCCGGGCCACTGGGGGCCTACACCGACCGGCCCACCGTCGAGCGGCTCCTCCGCCGGGTCCAGCGCAAGGGCCTGCTGGAGTCGTTCGAGATGGCCCGGAGCTTCAACATGCTCCGCCCCAACGACCTGTACTTCAACTACTTCGGCTCGGCCTGGATGATGGGGGAGGAACCGCCCGGCTTCGACCTCCTGGCCTGGAACGACGACGGGACCCGCATCCCGGCCCGGCTACTCTCCGAGTACCTCCGTGGCTGCTACCTGGACAACGCCCTCGCCCGGGACGAGATGGTGGTCCGCGGGCGGAAGCTCCGGCTCTCCTCCGTCCAGGAGGACACGTTCATCGTCGCCGCGGTGGAGGACCACATCACCCCCTGGCGGTCGGCCTTCCGGACGGCGAGCCTGCTGGGGGGCAAGGTCCAGTTCGTCCTCAGCAGCTCGGGTCACATCGCCGGGGTGGTGAACCCGCCGAGCAAGAGCGCGGCCTACTGGCTGCACGAGCATCTGCACGAGACGCCGGAGGCCTGGCAGATCGCCTCGACCCGCCACACGGACACCTGGTGGCACGCCTGGGCGCGCTGGATCCAGGCCCGGGCCGGTGAGCGCCGGCCGCCCCCGGCGATGATCGGAAGCGAGGAGTACCCGCCGCTGGCCGACGCCCCGGGCCTGTACGTCACCGAACCCTGAACCGGGCCGTTTCTCGACGGAAGCGCTCGACCTCGGCGACGCAACGTGTCTTGCTGCGCCCTCCACCGTTTCCTAGGTCAGCGCACAATGCTCGATTCAGCGCGTCACGCCGGAGAGCCGCTCCTCGAGACCCAGGGCCTCACCAAGGAGTTCCACGGGTTCGTCGCGGTCAAGAACGTCAGCCTCACCGTCCGCGCCGGGAGCATTCACGCGCTGATTGGCCCGAACGGGGCGGGGAAGACGACCTGCTTCAATCTGCTGACCAAGTTCCTCACCCCCTCCGCCGGGACCATCAAGTTCAAGGGGCAGAACATCACCTCCGACCGCCCCGCCGAGGTGGCGCGCCGGGGGGTGGTGCGCTCGTTCCAGATCTCCGCGGTCTTTCCCCACCTCACCGTGCTGGAGAACATCCGGGTGGCGCTGCAGCGGAAGCGGGGCCAGTCCTTCGACTTCTGGCGCTCGGAGCAGGCGCTCAAGGACCTCGAGCCCAGGGCGCTCGAGCTGGCGGAGGCGGTGGGCCTCCAGGACTTCCTGCACAGCCCGGCGGTGGAGCTGTCCTACGGACGGAAGCGGGCCCTGGAGATCGCCACCACCCTGGCGCTGGACCCCGAGCTGCTCCTGCTCGACGAGCCGACCGCGGGCATGGGCCACGAGGACGTGGACCGGATCGCCGGCCTGATCAAGCGCGTGGGCGCGAGCCGCACCGTGCTGATGGTGGAGCACAACCTGAAGGTCGTGGCCAACCTCTCGCACACCATCACCGTGCTCGCCCGGGGCGAGGTGCTCGCCGAGGGAGACTACTCGGCAGTCTCCAAGAACAAGGACGTCATCCAGGCGTACATGGGGTCCGAGCATGCCTGAGGTCGCGATGGCCAGCGCCGGACCGGCGCCCGAGGTCAACGCCCGGGCGCTGCTCCACGTCGAGGGGCTGCAGGCCTGGTACGGCGAGTCCCACATCCTGCACGGCGTCGACTTCGAGATCCGCCCCGGCGAGCTGGTGACCCTGCTGGGCCGGAACGGGGCAGGAAAGACCACCACCCTGCGCTCGCTGATGGGGATGGTGCCGCGCCGGGAGGGCTCGGTGGTGCTCGACGAGCAGGAGACCATCCGGCTTCCCCCGCACCGGATCGCCCGGCTGGGGATGGAGATCTGCCCGGAGGAGCGGGGCATCTTCGCCAGCCTGACGGTGGAGGAGAACCTCCTGCTTCCGCCGCCAGTCAGGCCAGGGGGGATGCCGCTGAGCGCGGTGCTGGAGCTGTTCCCGAACCTCCGGGAACGGATGGGCAGCCAGGGGACGAAGCTGTCCGGGGGAGAACAGCAGATGCTGGCCATCGGCCGCATCCTCCGGACCGGGGCCCGGCTCCTGCTTCTGGACGAGCCCACCGAGGGGCTGGCGCCGGTCATCGTCCAGCAGATCGGCGCCACCATCCGCCGGCTCAAGACGGAAGGGTTCACCATCCTCCTGGTGGAGCAGAACCTCAAGTTCGCCTCGTCGATCGCCGACCGTCATTACGTGATGGACCGCGGCCGCGTGGTGGACCAGATTCCCGCCGACCGATTCCAGTCGAGCATGCCCCAGCTGCAGAAACATCTCGGTGTCTAGTCGTCTCCTCTCACTCCAGTCGCCTCAGGAGCGTCCCTCATGCGAATCGCTTCACGGCTTCTCGCCCTCGCCTGTCTCTTGCCACTGGCCGCGATGGCCCAGGAAAAGGTGGTGAAGATCGGCGTTCTCAACGACATGTCCGGGCTCTACGCGGACCTGAGCGGTCCTGGCTCGGCGGAGGCCGCGAAGATGGCGGCCGAGGAGTTCGGCAACAAGGTGGCGGGCATGCCGATCCAGATCGTCAGCGCCGATCACCAGAACAAGCCGGACATCGGCTCGGGCATCGCCACCAAGTGGTACGACGTGGACGGGGTGGACGCCGTCGTCGATGTCCCCAACTCGGGCGTGGCGCTGGCCCTGGCCAAGATCACTGCGGACAAGAACAAGGTCTTCATCGACTCGGGCGCGGCGACCTCGGATCTCACCGGAAAGGCCTGCACCCCCAACACCGTCCACTGGACCTACGACACCTGGTCGCTGGCCAACGGCACCGGCAAGGCGGTGGTGAAGTCCGGGGGCGACACCTGGTTCTTCCTCACCGCGGACTACGCCTTCGGCAAGGCGCTGGAGCGCGACACCCGGGCAGTGGTCGAGGCCAACGGAGGCAAGGTTCTCGGCTCGGTGCTCCACCCCCTGAACACCGCCGACTTCTCCTCCTTCCTGCTCCAGGCGCAGTCCTCGAAGGCGAAGATCATCGGCCTGGCCAACGCCGGCGGCGACACCATCAACTCCATCAAGTCCGCCGCGGAGTTCGGCATCGTGGCCGGCGGCCAGAAGCTGGCCGGTCTGCTGGTGTTCATCACCGACATCCACGCTCTGGGGCTGAAGACCGCCAACGGCCTTCAGCTGACCTCCGCCTTCTACTGGGACCGCGACGAGAGGACCCGTGCCTTCTCCAAGAAGTTCGCCGCCCGCATGAACGGGAAGATGCCCTCCATGGTCCAGGCCGGCGTCTACGCCGGAGTGCTGCATTACTTGAAAGCGGTGCAGGCCCTGAAGTCCGACCAGGACGGCAAGGCGGTGGTGGCCAAGATGAAGGCTCTCCCCACCGACGACCCGGCGTTCGGCAAGGGCACCATCCGCGCCGACGGCCGGAAGATCCACCCCATGTACCTCTACGAGGTGAAGAAGCCGGCCGAGTCCAAGGGGCCGTGGGACTACTACAAGCTGGTCCGGGAGATCCCCTCCGCCGAGGCCTTCCGTCCGCTGGACCAGGGCGAGTGCCCGCTGGTCGCCGCCAAGAAATGAGGCGCTCTCCGCCCGGCCAATGAACACCTTCCTCGGGGTTCCGATCCAGGCGCTCTTCAGCCAGCTCCTGGTCGGGCTGATCAACGGCTCCTTCTATGCGCTGCTCAGCCTCGGCCTGGCGGTCATCTTCGGGCTGCTGAACGTCATCAACTTCTGCCACGGCGCCCTGTACATGCTCGGGGCGCTGGTGGCGTGGCTGTTGCTGGAACACCTGGGCATCGGCTACTGGCCGGCGCTGATCATCTCCCCGATCGTGGTGGGCCTCTTCGGGATGCTCATCGAGCGGACGATGATCAAGCGCATCGCCAGCCTGGATCCGCTCTACGGGCTGCTGCTGACTTTTGGCCTGGCGCTGATCATCCAGGGCGTGGCCCGCAACTACTTCGGGGTCTCGGGCGAGCCGTACGACATCCCGCCACAGCTCACCGGGGGGAAGAACCTGGGCTTCATGTTCCTCCCCAACTACCGGGCCTGGGTGGTCCTGGTGTCGGTGCTGCTCTGCGCGCTGACCTGGTTCATCACCGAGCGGACCCGGATGGGGTCGTATCTCCGAGCGGCCACCGAGAACCCGATGCTGGTCCAGGCATTCGGAATCAACGTGCCGCGGCTGATCACCGTCACCTACGGCCTGGGGGTGGCGCTGGCCGCTCTGGCCGGGGTGATGGCTGCCCCCATCTACCGGGTGAATCCGCTCATGGGCGCCGACCTGATCATCGTGGTCTTCGCGGTGGTGGTCATCGGCGGGATGGGGTCGATCCTCGGGTCGATCGTCACCGGCTTCGGGCTGGGGGTCATCGAGGGGCTGACCAAGGTGTACTACCCGGAGGCCTCGAACACGGTGGTGTTCGTGATCATGGCCCTCGTGCTGCTGGTGAAGCCCGCCGGTCTCTTCGGGAGGACCACGTGAACGCGCACGGGGCGACCGGGGCCGAGACGAGCGCCGGCATCCGCGACCGTGCCAAGGCGAGGGACGAGGCGCGCTCCCTGCGCATCCCGATGGCGATCCTGATCTTGCTCGCCCTGGGGGCGCCGTTCGTCGTCTATCCGGTGTTCCTGATGAAGATGCTGTGCTGGGCGCTCTTCGCCTGCGCCTTCAACCTCCTCATCGGGTACGTGGGCCTGCTCTCCTTCGGGCACGCGTTGTTCTTCGGGGGCGCGGGGTACCTGGCGGCCCATGCGGCGAAGGTCTGGGGGCTCCCCTTCGAGCTGGCGGTGCTCACCGGGACGGCGACCGGGGCGCTGCTCGGTCTGGCAGTGGGCTGGCTGGCCATCCGCCGCCAGGGGATCTACTTCGCGATGATCACCCTGGCGCTGGCGCAGATGTTCTACTTCTTCTGCCTCCGGGCCCCGTTCACCGGCGGAGAGGACGGCATCCAGGCGGTGCCGCGGGGGAAGCTGCTCGGTCTGCTGTCGCTGGAGAACGACCTGACGATGTACTTCGTCGTCCTGGCGATCTTCCTCTTCGGCTTCTTCTTCATCTTCCGGGTGGTCCATTCGCCCTTCGGGCAGGTGCTGAAGGCGGTACGGGAGAACGAGCCCCGGGCGGTGTCGCTCGGCTACAAGTCCGACCAGTACAAGCTGATCGCCTTCGTGCTCTCGGCGGCGCTCTCCGGGCTGGCCGGGGGCACCAAGTCCATCGTCTTCCACCTCGCCTCGCTGACCGACGTCCACTGGGGAACCTCGGGCGAGGTGATCCTCATGGTGCTGCTCGGTGGCCTGGGGACGGTGTTCGGCCCCATCGTCGGCGCGGTGGTGATCGTCTGCGTGGAGAGCTACCTCGCCCAGCTCGGCGGCTGGGTGACGGTGGTGCAGGGTACGCTGTTCGTGGTCTGCGTGCTGGCGTTCCGCCGCGGCATCATCGGCGAGCTGTCGCGGGTGCTGCACCGGCCGCTCTGACGCCTGCTCCCCGGTTCCCCCCCACCGACCTGCTTCTGCCGACACGACCTCCGGAAGGGTGCCTCACCGCGCGTGCGGTTGCCGGCACGGCGACATCCTCGGGCGGATGCAGCCTGCGACGTCACACGACGGTGTTGAGCCTGCGCTCAACCCGGGCACTTGCACCAGGCACCGGCCCTGCAGCCCCCCCCCGCACGACGGCGACCGGATTGGAACGGCGCCCTTGCCGGAGGAGCAGCGATGGAGAACGAGAGTGAAGGGTGGAGGTGGGTGCGGAACGTGTTCGTGGCGTTCGTGTGCGTGACGGGGCTCGTCACCCTGGCGACGGCGGGCGTTCACCCCGCGCGGCCGTCGGAGGCGAGCTCTTTCTCGACCGGGTGGGTGCCTCCCGCGATGCACGAGGCAGCGGCGGGAGGCGACGTCGGGCCGGGCTCGGACGAAGCGCTGCTGGTGACCTCTCCCTGGGGCGAGTAGACGCCCGCGGGCGGCGCGCCGGAGCGCTCACAGAGGGAGCAGTGTCCCCAGTCCTGCCTCCCGGGCGCGCCGGACCACCACCGACGCCGCGGCCACGTCCGCGAGCGCGAGCCCGAGGTTGCAGGCCATCGTCCGCTGGGCATCGGTGCTCCGCCCCACCCTGCGCCCGGTGACCAGCTCGGCGAGGTCGGCGTGCACGGGCGGAAGCCGGGCCACCGGTCCCGATTTCCGCGCCGCCTCGAGCTGCGCCCGGTCGTCGGTGCAGACGAGGTCCAGCTCCCGGAGCGCCCCGACGCTCCACGGGCTCGCGTAGTCGATGCTGCAGCCGAAGGCTCCCGGCGCGAGCCATCCGGCGCCGATGGGTGGATTGGCCAGCGAGGCGATGGCCCCGGCGGTGAGGACCACCTCCATGCCCTCTACCACCTCCTGCACCGAGGCATGCGCGCTGGCCTGGAGGCCGTGCTCTCGCGTGACCTCGGCGGCGAACGCGGCCGCCCGCTCCGGGTGACGGTCGAAGGCCTTCACCTGCTCGAGGGGCAGGACACGACGCAGCGCCTCCACGTGCGCCCGCGCCTGGAGCCCGCAGCCCAGCACCCCGAGGCTCCGCGCCTTCGGCCGGGCGAGGAACCGTGCGGAGAGCGCCGAGCACGCCGCCGTGCGCCGCACGGTGAGCCAGCGGCCGTCCATGACCGCCAGGGGCCGACCGTCGTCCGGGTCGCTCAGCAGCAGCAGCGCGGAGATGCTCGGCTGGCCACGGCTCCGGTTCCCCGGGAAGGAGCCCACCCACTTCACCGCCGCGACGGATGCGCCCGGCCACAGGGCCGGCATGGCGTGGAAGAAGGAGCCCGCCGACGGCTGCACGCCGATCTTCGCCGGCGCCTGCGCCCGGCCTTCTCCCAGGTCACGGAAGGCGGTCTCGAGGGCGTGGATGAGCTCGGGCATCGGCAGCCCTGCGGCGCGCACGTCCGCCTCCGCGAGGTACAAGAGCCGGTTCTCCGACATCGGCCACTCCTTGAGCCAAGCCCGGCGGACATGTTGCCTCGCCGGCAACAGCCGGAGGCCCCTGTAGAGCCACGCGCGACCAAAGCGGAGTGGAAATCTTGTGATTCCAGCCCGTTAGGCCCGGCACCGCGGCTGCACCTGTCTGGGTCCGTCGGCCGCCAGGGGCAACGGCGGCACGGAGGAGCAGGCCATGATGACCGAGATCGAGCGGACCGAGAACAGCAGCTGGATGCGGGTGCGGAGCGTGGCGGCGGGCTTCCTCTGCGTGATGGGGCTCCCGATCGCTCTGGCGCTGGCGGACGTGCAGCCCGCCGAGACCGCCGTGGCCCCCTCCATCACCGAGTCGGTGCCCGGCTCGGTGCACGTTGCCCAGGCCGGTCTGGACGTCGGGCCGGGCGCGGACGAGGCCCTCCTGGCGATGTCGCCGTCGAGCCGCTGAGGCTTCGCCACCCGGGAATCCAGCACGCGGGGCCACGGACACGGGTGTGTCGGTGGCCCCGCTCCCGTTGCGGGCCAGGCCGCGAGAACGGGCCCGAGGAGTTCCACGCTCGGCCCTCCGGCAGCCCCGAGGCCCAGTCGCTCGGGCCAGCTGTCCGACGTGCCGCTGCCGTCCCGGCAGATCATCTACGTCTCGCCGGACGGCCGGACCGCCGCCGCGCTGGATCCGGTGATGCAGCCTCTGCTCGTCTCGCTCGAGGACAGAAAGCCGCTGACGGTCCCGGGGCTCGCCCTGGACGCCATCCCCCGCGGGTGGGCCCGCGACGGCCAGCCCTGGTTCACCTGTGGCGGGACCGCGCCGGTCCGCTGGCCCGGCTCCTCCGGATCGACGTCCAGCGCGGCCAGGTCAACGAGGAGCGGAGCCTCGGGCCTGGCGAGCCCACCAGCTGGCTGGGCACCGCCCAGGTGGTCCTCTCACCGGACGGCCAGGAGGCGGCGCTGATGTTCGGCCGAACCCTCGGGCACCTTGACGTGCTGCGGGATCTTCCGGCGGCGCAGCGCTGAGCGCTTGCCTGACACGCAACAAAGGCTCGGCTCGGGGTGGACGTGGAGGTCACACCGCCCGGGCCGACTCCTCCGTATTTTCACGAACGTGGATCCGGCATGGCGGCTGCAACGTCCGAGGGTGCATGGGCGACAGGAACTGCCTGTTCAGAAAGGAGGAAGTGGCCATGATGATCCAGATCGACCGGACCGAGTTCCGCAGCTGGGCGCGGGTGCGGTGCGCCGTGGCGTGCTTCCTCTGCCTGATGGGCTTCCCGTTCCTCTTCCTGGTCCTCGGGAATCTGCTGCCAGCTGACATGGTGGGGGTTCCCCGAGTCTGAGCGAGGCGGGTGGTCGTCCTCCAAGGCGGCCATCCGACCAGCTCGCTCGCGTGCGCCCGCGGTGGTCTCGGCGGACGGCCAGGAGGTGGCGCCGCCGTTCGGCCCCTCGGCCACCTCCACCTGCCTGCGCCTCCTCCGACGGCCCCGCGCTGAAGGAAAGCGCGCAAGGGCTGCGCGTGTCGCCGCGTCAGGCATCGAGAATCACGAGATCTGCTGCATGGAACGCCCCTTGCTCTCTGGCGGGCGAGCGGAGGTGTGCCATGGCGCGTCCACTCTTCCTTGCCCTCGCTGCCCTGGAGTTCGCGCTGCTCTCCTGCGGAGGCGGTGGGAATGGGAACCAGGGCTCGAGGAGCGTCGTCCTCACCGGAACGGTCACTGGAACCAGCGTCGCGGCCTACGACGAGACCGGGGGGCGCACCTTGGCCGTGGCCACCGGCAGCACCGTCCCGAAGAGCTTCTCGCTCACCCTCACCACGGGCCACATCTACGCTCTCTTCCTCTTGGAGAACGAGGGGAGCGCGAACCAGCGCGTCTATCCGCTCTTCGCCGACGCCTCGGCGACCATCAACCTCCTGAAGCTCAGCGAGCCCGGAACGATCGACCTCGGATTCGTCGACACCAGCTCGGGAAACGCACTTCCTTCGAAGAACCCTCTCTACGCCAATGGGGTCTCGGCGGCTGGCCGCTCCAGCACCATCCCTGCGGACCTGGCAGCGGGGAGCATCGTCTTTGGCTCGGCGGACCTCACCGGCCGGTGGGCCCTGCACGCCATCGCGGTGACGCCGGCGACGGTGGAGTGGCTCCGGGCGACGGTCGACG
Organism: Myxococcaceae bacterium; assembly: GCA_035519675.1. GTDB lineage: Bacteria > Myxococcota > Myxococcia > Myxococcales > Myxococcaceae > RPRB01. The sequence continues at coordinate 28,970 of DATIWB010000026.1, forward strand.
TCGCGTCGGACGGGATGGCGTCGTTCGTGGCCGTGGAGGCCAGCGTTCCCCTCGGGTATCCACCCGCGGTGCTGCTGACTCTGACCCCGGGGGGAATGCTCCAGATGGCGCAGAGCGACTTCCTGGGGGCGATGGGGAGCCGCAAGGACCTGGTGGCGTGGACCGCGACCTTCGACCCCCTGGGCCAGACGCTCGGGGTCCTGGTGAGGCAATCGAGCGGACGGACCGGGAGCGAGCTGGTCGGCGTCTTCGACTTCCACCGGTTCAAGGGCATCGGGAGCGCCGAGAGCACGGGCGGACGGGGGAGCTGGGCCCGGGGCAGGCTGACCATCGACGCACAGCTCGGGCTGTCCGTCGTCTCCGGAACCTTCCAGACCAGCGACCCGGCGCACGACACCCCCGGGGGGCTCGACGGGGTGGCCGCGGTGTCCGGCGATGGGACAGTCACCCTCGGCGGCGACCCGTCATTCCGGGGGACGCTCTCACCGGACGGCAACGCGCTCGTGGCGACGACGACCGACGGCGCTGAGCACACCCTGCTCATCCTCCAGCGAGCTTCGTCGGGCGTCGCGGCCACCGCGCTCGACGGCACCTGGAGCCTCCGGCAACTCGAGTACCAGCCCGACACCATCGCCGAGTGGACTCGTGGGAAGGCGACGGTGGCTGCGGGAGTCGCCACGCTGATCGAGCTCGCGCCCTCTTCGGGGAGCAGCGATCCGGTCCCGGTGACGGTCAGCCCCGAGGGCGTGGTCACCATCAGCGGAGACACCGGCTTCCAGGGGACGCTCTCCGCTGGCGGGCGCTTGCTGGTCGGCACGACCAGTGTGGACTCCGGCGCCACGACGCAGATGGTGGTGCTGGTGAAGTAGCGCACGGCGGGCAGCGGGCAAGGACCCGGGGGGGCTCACTTCCGGTGGGCCTCCCGCGGCCATCCGTCTCCGCCGCGGACGCGGATCTCGATCCTGCGCAGCGGCGCGACTCCCGTCGCCTCCCGGAGCTCGAGGCGGTGGACGCCGGCCGTCAGGGCGAGCCGGGTGCGCCCGAGCGGGTCAAGCGGAGCCGGCGATCCATCCACCTGGAGCTCGCCGGCGCCCCGGACACGCACTGGGATGGTCTGGGACGACACCGGCACGCCCGCCTCGAGGAGGAACTCGTCCCCGTCGCGCGGGGTGATGAAGCCCGGCGGCCCGTCGCCGATCGCCCCGGCCCCTACCTCCAGCCGCTCGCGCTCGGCCCATCCGGTGTACCGGGCATCGAGGGCGAGGACCCTTCGTCCGCCCGCCATCCGGTGCATCGCGCACGGCTCCGCCGGGGCAGTGCCCGGGAGGAAGACCTCCTCGTACGAGCCCGGGCAGGCGTCACCGGCCCGGTGCCCCGAGAGCGGGCAGATCCGCACCCGCTCGAACCGCGCCCGGTCCACGAGGGGCGCGGGGCGGACCCCGGCCATCGCCCGGCGCATCACCCTGGCGAAGAGCGGCCCCGCCCCGGTGATGCCGGAGACCCGCTGCATCGGCTGGCCATCGAAGTTCCCCACCCAGACCGCCACCGTCCGCTCGCCGGTGAAGCCGACGGTCCAGTTGTCCACGTAGGCGCGGCTGGTGCCGGTCTTTGCCGCCACCGGGAACGGCAGCCGCAGGGCGTTGTCCAGGCCGAACGCCGGCGCGCGCGCCGTCTCGTCGGAGAGGAGGTCGGTCAGCAGTGCCACCGTGTCGGGCGGCAGGAATCGGCGGGGAGCGAGCTCGGAGCTGGCCTCGACCCGCTCGCCGAGCGAGTCCGTCGCCGTGCGCACCAGCCGGAGCGGCTCGACCACGCCCCCCCGGGCGAGCCCACGGTACGCCCGGGCAAGCTCCCAGAGCGAGACGTCGCCGTTTCCGAGCACCAGCCCGGCGCCGTAGTGCTCGGCGCTGGCCTCGAGGGAGGTGAAGCCCGCCTGACGCAGCACCTCGAGCACCTGCTCGGGACCGAGCGCGTCGGTGAGTTCCACCGCGGGCACGTTGTAGCTGTTGGCCAGCGCGGCCCGGAGGCGCACCGGCCCGTGCTGGCGCCGGTCGTAGTTCCGGGGGAGCCACGCGCCCCCGGCCGCGCCCACCTCGAGGTCCACGTCGCTGAGCACCGAGGCCGGCGTCCAGCCGCTGGCCAGCGCCAGCCCGTAGGCGAACGGCTTGAGCGCGCTCCCGGGCTGGCGGCGGGCACGGACCCCGTCGTTCTGACCCTCGTGGGCGTCGTCCAGGAAGTCCGCCGAACCGACGTAGGCGAGCACCTGGCCCGAGCCGTTGTCCACCACCAGCACCGCGGCCTGGCCGAGGCGGGGATCTGCGGCAAGCTCCGAGCGCACCGTGCGCTCGACGTCGGCCTGGAGCGCCGGGTCGATGGTGGTCCGCACCTCCACCGCGCGTCCGAGCCCGAGGGTCTCGAGCTTTCCGGCGAGGTCGACCACCAGATGGGGGGCGCCGAACGGCCGTGACGCCGGAACGACGTCCAGGTCCGCGCCGGCAGCGAGGCGCTCCAGCTCGGGGTCGAGGCGTCCGGCGCGGCGCATGCGGTGGAGCACCTCGCGCATCGCCCGCCGGGCGAGGTCGGGGTCCCGCCACGGGTCCACCCGGGCGGGGGAGCGGGCGATGGCCGCGAGCAGCGCTGCCTGTCCTGCCGACAAGGTGCTCGCCGGCCGACCGAAGTAGGCCTGCGCTGCGGCCTCCACGCCGACGAGGTCGTGTCCGAGGGCCACCCGGTCCAGGTAGGCCCGGAGCAGGTCCTCGCGCGGCAGGTGGGCCGAGAGCCGGAGCGCCCAGAGCGCCTCCTGCGCCTTCCCGGCGAGTGTCCGCCGGCGGGGGACGAGCAGTCGTGCGAGCTGCTGGGCGAGCGTCGAGGCACCGCTCACCACCCGGCCGGCCTGGAGGTTGCTCACCGTGGCGCGGGCGATGGCCAGCGGGTCCACGCCGGGGTGCCACTCGAAGCGGCGGTCCTCCGAGGCGATGAAGGCGTCGCGCAGGACCGCGGGCACGGGCGCATCCGGCGGGAGCGAGACGCTGCGCGAGTCCCGGCGCGAGGGGACCTCCCGGAGGAGCTGGCCGTCGCGGTCGAGCACCCGGACGCTCAGCGTGCCGGCGCGGTCGAGCAGTCCGGCCGGCAAGGGCCAGGCGACGAGGGTCAGCAACCCCAGCGCGACCGCCCCGGCGGCGACCACCCCCAGACGAGGTCTCAGAGACCTCGTTCTGGAAAAACGCGGCTGACTGGAAAAACTGGTCTGCTTCTCGGGGGGTCCCACCGGGCGCGGGCCGTCGCCCCTCAGCGGGCCGCGACGCTCCCCTCCTCGAGGACCTGGAAGTTGCTCCCCTCCGAACGGCCGAAGACCTCGGGGGCGTACATCGCCTCCGCCCGGGCCGGGACGAGGAGGTAGTCGCCCGGAGTCGTCGCCCGGGCGACGACCGAGACGGTGTGCACGCCCGGGGGCAGCTCGTTGGAGAAGAACAGCGCCCGGTCGTCGCGCAGCTCGGTGTGGTTGAACGGGTTCCAGAAGCCGAGCACCCAGGCCGGGACCCCCGCCTCCCGCGCATCCTGCATCTCGTCCGTCTCGGTGTCGGCCGAGGGCTCTCCACGAGACAGACGCGCGGTGGTGGCCAGCGTGGTGTCCACGGCCTCGAGCCCGGCGGGGAACGGAATCTCCAGCGCCACGTTGGTCCGGGCGGCCGGTGTGCCCACCCGGACCTTGATCCTCACCAGCTCGCCCGCCTTGACGGCCTGGAGCTGACCGCCGCCCGAGTACGGCTCGATCCACCGCTGGACGACCAGCCCGCGCTCGAGCGCGGTGCGCGGCATCTCCGCCGGCGCATAGCGCAGCACCGCGGTGTAGGAGAGCATGCCGGCCTTCCCGTCCCGCAGGAACTCGAAGGCCGCCGACTTCCCGAGCTGCGGCAGCTCCTTCATCGGGAGCACCGTCCGGCGGACCTCCATGCTCCGGCCGCGGAACTCCGAGTCGGCCACCTGCTTTCCGCCGATGAGCACCCTGGCGACGAAGTCCGGTGAATCCTTCTCCCGCGTCCGCACCACCTCGGTCAGCGCCATCAGCGCAAAGGCAGACTCCTGGGTGGTCTTGTACCGGCCATCCGGACCACGGGTCTGGACGAGGTAACGGGCCATCTTCCCGACGTAGGGATGGTCGGGCATGACGTTCACCAGGGTCTGCAGGGCGATGGCGGTGGTCCGCAGGTCGCTCGACCAGTCGGACTGGTAGCTGACACCGCTCATCTCCTCGAGGTGGAGGGTGCCCGAGGTCTCCTTCGCCCGGTCCAGCAGATCGGTGGTCAGCGCCTTCGCCGCAGCCCGGTCGCCGCCGCCGACCCACAGGGCGTCCGCGAGCATCGCCTTGCCGTAGAAGGGAAGCTCTGCGCGGCGGGCGAACAGGGCCGAGGCGCTCGAGGCCTGCGGGGCCCTCGTCCGGGCGAGCGCGTACACCGCGAACGCCCGCGTCCCCGGGTCCACCTCGCGCGACCACCACGAACAGGTGGCCACGCTGCCGGCCGCCACCTTCGCCAGGAACTGTTGCCCCCTGCGGAGCCCGTCGCGGTCCACCGGGTAGCCCACCTCTGCCGCCCGGCCGAGCGCGAGGACGGCGTAGGCCGACCCGTGCGGCGAGCTGCAGCTGTCGGAGCTCCAGTAGCCGTAGCCGCCGTCGTGATGCTGCAGCGCCTCGATGGCCTTGACCGTCTTGGCCGCCACCTCGTCGGGGTCGGTCGTCCCCCAGCGGGCGATGGCGTCCTCCCCCACCCAGCCGCGGGCGCTCTCCGGCCTCCAGGGCAGCTTGAACACCCCGTGCAGCTCGCGGAGCGCGACGAAGGGGACGAGCCGCGACGACATCTGCTCCAGGCAGCCGTACGGGTAGTCGACGAGCTGCCGCATCGCCTCGCCGTAGCCCCCGAGCACGGTGGAGGCCATCGTGACCTCGAGGCCGCCCACGTCCGGACGCACGCCGGCGGGCGTGGAGAGCTGCTCGCGCGCGGTGTCCTTGGTCTCGCCGGCGAGGGCCACCGCCTCGATCTGCGTGGGGATTCGGACCGGGAGCCGCTGCTCCACCGCGTCCTGCTCGCCGCCGCCGCTGACCGCGAAGCGGAGCACCGCCTCCCCCGAGCCCTCGGCCAGGTAGCGGAAGCGCACCTCGCGGGGCTTCCCCTCGGGCAGCGCCACGGTGCGCCTCGTCTCCCCCAGGAGCTTCAAGGGGCCGCTGGCGGTGGCGGAGACCTCGACCTCCTTGATCTTCCCCGACGGCGCGTGGACCACCACCCCGGCCTCCACCGTGTCTCCCACCCGGGCGAGCCGGGGGAGCGCCGGCATCGCCAGCAGCGGCTTGGCCACCTGGATGCTGCTCCCGCCCTTCCCTCCGCGGTCGCCCCGGTCGATGGCCAGCGCCATGATCCGGTAGGTGGTCAGGTTGTCGGGGAGCGTGAACTCGACCTCGGCCCGCCCGTCCACGCCGGTGACCACCGCCGGAGCGAAGAGCACCGTGGTCTTGAACCGCGAGCGGATGCCGCCGCCGCCCTCGGCGCCACCGCCGCCTCCGCTGCTCATCCCCTTGTCGGCATAGACCGTCCGGCGAACGAGGTGGATGAGCGGCTCGCCGATGCGCACCGAGAGGCCGCGCTCGGGCTGGAGCGCGTCCAGTGGATCCGGCGGCTCGTACCCGGTGAGCCGGAGCACACCCTCGTCCACCGCCCACACGGCGACCTCGGCCGGCACGGGGGCGCCCTTCCAGTCGCTGGTCCGGAGCGCCACCTTCACCTTCTCCCGCGGCCGGTACTGGGTGCGTTCCGGCGTGACCTCCACCGCGAGGCGCTTGCTCTTCTTCTCCACCTTCAGCTTCGCGTAGCCGACCCGGACCTGAGGGCGCCCGGGGTCCTCCCCGCTCTCCGGACCGTCGGGCTGAGCAACCCGCCCGCGCACCAGCACCACGCCCACGTACACGTCCGGGATGCCCCCCTCCCCGACCGGCACCTCGACCGTCGTCGCCGCCCCCTTGAGCCTGAGGTGCCGGGCCGAGCTCACCCCTTCGCGCTCCACGGTGAGCACCGCCTCGGCCGAGGGAAAGGGGCTCTTCACCAGCACCTTCGCCGTCTCGCCGACGTCGTAGACCGCCTTGTCGGTGACCAGGTCGATGCGGTCCGAATCGTTGCGCTGCCACGAGACCCACCCCTCGCCGACGACGTACAGCGAGCTCCGCGTGGTCTGGGTGCGCTTCTGCGCGTCCACGACCTCGGCCTGCACCACGTGGAGGCCCGGCGCCTTCGGGGTGAAGGTGCACGCGCCGGGCACCTGCTCGACCTTGGCAGTGCAGGTCGCCACCGGCTCCTCGACGGGCTCGCTGAGCGTCTCCCAGCGGTCGCCGGCGGTCTTCTTCCGCACGAACTTCCAGTCCCGCCGGAGGACGGTGACCTTCACCTCCGCCTTCTGGCGCTTGCCCTCGGGGGAGACTGCCACCGCCTCCAGCGACACCGGCTTCCCCACCTCGGCGAACCCCTCGACGTTCCGCTGCCGGATGCCGGCGTAGAGCGCGGCGGGGTGCACGTGCAGCTCGGCGCGGTTGGCGATGCGCTGGCGGTTGACGTCGGCGACCTCGGCCTCCAGGGTGACGCGGGAGCTGCGTCCGCCCGGTGTCTCCACCTGGCCGGCGGCGATCTCCAGCACGCCCTGGGGGTCGGTCTTGCCCTCGCCGGCGCCGATGACCTCGGTGCTGGACCCCGGCATGTCGTCGCTCCACTCCCAGGTGGCGATGCCGAAGGCAAAGCCGGGGTTGTCGGGCGGCTGGAAGTCCTCGGTGGTTCGGGTCGCCGTCCAGCGGACCGTGGCGCCTGGCATGGCGCCGCCGAAGAGGTAGCGGGCCAGCACCCGGCCCTGCAGCGGCTGCCCGGAGATCACCTCCGCCGACGGGGTGGTGACGTCCACCTTGAACTGCGGCGGCCGGTACTCCTCCACCCGGAACATGGCGCTGGTGGACACGCGGTCCGAGGTGACCTCGGCGAGCGCCCGGACGAAGTAGGTTCCGAGCGGGGCGCCGGGATCGATCGGCACCTCCGCGGAGAAGGTGCCGTAGTCGCTGAGCGGGACGCTCCGCGACCAGATCGCCTTGCCGCGCGAGTCGGTCACCGTGACGTCGGCCTGCGTCCCCTTGGCCGGCGTGGTCACCACGCCGAGCCGGCGGTAGCGGAGCATGCCCTTGACGAAGACGGTGTCCCCCGGACGGTAGATGCCGCGCTCGGCGGTGGCGAACCCCATCGACTGCGGCCGCTTCCCGTCCCACGCCCCTTCCACCCCGAAGGCCCAGGGCCCGAAGCCGCCCGACCAGTCGGCGAGGGTGACTCCGGTGTCCCCGTCGAGTGCGGCGGCCACCAGCGCAAACCCGGGCCCGCCGTCCAGGTCGCGCTGACGCCGCGGGCCCTTGCGTGGGCCGAGGAGCGAGGAGAGGCCGGGAACGCGCGCCAGCCCATCGGCGTCGGTCTTCCCCTGCCACTTCACCGCGCCGTCGCCGTCGTAGAGCGAGAGCGCCGCCCCCGGCACCACGGTGCCGTCCGACACCCGGGTGACCCAGACGATGCCCGAGGTCGCCCCGAGCTTGGTGTGGACGGCGAGGTCGGTGATCTGCCCGGTGACCCGCTGGGTCCGCTGCCAGGTGTGCTTGGCGCTGATCTCCGGGGCGGTGGTGACCAGGTGGAAGAGCCCGGTGCCCCTGCCGGCGATCAGCTCGCGGACCTTCACCGGGCGAACTCCGGGGAGATTGTGCGTGCCCTCCAGGTCGAGCGAGGTGGTCACCGGCTGTCCCCCGGGGGCCGACTGGGCGTTACGGGTGCCGAGGAAGCGCGCCAGCTCGGCCGGCCCGAGCGGCCAGACCTGGACGTCGAGCGAGGTCACGTTGGTGAAGCGCACCGGGAGCGCGCCGTCGCCCTTCGCCTCCAGGAGCGCGACGTCCGGTCCCAGCTCGTACTCGGGACGGAGGTCGTCGGTGCGGATCTGTCCCTTCGCCGCCGGCGCGGTCTGCCCGAAGGCGTCGGTCAGGCCCGAGGCGATGGAGATGGCGTAGGTCGTCCCCGGCCGGAACTTGCCGGGCACGGCGGTGTAGGGGTTCCTCCGGTCACCGGAGGGGTCGTGGCTCCCGGCGTGGTCCCAGTCGATCTCCACCGCCGGCTGGATCTTGAGGTGCGACCTGAGCGAGGCGACGTCGAGCGGGTTCGTGCTCTCGATGATCAGCGGACCGAACGGGCAGTCGTAGCCCCCATGGCAGGCGTGCACGTCCTCGATGCGCGCCGGCCCGTAGGTCCGGTACGGCAGGCGGACGTCCTGGTCCAGGGTGAGCGGCCCCTCCTTCGCGCGGAGGGAGGTCGCCACGACCAGCTCGAGCTCGGTGGCGAGCGGCAGGGGCTTGCCCAGCTTCACCGTCACCTCGGTGCGTCGGCTGGGGAAGAGGCTGCGTCCCGGGCGCTCCACCTCCTCGGACGCCACTGGCGCTGCCCGGGTGGTCACGCTGATGGGCCAGGACGTACCCTCGTTGCCCACCCGCAGAGAGATGGACTTCCCGGGTTCGACCACCGCCTGGTTGAAGACCAGGACGATGTCCTGCGACGGCTTCAGCCACCGCCACTGGCCGGCGGGCGTCGCCGACTCGAGCTTGGGGGCGGGCGTGTCGAAGGACCAGCTGTAGGCCTCCTTGAGCGCCGAGCCGTCCACGCCCTTGAGCCCGGCCGGGACGGTCACGGTGAAGCGGGTGGCGAACGGCAGCGGCGCCCTGGGGACGAGCTCCACGCTGGCCGAGCCGATCCACCGCCACTCGCCCTCCACCGCCGGGCTGATCGAGGCGGGGGGCGGGAGCGTCTTCTGCTCCTCGATGGACATCAGCGCCACCACCGGCCGGGAGAAGGTGATGGTGGGGCGTGCGTCCGCTCCGACCACCTCGTGCGGGCGGGCGGCCACGACGGTGAGTCCGGCCGAGGGGAGCGCCTCGGGCGCGATGGCGAGCACGGGCGGTGGGGGCAGGGGTTGCAGCGGTGTCTGCCCGGACGCGGAGGGCTTGCCCTTGCACGCGGTGAGCGCGGCGGCGGCGAGCACGGCGGCGCAGACGAGACGGGTCGATGCTGCCCTCATCGGTGGCGTCCTCCCCCGGAGCGTCGCGGTGCGTGCCCCGGGCCTATTCTGCTCTGGAGCGAGCGAGCCCGGGTCGACGAAGATCACCCGGGCGCTCCGGGCATGCAGTGAGTGCAGCCCCCGGGCCAGCGAAGATCAACGCGCGCGGAGCCCAGCCTCGATACGCCGGTCGGGGACGATCCAGGCGAGGGCCACGCCCACGTACATCAGATCCGCCAGCCAGGGATGGACGAACGCCAGCGCGATGCCCACCGCGCAGGCCAGCGGCGAGAGCTTCTCCTTGAGCGTGTGCCCCACCGCCCGTGCGAGCTCGGACTGAGGCCGTCGCTGAAGGCCTCCAACCGTCCGGTCTTCATCGCTCCCTCGCTGCCGGCACCTCGAGGCACCGGAGACTCCTCAGTCACTCCGCTGCGCACCGGGGCTCTCAATCGCCCGGGCGACCAGCCGACGGTCTGGACAACCTTCAGCCGACGAGGACGACCGTGGTCGACCGCGCCCCGTGCGCGCCGATGACCAGCGCCTGCTCGATGTCCGCAGTCTTCGAGGGACCGGCGATGAAGAGGCCGAAGCCGGGCGCGCCGAGGAGGATGCGCCCGTAGGCCTCGTGCAGGGTGTGCACCAGCTCGCGCGCCGGGACCACCAGGACCAGGTGCTGGGTGACGAAGAGCACCGCCCGCCGCTGCTTCAACACCGCGTCGGTCAGCCACACCGCCCCGTTCTCGGCCACCCCGAACTCACCGGGGACGACCGCCAGGTCCACCCCCTCCAGCACGTGGGGATCGTCCACCGAGTCGATGGCCAGGGTGCCGCTGACCACCTCGGGCAGCAGCGAGACGATCTGCCGGGCCGACTGGGCCACCGGGAGCGCGCGGACCGCCGCGGCGGCCTCGGCCAGCCCGGCGACCCGGATGCAGGAACCGGCGACGTCGACCACGCTCTGGGCGAAGCGCGCCGGCAGGTCCTCGAACTGCACCGGCGAGGCTGGAACCTCGGGCAACGGCAGCGGGGGGAGACGGGCCTCACGGAGGCGCTCCAGCACCTTCTCCCGGCTAGTTCGCACGGCGCCTCCACTGCTCCCGGAAGCTGCTGGCGGGGAGCGTCGGGACCTCCCGCTGGCGGCCCCAGCCTCCGGACAGCAGCCGCAGGAGGCCCGCCGGGAGGAGCCGCCCGAAGAAGCGAACCATCCGCCCGCTCAGCCGGTACAGCCAGGGCCGCTGGAAGACCCAGCTGGCGACCCCCACCCCCCAGCGCTTCGCCGTCGGGGTGAGCCCACGCGCGTCGAGCTCGCGCCGCCAGGCGAGCAGCTGGCCGTGGATGTCGATCCGGACCGGGCAGACGTCGCTGCACGAGCCGCAGAGGCTGGAGGCGAAGGGGAGCGCCCGGTGTCGCTCCGGGTCCGCCGCCGGAGCGAGGACCGAGCCGATGGGCCCGGGCACCGTGGTCCCGTAGCTGTGCCCCCCGCTCCGCCGGTAGACCGGGCAGGTGTTCATGCATGCCCCACAGCGGATGCAGCACAGGGCCCGGCGGTGGGTCTCGCTGGCCAGCAGCGCGCTCCGACCGTTGTCCACCAGCACGATGTGCAGCTCCCCGCCGGGGCGGGGCCCGTGAAAGTGCGAGGTATAGGTGGTGATTGGCTGACCCGTGCCGCTCCGGGCCAGGAGCCGGAGGAAGACCGCGAGGTCCGTCGCTCTCGGCACCAGCTTCTCCAGCCCCATGCAGGCAATGTGGATCGGCGGGAGCGACACGCCGAGGTCGGCGTTTCCCTCGTTGGTGCAGACCACCAACCCCCCGGTCTCCGCCACGGCGAAGTTCACCCCGGTCAGCCCCGCCTGGCTGGCCATGAACTTCTGGCGGAGGTGCTGGCGCGCAGCCTCGGTGAGCTGCTTGGGGTCGGAGAGTCCGGCAGGGGTCCCGATGGTGCGGTGAAAGAGCTCGCCGATCTCCTCCCGCTTCTTGTGCACCGCGGGCAGGACGATGTGACTGGGAGGCTCATGGGCGAGCTGGACGATGCGCTCGCCGAGATCGGTGTCGATCACCTCGATCCCGGCATGCTCGAGCACCTCGTTGAGGTGGCACTCCTCGGTGAGCATCGACTTGCTCTTCACCAGCCGGGTGACGCCGCGGTCGCGGAGCAGCCCGAGGACGATGGCATTGTGCTCCGCGGCATCGGCCGCCCAGTGCACCTGGGCGCCGAGCGCCAGTGCCTTCCGCTCGAACTCCTCGAGGTACTCCGGCAACCGGGAGAGGGTGTGGAGCTTGATCCGCGAGGCGGAATCCCTCAGGGCCTCCCAGTCGGGCACGGCGTGCGCGGCGCGATCGCGCTTGGTACGCATGTTCCACACCGCCGCGTCGTGCCAGTGGAGGCGGGCCTCGTCCCGGACCAGGGGCGACGCAGCGCGCGCGTGGGCGTTCATCTCTGCACCCTGGCCTTTCTATTCTCGACACCGTGAGCCGGAACGCCCGAGTCGCCCTGGTCGCCACCCTGCTGATCCTCGGGGTTCTGGTCGCGGCCACCCTGATGGCCGAGCCCCTGGTCCACCCCTGCCCTGGGGAGATCGAGCAGTGCGGGCGCATCTGCGCCGGTCAGACCCTGGGGCCGCTTCCCTGGCGCTGTCCCCGGGCGACCTGCCAGTGCCCGAAGCCCCTTCCATGGCCTCACGGACTGCGTCCCCGCTGAGCTGGGTTCCCGGGGGACATCGCCTCGTCCAGTACCTGGGCCACGTGAAGGAACTGCAGCGGTGAACGTCCGCGCCGGGCGATGCCCTCCAGATGCATCAGGCAGGAGACGTCGACCGCGGTCACCACCTCGGCGCCCGCCTTGGCGTGGTCGGCGACGCGGTCCCGGCCCATCGCCCCGGACACCTCCGACTCCTCGAGAGCGAAGATCCCTCCGAATCCACAGCACTCGTCGGGCCGGGTGAGGTCCACCAGCTGGATGCCCTCCAGGGAGCCGACCAGCGAGCGCACCTTGTTCCACGGCTCCACCATCCGCTCCGTTCCCGTCCCGAGGCGAAGCTCCCGGAGCCCGTGGCAGCTCTGGTGGAGTCCCACCCGGCGCGGGTAGCTCCCCGGGATGCGGCGGATCCCGAGGACGTCGGTGATGAACTCGCAGAGCTCGTAGGTCCGGCCGCCCACCACCTCGACCCGCGGATCCTCCGGGAGCACGTCGTGGTAGTGGTGCCGCACCATCGCGGTGCAGCTCCCCGAGGGGCAGACCACCTGGGAGTACCGCTCGAAGACGTCGAGGTGATGGCGCGCCAGCGGCGCCGCCTGCGAGGTGACGCCAGCGTTGGCCATGGGCTGGCCACAGCACGTCTGGGCCTCGGGGAACTCGACCTTCACCCCCAGCCGCTCGAGCACCCTCGCCGTGGCGAGCCCCACCGCCGGGTAGAGCTGGTCCACGTAGCAAGGGATGAAAAGGGCCACGGGGTCCATCGCCGGGGCCACTCTGGCCCTTCGGGTCGGCTGGCACAACGTTCAGATTGCCCCCCCTGGCCCCGCGGGGGCAGGCTCCCGCGCCATGCGAACGACCGTCCGGACGGGCCTCTCGGGATGCCTGCTGCTCCTGTCGATGGTCGCCGCGGCACAGCCCGCGCCCGCTCCGGCGCCCGATGTCGGGACCGACGCACCGCAGCTGACACCCCCACCGGAGCCCAGCCTCGTCCGTCGCTACGCGGTGGGGCCACGCCTCATCATCGCCCCGGGCGTCTTCATCCCCTCCACCGGCAGCGCCGGCTTCACCTTGGGCCTCGCGGGCGGCTACGGCTTCGACCTGGGCCCGGTCATCCTGAGTCCCGGACTCATGGCCCAGGGCAGCTGGAGCTCCGACTGGAACGTCTACACTGGCCTGGGCGGACTGCGGGTCACCTTGCCGCTCGGCAACTTTGGCCCCTACCTCGAGGGCGGCATCGGGTATGGGCACGTCGGAGGCCCCCACGACTACTCAGCCGGTGGGCTCGCGCTCCGCTGCGGGGCCGGGTTCATCCTCTTCTTCAGCCAGTCGTTCGCCCTGGGGCTGAGCGTGATCTACGACACGATCCTCGATACCCCATACAAGAGCTGGGGAATCGCCCCGCTGATTCTGCTCGCCTTCTAGGGCGACGGTCGGGTAGGCTGGGAACAGTTTAGACAACGTCGAGAGGCGAACGCTGCTAGTCTGCGCGACTCCTCGGCGGTCTGCTCTGCGTCCGGCCGCGTTCTTCTCCCATCCCCTCTCTGGAGCACCCATGACCACTGCCCTGCAGCCCTCCGCGGCCGCACCCAACATCGACCTCGCCAGCCCCAACGGGAAGAAGCTCCCGATGGCGGCTTTCGTGGAGAAGTACGTCAAAGGCGAGATCCAGGTCAGCGGGGATCTGCAGGCCTTCTTCCGGCGCAAGGAGGACGTCCTCAACTACCGGATGACCTGGGAGCAGATGAAGTTCGTCGTCGGCGGCTTCATCCCCTCGGTGCTGATCCACACCCAGGCTGCGGACCGGAAGACCGTCACCGGTCACTACGACCGTGGGAACGACTTCTTCAACGCCTTCCTGGGCGACATCATGATCTACACCTCGGCGTTCTTCGAGAGCCCGGCCGACACGCTCGAGGAGGCGCAGCGGCGGAAGCTGGAGGTGGTGGCACAGAAGATCCAGCTCAAGCCCGGCGAGCGGCTGCTCGACATCGGCTGCGGCTGGGGAACCCTGGTCGCCCACATGGCCGAGAAGCACGGGGCAGACGCGACCGGCGTCACCCTCGCCGCCCGTCAGGCCGAGTTCGGCACGGAGCGCATCGCCCAGAGGGGCCTCCAGCAGCGCGCCCGGATCCTGACCATGGACTACCGGGACATCCCCCGGGAGCGGTGGAACAAGATCACCGTCCTGGAGATGGCCGAGCACGTCGGCATCCGGAAGTTCCAGAAGTTCATGCGCCAGCTGAACAGCATGCTCGAGGAGGACGGGGTCCTCTTCCTCCAGATCGCCGGGCTGCGCCGGAACTGGACCGCCGAGGACTTCACCTGGGGCATGTTCATGTCCAAGTACGTCTTCCCCGGCGCGGACGCCTCGATGCCGCTCAGCTTCGTCTGCAACAAACTCGAGCGGGCGGGCTTCGAGATCCACAGCGTGGAGAACATCGGCATCCACTACTCGATGACCATCGATCGCTGGTACCGCAACTGGCTCAAGAACCGGGACGCGGTGGTGAAGAGCTACGGCGAACGCTGGTTCCGACTCTGGGAGATCTTCCTCGCCTGGTCGACGCTCATCGCCGAGCACGGGGGCTCCACTGCCTTCCAGCTGGTTTGCAACAAGAACAAGTCCTCCTTCGACCGCAAGCGCTGGATCGGCGAGCGCGGCCGGCTGGTCGACTTCCCCGAGGCCTGAGAACGGTTCGGCGGTGGCCGAAGCATCACCATGGGTCCCGGGGCTACTCTCCCGGAGCCATGGACGACCTCCGCCCGGCCAGCCGCCTGGACATCGCCGCCGCGGCCGCTCTGCTGTCCGAGCCGGCGCGGGTGTCGATCGTCTCCGCCCTGATGGACGGGCAGGCCCGGCCGGCCACGGAGCTGGCCCGGATCGCCCGCGTCTCACCCTCCACCGGGAGCGAGCACCTGGCGCTGCTGACCCGGGGTGGCCTGCTCCGGGTCGAGCAGCATGGCCGACACCGGTACCACCGGCTGGCGAGCGACGCGGTGGCCCACGCCTTCGAGAGCCTCTCCCTCCTCACCACCCGACCGGCGCGGGCGGCGACCCTGGACCCTGCTGACGCGGCGTTCCGGCGTGCCCGCACCTGCTACCGCCACCTGGCCGGCGAGGTCGGAGTGGGGCTTCTGGACGCCCTGCTCCGCCGCCGGCTGGTCCGCCGCGAGGGCGCCCGCTTTGTCCTCACCCCGGCTGGACGTCGCACCGGCGAGTCGCTGGGACTGCTCGAGCCGGCACCCGCGCTCGAGGGAACCCCGTGCCTCGACTGGACCGAGCGCCGGGACCATCTGGCCGGTCCGCTGGGGATTGGCTTGACCGAGGGTCTCCTGGAGCGCGGCTGGGTCCGCCGCAAGGCGGGGACCCGGGCCCTGCGCGTCACCGTCGAGGGCGCGCGCGGGTTGCGCGACGGCTTCGGGCTGGCGCTCGAACCGGGCTAGCGACAGCTTGACGCCAAAGGCCGGTGTCCCGCCTACCGCTTCGAGGCGTACGGGGTGATCTCCGTCTCCCGGAAGAAGTACGCGATCTCGGTCTTCGCGTTCTCCGGGCTGTCCGAGCCGTGTACCGTGTTCTTCTCCACGTCGGTGGCGAAGTCCTTCCGGATGGTCCCGGGCGCGGCGTTGGCCGGATTGGTCGCCCCCATGACCTCCCGGTTCCTGGCGATGGCGTTCTCGCCCTCGAGCACCATCAGGACCACCGGGCCCGAGGTCATGAAGGTCACCAGGTCCTTGAAGAACGGCCGGGCCTTGTGGACCGCGTAGAAGCCCTCGGCCTCCCGCTGCGAGAGGTGCTGCATCCTCATCGCGACCGGCTTGAGGCCCTTCTCCTCGAAGCGAGCGATGAGCTTCCCGATGATGCCCTTCTCCAGCCCGTCGGGCTTGATGATGGAGAGGGTGCGCTCAGTGACCATGTCCGTTCCGTTCCTTCGCGTCTAGTGCCGTCCGCGCTGTAACGCGGCCTGCAGGGTGGTGCCGAGCTCGGCCGGAGACGGCGCCATCAGCACGCCGGCCGCCTCCATCGCCTTGATCTTCTCCGCGGCGGTGCCCTTGCCGCCGGCGATGATCGCCCCGGCGTGCCCCATCCGCTTGCCCGGAGGCGCCGAGACGCCAGCGATGAACCCGGCGATTGGCTTCTTGAACTCCTTGGCGATGTAGGCCGCCGCGGTCTCCTCGGCGCTGCCGCCGATCTCGCCGATCATGATGACCGCGTCGGTCTCGGGGTCGGCGTTGAACAGCCTCAGGCAATCGACGAAGTCGGTCCCGTTCACCGGGTCGCCGCCGATCCCCACCGCCGTCGACTGGCCGAGCCCGAGCTGGGTGAGCTGGAAGACCGCCTCGTAGGTCAGGGTCCCGGAGCGGGAGACCACTCCGATGCGACCGGGCTTGTGGATGTGGCCGGGCATGATGCCGATCTTGCACTTGCTGCCGGGGGTGATGACGCCCGGGCAGTTGGGGCCCACCAGCCGCACCGGCCGGCCCTGGAGCGCCCGCTTCACCTTCACCATGTCCATCACCGGGATGCCCTCGGTGATGACGATGACCAGCGGCACCCCGGCGTCGGCCGCCTCGAGGATCGCGTCCCCGGCGAACGGCGGGGGGACGAAGATGACGCTGACGTTGGCCCCGGTCTGCTTCACCGCGTCGGACACGGTGTTGAAGATCGGCACCCGGTCCTGGAACTCGGTCCCACCCTTGCCCGGCGTCACCCCGGCGACGAGCTTCGTGCCGTAGTCCAGCATCTGCCCGGCGTGGAACGAGCCGGCGGAGCCGGTGATGCCCTGCATCAGCACCCGGGTGTTCTGGTCGATGAGGATGCTCATGACACCTTCTCGCCCCGGGCCGCGGCCACGGCCTTCTCCGCCGCCTGCCGGAGGTTGTCCGCGGGGATGATCGGCAGACCCGACTTGCGGAGGATCTCCTTCCCCAGCTCCACGTTGGTGCCCTCCAGCCGGACCACCAGCGGAACCTTGAGGTGTACCTCGCGAGCGGCGGCGACCACGCCCTCGGCGATGATGTCGCACTTCATGATCCCGCCGAAGATGTTGATCAGGACCGCCTTCACCGCCTTGGAGCTGAGGATGAGCTTGAAGGCCTCGGTGACCTTCTCCTTGCTCGCCCCGCCGCCGACGTCGAGGAAGTTCGCCGGCTGGCCGCCCACCAGCTTGATGGTGTCCATCGTCGCCATCGCCAGACCGGCGCCGTTCACCATGCAGCCAATGTTCCCGTCGAGCGAGATGTAGGCCAGGTCGTGCTCCTTGGCCGCCGCCTCGATCGGGTCCTCCTCGTCCACGTCGCGGTAGGCGACCAGGTCCTTGTGCCGGTAGAGCGCGTTGTCGTCGAAGTTCAGCTTGGCGTCGAGCGCCACCACCGAGCCGTCCTTGAGGAGCACCAGGGGATTGACCTCCGCCAGCGAGGCGTCGGTCTCGAGGTAGCAGCGGTAGAGCGCCCGGGCGAACACCACGAACTTGCCGATGCTGTCGCCCTTCAGGCCCAGCCCGAAGGCGAGCTTCCGGGCCTGGTAGTCGGCCAGCCCCACCACCGGATCGATGGACTCGAGGAGAATCTTCTCCGGATGCTTGGCGGCGACCTCCTCGATCTCCACCCCGCCCTCGCTGGAGGCCATGAGCGACAGGCGCGAGGTGGCCCGATCGAGCGTCATGCCCAGGTAGAACTCCCGCTCGATGGGGAGCCCTTCCTCCACGTAGACCTTGTTGACCTTCTGGCCCTCGGGCCCGGTCTGGTGGGTCTTGAGCATCATCCCCAGCATCTGGGCAGCCAGCGACCTGGCCTCGGCGGGGCTCCTGGCGAGCTTCACTCCGCCCCCCTTGCCCCGTCCACCGGCGTGGATCTGCGCCTTCACCACCACCACCGGGGTTCCCAGGGAGGTCGCGGCCTTCTCGGCCTCCTCGGGTGTGGTGGCCAGCACGCCGCGGGGGGTGGGCACCCCGTACTTCCGGAAGAGCTCTTTGCCCTGATACTCGTGGATCTTCATGGGATGTTCGCCCCGGGGGGGGGCGCATGTCTCACGCAGAAACCGGGGCGAGGCAAGAGGGAAACGCACCGCGGCACCCGTCTGGCGCGTTTCCGGGCTCGACACCCGTCCGGGCAGAGGGGTGGTGGCACGCGGGCCGCCCTGACCTCGGCCTGACCTACTAGGCCGGGCCGCCGGCGGCGGCCTCGCTCTCCTCGTCCTTGAAGAACAGGTCCTTGACCACGAGCTTGGTCACCTCGCGATTCATCGCCGCGATGGAGGTGGTGAGCGGGATCTCCTTGGGGCAGACCCGGACGCAGTTCTGCGCCTTGCCGCAGTCCTGGATGCCGCCGGGGCCCATCAGCCCGTGGAGCCGATCGTCGGCATGCATCGCGCCGGTGGGGTGCATGTTGAAGAGGCGCGCCTGGCTGATGGGGGCGGCGCCCATGAAGTCGTTGTCCTGGGTGATCTGAGGGCAGGCCTCGAGGCAGCTCCCGCAGGTCATGCAGGTGGAGAGCACGTAACGCTGGGCCTGGTCGCTCTGGCTCTGCCGCGGGCCGGGGCCGAGGTTGTGCGTGCCGTCCAGCTCGATCCAGGCCTTCACGGTCTTCAGCGACTCGAACATCCGGTTGCGGTCGACGGCGAGGTCCCGGACCATCGGGAACTTGCGCATCGGCTCGAGGGTGATGGGCCACTCGAGCTTGTCCACCAGCGCCGAGCAGGCCATCCGGACCCGCCCGTTGATGTTCATCGCGCAGCTGCCGCAGACCTCCTCCAGGCAGGAAGCGTCCCAGGTCACCGGGGTGGTCGTCTCGCCGGCGGCGTTCACCGGGTTCCGCTGGATCTCCATCAGGCAGGAGACGACGTTGGCACCCTTCCGGTAGGGGACCCGGAACTCCTCGAAGCCGCCGGGCTTGCCGGCGCTCTCCTGCCGCCAGATGCGGAAGGTGATCCACTTCTCTCCGGCCCCCGCCCGGCTCCCGGTGGTCGTTCCAGCCTGCGTGGCTTCGTCCATGGCGTCGTTCACTTCCTCAGGCGTACCAGCGCGGCTCGGGGTCGAGCACGGGGGTGGGGATGGGCTCGTAGGTGATCTCCGAACCCTGCGGCGTCCACCGGGCGATGGTGGTCTTGGCCCACTTCTGGTGGCGCTCCTTCCACAGGCGCATCCAGTCGGGGTCCTGGTTCGGGTCCCTGGTCTTGGGCTCGGGGAGCTGGAACTCGGGCTTGTAGTGGGCCCCGCGCGACTCGTCGCGGAGCAACGCGCTCTTGGTGATGACCTCGCCCAGGGCGAACATGTTCCAGAGCTGGTTCACGTAGCTCAGGGGGCGGTTGCTGCTGTGTCCGTGGTCGAGCACGTTGAGCCGCTTCCACCGGTCCTTCAGCTCCTCGATCTTCTCCAGAGTCTTGCGGAGCCGGTCGTTCCGGCGGACGACCGTGACGTTCTCGGTCATCACCTCGCCCAGCTCCTTGGCCAGTACGTAGGGGTTCTCGGTCCCGTTCATCCGGTCGATGCCGGCGAAGCGCTCGGCCCACTGCTTCTTCGCCTCCTCGAACACCTGCGCCGGCACGGCGGTGGAGCTCCGGGTGTTGTTCTTCGCGTAGCTGACCATCGCCGGCCCGCCGAGGATCCCGCCGTAGAGGCACGAGACCAGCGAGTTGGCGCCCAGGCGGTTCGCACCGTGGTACGCGTAGTCCGCCTCGCCCGAGGCATAGAGGCCGGGGATGTTGGTGGCCTGGTTCTTCGGGCTCCCCGCCAGCGGCTCGAGGTTGGGGCCTGGCTCGAAGGTCACGTACAGCCCGCCCATCGAGTAGTGCATCCCGGGGAAGATGACCATCGGATGGCGGCGCGGGTCGTCGCCCACGAACTTCTCGTAGATCTCCATCACGCCCTTGATCTTCGCGTCGAGCGTGGAGGCCGGGATGTGGGTGACGTCGAGGTACACCCCGTCGCGCCCGCCGATGCCCATGCTCAGCTCGCGGCAGACGTGGAAGATCTCCCGGGTGGCGACGTCGCGGGGGACCAGGTTCCCGTACTTGGGGTACTTCTCCTCGAGGAAGTACCAGCGCTCGTCCTCGGGGATGCTCATCGGCGCGCGGGTGTCGCCCTTCTTCTTCGGGACCCAGACCCGGCCGCCCTCGCCGCGGACGGACTCGGACATCAGGCGCAGCTTGTCCTCGCCGGGGATGGAGGTGGGGTGCACCTGGATGAACTCGCCGTTGGCGTAGATCGTGCCCTCGAGGTACGCGCGGCCGGCGGCGGTGCCGGTGTTGATGATCGAGTTGGTCGAGCGGCCGAAGACGATGCCCGGGCCGCCGGTGGCCAGCATCACCGCCTCGGCGGGGAGCGCGCGGAGCTCCATGGTCCGCAGGTCCATCGCCACGCTGCCCACCACCCTTCCGGACTCGTCCTTCACCGTGCCCAGCCACTCCCAGTACTCGTACTTGTCCACCAGCCCGTCGGCCTCGAACCGGCGGACCTGCTCGTCGAGCGCGTAGAGCAGCTGCTGCCCGGTGGTGGCGCCGGCGAAGGCGGTCCGGTGGTGGAGCGTGCCGCCGAAGCGGCGGAAGTCGAGGAGCCCCTCGGCGGTCCGGTTGAAGGGCACGCCCATCCGGTCGAGCAGGTAGATGATGCCGGGCGCCGCGTAGCACATGCCGCGGACGCTGGTCTGCTCGGCGAGGAAGTCGCCGCCGCGCAGCGTGTCCTTGACGTGGATGTCCGGGTGGTCACCCTCGCCCTTGGTGTTCACCGCGCCGTTGATGCCGCCCTGGGCGCAGACCGAGTGCGAGCGCTTCACCGGCACGAAGGACAGGAGGTCCACCTTGTGGCCGGCCTCACAGAGCTTGATGACCGTCATCAGCCCCGCCAGCCCGCCTCCCACCACCGTGAATCGAGGTTCCGCCATGTGACCCCCTGCAATCAGCCGACGGCGCCGAAGCGCATCTGGAAGAGCCCGGTGAGGCGCTGCACGAAGTAGCCCCAGTTCCCGGCATGGGCGGGCCCGCGCAGGGCCGACATGTCCTCGAACACGCGGCGCCAGAGGAAGGAGTGGTCGTCCGGGGCGCCGGTGTCCGCGCGGACGGCATCGGCGGTGGTGGCGGCATCGGCCATTGTCGACTCTTCTGATTACTTCCCGGGGCGGGACCTGACCATCGGCGGAGTCTCCCGGAAATCAGGGGCTTTCATGGCGGACAGGAGTCGCCCTGTCTTCCAGAAGCCGGAGGCGCGAGGCAAGAAGAATCCGGCCACGGACCGTGGAATCCACGGGCGGACGGCTCAGGAGCGAGCCCTCCTGGCCCATGGGGAACGCCTCGACCGGGGGGGGCGGCGACACTGGTCCCCCTCGGACCACGCGTCCTATAGCTTCACCTCGTCCACGGTCTTCTTCACCGAGGCGAACGACTTCTGCAGCTCGGCCTTCTCCGCCTCGTTCAGCTCCAGCTCGATGATCTTCTCCACCCCGCCCGAGCCGATCTGCACCGGGACGCCCATGAAGAAGCCGTTGATCCCGTACTGCCCCTCGAGCAGCGCCGCCGCCGGAAGGACCCGCTTCCGGTCGAAGATGAAGCTCTCCGCCATGGCGATGGCCGAGCCCGCCGGGCCGAAGTAGGCCGAGCCGGTCTTGTACAGCGCCACCAGCTCTCCCCCGCCCTTCCGGGTCCGGTCCACGACGGCGTCCAGCTTGTCCTTGGGGAGCATCTGGGTCAGCGGGACGCCGCCCACCGTCGCGTGCCGGAGCAGCGGCACCATGTCGTCCCCGTGCCCGCCGAGCACCAGCGCCTCGATGTCCCGCATCGAGACGTTCAGCGCCTCGGCGACGAAGAACTTGAATCGCGCGGTGTCCAGCACCCCCGCCATCCCGACCACCTGGTGCTTCTTGAACCCGGTGATCTTGAACAGCGCGTACACCATCGCGTCCAGCGGGTTGGCCACGTTGATCACGAAGGCGTTCGGGCAGTGGGCCTTCACGTTGCTCGCCACGTCCTTCATGATCTTGAGGTTGACCTCGAGCAGGTCCTCCCGGGTCATCCCCGGCTTCCGGGGCATGCCGGCGGTGATGATCACCACCTCGCTGCCGGCCACGTCCTTCCAGTCGGTGGTCCCGGTGACCCGGCAGTCGTAGCCGTCCACCGCCGCCAGCTGGTTGATGTCCAGAGCCTTCCCCTTCACCAGACCCTCGGCCGCGGGGATGTCGTAGAGCACCACGTCGCCGAGCTGCTTCTGCACCGCGAGGAGCGCGAGGTTGCCGCCGATCTGTCCGCCGCCGATGAGTCCGATCTTCCGCTTGCCGCCCATGATTCCGTCGCCGCCTTTCACATGTGCTGGATGATGGCCTGGCCAAACTCCGAGCACTTG
The DNA here is from genome assembly GCA_035519675.1 of Myxococcaceae bacterium. Lineage (GTDB taxonomy): Bacteria > Myxococcota > Myxococcia > Myxococcales > Myxococcaceae > RPRB01. The sequence continues at coordinate 51,095 of DATIWB010000026.1, forward strand.
AGTTCCTTCACCTCGCCCCGACCGTCGCCCTTCATCAGACGGGCGAAGTCGTAGGTGACGGTGCGCGCCCCGATGGCGCCGTTCATTCCCTTGACGATCAGATCCGCCGCCTCGTTCCACCCCAGGTGCCGGAACATCATGTCGCCGGAGAGGATCACGCTCCCCGGGTTCACCTTGTCCAGGTCCGCGTACTTCGGCGCGGTGCCGTGCGTCGCCTCGAACACCGCGTGCCCGGTCACGTAGTTGATGTTCCCACCCGGGGCGATGCCGATGCCGCCCACCTGCGCAGCGAGCGCGTCGCTCAAGTAGTCGCCGTTGAGGTTCAAGGTGGCGATGACGTCGAACTCGTCGGGACGGGTCAGCACTTGCTGCAGGGTGATGTCGGCGATGGCGTCCTTGATCAGCAGCTTCCCCGAGGCGAGCGCCGCCTTCTGCTCGGCGTTGGCCGCCTCCTCGCCCCTCTTGGCCTTGGTCTCCTCCCACTGCTCCCAGGTGTAGACCTTGCCGCCGAACTCGCGCTCGGCGAGGGCATAGCCCCAGCCCCGGAAGGCGCCCTCGGTGAACTTCATGATGTTGCCCTTGTGCACGAAGGTGACGCTCTTCCGCCTGTGCTCCAGGGCGTAGCGGATGGCGGCGCGGATCAGCCGCTCGCTTCCCTCGCGGGAGACGGCCTTGATGCCGATCCCGCATTCCTGGGGGAACCTGATCTTCTTGAACTCCTTCGGAAAGCGCTCTCGGAACATCGCCAGGAACGCCGTGGCCGACTCCGAGCCCGCCTCGAACTCGATGCCGGCGTAGATGTCCTCGGTGTTCTCCCGGAAGATGACCATGTCCACCTTCTCCGGGGCCTTCACCGGGCTCGGCACGCCCTTGAAGTAGCGCACCGGGCGCAGGCAGACGTAGAGGTCGAGCAGCTGCCGCAGGGCCACGTTGAGGCTGCGGATGCCGCCGCCGATCGGCGTGGTCAGCGGGCCCTTGATCCCCACCAGGTACGTGCGGAACGCTTCGATTGTCTCGTCGGGCAACCAGTTCTTCGTGGCCTTGAACGCCTTCTCGCCAGCGAGCACCTCCATCCAGGCGATGGAGCGCTTCCCTCGGTAGGCCTTCGCCACCGCCGCGTCGAACACCGCCTGCGATGCGCGCCAGATGTCGCGGCCCGTCCCGTCACCCTCGATGAACGGGATGACCGGCCGATCCGGGACCGACAGTGTTCCCGAGGACAGCGTGATTCTCTCACCTGCCGGAACGGGGTTGCTCATGGTGCCCTCCCGAATTGCCAAAACCCCTGGCGGTCGGGGGGTATACGGGACGCGACAACGGCTCCGCAACTTGGAACAAGGGCCTACTCTTTTTGGTTGAATCGAGCCTCTCCCCGGTGAAATGACGCCTTACGCCATGGCCAAAGACACGCTGAGCATCACCGACAACCGCACCGGCAAGTCCTACGAGCTTCCGATCAAGGACGGGTGCATCAAGACGGCGGATCTGCGGCAGATCCGCGTGGATGACCACGACTTCGGGCTCATGGGCTACGACCCGGCGTTCCTCAACACCGCCAACTGCCGGAGCGCCATCACCTTCATCGACGGCGACAAGGGCATCCTCGAGTACCGCGGGTACCCCATCGAGCAGCTGGCCGAGAAGTCCAGCTACCTCGAGGTCGCGTACCTGCTACTGAACGGGGAGCTCCCCAGCAGGAAGGAGCTCGACGACTTCGTCTACACGGTCACCCACCACACCTACGTCCACGAGAACATCAAGTCGTACATGGACGGGTTCCGCTACAACGCCCATCCGATGTCGATGCTGGCCGCGACGGTGGCCGCGCTCTCCTCGTTCTACCCCGAGGCGAAGAACATCAAGGACGCTCAGAACCGCCGGATCCAGCAGATCCGCATGGTCGCCAAGATGCCGACCATCGCCGCCTTCAGCTTCCGCCACTCGATGGGGCTGCCGTACGTCTACCCGAACAACGACCTGAGCTTCGTCGGAAACTTCCTGGCGATGATCAAGAAGATCGGGACCGACACCTACAAGGTGAACCCGGTGCTGGAGCACGCGCTGGAGGTGCTGTTCATCCTTCACGCCGACCACGAGCAGAACTGCAGCACCACCGCCACCCGCCTGGTCGGCTCGAGCCAGGTGGACCCGTTCTCGGCGGTGGCGGCTGGCATCACCGCGCTCTACGGCCCGCTCCACGGCGGGGCGAACGAGGCGGTGTTGAAGATGCTCCGCACCATCGGGGACGTGAGCAAGGTCCCCGAGTTCATCAAGGAAGTGAAGTCCGGCGAGGGCGAGACCAAGCTGATGGGCTTCGGGCACCGGGTCTACAAGAGCTACGACCCGCGGGCGAAGGTCATCAAGCGGGTGGCGGACGAGGTCTTCGAGGTCACCGGGAAGAACCCGCTTCTGGAGATCGCGCTGGAGCTGGAGCGGATCGCGCTCCAGGACGACTACTTCGTGAAGCGGAAGCTGTACCCCAACGTCGACTTCTACTCGGGGTTGATCTACGAGGCCCTCGGCTTCCCCACCGACTTCTTCACCGTGCTCTTCGCCATCCCGCGCACCGTCGGCTGGGTGGCCCAGTGGGAGGAGATGGTGCTCGACGGCGAGCAGAAGATCGCCCGCCCACGGCAGATCTACACCGGACACAAGCGCCGGGACTACGTCCCCTTCGACAAGCGCTGAAGACAGGGGACCATGACGCTCGACTTCACCTGCCAGAAGTGCGAGGGAACCTTCGAGGTCGACGCCCAGGATCTCGTCGACGGGACCGAGAAGCTCGAGTGCCCCCACTGCAACACCCGCGCGCCGGCAGCCGCGGTCGATGACTTCGTCGCCGCCCTCACCGAGATGCGGGCGCAGGTGGCGGCGCTGAGCAAGCGGTTCACCGTCTCCACCACCCTGGAGAGCGAGGACCTGGCCGAGCTCGACGCCGACGAGGACGACGACGAGGACGACGACGAAGAAGACGTCGACGACGACGACGAGGATGACGACGACGACGAGGACCTCGACGAGGACGACGAGGACCTCGAGGACGAGGACGAGGACGAGGAGAAGTAGCCGACGTCCGGAGCGTCGCCCATCGTCCGCTCTGAGGACTGGAAAGCCCGGCCCCCCCTCCCAAGGGAAGCCGGGCTTTCGCGAGGCAAACTCCAATGGGGCATCGCCCCCCCTTGCTTCTTCGTGGGGTGACGAGTCAGGTGGAACAGCGTCGGCCCTGCTCCAACGTGGGAGCTCGTTCGTATTCCGCCCGGTGACGGGGTGTCAAGAAGCGCGCGGGCGATACTAGAAACGTGCCGTGACGCGTCGCTCGAAGATCGTCTCCACCCTAGGTCCGGCGTCCGATGCTCCTCGCGTGCTGGCCGGCATGGTCGCCGCGGGGATGGACGTGGCCCGCCTCAACTTCTCCCACGGAGCCGCCTCCGACCACCGGGCCCGCGCCGAGGCGGTGCGTCGAGAGGCGCGCCGGGCCGGGCGCAACGTGGCGATCCTCCAGGATCTCCAGGGCCCCAAGCTCCGGCTGGGAGACTTCGCCGAGGGCCGCGTGGAGCTGGTCGCCGGCGACACGGTGCTCCTCGTCACCCGCCCCGGTGTGGTGGGCAGCCCACGCCTCATCCCTGTTCCACTCCCCTCGCTCGCCGGTGACTGTCGCCCCGGAGACCCCGTGCTCCTGGACGACGGCCGGGTGCGGCTGCGCGTCCGCCGGACCCGGGGCCAGGACCTCGAGGCCGAGGTGGAGGTCGGCGGCCCGATCTCCGACCACAAGGGGGTGAGCCTGCCGGGCGCGACGGTGTCGATCCCCGCGTTCACGCCCAAGGACCGGCGCGACGCGGCGCTGGGACGAGCGCTGGGCGTCGACCTGGTGGCGATGTCCTTCGTGCGGACCGCACGCGACCTGGAGCGCGCGCGGCGGCATCTCACCCCCGGAACGCCGCTCATCGCGAAGGTGGAGAAGCCCCAGGCGGTCGACAACCTCGAGGACATCGTCCGCACCGCGGACGGGGTGATGGTGGCCCGCGGAGACCTCGGCGTGGAGCTGCCGCTGGAGCAGGTGCCAGGCATCCAGAAGCGACTGGTGCGGCTGGCCAATCTGCTGGGCCGTCCCTGCATCGTGGCCACCGAGATGCTGGAGAGCATGATCCACGCGCCCCGCCCCACCCGCGCCGAGGTCTCCGACGTGGCCAACGCGGTGCTCGACGGCGCCGACGCGGTGATGCTCTCGGCGGAGACCGCCGTCGGACACGACCCGGTGGCCGCGGTGGCGACCATGGTCCGCATCGTCGAGGAGGCCGAGCGCTCCCAGCCGGCGCGGGTCCGCCCTGGTCTGGACTCGGGCGACGTCTCGCCCGGCATCGCCGCGGCGGCGGTGGAGGCGGCGCGCAGCGTGGGGGCGAAGGTCATCGTCGCCTACACCGAGAGCGGCTACACCGCCCGGCTGGTGGCGGCGTTCCGTCCGCCGATGCCCATCCTCGCCCTCACGCCCAACGAGCGGGTGGTGCACCAGCTCGCCCTCGCCTGGGGCATCGAGGCGCACCGGGTGCCGCGGCTGCGCTCGACCGACGCGGTCATGTCCCGGGCCCGGGCAGAGGTGCGCCGGCGTGGGCTCGGGGCACCAGGAGACCGAATGGCCATCGTCGCCGGCGTCCCCCTCAACGAGCCGGGGAACACCAACGTCCTCACCGTGCAGCCCGTATGAGCGGCCCAGACCAAGGGTCACCTGCCGGCCGGCGAACCGGCACCCGCTCGGGGCGATGAACGGGGCTTCGCTGCTCGGTGCGCGGGAGCGCTCACGCTCCGAGTCATCGAGCCGGGCCGAGCGCGACGCCGGGACCGAGTACCCCCACGAAGATCGCCAGCACCATCCCCCCGAGCACCAGCCAGGCCACGCTGCGTGGAACCCCGAGCGGTGGCTGGACCGGGAGAGCGGGAGCACGCCGAGCCCACAGCCCGGGGTACCAGGCGAGCAGCGACGTCCCGCCGAACGAGGCCGCCGCCGCCGAGATCAGCACCAGCACCACGCCGTGTGGATTCCGCAGACCGGCGACGACGAAGGTGACGCCTCCCACCAGGTATGGAACCAGGGTGAGCGTCCGGGTCCGCCGCGCCCTCTCCTCGGCTCCGGTGGCGACGAACGGCTCCAGCGGGGGCATCAGCACCCGTGGCGCCCACCAGAAGTAGAGGACCGCCCCCAGCGCCGCCAGGCCGAGTCTCCAGGCCACCGCCGGCTGCATCCCGGAGACGACCACCGCCCAGTCGCCGATTCCCCCGAGGCCCGAGAAGAGCAGATAGCCAAAGGGGGTGAGCACGTTGACCGCCAGCATCAGCCAGGCGAAGTCGCGGGCCCGTCCCCACCCGCCGGGCAGCGTCCTCAAGGCTCCGTAGGCCAGTGCAGCCACTCCGAGGTTTGCGACGCTTCCGCCCGCAGCGAGCCAGCGCCGCGCCGAGGACGGGAGCCCCTCCACCGAGCACTCGAAGAAGACGGCATTCAGGGTCTCTGGATGCCCGCCCACGAGGAGACAGGCCCCGCCGTGTCCCAGACCTTCGTGCACCACGTTGGAGAGGGCGTAGGCGACGACGGCGATGGCTCCCACCGTCCAGACATCGAGCACCGAGTCCGGGGCCGGGGCCGATTCATCCATCGCCGGTGGAGAACCCTAGCGTGGGGACACCCCTCAGGGCACGCCCGGGTGCTCCCGCCATCCGTGCAGCAGGTGAATGTAGTTCGCCCGCTCGTACGCCGACGGATCCGGGCAGGCCTTGAGGTTCATGCTCCCGCGGAGCTGACGGACCGAGGTGTACTCCCGCTCCACCAGCCAGCGCTCGAGCGAGGCCCGGAGGGAGAGGAGGCGCGAGGGGCCGTTCCGGAGCAAGGTGGAGACCACCTGGACGGCGCTCGCCCCTGCCATCAACGCCCGGACCACGTCCACCGTCTCGTGCACCCCGCCGCTGATCGCCAGGGGGATCTTCCGCTGCGCGGAGAGGATGGCCAGCCACCGGAGCCGGAGGGGAAGCTCGGAGCTGTCCGAGAGGTGGAGGACCCGCTTCACCTCCAGCGACTCCACGTCGATCTCCGGCTCGAAGAGGCGGTTGAAGAGCACCAGCGCGTCCGCACCAGCCTCCTCCAGCCCGAGGGCGATGCTCGCCACCGAGGTGTAGAAGGGCGAGAGCTTCACCGCGACCGGAATCTTCACTCTCCCCTTCAGTGTCCGGACCAGCTCCAGCGTCTCCTTCTCCAGGGCCGCCCCGTCGCGCGCCGGGTCGGTGGGGACGGCGTAGAGGTTCAGCTCCAGCGCGGAGGCCCCCGCCTGCTCGATGAGCCGGGCGAAGTCGATCCACCCACCGAGCGTGGTCCCGTTCAGCGAGGCAATGACCGGTACCTTCACCGCCGCGCGGATCTTCCGGAGCTGCTCCAGGTACCGGTCCGGGCCCATCCGGTAGTCCGGCGGGTCGGGGAGCACGCTGGAGGCCTCGGCCGAGATCTCGCGGTGCTGCTCGGTGGCCATGAACGTCGACAGCTGCTCCTGGGTGAGCTGCTCCTCGAACAGCGAGCGCATCACGATGGCCGGAGCGCCGGCGTCCTCCAGCGCCCTCACCGTCCCGACTTCGTCCGCCATCGGGGAAGCCCCGGGCAGGATGGGGTGGGCCAGCGTCAGTCCCAGGTACTCGACCGAGAGATCCATGTGGGGGCTCACTCCAGGGTGGCCGCGGGCGGCGGCCGGACATCGGGGATGGCCGTGGCCTGCGGCACCACGACCTTGGCCAGCTGCTCGTAGACGCCGTAACGCTGGGTCACGTTCTGCTGCGCCCAGATCAGGAGCTGCTTGTAGCGTTCGGGGTCCAGTGTCTCGGTGATCCGGAAACGGGCCTCCTCGCGCATGTACTCGCGGAGCGGGAGCTTGGCCGGCCCCGAGTCCAGCACCAGGGGCGGTTGCCCGGCGGCGATGCGCCGCGGGTCGAAGCGGTACAGCGGCCAGCTCGCCGAGTCCACCGCCCGCTTCTGCTGCTCGAGCCCATGCACCAGGTCGTACCCGTGGGCGATGCAGGGGCTGTAGGCGATGACCAGCGAGGGGCCGCGGTAGCTCTCGGCCTCGAGCAGCGCCTTGACCACCTGCGCGTCCTTCGCTCCGAAGGCGACCTGGGCCACGTAGGCGGTCCGGTACCCCATCGCCAGCAGCCCCAGGTCCTTCTTCCCGGTGGCCTTGCCCGCGGCGGCGAACTTGGCCGCGGCGCCGAGCGGCGTGGCCTTCGACTGCTGCCCGCCGGTGTTCGAGTACACCTCGGTGTCCAGCACCAGGATGTTCACGTCGACGTCCGTCGAGAGGACGTGATCGAGCCCCCCGTACCCGATGTCGTATGCCCAGCCGTCGCCCCCGACGATCCACACCGTTCTCTTCAGCAAGTGGTCCGCCAGGCCGCGCAGCGTCCGACCCTCGAGGGTGTCGGCCTTCAGGCGGCTCTTCAGCTCGGCGACCCGCTTCCGCTGGGCGGCGATCCCGGATTCGGTGGACTGGTCCGCCTCGAGCAGCGCGGTGACGAAGGCGTCCCCCAGCACCGGGGCCTGCCGCTTCAGCACCGTCTGCGCGAGGTGCCGGAGCGCGTCCGAACCGAGCCGGATCCCGAACCCGAACTCGGCGTTGTCCTCGAAGAGCGAGTTGGCCCAGGCCGGGCCCCGGCCCTCTCGGTTCACGGTGTACGGCGTGGTGGGGAGGTTCCCACCGTAGATCGACGAGCAGCCAGTGGCGTTGGCGATGATCATCCGATCGCCGAAGAGCTGGGTGAGCAGCTTGAGGTACGGCGTCTCCCCGCACCCGGAGCAGGCTCCGGAGAACTCGAACAGCGGCTGGAGGAACTGCGAGCCCTTCACGTCGATGCGCAGCGTCGTCCGGTCCACCTCGGGCAGCCCGAGGAAGAAATCGAACGACTTTCGTTCCTGCTCCCGCAGCGGCGGCTGTGGCGAGAGCTCCAGCGCCTTGTGCCGGGGGTTCGCCTTGTCCTTCGCCGGGCAGACCTCGATGCACAACCCGCAGCCGGTGCAGTCCTCCGGGGCGACCTGGACGGTGTATGCGCTCCCGGCCTGCCCCTTGAAGGGCATGTGCTTGAAGCCGCTCGGCGCGGTGGCCACCGCTCCCTCGCCATAGATTTTGGTGCGGATGGCGGCGTGCGGGCAGACCAGCGCGCACTTGTTGCACTGGATGCAGATCGGCCCGTCCCAGACCGGGATCTCCAGGGCGAGGTTTCGCTTCTCCCACTTCGCCGTGGCGGTGGGCCAGGTGCCATCGATGGGGAAGGCGCTGACCGGGAGGAGGTCTCCCTTGTTCTCCAGCATCACCGCGGTGACCCGGCGCACGAAGTCCGGCGCCTCGGGGGCGACCACCGGCGGACGGCCGCGGGTGGCCGTCATCTTCGCCGGCACCTTCACCGGGAACAGCGCAGCGAGCGAGGCGTCCACCGCGGCGTGGTTCCGCCGCACCACCTCGGCGCCCTTCTTCTTGTAGGTCTTCTCGATCGACTTCTTGATCTGGTCGATGGCTTCGTCACGGGGGAGCACGCCGGAGAGGGCGAAGAAGCAGGCCTGCATCACCGCGTTGATCCGCCCGCCCATCCCTGCGGTCTGGGCGACCTTCACCGCGTCGATGACGTGCAGCTGCAGCTTCTTCTCCAGCACGGTCTGCTGGAACTCGCGCGGCAACCGGTCCCAGAGCTGGTCTGCGGGGTACGGGGCGTTGATCAGCACCACCGCCCCGGGCGCGGCGAGCTCGAGCACGTCCAGCCGGTCGATCAGCTGGAACTGGTGCACGCCCACGAAGCCGGCCTGCTTGACCAGGTAGGAGGAGCGGATCGGCCCCGGCCCGAAGCGGAGGTGGCTGATGGTCATCGCCCCCGACTTCTTCGAGTCGTAGACGAAGTAGCCCTGGGCGGCGTGCTCGGTCTCCTCGCCGATGATCTTGATCGACGCCTTGTTCGCGCCGACCGTCCCGTCGGCGCCGAGGCCGTAGAACACCGCCTGGGTGCGGCCCGGCGCCGAGATCTCGAAGTCCCGCTTCCACTCCAGCGAGGTCCGGCTGACGTCGTCGACGATGCCCACCGTGAAGTGATTCTTCGGCTCCGGCCGGCCGAGGTTCTCGAAGACCGCGCGGACCATCCCTGGGTCGAACTCCTTCGAGGACAGGCCGTACCGCCCGCCGACCACGGCCGGCATCGGCCGCCCGGCACGGGCCTCGGCGAGCGTGGCGAGCACGTCGAGGTACAGGGGCTCACCCGGGGCGCCCGGCTCCTTGGTCCGATCGAGCACCGAGACCGCACGGACGGTCCGCGGCAGGGCGGCGAGGAAGGCCTCCGCCGGGAACGGACGGTAGAGCCGGACCTTGAGGACCCCGACCCGCTCACCCTTCGCCAGCATCCAGTCGACGGTCTCGTGCGTCACCTCGGCGCCCGAGCCCATGGCCACCACCACCCGCTCGGCCTCGGGGTGGCCGTGGTAGTCCACGAGGTGGTACCGGCGGCCGGTGAGCTTCGCCAGCCGGTCCATCTCCTGCTGCACCACCTCGGGACAGGCGGCGTAGAAGGGGTTGCATGCCTCGCGCGCCTGGAAGAACGCGTCCGGGTTCTGCGCGGTCCCGCGGAGCACCGGGTGCTCCGGATCCAGCGCGCGGGCGCGGTGCGCGGCGATCGCCTGCTCGTCCACCATTGCCCTGAGCTGCTCGTCCGAGAGCTCGGCGATCTTCGCCACCTCGTGCGAGGTGCGGAAGCCGTCGAAGAAGTGCAGGAAGGGCACCCGTGCCCTCAGCGTCGCCGCATGGGCCACCGCCGCGAGGTCGTGCGCCTCCTGCACCGAGCCGGAGGCGAGGAGCCCGAGCCCGATCTGCCGGCAGGCCATCACGTCCGAGTGATCGCCGAAGATGCTCAGCGCGTGGGTGGCCAGCGTCCGCGCCGCCACGTGCATGCAGAACGCGGTGAGCTCCCCGGCGATCTTGTAGAGGTTGGGGATCATCAACAGCAGGCCCTGCGACGCGGTGAAGGTCGTGGTGAGTGCCCCGGCCTGCAGCGCCCCGTGGACCGCTCCCGCCACCCCGGCCTCCGACTGGAGCTGCACCACCCGCGGGACCACGCCCCAGATGTTCTGCTGCCCGTGGGCCGACCACTCGTCGGCCAGTTCGGCCATCGCCGAGGACGGGGTGATCGGGTAGATGGCGATGGTCTCGGACAGCCGGTGGGCAACGGAGGCCACCGCCTCGTTCCCGTCGACGGTGAGAAGGCGAGGCGTGGGCATGCCCCTCCGCGGTAGCACGCGACATGCCGCTCTCCGGACGTCCTCTCCGGCGCAAGCCATGCGCCGTGGCCCGGAGTCGCCGCCCGGGGCCGCATCAGGTGCGGTGTCGGGGCCGGGAGGCGACGATGTGATCGCGCATGCTTCTCGCATGGGTCGGGAAGTGCTCGGACGGCGGGGTCCGCCGCGCAAGCCGTGCGTCCGGCGACTGACGGGCGGCGCGGCGACCGAAGGGATTGCAGGTCTGCACCAGGAGGTCCGCCATGGAGCTGAGCGCGAGTCAGGTCCGCAGCCTCATCCTCGATGAACACGCCGTCCTCCGGGATGTTCTCGAGGAGATAGACCAGACACTGGGAGAGATGACGCGGCGAGTCCCGGGCGCCATCGGTCGGCTCCGGGCGACCCTCCGCACGCTCCAGGACGCGTTCCTCCGTCACCTCGCCCACGAGGAGGCGGTGCTCCGCCCGCTGCTGGCCGACGTCGACGCCTGGGGCCCGGCTCGGGTCGAGGCGATGGACGAGGAGCACCGGGCGCAGCGTGCGGCCCTCTCCGAGCTGAGCCGGCTGGCCCTCGACGAGGATGTGGACGGGACGGTCCAGTCCATCGAGGCGTTCGTCAGCCGGCTGCGCGCGGACATGGAGGGTGAGGAGCACCACGCGCTGAGCGAGGAGGTGCTCCGCGACGACATCATCGTCATCGACACCTTCATGGGTTGAGCGTGCACGACCTCACCCCCTGACGTCGGTCCGGTGCCCGGGGCGGCGCTCAGCGCCGCAGCGACAGCGCGACCGGCTGGCCGAGGAGGTCGGCCGCCGCGACGTCGGCCGCCTCGAGCAGGGGGCGCGGCCACAGCCCGAGGCCCACCACCGCCAGCAGGCACACGCCGATCGCCAGCCGGAGCGGGAGCCGCGTCGGAACCGGCGCGTTCCCCTCCCCCTCGGCCATGAACGTCGAGCGGGCCACGCTCAGGTAATAGAAGAGCCCCAGCACCGCGAGCGCGACGCCGAGCACCACCAGCCACCCGAGCCCGGCGCGGTAGCCCGCGAGCAGCACGAAGAGCTTCGCCCAGAACCCGGCCACGAAGGGGATGCCGGCGAGCGAGAGCAGGAAGATCAGCAGCGCCGCGCCGAGCACTGGCGCCCGGCGCGACAGCCCGGCGAGCCTGGGGATGCTGTGGCCACCCGAGGCCTCGGCGCCGGCGTGGAGCACCAGGAACGCGCCGAGGTTGGTGAAGACGTAGGTGGCCATGAAGAACAGCGCCATGGCCAGCCCGGCTCGCGTCCGCGCGGCGAGCCCGATGAGGACGTAGCCCATCTGGGCGATGCCGGAGAAGCCCAGCAGCCGGCGCACGTCGCCCTGGTTCAGGGCGAAGAAGTTCCCCACCAGCATGCTCGCGGCCGACAGCAGCACCACCGCCGGAGCCCAGAGCCCGGCCTGCGCTGCCCAGCCGTGCAGGAGGATGACCGCCAGGGCAGCGACCCCACCCAGCTTCGGCGCCACCGAGAGGAACGCCACGAACGGGGTGGGCGCGCCCTGGTAGGTGTCCGGGATCCAGAAGTGGAACGGGACCGCGCCGATCTTGAAGCCGAACCCGGCGACGATGAGGAGCATCCCCACCGCGGCCAGCGGCGCGCGGCCCGGATCCGCCGTGACGTCGATCGCCGTGGTCCCGCTCAGCCCCACCACCAGCGCGAGGCCGAAGAAGGTCAGCGCCGAGCTGGCGGTCCCGGTGACGAAGAGCTTCAGGCCCGCCTCCGCCCCGAGTCGTGGGCGCTCGGGGGGCCCGTCGTTCTTCGCCCAGGCAGCGAGCGCGTAGAGCGGAATGCCCATCAGCTCGAAGGAGACGACGAGGAGCGCCCAGTCCCGCGCCCCGGGGATCATCATCATTCCCGAGGTGCTGAAGAGGATCAGGGCCAGGTACTCGGACTGACGGCCGCCGGCGCTCGACTCCAGCCAGTCCATCGACCCGAGCACCGCCAGCAGCGCGGCGCAGACGAACAGTCGCTGGAGGAACAGGCTCCAGGGACCGGCGACGTAGGCCCGGTGGGGGGCGACCCCCGCCGAGTTCATGCTCAGCGACAGCACCAGCAGCGCCAGCAGCAGCACCACCGACAGCCAGCCCCAGAGGCGCCCGCGCCCGGGGAGGAGTGTATCGCCGGCGAGCACCACCGCCCCGAGCGCTGCCACCGCCATCGCCGGCCCGAGCAGCTGGAACCAGGGATTCATCTCCGGAGCGCCTCCGCCACCAGGGCCACCCGGTTGAGGTAGCCCGAGGTGGTGGCGTCGATGACGTCGAGGAGCAGCCGAGGCCAGACGCCGAACACCACCAGGCAGGCGCAGAGCACCACCGGCGCGACCCACTCGGTCCGGTGCGGGTCGGACAGGTGCGCCAGGTCCCCCGCCGGCCGTGGCCCCCAGAAGATGATCTTCGAGGCCCGGAGCACGTACACCGCGGTCACGAAGGCCCCGAGCACGGCCGGAACGGTCCACCAGGAGCTCCGGCCGGTCGCCGCGCCGAGGAACACCAGGAACTCGGCCACGAAGCCCGCAGTCCCCGGAAGCCCCAGCGACGACAGGGCGCCGAGGGTGAAGAACGCGGCGATGGCCGGCATCGCGTGGGCGAAACCGCCCATCTTCGCCAGATCTCGGGTGTGCGCCCGTTCGTAGACCAGGCCCACCAGGGCGAAGAACAGGCCGGTCATGATGCCGTGGGCGAACATCTGGAACACCGCTCCGTTCCAGCCCACCGGGGTGAGGGTGGCCGCCCCGAGCATCACCACGCCCATGTGGCTCACCGAGGAGTAGGCCACGATGTACTTGAGGTCGTCCTGGGCCGCAGCGCAGAGCGCTCCGTAGAGCACGTTCACCACCGCCACCCCGCCAACGATCGGCGCCCAGCTGACCGCGGCCTCGGGCGCCAGCACCATCCCCACCCGCATCACGCCGAACGCGCCCAGCTTCATCAGCACGCCGGCGTGCAGCATGCTGACCGCGGTGGGCGCCGAGGCGTGGCCGTCCGGGCTCCAGGTATGGAACGGGAAGACGCCCGCCAGGGTCCCGAAGCCGAGCCAGAGCAGCGGGAAGACCCACATCTGCGTCGAGCGGGGGAAGGGCACCAGCGCCAGCTGGCCCAGGTCGAAGGTCCGCGCACCGGCCCGCGACCAGAGGCCGAAGATGGCCACCAGGATGGCCGCCGAGCCCACCAGGAGCATGAGGGTGAGCTTCATCGCCGCGTACTCGCGGCTTCCCACCGCGAAGCGCCGCCAGGCGGCCTTGAACGGCCCGGCCGGAGGCACCTGGTGGCTGCTCCCCCAGATGCCGATCAGCAGGTACATCGGGAGGACGGCGATCTCGTAGAAGAGGAAGAAGACGAAGAGGTCCTGGCTGACGAAGACGCCGAAGACGCCGGTCACCAGCGTGAGCAGGAGGACGAAGAACTCCTTGTCTCGCCGCTGCACCGTCCAGCTCGCCAGCACGCCGGTGACGATGATGATCCCGGTGAGGAGCACCAGCGCGATGCTCCATCCGTCGGCGGCGAGCGAGAAGGAGATGCCCATCGAGGGCACCAGCGGGTAGCGCTCGGCGAGCTGGAACCCGCCCACGCTCTTGTCCCAGGCGAGCCCCGCCGTCACCGCGGTGACCAGGCCACCCCCGGCCCCGGCCAGCGACACCCAGCGGACGAGCTGCCGCATCCGCCCGGGGATGACCAGAAGCACCGCCGCGGCCACCGCCGGCGAGGCCACCATCGCCAGGAGGAGGTGCCCGCTCATCGCCAGGTCCCGAGGATCAAGAGCACCACCGCCCCCACCACCACCGCCAGCGCGTAGTCGCGGGTGCGACCGGTCTGCACCGGACGGAGCGCCTGCCCGGCCTCGAGCGTCCCGAAGCCGAGCCCGTTCATCAGCCCGTCGACCAGGTAGCGGTCCACCCAGCGCAGCGCTCCCCCCAGCGGCAGGAGCAGCCCGCGGTAGCCGAACGCCCAGGTCCGGTCGATGATCGAGCGCCGGTCGAGCTCGGCGAGAGTGCCGGCGAGCGGCGCCTCCCCGCCGCGCGAGTAGAGCACCAGGGAGAGGGCGAGCCCGCCGAGCGCGGCGACGGCCGCCAGCACCGGGGTCAGCCCGAGGTGGAGGTGCATCTCCTCGCCCAGACCGCGCGCGAGCCACGGGCCGAGCAGCCCTCCGGCCACCGTGGGGATGGCCAGCGCGAGCAGCGGCCCGGTCATCACCGCCGGGGATTCGTGCGCGTGCGCCGCGGCAGCAGACGGCTTGCCGAGGAAGGTCAGCACCAGCACCCGGCCCATGTAGAAGGCGGTCAGGAAGGCGGTGGCCAGCAGGAGCGCCCAGGGGACCCACCCTGCCCTGCCCTCGAGCGCGGTGAGGATCGCATCCTTGGAGGCGAAGCCGGCGAAGGGCGGCACGCCGGCGAGGGAGAGCGCTCCGGCGGCGAAGGTGAGGGCGGTCACCGGCATCTTCCGGGCGAGGCCGCCCATGTCGCTCATGAAGTTCGAGTGAACGGCGTGGATCACGCTCCCGGCACCGAGGAAGAGCAGCGCCTTGAAGAAGGCGTGGGTGCCGAGGTGGAAGTACCCGGCGAAGGCGGAGCCGGCACCGAGCGCCGCGACCATGAAGCCCAGCTGCGAGCAGGTGGAGTAGGCCAGCACGCGCTTGATGTCGTCCTGCACCAGGCCCAGGAGCGCGGCGAAGACGGCGGTGATGGTGCCCACCCAGAGCATCCCTCCCTGAACCCAGTGCGCCTGGGCGAAGAGCGGATCCGCGCGCACCACCAGATAGACGCCGGCGGCGACCATCGTCGCTGCGTGGAGGAGGGCCGAGACCGGAGTCGGGCCTTCCATCGCGTCGGGGAGCCAGACGTGCAGCGGGAACTGAGCCGACTTGCCCATCACCGCGAGGAAGATCAGCGCCGCGGTCGCCTCGGCCACCTCGGGGCGGAGCGCCACGTCCCAGGAGAACGCCCCGGTGCGGGTGAAGAGGAGGAGGAGCGCGAACAGGAAACCCATGTCCGCGAGCTTCGTCATCCAGAACGCCTTGACCGCGGCCCGCGCAGCGCTCGGGCGGTCGAAGTGGAAGCCGATCAGGAGGTAGCTGACCAGGCCCACCAGCTCCCACCCGGTGAACGCCTGGAGCAGGTCCGGCGCCAGCACCAGGGTGTTCATGCTGAAGAGGAACAGGGCGTGGTAGGCGAAGTAGCGTCCGTAGGAGCGCGCCGTCTCCTGGTGCATGTAGGCGATCGAGTAGACCTGGACCGCCAGCGCGACCAGGCACACCACCGCGAGCATCGGGATCGAGACCGCGTCCAGACGGACGCCGACCTGGCCGAGCCCCCGACCCTGGACCAGCATCCAGGGCACGGTGGCCCGGATCGCCCGGCCCGCCAGGTCCTGGGTCAGCAGAATGCCGGCCGCGCCCGTCGCCAGCAGGCTCCCGAGAATGGCGAGCGTCGCCGCCGGGGCGCCGCGGTGGCGCAGCGGGGGAATCACCACCGAGAGGAGCGCCGCGCCGAGGGGAGCGGCCAGCGTCACCAGCGCCAGGACGACGGAGGGGCTCATCCCTTGGCCTCGCTCGCCATCTCCAGCAGCGTGTCCCCGTGCCGGCGGTAGAAGAGCAGCACCAGGGCGAGGCCCACGGCCACCTCGGCCACGGTGATCGCCAGGGCGAAGAGCACCAGCGGATGTCCGGGCGCCCCGCCGTACCGGGCGAAGGCGACGAAGACCAGGTTCGCGGCGTTGGCCATCACCTCGATCGACAGCAGCAACGCCACCGCCTGGCGCCGGGTGACCAGGCCGTAGATGCCGATGCTGAAGAGCGCGGTCGCCACCAGCAGGAGCGCGCGCAGCGTCATGGCACGCTCCCTTCCTGGAGCCGGGCTGTCTCGGCAGGCTGGGCCGCCTCGGGTGTGGGGTCGCGTCGGCGGGCGAGGACCACCGCGCTGATGATCGCCGCCAGGAGCAGGACCGAGGCGACCTCGAAGGCGATCAGGTAGCGGTCCAGCAGCGCCATCGCCAGCTCCTGGGTGGACGGTGTCTCGACCGGGGTGAGCGACGAGAGGTCGGTCCGGAGGATGGCGGAGCCCACCAGGCCGAAGAAGGCCAGGGCGGCCAGCGCGGCCCGGACCCGGTTGGCGCCGTCGATGGCCACGGTGGTCCCGTCGTACTTGTGGGTCACCATCACCCCGAACACCATCAGCGTCACCACGCCCCCCACGTAGGTGAGCACCTGGACGCCGGCGAGAAAGGGGGCGTGCAAGAGCGCATACAGCACCGCGGTCCCGAGCAGCGTCACCGCGAGCCAGAGGACCGCCCGGACCAGGTCACGGCTGGTCACCACCCGGAGGGCGGGAAAGCCCACCAGGAGGAACGCGAGGACCGCGAAGCCCAGCTCGGCGGTCACGACGTGCCCTCCCTGCTCGAGTCCGGAGGCACGGGCCCGCGCTCGGCGGTCGAGACCGCCGGGGCCGTCCCGGGGGTCTCACCGGCCGGACCCTGCCCCGGCGCGGTGTCGGGCGCCGGCAGGGGCACGACAGCGGCCCCAGGCGTGGCGATTGGCGGAACAGGAGCACTGGCGAGCGCGGCCGACGGGCTCGAAGCGGGAGGACTCGCCGCCGGCAGAGCGGTCGCGCTGGCGGGAGCGGTCGATGCACCCGACGAAGCCGGAGTCGCCGCGGCCGCCGGAGCAACGGCGCGAGCGCTCGGAGCGGCCGTCGCCGGTGCGCCGGTCGCCGAGGCTGCGCTCACTGCCGCGGGGGCCTCGGCCTTCGGAGGCTTCGGCGGAACCTGCATCCCGTTCAGCCGGGTTGCATCGCCCCACGCCCGGTGCTTCGACTTCTCGTTCGCGTAGAGCTTCGCCATCGTCAGCACCAGGTCCTCGCGGCCGAACGCGGGCAGCTCGGGCTCACGGGTCATGACGATGGCGTCCGTGGGGCAGACCTGGACGCACAGCTCGCAGTAGATGCAAGCGTTCAGGTCGAGCACGAAGTCGTCAGCGTAGCCGCGCTTCTTCCCGGTGATGGGCGACTCGCGCTTTCCCCCCGCCTTGATGGAGATGACCTCCGAGGGGCAGATGCGCTCGCATTGCAGGCATCCGATGCAGGCCTCGTCCCCGTCCTCCTCGTGGAGCAGGGCGAAGCTCGCCCGGTAGCGCTCGGCCCGAGGGCGGATGACGTCGGGGAACTCCACGGTCACCGGCTTGCGGAAGGCGTTGGTGAAGGTGGTGGCCAGCGCGCGGGCAGCCGTGGCGAGGTAGCTCTTCACCTGAACACCACCCAGGCGGCGGAGGCGCCCACCAGGAGCACGCTCGCGGGCACGAGGTACTTCCAGCACAGCCCCATCAGCTGGTCCGATCGGAAGCGGAGCAACGACCAGCGGACCCAGTACACCACCGTGAAGAGGAGCAGCGTCTTCAGCACCATCCAGTGCAGACCGGGCCAGAAGGGGCCGTCCCAGCCACCGAGGAAGAGCGCCGCACCCACCGCCGAGGCGACGATGGTGTGGATGTACTCGGCCATGTAGAAGAGCGCGAACTTCATCCCGGTGTACTCGGTGGTCACGCCGGCCACGAGCTCGCTCTCCGCCTCCGGGATGTCGAAGGGGATGCGGTTCGCCTCGGCGAGCATCGCCAGCAGGAAGATGCCGAACGCCGGAACGCCGATGAAGAAGGGCCAGACCACGAACCAGTGATGGTCGGCCTGCATCTGCACGATGGCCCCGAACCGAAGCGAACCGGAGAGGATGACCGGAACCATCGCCGAGAGCAGCAGCGGCACCTCGTAGGAGACGGACTGGGCCACTGCCCGCATCCCGCCCAGGAGGGCGAGCTTGTTGTTGCTCGCCCACCCTGCCCCGAACACCGGGAGAACGGTCACCGCCCCAATGGCCAGCACGTAGAGCACGCCGACGTCCAGGTCCGAGGCGACCACCGTGGGCGAGAAGGGGACGACCGCCGCGGCGCCCAGCGCGGTCAGCGCGGCGAGCGGAGGGACCAGGTTGAAGATGATCGAGTCGGCCTTCTCCGGGACGATGTCCTCCTTCTGGAGGAGCTTGAGGAGGTCAGCCACCGGCTGGAGCAGGCCCGAGGGACCGACCATCGTCGGACCGAGCCGGGTCTGGAGCCGGGCGGCGAACTTCCGCTCGAACCACAGCGCCATCGCCGTCGCGGTGAGCACCACGGTGACGATCAGCACCGAGTACACCGCCCCGTGGACGAGCCCCTCGTTCACCGATCCACCTCGCCCATGATCGGATCCACCGAGCCGAGGATCGCCACCGCGTCGCTCACCGTGCCTCCGGGGATGATGTAGGGCAACGCCGAGAGCGCGTGCAGGCTCGGTGGCCGGATCTTCAGCCGGTACGGAAACTGCGTGCCGTCCGAGATGAGGTAGGTCCCCAGCTCGCCCCGGGGGGTCTCGATCGCCACGTAGACCTGGCAGGGAGGAATCTTGGACTGCACCGGGAGCTTCACCGGCTTGCCGGAGTTGATGCTGCCCTCCGGCACCGCATCCACCATCTGCCGCACCAGCCGGACGCTCTCGCGCATCTCGCCGAATCGCACCCGCGCCCGGGCCAGGCAGTCTCCGCCCTGCGCGGTGACCACGTTCACCTTCACCTCGTCGTAGGCGTGGAACGGAGCGTCCCGGCGGAGGTCGTGGTCCACCCCGCACCCCCGGAGGATGGGGCCGGTGATCCCCAGCTCGAGCGCCAGCTCCGCGTCCAGCTTCCCCACCCCGATGGTCCGGTCGAGGAAGATGCGGTTCTCCAGCGTCATCGCTTCGTACTCGTCGAGCCGGGGGCCGATGATGTCCAGCGCCGCCTTCACCTTGGCGCTCCAGCCCGCCGGCAGATCGTGCCGGTTCCCGCCGATGGTGTGGGTGTTGTAGTGGAAGCGCGCCCCGGTGACTTCCTCGAAGAGGTCCAGCACCAGCTCCCGCTCGCGGAAGCAGTGGAGGAACACCGACGAGCCCCCGCCGAGGGCGCCGCCCAGGTCGAGGGCAAAGGTTCCGAGCCAGAGGAGATGCGAGGCGATTCGCTGCAGCTCGGCGAAGATCGTCCGCATCCACCGTGCCCGCCGTGGCACCTCGAGCTTCAGCGCCGCCTCGAAGGCCATGTTCAGCGCCTGCTCGTTGGTCATCGGCGCGACGTAGTCGTTCTTGTCGACGATGGGGGTGATCTGCACGTAGGCCAGCGTCTCGCAGAGCTTCTCCACCGCCCGGTGCAGGTAGCCCACGTGGGGGACGACCTTCACCACCTTCTCCCCGTCCAGGTAGAGGTCCATCCGGAAGACGCCGTGCGTGGACGGGTGCTGCGGCCCGAAGTGCAGGAGCATCAGCTCCCCCTCGGGGTCGTACCGGTCGATGGAGAGGTGCGGGTCGACCCGGCGGGTGATCTGGACCGTCCGGAGTGCGGTCATCGCCAGGGCGCGTACGGCAGATTGGCCGGCAGGTCCCGCCGGAGGGGATGGCGATCGTAGTTCTCCGGCATCATCAGCCGGCGGAGGTCCGGGTGGTCGGCGAACACCACCCCGACCAGGTCGTACTGCTCGCGCTCCTGCCAGTCCGCCCCGGCGAAGAGCTGGAACAGCGACGAGACGGGCTCACCCGGCGCGAGTCGCACCGCCCACGTTGCCACCCGCGAGCCGGCACCCACCGTCCGGAGCAGGTAGCTGACCTCGAAGTGCTCGGGCTCGTCCGGGACCTTCCCCTTCCTGGCCGTGCCCGCCACCCAGTGCGTCGCCACCACCGAGACGAGCTGCCGGTACCCGCGAGACTTCAGCCGGCTGGCGACCTCCAGGTGCCGCCGCGCCGGGACCAGCGGAGGGCCGAGCTCGCCCGTCGCGCCGATGCCCAGCTCGGTGAGCACCGCCGTCAGATCCGGACCCGAGACGTTGGAGGCGAGCTCCGTGGCCTCGGGCGCGAGCGAGGCATGGACCGCGGGGGTGACCTCCACCTCGGTGGCAATGTCCGCCGACTCGATCTGCGCGCGGTCCATCTCGGGGGTCCGCTCGTGGTCGACCATCCGGGGGATGGACGGGCGGGTGACGCGGAGCAGCTCCGAGTTGGTCTCGGGAGTGACGGTCTCGCCCTTGCGGCTCTTGCGGATCTTCTCTTGCAGCCGGAGAAACCCGTGCATCAGCGCCTCGGGGTTCGGCGGACAGCCGGGCACGTAGACGTCGACGGGAAGGAACGTGTCCACGCCCGGAACCACCGAGTACAGGTTCCGGTAGAAGTCCCCGGAGATGGCGCAGGAGCCCATGGCGATGCACCACTTGGGCTCGGGCATCTGGTCCCAGAGCTTCTTCACCCGGGACGCCATCTTCACGGTGATGGTCCCTGCCACCACCATCACGTCCGCCTGGCGCGGCGTGGCCCGGACGATGGTGCCCATCCGGTCGAGGTCCACCCGGCTCGCGGCGGCGGCCATGAACTCGATGCCGCAGCAGCTGGTGGCCATGGGGAACACCCAGAGGGCGTTGCTCATCCCCCAGGTGAGCACCTGGTCGAGCGAGGTGGTGGCCACCGAGAGCCCCGGCACGCTGAGCAGCGTCTTGTAGAGCGGGTGCTCGAACGCCGCGCCGTCGTCAACCGTCTTCACACCCACTCCAGCGCTCCCTTCCGGATTGCCCAGGCCCAGCCGAGCATCAGGACTCCGACGAACGTGCCCACCGCGACCAGGCCGGCCGTCCCCACCTCCCGGACGATGGTGCTCCAGGGGAGGATGAGGGCGGCCTCGATGTCGAAGAGCACGAAGAACAGGGCCACCACGTAGTAACGGGCGTGGAAGCGCACCCAGGCCATGCCCCGGGGCGTCTCGCCGCACTCGTAGGTCTCGCGCTTGAGCGGGCTGTCGACGCGGGCGCGCACCCGGAGCAACCGCGCGCCGACGAGCAGGCTGCAGATCGCGAGGAAGGAAACGACGAGGAAGGCGAGGAGGGCGAGGCCCTGGGTCATGCACGTGCTCCCGAGGGGGACGTCCTACTGCGCGTTCGGGTCGTCCGCATAGGCCTCCGAATCGTCCGCCTTCTCCGGGCAGCGCGCCAGCTCGGCCTTCACCAAGGACTGATGGTGGACCTCCTCGTCCCGGAGCTCGGTGAACAGCGCCCGCAACTCGGGGTCCTTGACGCGGGGCAGCGCCTCGCTGAAGAAGGCGTGGGCCTTGACCTCCGCAGCGAGCACCGCCTCCAGTGCCTGGCGGACGCCCATGAAGGCCCGGGCCTCCTCGTAGGCCGGGGCCTCCACGTCGAAGAGCTGCCGGCGCTCCACCGTCGACGGGGCGTTGCCGAACATCGTCCGCCGCCGCTCGAGCAGCTCGGAGCGATGGCGATCCTCGATGCGGGCCATCCGGGCGAAGAAGTCGGCCACCTCCGGAGAGTCGTGGGAGGCGAGCTGATCGGCGAACTCCCAGTAGCGGTCGCGCGCCTCCTCCTCGATCAGGACCGCCAGGTCGAGGGCGTCCCGGAGCGTGATCCGCTCGAAGTCGATGCCGACGATGGGAACCATGGTGCCCTCCTCAAGCCTTGAGATACGCCTCGAGCACCCGGGCCCGCGGCCGGGGCTCGCCCCGCTGCAGCTCGACCTGGCGCTGGCGAACCAGCGCGTCGTACGTCGGCGGAGGATGTGGGTTCCGGTAGAAGACGCCGGTGTAGAGCTCCTCACCGTAAGCCCGGGCCAGGTCGAGCGCGGCGAGCTGGTTCGCCGGGTCGTGCCCCAGGCTGGCCAGCGACTTCATCCGTGCCTTGTGCGCGCGGAGCTGCTGCTCCTCCTCGCCGAAGGTCACGCAGGGCGACTGGATGTTGACGAAGGAGAACCCGGGGTAGCGGATGGCCTCCTCGATGAGCGCGGTCATCCCCGGCATGTCCGCCGGGGTGGCCTGGGCCACAAAGCCCGCGCCGTAGGCCAGGACGGTGAGCAGCGGGTTGATGGGCTGCTCGAAGCTACCGAAGGGCGAGGTGACGGTCTTCAGGCCCCGCTTCGAGGTGGGTGAGAGTTGCCCCTTGGTGAGGCCGTACACCTGGTTGTCCATGACCAGGTAGGTGAGGTCGATGTTGCGACGGATGGCGTGCGGCAGGTGACCGCCGCCGATGGAGAAGCCGTCGCCGTCGCCCCCGGCCACCACCACCAGGAGGTCGGGGTTGGCGAGCTTCACCCCCTGGGCGATGGGGAGCGCGCGGCCGTGGACACTGTTGAACCCGTAGGCGGTGGTGTAGCCCGGAATGCGGCTGCTGCACCCGATGCCGGAGATGAAGGCGATCTCGTGCGGCGGCCGCCCCACCGCGCTCAGCGCCCGGTAGAGCGCTTGGAGCACCCCGTAGTCCCCGCAGCCCGGACACCAGATGGGCTTGAGCGGGCTCTTGTAGTCGTTGGGGGCGAGGAAGGATTCCATCTACAGACCCTCCGCCAGCTGCTGCATCCGGGCGAGCACCTCGTCGGCGCGGAAGGGCTGCGCCCCGCTGCGGGCGAACGAGGTCACGCCCCCTGGCACGTCCACGAACATCCGCAGGACCCGGTAGAGCTGCCCCTGGTGCGACAGCTCCAGCACCAGCCCGCGGCGGACCCCAGCGAAGAAGTTCCGGTACACAGGCTCGGCCACCGGATAGAGGAGGTACGGAACGAGGAGCTTGACCGGTAGCCCCCGTGCCCGGGCGAGCCCGAACGCCTCGCGGGCCACCCCGGCCGAGCTGCCCCAGCTGACCAGCGCGAGCGGCGCGTCCGCCGGGCCCTCGCGCAGGAAGAGGTCGGCGCGCTCCTGGAGGGGATCGAGCTTTCGGAAGCGCTTCCTGTTCATCGCCGCGTGCACCGCCCCGCTCGCGGTGGGCGCCCCCTTGGCGTCGTGCTCGATGCCGGCGGCGAGGTAGTTCCCGCCCTTCATTCCGGGGTGGCTGAGGGGGCTCACCCCGGATGGGGTGTCGGCGAAGCGCTGATACCCCTGGGCCAGCTGCTCGGGGGTGGGCCGGGTCCGCTCCAGCACCTCGAGCCGCGAGACGTCGACGGGGTCCACCGTCTCCTTGCGCTGGGCGATCTCCTGGTCGGAGAGGATGACCACCGGTGTCTGGTACCTCTCGGCGAGGTTGAAGGCCTCGACAGTGAGCCAGAACGTGTCCTCGACGCTGGTGGGGGCGAGCACCGGCCGGAGCACGTCACCGTGGGCGCTGAACGCCGCCTGGAAGAGGTCAGCCTGCTCGGGCTTGGTGGGAAGTCCGGTGGACGGCCCGCCGCGCTGTACGTTGAGGAGCACCAGCGGCAGCTCGGCGATGGAGGCCAGGCCGAGCACCTCGGTCTTCAGCGACATCCCCGGACCGGAGGTGGCGGTCATGGACTTCTTCCCCGCGAACGAGGCGCCCACCGCCGAGCCCACCCCGCTGATCTCGTCCTCGGCCTGGAGCACCACCCCCCCGTACTTCGGGAGCTCGCGGGAGAGGATCTGCATCACCTCGGTGGACGGGGTGATGGGGTAGCCACCGAAGAAGTCGCAGCCGCTGAAGATGGCAGCCGAGGCGCACATCTCGTTCCCGTCGCAGAGGAGCTTGGGCGTGGCCGCCGCCGGACGAGCGAGCGAACGGGGCGCGGCCAGGGGGTGTTCCGCGGCGAAGGCGATGCCACTGGCCAGCGCCTTCCGGTTGGCCTCGAATAGCCCCGCGCCCTTCTGGCCGAACTTCTTCTGCAGCCCGCGCTCCAGCGCCTCCTGCGACACGCCGAACCAGCTGCAGAGCGCGCCGAGGACCACGCTGGTCTTCGCCCGGTCGGTGCCGGCCGAGGACTTGGCCAGCTCCGCCAGCGGGACGCCGATCACCTCGCGTGGCATCCGGCCGGGCGGGGCGAAGTCGGACGGAGGCGAACCGGCCTTCGCCTCGTGGATGAGCACGGTGTCGGGCCCGATGGGCAGCTCGGCGCCGAACCGGCGGAAGTCCTCCCAGTTGAGCGCCACCGCCACGTCCAGCACGCCGCCCGGGTTGGGGATCTTTCGGGTGGAGAGGCGCACGCGGCAGGACGATTCGCCGCCGCGGATCTGGGAGCCGAAGCTCTTGGTCATCACGGCGTAGAAGCCCTGCGACGAGGCCGCGGCGAGGAGCGACTCTCCCGCGCTCACCACTCCGTCCCCGCCCGAGCCGGCCAGCCCGACGACGAGATCCTCGAGCATCAGAGGCCTCGCAATGTTGGATGTTGAACTGCGCTGCACGTTCCCGCGTCGGTGCCGGGGATGCAAGCCGCTGGCCTCGTTCCGCACGGCATACGGCGCATGCTTCGCCAGCTCGGAGCGCGCAGACGGTGCGCGCCGGGGCGTTTTCCAGCGCCGGGGATGCAGCCGCAGCGCGGCGAACGGGGACCGAGCCGGGCCGACCGGCGGTGCGACTCGGGCCTCAGCTCCTGGGGCGGAGCTTGCCTTCACCCAGTGCCGCGAGGAGCGACGAGAGGTCCACCCGGGCGGTGCGGAGGAACATCCGGAACGCCCGCTCGGCGCCCGAGGCGAGCGCCGCCAGCTTCTCCAGCCGGGCGAGCCGATCGCGCCCCACTCCGCTGGCCGAGGCAAGCCGCTTGGCCTCGTCGAGGTCCTTGCGGATGCGGGAGATGAACACGCTCTCTCGCTCCTGGATGACCCGACTCACCATCCGCACCAGGTCGGTCTCGGCGCGGAAGTGCCAGGCCCCCGTCCCGGGCTGGCGGATGCGCACCACCACGCCCCACCGCTCGAGGTCGCGGACCAGCATCGAGACCGCGCCCTTGCTCAGCCCCAGCTCCTCTTCGAGCTGGGTGGCGGTCATGGACATGCCGCGGAGGTAGAGCACCGCCCAGACCCGGCCCTGATTGTGCTTGAAGCCCCAGAACTCGATGACGTTCCCCACCGCGTCGATGGCCAGCGCCTCCCAGCGCGGGAGCCCCGGCGCGGGGTCGGGCGCCGCCAGGCGGGGTGCGTCGGACCAGCTGTAGCCCTTGGACGGCATCGTTCGTGGCCTCGCTAGCGGAAGGCCGCCCCGAGGCGCCTGGCCCAGTCGGTCAGCTCGTCGGCGCCGGGTGAATCGCGGAGGGGACCGAGCGCGTCGAGCGCCGCCTCGATCTCCCGGTCCATGAGGTGGAGCGCGGCGCGAGGCGCGTCGGTGGCGAGCACCGCGACGCCCAGCTCGCGCACCCGCTCGTCGGCCATCGAGCCGAAGGCCCACAGGTCCTTGATTCGCCGCCGGAGCGGCTCGTCCATCTGCGCGGCGAGGAGGATGGGCAAGGACGGGGTCCGCGACTTGAAGTCGGCGAAGACCGGCTTGCCCGGGTCGCCGCCGTTGAGGTCCTTGAGGTCGTCGGCGATCTGGAAGGCCACCCCGAGGTGCCGGCCGAAGGTCTCGAAGCGGCGGGCGACGTCGTCCCTGCCCCCCAGCCGGCCGGCGGCCGCGCCGCAGAAGCCGAACAGCGCGCCGGTCTTGCCCTCCATGATGCCCCGGAAGCGCTCGACCGAGAGCGAGAGGTCCCCGCGGGCCTCGACCTCGCCGATGGTCGCCCGGGTCATCTCGGCGACCGTCCGCACCGCGGCGAAGGTGATCTCCCGGTCCAGCGCCGCCAGCTCGTCGAGGGCGAGGGTCAGCAGGAGGTCCCCTCCCATCACCGCCACCACGTTGCCCCAGAGCGCGTTCACCGTGGGGCGCCCGCGGCGGTACATGCCGGCGTCCACCACGTCGTCGTGGAGCAGGCTGGCCGAGTGCACCAGCTCCGCGGCCACCGCCACCCGGAGGAGCCCCGCCTCCGGCGCCCCCGCGGCCAGGCCGAACAGGTGCACCATGGTGGGCCGCACCCGCTTGCCGCCGCTGCCGATGCAGAGGTGCCGGCCGGCGTTGAGCAGCGTGTCCGACTGGCCCACCTCTCCCGAGCCGTGCGAGAGCACCGACGCGAGGCGCTCCTCGGCAGATTGCAGGAAGCCTGCTGCCTCCGGCGTGGTCTCCATCTGGTTCACCCTGTTCAAGACTACTTGAACTCCATCCGCCCCGCCGCGCTTTCTGCGGCGCCCGGCTTTTCGAAGGAACAAGGCCCGCTTGGGGCCGCCACGCTGGCCTGCACCGCCGCGCGATCCACCTTCCCCGCCGCGGTGCGAGGGAGCGCCGCCGCCGGGAACACCTCGGCCGGAACCTTGAACGCGGCGAGCCGGGCGCGCGCCCAGGCCTTGAGTTCCCCCAGCGAGCCGGCCGCCGGTCGGGGGACCACCACCGCCACCGGTACCTGTCCCCACCGCGGGTCGGGACGTCCGACGACCGCCACCTCCGCCACCGCAGGGTGGGTGGCGAGCACCGCCTCCACCTCGGCCGGGTACACGTTCTCCCCCCCGGAGAGGATGAGGTCGGTGCGGCGGGCGAGGACGGTGAGGCGGCCCGCCCGGTCCAGCCGGCCGATGTCCCCGGTGTGGAGCCACCCGCCACGGAGAACCCCGGCGGTGGCAGCGTCGTCGTCGAGGTAGCCCTGCATGAGGGTGGGTCCGCGGACGGCGATGGTGCCCTCCTCGCCCTCCGGGAGCGCGCGCCCGTCCTCGCCGAGGATCTGGACCTCGAGGCCGGGGAGCGGCGCGCCCGCGGTGTGGCCGTCCGCCTCGCCGGGCCGCTCGGTGGTGACCTGCGAGCAGGCCTCGGTGAGCCCGTAGGTGAGGAGCACCGGAATGCCAGCGACGCGCGCCCGCTCGACGAGAGCCCGGGGAACCGGTCCACCACCCACGAGCACCCCGCGGAGCTGCCCACGCTGGAGCCCGGCGTCGAGGCACTGCTCGAGCGTGCGCGCCACCAGGCTCAGGTGGGTGATGCCCTGGTCGCGGACCGCCGCCACCACCGCCCCCGCGTCGAAGCGGGGATGGAGCACCAGCGTCGACCCGTCGTGCGCGCAGCGGACCGCGGTGCCGAGACCACCGACGTGGAACAGCGGGAGGTTGCAGAGCCAGCGGTCGGCCGGGTGAGGTCCGAGGTTCGCGGCCGAGGCCCGCGCCAGCGCGTCGAGGGCACCCACCGACAGCCTCGCGGCCTTGGGCTCCCCGGTGGTGCCGGAGGTGAAGAGCAGCGCCCAGTCGGCGTCGGCGTGGGAGTCGTCCCCGGGCCAGGGCAGGGCGGCGACGTCCGGCCACCCCTCGAACGGCACGGTTCCGGGGAGCACCTCGCGCCGATCGGCATCGGCGAGCAGCATCCGGGGATGGGCGCGGTCCACCTGGGCGCGGAGCTCGGGCGGAGCGAGCCGGACGTTGAGCGGCACCAGCGCGGCGCCCAGCCGGCGGAGGGCAAAGAGGAGGACCACCGTCGAGGGGTGGTTCGCGGCGAGGACCGCCACCCGCTCGCCCCGGCGCACGCTCTGGGACCGCAGGACATCGGCGACGCGCGCCACCTCCCGGTCGAGCGTGGCCCAGGTCCATTGCCGGTCGAGGGCGACGAGGGCGAGCCCCTCCGGGCGGTGAAGGGCCTGGCGGTGGACGGGGCATCCGGCGGTCACCATCCGGCGACCTCCGGGTCGATGCCCAGGCCGGGCGCGTCGGGGAGGTGGCAGAGGCCGTGAGAGATGGCGTAGCCGCCGGCGTCCGACTCGAGCAGGTGCCCGGTGGCGAGTCCGTGCGCTGGTCCCTCGAGCGGCAAGGTGCAGGCGAGGTGGGCGGCGCCGGCGCGGGACACTGCCCCGTCGAGCGCGCTGGTGACCACGACCTCCACCCCCACCTCCCAGGCCAGCGCCGCGTAGCGGCGGGCCCGGAGCACGCCACCCACCACCGGGAGCTTGAAGACCAGGACGTCCGCCGCCGGTCGCTTGCCGCCGAACAGGCCCTCGCGCGCGCCGGGGACGCCGATGGACTCGTCGGCCGCGATGCGCGCCAGGGAGCGGAGCTTGCGGAGGCCCTCGAAATCCGCGGCCGGGACCGGCTGCTCGACGTACTCCAGCCGCGCCGGGGCGAAGGCCTGGAGCCGGGCGCGGGCCTCGGCCTCGGACCAGGCCCCGTTGCCATCGACGCGGATGCGCACGTTGGGACCCACCGCGGCGCGGACCGCCGCGAGCCGGGCGGCGTCCTGCTCCGCCGGCTGGGCGCCCACCTTGATCTTCAGGGTGTCGAAGCTCTCGTGGGCCCGCGCCCGGGCCTCGGAGACGAGGGCGTCGATCTCGTCGTCGGTGAGGAGCGCATTGACCCTCACCGACCGAGGCTCGGCGCCGAGCCAGGTGGCGAGCGGGCTCCCGGCGTGGCGGGCGCCAGCGTCCAGCAGCGCCAGCTCGACGCCGGCACGCGTCGCCGGGGCCTCGCGGAGAAGGGACATCCTCTGGATGCGGGCGGCGACCTCGTCGGGGCTCCCCGGGGGCGATGTCCCGCGGAGAGCCGAGGCGGCCTCGGTGAGCGCCGCCCGGGCGCGGTCGGCAGGCTCGGTGCCGAATCCGGGGAGGAGGGTCACCTCACCCAGCCCCTCTCCCAGCCGCAACCAGAAGCCTTCGACGCCGGCCCGCATCCCGGCCCCGGTGGAGAGCGAGGAGCGGAAGCGGAGCGCCCGCGGGCGGATGAGCAGCTCGGTCGTCACCCGCCCCCCAGCCAGGCCCCGAGGGCGAGCAGCACTCCGAACACCGCCTGGAACCCGGCGGTGGTGCCCAGGGCGGGGTTCAGCGCCGCGCCGGTCGTGCCGAGCACCCGCGACAGCGGCGGCCAGGCCAGCGGCGTGGCCAGCAGCGCGAGGAGCACCGGCCACCGCGCCCAGCCCATCGCCACCATCAGCGCGGGCATGGCCAGGGCGAGGAGGAGCAGGGTCAGGTACTCGGCCCGCCCGAAGCCACGGCCGAAGCGGACGACGAGGGTGTGCTTTCCCGCGCGAGCGTCCGTCTCCATGTCCCGCAGGTTGTTGACCACCAGGATCATCGTTCCGGTGGCGCCGATGGCCACCGCCGCAGGCCAGACCGCCGGGACCAGCTGGAGCGCCTGGGCGTAGAAAGTGCCCGGCACGGCCACCAGCCCGAAGAAGACCATCACGAAGAGGTCCCCGAGCCCGTTGTACCCCAGCGGGTATGGCCCACCGGTGTAGGCCCAGCCGGCGAGCACCGAGGCGAGGCCGATGACCACGAATGGCCAGCCGCCCCGCACCACCAGGGAGACCCCCACCACCACCGCCAGGGCGAAGCACGCCGCGCCGGCGGCGAGCACCGTCTGCGGCGCGATGAGCCCGCTCTGGGTGACCCGGGCGGGGCCGACCCGCTGGTGCGTGTCCGCGCCCTTACGGAAGTCGTAGTAGTCGTTGGTGAGGTTGGTGCCGATCTGGATCAGCACCGCCCCGCCGAGCGCGGCCAGCGCCGGCCATGGCACCGCCATTCCCTTCCCCAGCGCCAGCCCCGTCCCCACCACCACCGGAACCACGGCGGCGGTGAGGGTCTTCGGCCGGGCGGCGAGGAGCCAGGTCCGGAGCGAGGGGGAGGCGGTGGGGGCGGCGGTGGTCACGGGCGGCGCGGAAACTTCGAGAAGTCGGGGTTGCGCCGCTCCACGTACGCGTTCCGGCCTTCCTGGGCCTCGGCGGACATGTAGTAGAGCAAGGTGGCGTTGCCGGCGAGTTCCTGGATCCCGGCCTGACCGTCGAGGTCGGCGTTGAAGCTCGACTTGAGCAGGCGGAGCGCGAGCGGGCTGAGCTGCAGCATCTCCTGGCACCAGCGGACCGTCTCCGCCTCGAGCTCGCCCAGGGGGACCACGGTGTTGACCAGCCCCATCTGGAGCGCCTGCTGGGCGTCGTACTGCCGGCAGAGGAACCAGATCTCCCGCGCCTTCTTCTGGCCGACGAGGGAGGCGAGGTAGCTGGCGCCGAAGCCACCGTCGAAGCTGCCCACCCGAGGACCGGTCTGGCCGAAGCGGGCGTTGTCCGCGGCGATGGTCAGGTCGCAGACCACGTGGAGCACGTGCCCCCCGCCGATGGCGTAGCCGGCCACCATCGCCACCACCGGCTTGGGCAGCGAGCGGATCTGCTTCTGCAGATCGAGCACGTTCAGCCGGGGGACGCCGTCGTTCCCGACGTACCCCTCGTTGCCGCGGATGCGCTGGTCACCGCCGGAGCAGAAGGCCTGTTCGCCCGCGCCGGTGAGGATGACCACGCCCACCGAGGGATCCTCGCGGGCGTCATTGAACGCGGAGCTCATCTCGAACAGCGTCTGGGGCCGGAACGCGTTCCGGACCTCGGGCCGGTTGATGGTGATCTTCGCGATGCCGTTCCATTTCTCGTAGACGATGTCCTTGTCGTCCCGGACCTTCTTCCAGTCTGCCTTCATCAGCCTTGCTCCCCTCGCTCGCTGTCCACGAGCGGCCGTTCGATCCACGGAGCCGAGAGGAACGAGGTCACCTCGCGGGCCCACTCCTCCGGCGACTCCAAATGTGGCGCGTGCCCCGCGCCGGGGAAGACGTGTCCCCAGACCAGCGGCATCTCCGCCGCCATCGCCCGGGCGATGCCGGTGAACTTCGGGTCTGCGCCACCCGAGAGCAGCAGGGTGGGCGCGCGCACCGTCCAGAGCCGCGTCCAGTAGCTGGGCTGAGCGCCGAGCGAGAGCGCGCGCAGCGAGCCGGCCAGCGCCTCGGGCCGGTGCGAGAGCCGGCGCTCGCGGAGGTGTGCGCGCAGCTCCTGGGGAATGCTTCGCAGCCCGTCGAACAGCGGCAGCGCCTCCCAGCGCCGGACGAAGGCCTCGAGCCCGTCCCGCTCGATGACCTGGGCCAGCGCGGCGTCGTCGCGGCGGCGCTCGCCCCGGTCTCGCCGCCGGCGAAGGCCGGGGCTACCCGATTCCAGGACCAGCCGCCTCACCCGCTCCGGGGCGCGGAGGCACAGCCCCAGCGCCACCCGGGCGCCGAGCGAGTACCCCGCGACGTCCACCCGCTCCAGCCGGCGCGAGTCGAGCAGCGCCAGCAGCGCCTCGATCGTCCCATCGAAGGTGGTGTCCCCGGCGATGGGGCTCTCGCCGTGCCCCGGGAGATCCGGCGCGACAACGCCGAAGCGCGGCCCGAGCAGCGGTCGCAGGTGGTTCCAGGCATCCCGGTTCCCGGTGAACCCGTGGAGCAGGAGCAGGGGCGAACCTTCACCCCATGTGGTGTGGGCGAGCAGGCTCATGGGCCGCCCTCCTCGAGCGCGCGGGCCACGGCCGCTCCGAGCGCCTGGTGAACCTCGACGTTGGTCGAGCGGTCGACCACCCGCGCCTCGATGATGCGCAGCCCGCGGCCGCCGCCGTCCTCGAGCGCAGCGGCGAGCCCGGCCGGCGTCTCGACCCGGACGAACCGGGCCGCGCCCAGCGCCGCGGCGGCCGAGAGGTCGGTTCCGTGCGGAGTGCCGAACAGCGCCTCGAAGCGCGGCGTGCTCCCGGCGATGGGGAGGAAGGAGAAGATGCCGCCGCCGTCGTTGTTCACCACCACGACGGTCAGCGAAACACCGCTGCGCCGGGCGTGGACCAGCGCTCCAAGGTCGTGGAGGAACGCCAGGTCCCCGACCAGCGCCACCGTGGGCGCGCCGGACGCGGCGGCGACACCGAGGGCAGTGCTCAGGTTGCCGTCGATCCCGTTGAGCCCCCGGTTGGCGTGGACCCGCACCGGTCCCGCGGGGGGGGAGGCGAAGGCGTCCACGTCGCGGATCGGCATGCTGCTCCCGAGCACCAGGCGCGCCCCGGCCGGGAGCGCGGAGACGACCGCCCGCGCCACGCCGGGCTCGGTCAGCCGCGGCTCGGAGGCCAGCGCGGAGGCGAGCGCGTACCCGGCGCGGGCGTCCGCGCGAGAGAACCCGTCGGCCCAGGCCGCGCGCCTGGGCGCGGTGGCGGCGGTGAGCGCCTCGCAGATGGCGACGGCGTCGCCCTCGAGCACCAGCGCGGCGCGGTGCTGGGGGTCCACGGGCTCGGTGCCCTCGGAGATCAGCACCACCTCGGCGCCCGAGCCGTCGAGCCACCCGGACACCCGGCGGGAGCAGAGCCCGCCGCCGAGGCGGACCACCAGATCTGGCCGGGCGGCCAGCGCCCAGCCCTCGTTCCGCAGCAGGAGGTCGAGGTGTGAGATGGCCGGCTGTCCTGGCGCCCAGCGCACGTTGCTCGCCGCCTCGGCCAGCACCGGGTAGCCGTGCGAGGCCGCGAGCGCGCGCACCGCAGTGGCGAGCCGGTCGGCGCGGGCGCGAGGCCCGACCACGACCACGCCCCGCTCCGCCGCGGCGAGCCGGCGCCGCACCGCCTCCAGCTCGGCCTCGGGCGGGAGCGCGGCCGGGGCGACGGTGCGGACGAAGGGCCCCCCGGCCCTCCCCTCCAGCGCCTCGCCATCGAGCCCGGCCGGTGCCGGGGCGTCGGGCACGGGGGCGAGCGGCTCGCGGAACGGTACGTCGAGGTGCACCGGTCCCGAGGGGCGGGCCAGCGCGACGGACAGGGCGCGGGAGACGACGGCGCGCAGGTGGCGGAATGCGGCGGAGCTGGCCTCGGGCGAAGGAAGAGCCTCGGAGGTCTGGACGAAGCGGGCGAAGAGCCCACCCTGCGGCATGGTCTGCGCGGCGCCGAATCCGTGCAGCTCCCAGGGCCGATCCGCGGTGAGCGCCACCAGCGGTATTCCGGAGGCCCAGGCCTCGACCAGCGCCGGGAGGAGGTTCGCGCCGGCGCTCCCGGAGGTGACGAGCACCGCGGCGGGCCGCCCCGACTCCACCGCCAGGCCGAGGGCGAAGAAGCCGGCCACCCGCTCGTCGAGCACCACCCAGAGCCGCACCTCGGGGCTCGCCTCGGCGGCGGCCAGGGCCACCGGCGCGCTGCGCGAGCCCGGGCAGACGACGACGTCGCGCACGCCGCCCCGGTGCAGCTCCTGCATCAGGGCAGTGGCCCACAGCGTGTTGAGCGAGGGCATGCGCTCAGCCCTCCACCCCGAAGGCGCGGAGCATGAAGCGCGCCTTCACCGCGGTCTCGACCCACTCGCCCTCGACGGTCGATCCCGGCACGCACCCCGCCCCGGAGAACAGCCGGGCACCGGTGCCGCGGACGAGCGCGCAGCGGAGCGCGACCCGGAGGTCGGCTCGGTCAGGGCCGATCCAGCCGATGGCGCCCGCGTACCAGCCCCGCGCGAGCCGCTCGTGGCTGCGGAGGAACGCCAGCGCCTCGTCGCGCGGCGTCCCGCCCACCGCGGCCGTCGGGTGCAGCGCGCGGGCGACGTCCGCGGGCGTGACCCCCGGCCGGAGCCTCGCCCGGACCGGCGTGCGGAGGTGGGCGACGTACCCCAGCGCGAGCGGCTCGGGGGCCGCGCCGATCTCCACCTCGGACGAGAGCGGGAGCAGTGCGGTGCGGATGCTCTCCACCACCGCGGCATGCTCCCGGGCCTCCTTGCGGCCTCCGGTGAGGCGGTCCATCTCGTCCGGGGCCGCGCTGCTGGCCAGCGCCTGGGTCTCGAGGCGTCCGGCGTCCAGGAGGAAGAGGCGCTCGGGGCTCGCCCCGAGGAGGGTGGTGCCGTCGTCAGCGCGGAGTTCGTACCCCACCGCCGGACCGGCGATGGCCCGCATGCGCCCCCGCACCACCGGGACGTCGAGCGCGGCGTCGGCCTGCAGCTCCAGGGCGCGAGCGAGGACCACCTTGCGCAGATGACCGGACTCGAAGGCCTCGAGCGCCTCGGAGACCAGCGCGTCCCAGGCGCCGCGGTCCTGTGGACGCACCCGGGGCGGGCGGCCGGGTGCGCGGGCGGAGCCCGGGGCGGGCGAGTCGAGCAGGGTCCCCCGGGCCTGCCGGAGCAGGGCGCGGGCGCGCTCACGCGCCCCGGGCAGCCCGTCCTCCTCGATGCGGACGAAGGCCACCAGCTCGCCGTAGCGCCCGTCGGTGCCGAGGAGCAGACGGGGCACCAGCGCCCAGGCCGCGGGGAACGCCTCCCACCAGCGGTCGATGGCCGCCGCGGCATCGAAGGCGAAGCCGCCGAACCATGGAGCCGGAGGAGGGATCGAGCCTCCCTCGACGACGACTTCCGAGCGGCTCACCGCGTCGAGGAGCGGGCCGTGCCCCGGAGCGCGCAGTGCGGCGGACACACCCGTTCCGGCCCAGCTCCACGCACCGTCGGACCAGGAGAGCGTCCACGGCTCGGGCAGCCGCACCGTCGGCGAGACGCGGGCCGAGACGCCGAGAACCT
Source organism: Myxococcaceae bacterium (assembly GCA_035519675.1). Classification (GTDB taxonomy): domain Bacteria; phylum Myxococcota; class Myxococcia; order Myxococcales; family Myxococcaceae; genus RPRB01. Next base: position 85,435 of record DATIWB010000026.1, read on the forward strand.
GGATGCGACCGGGGGTGATTCCTTGCATGAGCTGACGCATCGAATGCTGGACGCCGATGCAGTTGAGGTTCTACGTCCGGCGGGCTATCCCTGCACGCGGAAGTTCAAGGAGCCTTGAACCTCTTGAATTCCACAACTCGATGAGACCGACAAGTCCTGCGGGTGACCCCTCCATCCCGGCGAGAGTCTTGAGGTCCGCCCGCCCCTCCGGCACGCGGGTCGCCGTGGGGCCGGTGGAGATCGGCGGCCCGGGATTCGTGGTGGCTGCGGGCCCCTGCGCGGTGGAGAGCGCCGCCCAGACCGAGGCCGTGGCCGAGGCGGTGGCCGCCGCCGGCGCGCATCTGCTCCGCGGGGGCGTCTTCAAGCCGAGGACCAGCCCCTATGCCTTCCAGGGACTGGGCGAGCCAGGACTGTCCATCCTCGGACGCTCGGGCGCGCGCCACGGCCTGCCGGTGGTGGCCGAGGTGCTGGAGACGTCGCAGCTGGCCTCGATGATCGGCCACGTGGATGTCCTCCAGGTGGGCGCGCGGAACATGCAGAACTTCGCCCTGCTCCGGGCGCTGGGAAAGGTCCGGCGCCCGGTGCTGCTGAAGCGGGGCTTCGCGGCGACGGTGGAGGAGTGGCTGCTGGCGGCGGAGTACCTGCTCGACGGCGGCAACACCCAGGTCATCCTCTGCGAGCGGGGCATCCGCACCTTCGAGACCGCGATGCGGAACACCCTCGATCTCGCGTCGGTGGCGCTGGTGAAGCAGCGGAGTCACCTCCCCGTCCTGGTGGACCCCTCGCACGCCACCGGCCTGCGCGAGCTGGTCATCCCCATGGCGCTGGCCTCTGCGGCGGCGGGGGCGGACGGGCTGCTGGTCGAGGTCCATTCGAGGCCGGACGAGGCGCTCTGCGATGGACGGCAGGCGCTGACCCCGGATCTCTTCGCCGAGCTGATGCAGCGGCTGCCCTCGGTGCTGCAGTCCGTGGGCCGGTCGCTCCACCCCCGCGTCTCCAGCGTCCCGGCAGTGCGGGCCGTCTCGCCATGAGCGAGCAGGTCCGGGAGATGTTCTCGTCGATCGCGACGAGGTACGACCTCACCAACGTCGTCCTCAGCTTCGGGGTGGACCGCTGGTGGCGGCACGTCACGGTGCGCACCGCCCGGACCGGCCCGGGCATGCGGGTGCTCGACTGCGCCACCGGGACCGGAGATCTGGCATTGGCCTTCCGGCGGACCGGTGCCGAGGTGGTGGGGACCGACTTCTGCGCCCCGATGCTCGGGCCGGCGCGGGAGAAAGCGCGGGCGGCGGGGCTGGAGGTGACCTTCGAGGTGGCGGACGCGATGGCGCTCCCCTACCCCGACCGGAGCTTCGACGTGGCGTCGATCTCCTTCGGCATCCGGAACGTGGACGATCCGGTGACGTGCCTGCGCGAGATGGCGCGGGTGGTGAAGCCGGGGGGCCAGGTGCTGGTGCTCGAGTTCGGGCAGCCGCGTGGCCTGTGGGGCGCGATGTACCGGTTCTACTCACGGGCGGTGATGCCGGCAGTGGGCGGGCTGCTCACCGGCAACCGCGCCGCGTAC
>DATIWB010000027.1:0-2869 GCA_035519675.1 Myxococcaceae bacterium
GCAGGCGCTGCCCAGCTGGACCAGTTCCGGCGTAGGGCTTCCGGCCGCGGCTGAGCCGGCATCGGAGGCCGCCCTCGAGGAACCGGCTGCAGCGAGCGCTCCGGCGGCAACGACGAAGTCGCGTCGATTCATGAGACCTCCCGTCTGCGTGACACCGAGAGAAGGATAGGCGAGGCACGAACCCAGCGACCAGCCGGAGACAGGCCCGCGACCGCGTGAGACGTGCAGCACGCGGGGGAGCGAGAACCTCCTCAGCTCCTGGATCTCACTCGTTCCCTCGTACGCGATGCCCGAGCTCCGGTGCCGGGCACGGGCAAGGCCGCGGAGTGCCGCACGGCGACCACGCGAGCTCCACTGCGAAGATCTTGCCGGGTCCATCGACCCGCGGATCTTCACGAGCCCCGAGGATCGAGACGCGACAATTCGTCGCACCTCCCGCGGCACGGGCCGGCGTCGCAAGGAGATCTGTTCGGCCCCTGCGACATCATGCCCCATGGTGTCCGCTCGCACGCTAAGTGAGCGGGGTGCAACCCAGCGTCGTGTTCATTCGAGGTCGCCGCGAGTCGCGATGAACCGTCGCTTGGCCGAGAAACCCTGATCAGCAGGTGTTCCGGCGCCTTGCCATCGCCGGCCCCGCGCGCGCATCCTCGTCACGTTGATCTCGAAAGTCTTCCGGACCCTCCCCATCGTCGCTCCTCTCCTCGCTGGCTGCATCCACGGCCCGCCAACGCTGAGCCGTTACCCCGATGGAGCACCGGAGCCGCTGGAGAGCCTGCGTGGGCGCGCCGTCGTCCTCACCTTCTGGGCCGAGTGGTGCAAGCCGTGCCTCGAGGAATATCCGGTCATCCGTTCGGTGGTCGAGGCAGCCGGCCCGGACGTGGACCTGAGGGCGGTCTACTACCGGGAGGATCCGGGGCCTGGATCGGCCGTGTACCGCTGGCTGGCGGGGCAGCCCGAGCTCTCCCGCCGGGTGTGGTGGCCCAGCCCGTCGGTCCTCGACCGTTTCGCGATCCGTGGCCTCCCACACACGCTCGTCCTGGCGGCCGACGGCAGGGTGGTTCGCGAATTCGACGGAGCCATCGTCGGGGAGCGGGCGAACGACCTCCGCGCGGCGCTGGCCCTCGCACGACCCGCCGGCTGAATCACCGGCTCAGAAGCTGTAGGCCACGATGCCCTTGGCGAGCACCGAGGCCACGAGCTGATTCCCGTTCACGTTCTGGTAGATGGGGAAGGCCAGCTCCCCGTAGACGGAGAGCCGGCCGAACGAGATTCCCAGGCCAGGCGCGACGAGGACCCTGACGTAGCCGGTGTCGAGGTAGTTGGCCTCCGGCCCGGAGTCTCGCATCCGGTACGAGCCGAGGACCTGGAGCACCGGGGACAGCTTCACGCCTCCGCCGAGCTCCAGGTCGAGGTACGCACCGAGGCTGGTGTCGAACTCGGCGCCGGGGTTGTATCCATCCTGGGTGGCGAACGGCCAATCGAGCTTGGCGCTGACGAACCAGTTCACGAGACGGTTCGAGGTGATCGCCCCCAGGTGGTAGATGCCCAGCAGCAGGTCCACCGAACCCGAGCCGATCTGCGTGTCACGATCGAAACCCGCCTCCTTCCACTGGCCCGTCGGCAGCTTGAAGCCGAAGGTGAGCCCCGTAGAGAGGTCCTCGGAGAAGCCGGTGTAGACGCCCTCCAGCCGGATGTCTCCGAGCGAGGAGCTCTTCAGGTCCTGGATCTCGCCCGTGTCCTCGTCGGCGGTCACGAAGTTGCGGTACCAGTAGGGAACGCGGGCAATCACCCCCCAGGAGCGGTTGAACTGGGCAATCCCTCCCAGGGTGAAGAAGTTGGTCCGGATCAGCCGGTCGGAGTTGTCCTCCGCGGGGGCCGAGCTGGTCCCGTGCCAGTTCTGGTTCTGGCTCTGCCAGTCCCATTCGACGAAGGCGGTCACCCCGACGTCGGTGGGGTACATCAGCGGGCCGCCGATCTCGAACACGCCGCAACCGCAGGCACAGGCGCGGGCGCTCTTCGGGGCACCGACCAGCACGGCCAGACCAAGCGCGACCACCGCACTGGCGCGGCGAAGCAGTCCTCGGGTCATTCGTTCCCTCCGCCGGCCGTATCCCACGGCGATGGCGCGGGCCCAGTGCGACACGTGGACGCACTTCTCCGAGCAGAAGTGACGAGCGACCACCGTCGTCCGTGACGCAATCTCGTGGCGCGGGACGCGTTGCCGCTCTCCGGAAAGGCGACGGCCCGGACATTGCGCCCGGGCCGCGTTCACGACCGGAGTCGGCCTCGCTTCAGGCCGAGCGGGCGATGGTGGAGCTCTGGACCACGTAGTCACGGACCAGCAGGGCACCACCGGCGAAGTAGCCGAGGACGAGAAGGGCCCCGGCGAGGAGCACATTCGAGCGACGGCTGGAATCCTGGAAGATGCGGGACAGCGACTCGGTCTGGGCGTTCATGGCGGCCTCTCCTCCCGGCGTCATCGCGCCGGACGCGCCGATCCCGTTGCAGCGCCCGTGCCCCCTGCACCCGGACACCTTCCCTAGGCGTCGCGGGCATTTCGCGCGCCAGCGCACATCCGCGCCGGTGCGCCGCCGGAGACAGGCAGCCGGGTGGGAGGTGCTCGCGAGGCAACCCGGCGCGCCAGACCAACGTCACCGCGCCGGATCGAAGGATGGATCGTTCAGGAAGGTCGAGTCGGTGAGCGCCTCGAGGAAGGCGAGCACGTCCGCGATCTCCTCCTCGTCGACCTGAAATCCACGGATGAGACCCGACTTGGCCGGGTTGAGACGTCCGTCTCCGGCGTACGGACCTGAGGTGATGACTCGCCCGCCTGCTGCGTAGTGCAGGATGACTTCGCGCAGGGTCGCGA
>DATIWB010000028.1:0-9685 GCA_035519675.1 Myxococcaceae bacterium
GCGAGATCCGAGACCCTCGACACTTACCGGCGCTGGATCGTCGAGATGAAGGAAGCCGAGCGTGGGCCGTTCGCCTCCATCCGGTGGTTCTGCAAGGACGGCCGCATCCTGGGCCCGCATGACCACGCGTGCGCCGACAAGGGCGAGGGGTGGCAGCACGGCCAATGGAGCGACCGCACGAGGCGTCTCCGGTCACAGGGTTACCGCGTCGCGACGCTCCTCGCCGGCATCGACGCAACGAAGGCGGTCGCGTCCCCGGACTTCCCAGACTTCTATGCGCAGCTGCTGATCGAGCGCTTTCTCGTGGTCTCCGACAGCGGCTGGATTCTGCGCAGCGCGCAGTTCTACCGGGGCGCGATCCAGGAGGAGGACGAGCGCGAAGGGGCGCGCAATCTGCTGATTGCCATGGCGGCCAGGGAGGAGTGGATCGGTCGCCGCTACGTCGCGCTTCGTACGGGGGTCCGCCTTCTGCCGCACGGCCTCGACTCGGTCTCGGCACAGAAGGTGCGCGACATGGCCGCCGCGGTGGCCGAGCGCGATCCGGCGTTCCAGTCGATGCGGATTAAGATCCACAACTCGATGGACGTTTCCGACGCGGCAAGCGTGCGTGCTTACGCGACGAAGACGAGGGACCTTGCACTCAAGCAGCAGGCAGAGGCGCTGGCGTCGGAGCTCGACCGGCTCTACGCGCCCCGCCCGCTGGGCAACCTGCTCGAGACCAACGCCAGGGGCCTTTCGGCCACGCCCTGGCTGCAACGGCTGCTGCGCGAGGCCCGCGACGAGTACGCGGTGCCCGGCGACGCGGCGTACCGCTACACGGTCACCGCCAAGCTCCTGGCCGGTCTTCGCGACGCCCTGCCGAAGGTGCAGTCGCCAGCGGCGCGGCTGCGCCTGCTCGATCTCTCGCTCGCCGTCGAGGCGGAGAACTTCCGCACGGTCGCCGACGCACGCAGCGGCACCGCGAAGGCGCCCCGGGGCTCGGGGCTGGCGGTGCTGAGCGCCGCCGCGGAGGCAGCCTACGGTACGGGCATCATCAACGCGCGGGAGCGTGCCGAGCTCGGCAGGTCCTTCGCGGCGCTGTCGGTCGAGCAGCTCGGGCTCGCCGACTACCTGCGCGAGCTGCACTACCTCGCCCTCCTCCCCGGCTGGGGCACGCAGTCCCTGAGGTTCGAGTTCGGCGAGGCGATGGACAAGCTCCAGGAGATCGAACCGCTCGCCGGCCTGTTCGTCCAGGATCAACTCCGGGGTGGTCCGCTGCTCTTCTACTCGCAGGTGCTCGATCCGCTGTTGCGTGACGCGAACCAGCTCGCCGGCGGACGGCACAAGCTCTTCGATCGAGACATCGGCGCCGGGGTTGCCGCGCTGAACCCCGGCCTGGCCCGGGGGGTGCTGCGCGCCGCGTCCGACCTGAAGCGCCTCGAGGACTTCCGGCCCGACGGGATCTACGTGCTGCCCGAGACGGTCGCCGACCTGCCGCCGCTCGCGGGAATCCTGACCGCGGGCCCCGGCAACCCCCTCTCCCACGTCCAGCTGCTCGCCCGCAACCTCGGGATCCCGAACGTCGCGGTCGACCCCTCGCTCTTGCCCGAGCTGCGCGCGAACGAGGGCAGGAGGATCGTGCTGGCCGTCAGCCCCGCCGGCCTCGTGGAGATCAGCGCGGATGGAGCCAGGTGGGACAGCCTGTTCGGCACCGAGGCCAAGGTGACGTTCGAGCCGGACCTCTCCAAGCTCGACCTCTCGAAGAAGGACTTCCTTGGCCTGAGCGATCTGCGAGCGAGCGACTCCGGCCGCATCGTGGGGCCCAAGGCGGCCAGGCTCGCCGAGCTCAAGGCGCTCTTCCCGGACCGGGTCGCGCCAGGAGTGGCCATCCCGTTCGGCCTCTATCGCGCCGCGGTGCTCGACCGGCCATACCGAAATACCAGCAGGACGATCTACGAGTGGATGGTCGGGAGCTTCCGCGAGCTGGAGGCGATGCCCGCCGGGTCGCCGGAGGCCGGTGCCCTCGGGGAGAAGCTTCGCGCGGAGATCTACGCGATCATCCGGGAAAGCGATCCTGGTCCCGAGTTCCGGAGCCAGTTGCGAGCGGCGATGGCGCGGGAGTTCGGTCCGGGTTTCGACGGCGGCGTCTTCGTCCGCTCCGACACCAACGTCGAGGACCTGCCCGGCTTCACCGGTGCCGGCCTCAACCTGACGCTGTTCAACGTCGTTGGCTTCGACAGCATCGTGAAGGGGATCTCGGAGGTCTGGGCCTCCCCGTACACGCCGCGGGCCTGGGCCTGGCGGCAAGCCCACATGAAGGGACCGGAGCACGTGTACCCCGCCGTGCTGCTCCTTCGCACCATCCCTTCGGACATCTCCGGGGTGATGATCACCCAGGACGTCGACACCGGCGATCGGGACGTGCTCTCCGTGGCGGTCAACGAAGGGGTCGCCGGTGCCGTGGATGGCCAGGCGGCGGAGTCGGTGCGGATCGACCGGAAGACCGGGCACGTGCGCCTCATGGCGACGGCCACCGCGCCGCGGCGCATGGTTCCCCGGCCGACCGGCGGCATCGCCAAGCTGCCCTGTTCCGGGGCCGAAACGCTCCTGGGACCGGCGGAGGTGAAGCAGCTCATCGCCTTCGCCGACGAGGTTGCCGCGAAGTTTCCGCAGGTCGGCGAGGACGGGAAGCCGGTGGCCGCAGATGTCGAGTTCGCGTTCGTCGACGGCAAGCTGTGGCTGCTGCAGATCCGGCCCTTCAATGAGAGCCGCGCCGCGCGCAGCGCGAGCTACCTCATCGAGATGGACAGGGTGCTGGCGAGGAATCTGGACCGGAAGGTCGACATGCGCGAGGCGGTACGATGACCCGGCGCTGGTTTTCCGCTCCAATGCTCGCCTCCTGCGCCCTTTCCGTGTGCGCTGCGCTGCCGGACGCCACGCTCGCCTATCCGCTCGACGGCTACCCGGAGACCGGAATCCGGCGCCTGGAGGGCATCCGGCTCGCGCAACAGGGGGTCGTGAAGGACGTCAGGCAGCCGCCGGGCGCGCTGCTGCCGACGAAGGACGTCGACCTGCGTCTCGCCGGCCAGACCTTCGAGCTGCCGGAGCTCGATCCCGAGCTCACCCGACTGGTCACCGCCACGCTCACGGGCGGGCTGGAGGCGCATGGCTTCGCGTTGCTCGACCTCACCGACCCGGCGAAGCCCCGGTATGCCGAGCACCGGGGCGACCACAAGCAGAATGTGGGGAGCGTCGGCAAGCTCGTCGTCGCGCTCGCTCTGTTCCAGGCGCTCGCTGACCTGCATCCGAAGGACCTCGAGGCGCGCAAGCGCACGCTCAAGGAGACCGTCGTCATCGCCGACGGCTTCTCGCAGCACGACAGCCACACGGTTCGTCTCTTCGACCCGGAGACGAAGAAGCTGACCCGTCGGACAGTGCAGATCGGCGACCGCGCGACGCTCTACGAGTGGCTGGACTGGATGCTGTCGCCGAGCTCGAATTCCGCCGCCGGGATGGTGATGCGCGAGGCGATGCTGCTTCGCCAGTATGGCGCCGCCTATCCTCCCTCGGAGGGCGAGATCGAGCGCTTCTTCGACGAGACGCCGAAACCGGAGCTGACCGCTCTCTTCGAGACCACCTTCTACGAGCCGATGACCCGGAACGGCCTGGACCTCGATTCCTTTCGACAGGGAAGCTTCTTCACCGCCACCGGCAAGCGCAAGGTGCCCGACGCCGGCACGAGCTACGGCACCCCGCGGGAACTGATGCGCTACCTGCTGCGACTGGAGCAAGGCCGGATCGTCGATGAGTGGTCGAGCCGCGAGATCAAGCGGCTGATCTACGTGACCGAGCGGCGCATCCGGTACGCCTCCTCGCCCGCGCTCGCCGAGGCGGCGGTGTACTTCAAGTCCGGCTCGCTCTTCGAGTGCGCCCCGGAACCTGGGTTCACCTGCAGGCCCTACGCCGGTAACGTGAAGAACTACATGAACTCGACCGCGATCATCGAGTCTCCGGCGAACGGAAGGAAGCTGTTCTACATGACGACGCTGGTCACCAACGTCCTGCGGAAGAATTCCGCGGCCGAGCACCAGGCGCTGGCGACGCGGTTCCACCGCCTCGTGGAGAAGCTGCACCAGGGGCGGTGAGGAGCATGCGGCCGACGAGCCGCGCCCGGTCAGCGGCGGGCGAGCTCCGTGCGTGACGGGCCGACAACGAGCTGATGCAGGGCCCGGCCCAGCCGCACCAGCCATTCGCCCCCCTGGGCATGGTCGGCGATGCCAACGAGGATGTAGCGACGCGCGCCGTATTCGACCAGCGCGCTGTCGGCGTGATGGTTCTTCCAGGTGCCGGACTTTCGGAAGATCCGGATCCCCGGAATGCCTTCCAGGGCCTTCACGAAATTGTGGTGAATGCCCGGGTTCGACAGCATCTCCATCATCAGGGCGTTGAGCGGGGGCGTCAGCAGCGCATCGTTGGCGAGCAGGTAGTAGAGCCGGGCGACCTGGAAGGCGGTTGCGCCGTGCGACAGGTTGCGGACCGGGTCCCGTTTGTAGGCCGCCTCCTTCCCATAGCTCTTTCCGACCCACAGGCCGCCCGCTCCGCCGGAGTCATAGAGCCGGAACCGCGGCGACTGGAGAATCTCGAGGAGGCGCTCACCGCCCACCCACTCGAGCACACGCGTGGCGTCCTCGTTGCTCGAGTATCGGATCATGCGGGTCATGGCCTGCAGTCGCGTCCCGTCGAGCGGCAGCCGGCCCGTCTCGGCCTCGACGAGGGCGCCGAGGAGGATGGCGATCTTGGGCAGGCTCGCCGCATACATCATCGCCTCGCCGTTCAGCATCGCCAGACGGGGCGCGTTGCGTTCCGTCACGTCGACGAGGGCCAGGGAAAGCCGGCCGGCTCTCACCTCGTGCGAGAGGCCGAGGTCGCTCACGACGCCTTCGAGCCCCCGCTGGAGCTCGGCATCGCGCGCCTCGTGCAGGTCGGGCACCGCGTCGCTCTCCGCTCGGGCGCTCGTGGAGAGCACCAGCGCCAGTGGCACCAGGAGGGCTGTCGACAGCACGCGCAGGACTCGCATCGACCGGTTGCTCCGAAAGCGAAAAAGGCGCGACCGTATCGCCTGCGCATGGGGACATCAAGCAGGGGAGCCGATGTCATCCGCACCGCTCCGATCGGGCGGGACAGCTCCGGCCGCTACCGGTGCGTACGTCTCCTCGTCTTCACCTCGGGTGGAGCAACCGGGCTGTCGACTTCGGCCGGACTGCACGTCTCGATTCGGTCGAAGGTGCCTCTGCTCGGCGCGCGCACGCCGACGATGGCTCCGGTCAGTTCGACTTTTCCGGAGCCGGCTTCGCCGGGGACCGGGACGGCGTCCCGCCGGGCTGCGGCTGCGGCTGCGGCTGCGGTTGCTGGTACTGCGCGGCGGGAGGGCCAGCCGCCCTCGTACCAAGCGACCGCACCGTGTTGCCCACCACCCCGACGCGGTCGCCCACGACGAACGGAGCGGTGTTCTCGAATCGGAACGCCTGCTCTCCGCCCTCGTCAAAGCGCACGTTCACGTCGAACCAGTGCTTCTCGCCGTCGCCCTTGCTCAGAAGCGCACCGGTGGCGCCACCACCCAGCGCACCGATCACGACGCCGCCGGCGCCACCTCCCACTGCATAGCCGAGGAGACCGCCGGCCACCGCCCCGATGGCAGCCCCACCCACCGGGTTGCCCTTCTCGTCCTTCTGGGTCTCCTTGATCCACGTCACGGTGCCCAGACGCTCGGGCGCGCCGTAGCTCTCGTACATGGTGGTCTTGGTCTCGGTGGTCTTGCAGGCAGTGGCCACGAGCGCCAGCAGCAGGACCGTGGTTGGAAGCTTCAAGGTTCGGCTCCGTGCAGGGTCCGATCAGGAGTCGGACCGTTCAACGTTCAGTGTCAGGAGCCAGGGATTTGTTAGCGAGGACGGGTCCACGGCTGCCGCCGGGCCCACCCCGCGTCGTTCCCCGCGTCTACCGAGGCAACCCCCTGGCTATAGTGTGCGCCGGCATGCGGACGCCTCGCCGGCTGCACATCGCCTACGCCGTCGACACCCTCGATGGGGTGAAGACCGGCGGCGTCATCTCCGCCAAGCGCTTCATCGCGGCGCTGCGGGAGCGACACGAGGTGACCGTCATCGCCGGCGGCCCCAGCAGCGAGGGGCGGGTCGGACTCCCCCAGTTCACCATTCCGCCTTTCGGCCGGGTGATGCGGGAGATGGGTTTCATCTTCGCTTGGCCTTCCCGCCGGGTGCTCGAGCCGGTGCTGCGCAGCGCCGACGTGCTCCACGTCCAGTTCCCCTTCTATCTGGGCATCCGGGCCGCCGCCCTGGCGCGGCGGCTGGGGACGCCGGTGGTGGCGGCCTCGCACCTCCTTCCGGAGAACATGCTCCACAACGTCGGCGTCCACTCCCAGAAGTGGGTGGACTGGACCTGGCGCTTCTTCCTCTCCGCCCTCTACAATCGCGCCGACCATCTGGTGTGCCCCACCGCCTTCGGGCTGGAGCAGCTGCGCCGCCACGGCCTCACCGTGCCCGCGGACATCATCTCCAATGGAATCCCCCCGCAGTTCCATCCCGGGCCAGCCGAGCGCGATGCGCGCTTCCAGGGTCGCTTCCTCATCCTGGTGGTCTCGCGCCTGGCGGCCGAGAAGCGAATCGAGGTGATCGTCGAGGCGGTGCGCCGCTCGCGCCACGCGGGTGACATCCAGCTGGTCCTGTGCGGACACGGACCGGAGGAGGACCGGCTCCGGCGGTTGTCGGCCACGCTGCCGGTGCCGGCAGAGGTTGGCGTCGTCGAGGAGGACCAGATGCCGGCGTTGATGCGCTCCGCAGATCTCCTCATCCACGCCGCCGAGGTGGAGCTGGAAGGGATGGTGCTGCTCGAGGCGCTCGGCACCGGCCTTCCGGCGCTGATCGCCGACGCACCGCTGAGCGCCGCCAGCCGGTTCGCCGTGGGGGACGAGTTTCATTTCCCGGCCGGCGACGCCGAGGCCCTGGCCCGGAGCATGGATCTGCTGATCGACCAGCCGGAGCGGCTGGCCGCGGCACGAACGGCGAGCCTGGCCCGGGCCCGGGGGCTGACCCTCGAGGCCTCCGTCGCCAGGCTGGAGGAGATTTACCAGCGCGTGGCCCGCCCGCTGCTCACGACTGGACCGGCCGCTCTCGTCGCACCAGCCACAAGGAGCCCGGCAGCGCCGTGAAGTCGGCGAGCATGGCGAGCAGGAATGCGGCAGAGGTGACCAGGCCGAACTGACGCAGGGGCGGGAAGCTGGAGAAGGCCAGACCCAGAAATCCCGCGGCGTTGATCAGGGTGGCGAAGACGATGGCTCGCCCGGAGACACGGAGCGCGTGCCGCATCGCCCCCTCGAGCCCACCCGTGCCCTCGCCCTCGTGCAGATGGTGGAAGAAGTGGATCTGGTCGTTCTCGGTCGTGCCGAGGACGGTGGTGGCGATGAGGATGGTGGCCACGTTGAGCGCCCCCCCCAGGAGCCGCAGCCCGAGGAAGGTGACCAGGATGGCGAACACCGAGGGAATCATCGCCATCAGCCGCGCCGAGGGACTGCGGAAGACCACCAGGAAGGCGGCGAAGATCAGCGCCGCGGTGAGGCTGAAGCTCTCGGTCAGCGTCGGTACCAGGCTGGCGCCGACCTTGGCCTGGAGGATCGACTCGCCCACCACCTGCATGCTCGCGCCCTGGAAGGCGGGGTCGTGGCCCACCGATGCGTCCCACACCCGGGTCAGGTCACGGGCCAGCGCCTGGTAATCGGCCTCGGTGTTCCCGCGGGCCAGCAGCACCGTGAGCTGGACGTTGGAGAGCGTCCCCACGTCGATGAATCCCCGCAGCTCGGGCTGGGCGAGGAGGAGCTGCTCCACGTCCCCCGCCAGCCGGGCGAAGGTGGCCGGATCCTGGGGCAGCACCTCTCCCTGTCCCGCCAGGGCGCGTCGCATGCGAAGGAAGGTGGTGGGCCCCACGACCGAGGACACCTCGGGCAACGCCTCCACCCCGGTGGTGAGCCGGTCCAGCCCTCGCAGCACCTCCGCGTCCACCGCGGCGCCGGGAGCGGTCTTGATCCACACCCGGACTGCGTTCAGCCCGGAGACGTGCTCGCGGAAGAAGACCATGTCGCGGTGGATGGGCAGGCTCGGGTCGACGTAGTCCAGCGAGTCGACACCCAGTCTCATCGGCGGTACCCGCCCGGGAATCCCGAACAGCGCCACCACGCCGGCAGCGGAGAGGCTCAGCGCGGCCACCAGGAGCGGCCATCGCCAGCGGAAGGTGAACCCGGGGATCGCCTCGGCCACCCGGTCGTAGAGCGCGGAGCGGATCGGGACCGTGCGGCCGGTCGGGGTGCGGAGGAGCTTCTGCAGCGCGGGGAAGAGGGTGAATGCCACCACCCAGGCGATGGCGAGGCCGGCCGCGGTCCACAGCCCCATCTCCCGGATCGGGCGGATGCGCGACACCACCAGCGCAGCGAAGCCCAGCACCGCGGCCACGCTGGAGGCGGTCACCGGCAGGAACTTGTTGGCCAGGGCGTACAGCTGGTGGCGGTCGACGGGCACGTCCGGCGGCTGATCGACGAACCGCGAGTGTAGATAGACGAGCGAGGCCAGCGCGGTGACCATCACCGTCAGCGGCACCACCGCCGACACCACGGTGAAGGAGAAGCCGAGCAGCTGGCCCGCCCCCATCGCCAGGGACACCGCCGCGCCGAGCGCCAGGAGGATGGCCAGCAGCGAGCGGCCCGACCGGTAGAGGAAGAGCGCCAGCCCGACCACCAGCAGCCCGAAGACCGGGAACCAGCGGACCGATGCCTGCCCGGACTCGCGCTCGATCCACGACTCCACGTAGGGAGCGCCCACCTTGCGAACGCGGGTCACCGCCGTGAACCCCGTGGTGGCCACCGCCCGGTCGATCTCCGCGAGCCACCCGTCGCGTGCCCGGGCACCCTTCGACGGAAAGCCGACCACCAGCCCGAGGAACCGGTCACCCACCAGCCCCTGCTTGCGGAGCAGCGGCGTGCCGGTGGCGAAGCGGCGGAGTGCCTCTGCGCCCTCGGGCGTCGGCTGGAACCCGCGGTGGGCGCGGCGCCAGGTGTCCAGCGCGGAGACGACGGTCAGCTGGGGCACGCGGGTGAGCGCGGCCGTCAGGGCATCGACGTCGGTCAGGGCCGCCGGGCGGAACGGATCGTCCGACTCGAGCAGCAGCAGCACGAGCTGCCCCTCGGGGAAGACCTTCTGGAACTCACGCGTGGCCAGCCAGTCGGGATCGTCGCGCATGACCAGCCCGGAGATGGCCCCCTCCGAGGGGATGCGCAGGGCCAGGACGATGGCTGCCGGGACGAGCAGCGCGAAGGCCACCACGATGGGAACGCGCAGCGCCACGACGCGGGCGAAGATGCGCACGAGGCGGGAGCCGGAAGTCACGCCGGCGCGCACCGTAGCACGAGGTACAGTCGGGCCATGCGCACTGCGATCGTCGCTCTGGCCACGGCCTTCGCGGCCGCCCCGGTGCAGTCGGCCGCCGAGCCGCCGGTGACCTTCGTCGCCTGCGCGCCCGGCTACCCCGGAACCACCGAGGAGGCACAGCCCTCGATGGATGCGTTCGCCGCTGCCCTCACCCGGGTCGCCGGCTGGGCGCCGGGGCAGGTGGTGGCCACCTACCTGCCGAGCGAGAAGGAGGGGCT
>DATIWB010000029.1:0-5808 GCA_035519675.1 Myxococcaceae bacterium
TCCTCGAGCCGCTCGCGGTAGTCGCTGCGAGGAACCGGTGCCGTGGGTGCAAGACGCACTCGAAGGTCGAGCCCATCGACCATCATGAGCCGGCTCAAGCGACGGCGGAGGAATAATGGCGTGTATTCGCTGTAGCCAACCACGGAATCCTCGTAGCTCAGAGCATCCGGGAGAGGCTCAAAGAGAGAGGTCGGAACGAGGTCGTCGTCGTCTATAGAGTCCGCGAGCTCCGGAAACCGGTCGAACAAGGCTGCGCCTTGGAACTCGCCGGAAAGGGTCTTCTCAATGCGAAGTGACGCCATGGCCGAGGTCAGAAGGGTGGCGAGTTTGGCGCGCGCGAGGGCGCGTGAAGGTGAATCCGTCGGCCGTTCGACGACGGCGACGTATCCCTGGAATCGCCTGTCTGTAGGTGTCAGGGACTTCTCAACTACGTCGAGGACGGGCACGATGGCTGCTTCCGCGGCCGGCAGCGGTTCGCGACCGGCGGCCGTCCAGGTCCAACCCTCCTCGAGGAACCTAGCCGCAAGTGCGCGGATCGAATCGTTCATCTTGCGAGCGTACCTGTTCAGGATGGCGCGGCAGAGCGCCTGCGAGCGGGCCGGTGTCCCTGTCTGTCTATCTGATCACGCTGGCGGACAGTCCTTCGAAATTCACCCCTTCGGTGTTGCAGCAGTCAGAGAGCAGGCCCCTCAAGTAAGCCAGGGCCTTGTCCTGCGTGAAAATGCAGAAGACCACGCTGGACCCGCCGATCCCGTGAACCGTCCGTAGGGCGGCTTCCGTCGAGGTGCGGCGTCCTTCGGTCGGTACAAGGAATAGCACCTCTGAAGCCCAGCCGTCCGGGTACTTCGCGGCGTAGTGCGTGACTCGCTTCCTCACGTCGACCAGGCCTCGGAGGAACGTCTCGTACCGCGCCGCCTTGTTCACGGTGGCCTGCGGGCGGTCCTTTCGGACAGGGACGAGGGTGTGCGCGCCCGTTTCGCACTCGATGAAGATCCGGCGTCGGGCAGCCGGCACCGTCAGGATGGCGTCCGGCCGGATGGCCCGGTCCCGGAGCGCGCCGGCGTCGTCCGGCTCCCTCCAGGGGAGGCGGAGGTCGTCGGCGACGTCCCAGCCGAAGGGAAGCTCCCGGAGGGGAGTCCCGTCGAGGAAGTACGGTCCAACCAGCCCGACGAACAGGTCCGTCAGCGCGATGAAATGCTCGGCGAAGGCGATCCCGCCCCCGGTCCCGCGCGGGAGCACCACCTCCCCACCGAGCTCATGCTCTGCGATGGCGAGGCCGGTCGAGGTTGGTGCCCAGAGGATCAGCGGCGCCCCGTCGTAGGCGCGGAACCGGAGCCGGCGGAGACTCACCGCTCCGAAGTCCGGTAGCTTCACATTTTCCGTGTCCCCGGCGAGCGCCCGCAGCCGGTTGTGGACCGTCCGCGGATCCTTCGGATTCCCGAGGAGCGTGACCACCTGGTCGAGCGTCAGCGCCCGGCACATTCCGAGGACTGCGAGGAGTCGCTTGTCTCTCTCCTTGAGCCCTGTCTGCCGGCGCTGCCGCGGTGACCCGGCCCCGGCTCCTCCCTTCGTCTGCTTCGTTCCTGGTCTCTCTGGTCTGACTGTCTCTCGGACGTTGGTCTTCCGGTCCAGCCTGAACATGGGTGACACTTTGAACCTCCGACATGGGTGACAGTCGTCGCCGTGGTGTGGGCGGGTTGAAGCTCATGCGAGGGAAAGCTCCTGGGGTTCGAGAGGCCTGCGGAGGGGGGCGTGGGGGGAGACTCAGAAGCTGTGGGCTCCTGTGGCTTCATCGAGGTGCCTCCGGTCGAGGCGTCTTCGGGACGTCCTTGGGATTGGCGAGCACGCCCTGGAACGTCGGCGCCCCGCCGTCCGAAGTGCTCTTCTTCCTCCGGGGGGCATCGATGGCCGAGCTGGTCCCGACGGTCCCCGGGATGGCCCGGAGCTGCTTCGCCCTGGTGTCGACGACGGCGAGGGCGTGGGGTCCGAAGTAGACGGTCCAGTTGCCGTCGGTCACCTCTTCGAGCCCCACGAGCTCATTTTGAAGGGACCAGCTCAGGTAATACTTGTAGTGGCTCAGGAAGAGATGGCCACCGTGGTTGATCCGCTTGATCTCGAAGCGCGCCGGGTAGTTCGGCTCGGGGACCTCGACCGGAAACGGGCGAGGGGATGGCTCATACAGCCGGGCTGGCGGTAGCTGACCCAGCGCCTCGTGCGGGCGGACCTCGTTGTACTCCTTGCGCCAGAGGTCGAACCGCTTCTGCTGTTCGGCGAGCTCGTAGCGATCCGGACCCACGGCCTCGTGCTTGAGCGTGCGATGCATCCGCTCGTGCCGGCCATTCTGGTCGGGGCGACCCGGCTTGATGCGCTCGGGCCGAATGCCCAGGCGGATCCACCAGACCGCGAGGAAGGAGAGCCCGGCCAGAGTCAGAGAGGAGAACGGCGGGCCGTTGTCGGTCCGGATGGCCTCGGGGAGGCCGAACTCGCGGAATGTCTGCTCGAAGAGGGGCTTGACGAAAAGAAATCGCGTGTACCGAAGCGCCTCGCACTTCAGCAGGTACCGGCTGAACCCATCGGAGATGGTGAGCGGGTGGCACCGCGACCGGTCCAGGAGCCGGAAGTGGCCCTTGAAGTCGGCGCACCAGACGGCATTCGGCTTGTCGTAGCCGAGGAACGGCTGTCCGTAGGGCGAAGATCTGCGAGGCGTGCGCCGCGGGTGGCTCAGGCCGCGACGGGCCAGGAGGTGCCCGATCGTGCTCGTGGCTGGCAACCTCAATCCGGGATAGCTGGCGCGTAGTACTGCGACCAGCTTCTTCGGCCCCCAGAAGCCGTGCTGCTTCCTGGTCGCGATGAGGAGCGACTCCACCTCGGGGCTCATCGCATTGGGATGGGAGTGGGGACGCCTCGAGCGTTCGACGAGCTCGCCGACGCCGCCTTCGCTGTAGCGGGCGATCCACTTGTATGCCGTCTTGCGGCTCACGCCGAACGCGTCGCAGAGCCGCGAGACCGCCATCTCTCCTCTGAGGTAGGCGGCGATGAACTTCACGCGCTCATCCATGGGACAGGTCGCTTTCCAGGGCATCCGCCGAGCGTGTCGCCTCGGTGTTACCCATGTCCCGGACGTCGACTGTTTCCCGCGCCGGTACGCAGTCACCGATCTCCTGGCTCGATGCCCGGCATGTGCCGAGCACGAGGGCCCTGATGCCTCGGCTGCCTGTGACCGAAGATCCGGCACCACTGTCACCCATGTCCCGGCTGTTGGCTGTCACCCATGTATCCGGACCGAACCTTCCCGATCAAATCTGGTGGGGAACTGCACTCCAGAAGTCTGTGCTTCACCCCGACCCCTCCCCTCGATTCCAGCCTGGAGGTTCCCGATCATCCGCCCCCCGTTTCTGCATCTCGTTGGGGGCGGGTGATCGGGAACCGACAGGCGCACGCGCGCCCGTGTCCACGAGGGGAGGGGTTGGGGTGCTCTGCGCTCTGAAAGCAGTCCAGTCCTTCGTCCCCACGCTGTTCCCCACAACGATCCCGATCGGAGGAGGCCAAAGTTGGGGCGACCCGGGGGGAAATTGCTGGGGCGAATTCCTCAGAATTGCCCTTAAAGGCAACGTCAAGGGGTCGCCCCCTCAAGCGCCTTGATGAAGGCGCGGAGATAGCTCAGCAGTTCGGCGCGTGCCTCGCGCTCTGCCGTGCCAAAGGACTCCGGGTAGAGCACGAAGCGGCCACCGCGACGGTCGAAGAGGCGCGACGGCTTCGGCACTTGGCTGGGCTCGACCTGCTCCAGGCTCGCTTCAGCCTCGGGTGGCTCTACGCGCGGAGGAGCCTCGGATTTCCGTCGCTCGATCGCGCTCCGGACGAAGCGGTCGATCTGCTTCACCGTCCAGCCGCCCCGGGCAGCCCGCGCGAGGAGCTGCCCGGTACGTTCGGTGGCCAGGGCCCC
Source organism: Myxococcaceae bacterium (assembly GCA_035519675.1). Classification (GTDB taxonomy): domain Bacteria; phylum Myxococcota; class Myxococcia; order Myxococcales; family Myxococcaceae; genus RPRB01. The sequence goes on from DATIWB010000029.1 coordinate 3,944, forward strand.
CGCGAGCTCTCGAATGCGCTCCGTCTCGGCGGCCTTCGCCTCCGAGTCGGCGCCGGCGAGCACCACCCGCTTCTTCGCCTTGAGGCGCGCGACCTCGTCCTCGAAGACGAGGTCGTAGAGTGGACGGGTCGCCAGGGCGTTCGTGAGGAGGAGCGCAACCCGCTCGGCGGGCTTGCGCGGGTCCTTGCCTGGGACGAGAACGCCTGGATCCACGGCCCCCTGGATGACCGTCGGCGCGTCAGCGAGCTCGAGGAGGTAGCGGACGCGGCGGAGCTTGAGGCCCATGGCCTCGGCGACCTCGGCGGCGCTCCGGTAGGCGCCAGCGGCGCGAGCGCGCGCGACCATGAGGGCCTGCTCCAGCTCGGTCCCGTCGTCCCGCTGGAGGTTCTCGATAGCGGTGAGCGCCGCTGCCCGGGCGTCGTCGACGTCATCCAGGACGACGCAGCGGAGGGTCGACCAGCGGGCCTTCTCAGCGTCGCTCGTCGCGACCTTGTCCCGGAGGTAGCGGACGGCCGCGCGCCGGCCGTGGCCGGCAATGAGCTGGAACCCGGCGTCGACCCGGCGCACCGTCGCGGGCTGCAGGAGTCCCTGCTTCCGGATGGTCTCGGCGAGATCGCGGACCCTCGCGTCATCGTACCGCTTCACCTGGAAGGGGCTGTCGGCGAGCGCGTCGAGCGGGAGGTCGAGCACCTCGGCAGAGGGAGGGACGGCGGCAGTGGGCATGCATGGGCTCCGGCTGTTCCGGCCGTCGCGGGAGTGCGCGGCCTTGCTGCCGTGCTGAGATGCAGGGGGTGGGCCGGGTGCCGGAATCGGCCTTGGTCCCAATGTTGATGGCCGTGCCGGGTGCTCTGGAGGGGAAGCCCTGGCGGGGTGGAGTCCGCGGGGTAAGAGCGGCGGTCGATGCGGTCACCGCGGCCGACTGGGCCAAAACACGCTGTCCGGGTGGGCGCCCGCTACCCGCGTCCCGTTGTCACATCCATGTTCGCATCCGGAGCCGGGGCACGGCAGTGGAGAGTGCTCATGCGGGGCTGGACGGCCAGCTGAGTTCGTCGGAGCTCGCCAGTGCTGGGAGGTCGTCGAGAGCCGAGGCTTCCTTGATCGTCCCGTTCTCACGCCGGAGAGGGTTATCGACCGTGAGTCACCACCAGTGCCGTCCGACGAGTTAGCGCAAAACTAGGATCTGAAGTGGCGAAGGCCCGAGTTGCGGCGGCAGGTGCGAAGTCGCAGAGCGCGCGCGGCCCGAGCAGAGCATCACGCGCGACGTGTAAACCCTCCGAGTCGGAATTCCATCCTGGGTTGGACTGAGAGGGGGCTAACGGCGGGGCAACACTTCATTTGCGAGATCCTGCATCCCTGTCTTCTCGATAGTCAGACGGAACATGCGAAACAACTCCATTGCCCACTCGATTGCCAGCTCGCGGTGTCGTGCTTGAAGTTCTAGAGTCTCAAAGGTCGCGCTCCTAGGAAAGTCTGGAATGTCACAACGATATTGGTCAGGGTAGAACCCCATCCGACGAGGACTTTGAAGCCAGAGTGAGCGGTTCCTCAGGCCGACTATCCTACTCTCAATGACGGTGCGGCCAGTCGCAAACGGGGAGAGTGCGAGTGAAGCGGCAAGTTGAAATATTTCGAGGAAACGCCCGAGCGTACTTAGAAGTTCCAGCTGGGTGCCCGGCTTCCAATCAGGTGGTGGTGTCCACCAGGCATCGCTTCTCCAGTCATCAATGAGGCCAGAAAAGTTTGTGAAAAGACCACTCTTGAAGAAGGCCCAAGACTCCAGGACATGGGCGTGTTCTTGCTCATACGAGATGTGATCAAGCAATAGTCTCGTTTGTGCATTTCGTGGAAGAAGTGGAAAGCCAAAT
>DATIWB010000030.1:0-9161 GCA_035519675.1 Myxococcaceae bacterium
GATCCCGAAACCGGTGAGCCAGACCTGGCCGGTGGCCGGATTCACCAGCACATTGGCGGGCTTGAGATCCTTGTGGATGAGGCCCTGCCGGTGAAGTTTCCTCACGGCAGCCGCCAGACCAGCCCCCAGGCGCAGGGACAGTCCGAGCTCCATGGGCGTTTCCAGCAATGCAGCCAAAGGAGTCGCTCCGGGGTCCTCGAGGATCAGGACCGGACGGCCCTCGTACTGGGTGAGCTCCAGCGGCCGGACGGCCCAGCTTGGATCGAGCTCGGAATGAAGCGCGTGTTCGTGCTCCAGCATCCGGAGGGTCTCCGGTCGCGGCCGGTCCGCTCGGGGCATCCGGATCAGGACGGCGGATCCAGACCCACTTGAACCCGGGTCGAGCCGAGTCCGGCAGAGCGTGAGATCCGCGTCCCGGTGGAGGACTTGGAGGTTGTCGGGTGAGAGGGACATCCCCGGGGCTCCGATTCGACAACCACGGCAGAGTTGCGTCAATTGCAGCACTGCCCTTCCGCTACCGAGCCGCCTCGGACCTCCCAGCCTGGGATCCGTTGGGTGAAGTGCCTGGATCCTGGATCGAGGTTGACGAGAGGGCGCCAAGGCGGACAACACTGCCCGACGGACGAGGGAGTCGCCCGACGGGGACCATTTCTGGTCTGAGCGGAGGGGGATGTTCGTGGCTTCGACGGACCTCCGGAGAAAGGCCTGGTGGGGGAAGGCCATCACCCTCACCGTGGTCGCGGCGGGCGCGGCCCACGCGCAGCCGAGCGTCTCCGTCCTGACCGGGACGGTGATCGACGCCAGCACGCGACTCCCGGTGGCCGACGTGGTGGTCACCGCCACCTCTCCTGCGCTCCAGGGGGAGCAGACGGTGGTCACGGACCGGACCGGGCTTTACCGAATTCCTCAGCTCCCCTCGGGGACGTATGTCCTGCGGTTCGAGAAGGAGAGCTATCGGCCCTACGTCCGGGAAGGCGTCGAGACCTCGGCCAGCCGGACACTGCGGCTCAACGTCGAGCTTCTCCCCGAGACCGCCGGCACGGAGACCATCACCGTGGTCGGGACGTCGCCGATCATCGACATCGGTTCGAGCGCGGTGGTCACCACCGTTGGTGCCCAGGCGATGCGCGTGCTCCCGCTCTCGCGGCCGGACGGGCTCGGCGGTGCGAACCGCTCCTTCGAGTCGGTGGCAGTCGTTGCGCCACAGACGGCCGTCGACCTCTACGGGGTGAGCATCAACGGCGCGAGCTCCCCGGAGAACCTCTACCTGGTGGATGGGCTGGCGGTGAACGACCCGGCCTACGGGACGGCGGGCACCCCGCTCACCTCCGAGTTCATGGAGGAGGTGAACGTCGTCACCGGGGGGTACCTGCCTGAGTACGGACGGGCGATGGGCGGCGTCATCAGCGCCGTCACGAGGTCCGGGGGCAACGAGTTCCACGGTTCGGTCTTTGGCACCTTCGCCCCCGGGGCCCTGACGGGGGCGCCACGCGTCGCGGGGGGGGCCGGGGTCATCCAGGGTGCCCGTGAGGTGGGAAACGCCGGGGACGTCGGAGCGACGCTGGGAGGATACGTCATCAAGGACCGGCTGTGGTTCTTCGCCGGCATCCAGTGGGCGGCGCAGCGCTACGTCTACTCCCGCAGCTTCAGCCGTTTCATCGACGGAGGCTTCGAGCCCATCGACGGCTCGACCCAGCGATGGAACGCCGACGAGCGTGGCTTCAACTACATCGGCAAGCTCACCTACCTCTTCAGCTCCGACCACCGCCTGAGCCTCTCGATCAGCGGGTCACCCACCAGCGGAGGTGGCAGCGGGGGCCTCTCGCTCCGGGATCGTTCCACGGCGCGCACGGTGCATCCGACGAACTACCTCACCGCGTCCACCTACGGCGTCAACGCCATCCAGACGACCTTCGACGCGCTGGACCTCGTGGCGCAGCTGAACAGCTCCTTTCTTCAAAAGAAGGTCCTCCTCGACGTCCGCGTGGGTTGGCACCACCAGCACGATGAGCGGTTGCCCAACGACGGGAGCACGCTCGACGACGTCGACGCTCTGACCACGCTGGCCGGCACCCCTCAGGTTCGCTCCCCGGTACGCTTCGGGTTGCCCGTGTACGAGCTCGATCCCTCTGTTCCGGACTCCGTGCGGACGGCTTGCACCACCGCCGGGGCCAGCTGCGACGTCAGGACCTTCCTCGTCGGCGGTGCCGGGATGCTGGAGACGCTGGATCTGGACAGCTTCCAGGCCCGCGCGGTCCTCACCGCCTTGGTGAGCGGCGCCGGGCATCATGTCCTCAAGGCGGGGTTCGACGGGCAGATCTCCCGGTTCCAGGACAACGTCGCGCGTTCGGGAGGGTCCACCTACCGGAACGCCAGCGACCTCACCGGCCAGCAGTCCGACATCGGCGCGGTCTGGGACGCGTTTCAGTACGGCACTCTCACCGGCGCGGACGCCGTGCAGGTGGCCAGGCGGATCGAGTCCCTGGTGCGCTCGACCGTGCTAGGGGGATTCCTCCAGGACAGCTGGAGCGTGATGGACGTCATCATGCTCAACCTCGGCCTTCGCTTCGATGGGGTCGCTCTGCGCGGAACGGACGGGCAGACGCGGATCTCCCTGAACGATCAGTGGAGCCCCCGCGTCGGCGTGGTCTGGGATCCGACCCAGCAGGGGCGCTCCCGGTTGTTCTTCAACTACGGACGTTATTTCGAGCTCATTCCACTGGACGCCGCCAGCAAGGCCCTGAGCCCGTTCCCTACCCTTCGGGCAGTGCACGACTGTGACCCGCTGGCGGTCGGACGAGGAGTTTGCAACCAGGACTCCAATACCCGCCTCACCGGCTCGCAGTTGCTCGGTGGTGTGACTCAGGCGCCCAACCGGAGATGGGTGCCGAGCCTGATCTATCCGCTTCCCGTCGACCCGGATCTCAAGTCGCCTGCGGTCGACGAGATCGTCGCCGGCGGGGAGTACGAGGTCATCCGCGACGGTCGCGTCGGGCTCTCGTACACCTACCGGAACCTGGTCCGCACCGTCGAGGACATGTCGAACAACGACGGAAACACCTTCTTTCTCGGCAACCCCGGAGAAGGCATCGCCGACTCGTTCCCCAGGGCGACCCGGACCTACCACGCGATCACCGCCTCGTTCGCGAAGAGCTTCAGCGACGGCTGGCTGGCGCAGGGGAGCTACACCTGGTCGCAGCTGCGCGGGAACTACGACGGACTCTTCTTGCCGCAGACCGGTCAGCTCGATCCGAACATCAACGCCACCTTCGACCTCCGGACCCTGCTCCCCAACCAGGAAGGGCCGCTCAGTGCGGACGTCACCCATGCGGTGAAGCTCTACGCGGCCAAGGAGTTCATCGTCACTCCGGCGCTGGGGCTCTCGCTGGGGGCCGCATTCAACGCCACCTCGGGAACGCCGATCAGCGCCCTGGGCTCTCATCCGATCTACGGGCCGAACCAGGCCTACATCCTGACCCGGGGGAGCGCCGGCCGGATGCCCTGGGTGACCTCGCTGGACGCGCGCTTCGGCGTGAGCTGGAGGTTCAGCAAGGACCTGGTGGTCTCTGCAGCTGTGGATGGCTTCAACCTCTTCAACTCGCAGCGGCCGACCGCGGTCGACCAGGCCTACACCGACGCGGCGGTCAGCCCGATCATCGCTGCGACCCAGGGATCGGTTCCGAGCCAGTACGGAGGGATCTGCTCGGGTACCGCTGCCTCGACCTGCGCGCCGGGGAACGGTTCTCTACCCCGGCCGATCGTGGATCCACAGTCCTCGACCGGCGCGCCGATCCGGGTAGGCCTCAACGATCCGTCCGGCCAGCTGGCGAGCGTCCCCACCCGGCTCACCTGGGGAACCCCCACCAACTTTCAAGCGGTGCGCCAGTTCCGCTTCAGCCTCCGGGTCGTCTTCTAGCCATGCGCACCCTCGTCACGTGCGCGGTCGCGAGCGCGCTCGTCCTCCTCACCGGGTGTCCTGCGGAGGCTCCGGCGAGCTGCCAGACCCTCGCCACTGTCCCCACCCCGGTCGCCAGCGACGGCTATGTGCTTCGGTTCGTGCGCTCCACGCCGGCCAGCCCTGGGTGCGAGACCGCGACCCCGGACGAGATGAGCGACATCTGGGTGTTCAACACCGTGGCCAATGGAGTCGTCCTCGCCCATTCGGTCAGGATGCCCTTCTCCGAGGGAGCCCCCACGCCGCCGGGCGTGGTCGGCACAGGAACGTTCGCCGGACCCGAGGTCGATGCGGATGGCCTCTGCGAGGTACCCAGCCTGACCACGATGAGCGATTCGACCACCGGTACCCTTTTCTCGTACCAGGCCCGAGATCTGGTGTTCCTGGGCTCCCCTGCGTACCAGGGCGCGGAGTTCAAGGGGACATTGACCGTGAGCATCGGAACCTGCGTGGCCGACTACGACGTCCAGGCCCTCTCCCCGGCCGTGCCGTGCCAGACCGACCAGGACTGCGATCCTTTGCGGACTCCGTTCTCGTCCGGCATCGCCAGGGGGTTCGACCAGGGCTGCACCTTCGCCCCGTGGACGGCGACGGTCATGGAATATCTGGCGACGCAATATCCGGGGAACTCCGGGGTCTGCTTCCTGCGTCAACCCTTCCCCAGCCTCAACCCCGGAGCGGACCAGTCGAGGTGAGCTCCGCCAATCGCGAGCGGTTCACGTCTCCTTGATCAGCTTCTTGACGCGCTCGGTGGGGGGCGTCGCCTTGACCTGCTCGGGGTGCGATGTGGCGATGTGCTTTCTCATCTGCTCGATCAGCTCCAGCTGGTTATCGCTCACGAACCTCGCAGGACAGCTCGCCCCGGTGTCGGCGCACGAAATCATGAACGGCACGGCTCATCTCCTCTCGATGTGGCGGGGGTGGAGGCCCCGCCGTCTTCATGACTCATGGGTGCGCTGGATGTTTCGGCGTGCTGGCGGGACCTCCTCCCCGAAGGCTCAGAACCTCCCGGCGAGCGTGAGGCCGAGATACGACGGGCTGACCGAGGGGGTGAGGATCGCCGTCTTCTCCTCACCAAACGCGAGGTGCAAGGCCGGGACCGCGTAGCCGATGGCGCCTCCCAGGAGCGCACCGGCGATCACGTCGGTCGCCCAGTGGCGATCGGCGGCGATGCGAAGGATGCCGGTGACTGTCGCCGCGACGACCGTCACCGGGCACGCCGCGGCCCCCCAGCCGGTGTGCGAGGTCTCCAGGAATCCGTGGTGGAAGCACTCCAGCGACACCGCGGCGAACACGACCGTGGTGTGGCCGCTGGGGAACGAGGCATTCGGGGTGCCGCTGGTGCACTCCGCGTAGGTGGGATTGGACTGGCACACGGGGAGGAATGGCCGCCCGCGCGCGGTGATCTTCTGCAGCGAGAGGGAGACGAAGAGCGCGGTCAGGAGGGTCTCGGCGTCCAGCGCCGCCAGCTTCCACGCCACGTCCATGCGCTCGTGCTCCACACCGGCGACGAGGAACGCGCTGAGAAAGGGAGCCGCGGCAAGGGTGTAGACGAGCACATCGCTGGTGGTTGCCGCCGCGGTCCGCCCCCCCTCACCCTTGATTCGCAGCCACCCACGCACCCAGTCGTCGAAGCCGGTGCTGCCCCATTTCGGCTCCGATGGTGACTGCACGCCGAACTGGACTGTCACCACGCCCGCGACCAGCGCGCCGCTCGCGACCGCGTCCCAGACCCCGATCGAGAAGTCGTGCTTCGGCCACGGCTCCACTGTGGGGGCCGCCGGCGGGCTCCCGTTCTGTGGCACCCGTGCGATCTCGGGCTTGCCAGCGGGGGGCGCGGCATCGTCGTGCAGGGAGGTGAAGCCGAGGGTGGCGGAGACGGTCGGAGCGTCGTCGGGCGGGGACGCGACGGCGCGGTTCGCGGGCGCGATCGGAGCGTCGTCGGGGAGGGATGCGAGAGCGGTCCTCGCCATCAGGACCGCCAGAAGAGGGACCGCGCGCTTGATCACCGAGACTCTCGCTGCAAATCGGGGGCCGGGCGTACGGCAGACTCCCGGCATCCTGGCTCCACTCCCCGGGCCTCTCCCCGCGGTCGCGCACCGCCTCGCTCGCCGCAGCCACGAGGCCGGAGAGGAGCAACAGCTCGAGCGCAGGCGTGCCGCCTGCAGATGACTCGCCGCGCTCATCCTCTGTCCGGAGGCGTCGTGCCGCCCATGCGGGTCCACAGCTCCGCGGCAAACACGCGGAGCAGGTCGAGCGCCAGACTGTCGTCGTCCTCGAGCGTCTCGTTGACCTCGGCGTGGCTCAGAACCAGCAGCGTGGTCGGCTTCGCCGCCGTGGCCTGCTCGTCCATCGGAAGGCCCGCCACGGATTCCCGACGACCCAGAACCTCACCGGGACCGACGTGGCGTTCGGCGAAGCCGGAACCATCCAGTCGGAGCGCGCCCTCGAGCACGAGCAGCAGATCCGCCGGCTGCCCGGGAGCCCAGGCCGAGGATCCCTCGGGAAGTTGCACCGTCCGGGCCACGCGGGCGAGCCGGGCAGCGACCGCCACCCCATGACCGCCGAGGCGCAGGGCCTCCCGGAGCAGGAACATCCGCGAGACCAGATCGCGCCGTGACGTGGCGGGGAACCGGGCCGGCGGCACCAGCGCCGGACCGGCCTGGCGCAGCTCCCCCAGCTTCGCGGCGAGCGCCCGGAGCACGGTGCGGGCCACGGCCCCGTGCTCCTCGAGAACGGAGAGGAGCGCGTCACCGTCAAGAATCAGCAGCACCGTTCCCGCCTCGGCGATCAGGTCGGCCGGGGACACTCCGCCTCCCAGGAAGCAGAGAGCGCCGAAGCCCGCGCGGTCCACCTCCGCGGTGAGCGCTCCGGCATCCGCCAGGAGCCGGAGCCGGCCAGTGAGCGCCCGGAAGTGGGCCGAGGCCCGCTCCCCAGCGTGCACCAGGACGGTCCGCTTCGAGAGCGTCTCCTCGCGCGCGGCGGCCGCGAAGAGGGCCAGAGTCTCGGTGCCCATCTGATGGAACGGCGTCGCCCGGCCGATCCAGAGGACTCGCTCCGTCAAGGTCGTCTGGTCCAGCTCAGGCATCCCGGTGCCCCACCGGTTGCTCCAGCTGCTCGATGGCGACGGCGGCCATCGGCGCCCCCTCCGCTCTGGTGCACCACGGGCCGGCGGGGAGCCGGGGGAGGGCCCTGACCCAGCCCTGCTCCTCGACGAGGCAGGGCGTCAGCATCCGGAGCGTCTCGCTGCTCCCCCCGAGCAGGGAGGTGACCAGGGCCTCGGGCGTGGCGACCATGCCCAGCAGAGAGCGGACGGAATCGGCGGGAATGAGCTCGCCGTCGAGCAGCGACACCACCCGGTCGCGCCACCGCGGCGGGAGCAGCTCGAGCAGCACTTCCCGCGCCGCGTCCTGTCGCCCCGGCCGGCCGGACCGCGAACCGAGGTAGATGTGTTGCAGCCCATCGCCGGGATAGCGGAGCTCCAGGACGCGGAAGACTCGCTCGATCGCCAGCTGCTCCTTGTCGCGGAGCAGGTCCACGAGGAGCCGTCCCGCCGGCGCGTCCGGGTCGGTACCCACCCCGAGCCGCACCGCGGCCATGCGGAGCGAGCGGTTCCTGAACGCCGAGGCGAGCTCCCGGTCCAGTGCCAGGTCGATCCGGCCCTCGTCGAGCGGAAGGCGGGGATGGGTGCGCAGTAGCTGGTTGAGCGACCGCAGCGCCCGGTACCGGTCCAGGCCGCCGCGGGGCTGTGCCAGGCGCTCGAGGAGTGACGGAGCGGCGCGCTGCGCGGAAAAGAGGGCCAGGGTCGGCGGAATCTCTCGTGCGATCCGGAAAGGAGTCTCCGCGGCGAGGAGGAGCTGCTCGAGTCGGACGCGCGCCACCTCGCCGAGCCGAGCCAGAGCCGTTCGCGCTGCGTGGCTGAGCTCGGCGTCGCCGAGGTGGTCGATGATCCGCGAGAGGAGGGGGGCCGGGAGAGCGGGGAGCTCCGGGACCGCGCGCAGGAGCTCTCGACGGAGATCGGAATCCTCCCACCGCCGGAACATGGTCTGCACCAGGGGACCGAGATCGACGCGCGGGGCATTGGCGATCGCCCAGGCCACTGCACGCACGGCCTCGAGGTCCGGACCCTCGGCGAGCTGCTGCAGTCGCTCCCGGGCATCCGGGGCGGCGTCACCCTCCGACAGAGTGACCAGCGCGGTGGCGCGGACCCGGAGACTCGGATCGTCGAGGGCCGGCCGGAGCCCGTCGGGCGCCAGGCCTTCGGAGATCCAGCGGCGCGCGGCGGCAGCACGGACCCGCGGGTCCCCGTGTTGGAGGAGGTGCGGGAGCAGTACGGCCACGTCCGGTCGCGGCGTGCTCGAGAAGTGCTCCAGCGCCGCCATCACCACGTCCGCGTCCGGATGGTAGAGGATGAGCGACGGGATCAGCCGGAGCCTGTCCGAGCCCGCCAGGACGTCGAGCGCGGTGCGAACCTCCCATGGGTTGGGCGAGCCGAGGGCTGCGACCAGCGCCTCCGCCGAGGCGAGATCGAGATCTCCGCGCGGTGGCCGCACCCGACCGGCGTCGAGTTGCTGCTGGAACCGTTTCAGGTATTGCCGGCGCAAGCGCTGGGTGGCGACGACCCACCCCGTCGCCAGCGTCGCCAGGCTGAGCGTCACCGCACCCATTCGAAGCGACGTCGGCAGGTGGTGGACCCCGAGCAGCGCCACGGAGGCCAGGGCCTGACCCCCGCGCTGGCCAAGCGTGTCGATCGATGGCTTGGTGACCCGGCGCTCCGACTGACCGATGGGGAGGTAGAGAAGCTCGGTTCCCACCCGGTAGAGCGACGGCCGGAGTCCTGCATCGAGCATCTTGAGCAGCAGGAGCACCGTCAGGCTCCCGGCAACGGCGTAGCCGGAGGCGCCGGCGAGGATCAGCACCGGGAGGAGGGCCAGGCTGCGAGTCACCCCGGTGTTCTGGAGCAGCGCCCTCACGGCCACCAGCTCCACCAGCAGCGCCAGCACGCTCTGACCGAGGTACACGTTGGCCACCAGGCGCGGAATCCGCTCCGGGCTGGCCGACGCGGCGATCGCCGCCTTGAACACGTAATCGATCCACGTGGCGCTGGCGGCGGTGAGGAGGGCGAGCACCGCGAGCAGCCGGAGGTAGCGGTCGTTCCGCAGCAATCCCGGGACGGCCGAGGCGACGGCCAGCTCCGGGCTGCGAG
>DATIWB010000031.1:0-11891 GCA_035519675.1 Myxococcaceae bacterium
CAAGATGTGGGCGGGCACCGGAGCCGGGCCGTTCCTGCAGGAGCACCTGAAGAGCCTGAACGACTTCCCGCCCAGCCAGGGTGCCGACACGTTCTCCATGAAGAAGGTCATCGAGAACACGATGAAGAAGCTGGAGAGCCCGCAAGGCAGCAGCAACTGACAGGGTCGAGCACGGGGGTCGCATGGTCAGCCTGCTCCTCGTCTTCCATGTCCTCGGGCTGATCAGCTCCTGTCACGCGGTCATGACCAACCGCACCGCCCAGGGCGCCATCGCCTGGGCGGTGAGCCTCAACACCTTCCCGTACCTCGCGGTTCCCCTGTACTGGGTGTTCGGGCGGAGCCACTTCGAGGGCTACCGGGAGTCCTGGAAGGAGCACCAGAGGGAGATCGAGGCGCTCAGCGCCCGGGCTCGCCAGGCGCTCGAGCCGTTCACCATCCCCGAGGTCGAGCGGCTCCCGCACTACCAGGCCCTGAAGAAGCTGGCGCACACCTCGTTCCTGCGAGGGAACGAGGTCGAGCTCCTGGTGGACGGGAAGGCGACGTTCGACAGCATCCTTCCCGGGCTGGCGCGCGCGCGGCGCTACGCGCTGGTGCAGTTCTACATCGTCCACGACGACGATCTGGGCCGGCGCCTGAAGGCCGCGATGATCGACTGCGTGAAGCGAGGCGTCGAGGTCTTCTTCATCTACGACGAGATCGGGAGCGCCGGTCTCCCTCGCGCCTACCTTCAGGAGATCGGCGCGGCAGGGGTCAAGCACTCGAAGTTCAACTCCGAGCGGGGGGTGCGCAATCGCTTCCAGCTCAACTTCAGGAACCACCGGAAGAACGTGGTCATCGACGGCCTGGAGACCTGGCTCGGTGGGCACAACGTCGGCAACGAGTACCTGGGGCTCGACAAGAAGATCGGACCGTGGCGAGACACCCACGTCCACGTCACCGGCCCGGCGGCGCAGCTCGCCCAGCTGGTGCTCCTGGCGGACTGGTACTGGGCGACCCGCACCCTTCCCGAGTGGAGCTGGGAGCCGCAGGTGGCGCCCGGTGGCGCGAGCTGCCAGGCCATGGTGGTCCCCTTCGGACCGGCGGACGACCACGAGGCTGCCCAGCTGTTCTTCGTCCAGGCCCTGGACGTGGCGAAGCAGCGCATCTGGATCGCCAACGCCTACTTCATCCCGGATGACGCGGTCATGGCCGCTCTCCGCCTTGCGGCGCTACGGGGAGTCGACGTCCGGGTGATCACCCCGGCCAAGTCGGACAATTCGGTCCTCGACCTCGCCACGCTCTGGTTCATGGAGAGGCTCGACGGGGTGGGGATCAAGTTCTACCGGCATGCACCGGGAATGATGCATCAAAAAGTATTTCTGGTGGACGATGACCTCGCCACCGTCGGCAGCACCAACTTCGACAACCGGTCGTTCCGCCTGCAGTTCGAGGTGAACGCGCTGTTCCTCGACAGGGCCTTCGCCAGCCAGATGGAGCGCATGCTGCTCCACGACCTGGAGCAGTCCGAGCCGTACGATCCCTCCTCCCTCCGGCGTGCGTCGTTTCCGAGGCGCCTCGCCGTCTCCGCGGCCCGACTCACCGCCCCGCTTCTCTGAGCCGTGGACCCGGGCGGAGAGCGCGTGAGCGAGGACGTCCCGGAGCCCCCGAAGGACAGGTCGCTGCGCGACCAGGTCCTGGACCCGGTCGACAGGGCGTCGGAGGCCATCAACGGCGTCATCATGGCGCTCAGCATCACCGGCTCGATCAGCGTGGCGACGGCCGGCCCTCACGAGATCAGGACCATGCTCCTCGGCGCCCTTGGCTCCAACCTCGCCTCGGGCATCACCGAGGGGGTGATGTACCTCATCGGCGCGATGACAGAGCAGAACCGTCGGAGAAATCTCCTGCTCCGGATCCAGGGGACAGAGGACACCGGCCAGGCGGACCGCCTCATCGCCGATGCACTGCCCGAGCAGCTGGCAGGTGGCGCCAGCCAGGCGACGCTCGAGTCCATCCGGAAGCGCCTCGCCGTCATCCCGGCTCCCAGGACGGTGCTCCAGGGACGGGACTACGCCGCCGGGATCCTCATCTGCGCGGTGGTGGTTCTCGCCACCCTGCCTGTCGCGATCCCCTTCCTCGTCTTCCACGACCCACGCCTGGCGATGACGGCCTCGCGCGGACTCGCCTTCCTGGATCTCTTCGCATGCGGGATCGTGCTGGGCCACTACAGCGGGGGCAGCACCTGGAAGTACGGCGTCGGGATCACCGCCATCGGAGTGGTCCTGGTGCTGGTCATCCGCGCGCTCGGAGGCTGAGCCGCCCGAGACGCCTGCCACGGCCGTACCCCGTTTTTCCCCCCTCTCGGGGACTGTCGCGCTCCCCCCACAGGCTCTACGAGCAAGGTCGGATCGAAGGGTCTTCGAGCCGAGAAGGGGACGACCGTGCATCGCTCAGGAGATTCCGGCAGAGCGGAAGGCTTCCTCGGAGCGCTCGCCCTGGCGCTGCTGCTGCTCTCACCGCCCTCGATGGCCGCGGAAGACGACGCCAGGCCCGCTGCAGATGCGCCCGAGCTGCGGCGCGAGCTCGCCGGGCACAACTTCATCCCGTCCAGGTTCACGCTCGACCCCTTCGTCTCCACCTACGTCGGATCCGAGACGGGGGGCGGCTACGGGTCGGCCCCCGGGCGGACCTTCGACATCCTCGGGCACGTCGTCTCCACTGACACCTACAAGGTCGGTGCCTTCGCGCAGTACCTGGATTTCCAGTACGGCTTCTTCGACTGGTGGGCGGTCCGGGCCTCGGTGCGCATCGTCGTCTATACCGGCATCAACGACCCCGGAATCGTGGGGATCGGCAGCAGCGTCCAGGTGAACCCGGTCTTTGGCACGACCGTCAGCTTCAAGGTGGGTGAGAGACTCCGGCTCGGGGGCTCGTTCGATGTCGGTTCCGGACCAGCGGTGCTCTTCAACGTCGTCGAGGCAATCGTGCTGAGCATCCGGAATGGAGAGCTCACCACGCCGCTGACCAACACCAGCCAGACCACGTTCCAGCCCGCCCTCGTGGGCGCCTGGGCAATCCACAAGTCGCTGGGGATGACCTTCTCCCTCGCCTATCAGTACACCCACGGCTCGGGCGACAACCCGACGGTCCTCGCCCATCTGCTCGGGGCCAACGTGATGCTCGACTTCGACATGAAGGGGCTGAACTGGATCCCGTTCGGCCTGGTCGCCGGGTTCACCACCCAGTACGACCTGAGCGAGGCGAGATTCGCATCCTACCGGTACAACTTTGGTCTTTTCTACACCAGCGTGAAGCCCCTCAACGTGGGGCTCGAGATCGTCTACGCCCGTTCCCCGGTCTTCTCGAACACTCATGTGTTCCTCTCCTCCGTGATCGGGCTTCTCGTCCTCCAGTACAACTTCAACTGAGAGCGGGACATGAGACCCAGGCTCTCGATCCGGTCGATGGCGCTCCTCGCAGTGCTGGGGCTTGCTCGCCCTTCCGAGGCCTTCGACAGCAAGGGCCACAACGTCATCGAGGCGCTGGCCTACCGGACCCTGGTCGAGGGGCATGCCGGAGTGGCGGCCCAGCCGGACGTGCTTCGCGATCTGATCAACGATGGCGCCCTCGACACGCCCTGGTGCTTCGGGCGAGGGAAGCCGCTGACCGGCGAATGCCTGGACGCGCTGTCCAGCAATCCGCTCCTCTTCTGGCCAGAGGCGGAGACCGCCCGGCCGGATGCCTTCTTCCGCCGGCAGTTCAGCGACTCCGGCCAGTGCTTCCACTACATGGCGACGCTGGCGGACGGGATGACCGAGATGCTTCCCGGAACCCAGGTCCCGCGCGCGCTGGCCACCAGCGCCGTGATCCGCTGCAACGATCTGCTCGATACGCTCATGCGTCAGGTGGTGGTCGAGGGGGGGGGCGGCACGCGCCGGGGTGGCTTCGGGCTGTACGAGCTGATGCACGCGGTCGAGGATTCCTTCTCCTTCGCTCACGCGGAGCGGACGGCCGAGGGGATCGACCACCTCCGGGTCTGGAGGCCGCTGGAGCGGATCGCCGGGCTCTCCTCCGAGCAGACGAAGAAGATACCGGCCGCCGTCTTTCATGAGTGGGGCGACCACCGGGACACGACATACGTCGTCGAGGGAGGCGAGAAGGGATGCGAGAAGCGCACCGGACACCCCTACGACGTCCCGTACGAGTGTCTCTCCAGTGAAGGCGACCGCGCGCGGCAGGCGATCGTCGAGCTGCTGGTGGTGGTGAGGAACCTGCGCCTGGCGAAGCTCGGCGCCCCCGGGGGGACGGACACCCATCCGGAACAGTCGGTCGAGTGGGTCCAGTACCGGGCCCGATGGTTCACCCCGGTCCACGCCTGCGAGGGGGCAGAGTGCGCCACCCGGCAGCCCTCCGATCCGGTCCCCGGAAGCTACGCCTTCCTCGGGGTCGACCTGCGCTTCGAGAGCCCCGGAAACTTCGAGGCCATCGCGCGCGGATCGGTCCTGCGCTTCGCCGAGGAGCTGAACCCCTTCGTGTACGGGGTGAGCGTGAACCTCGGGTACCAGCACCGCAAGGACGGCAGCAGCGCCGGTCTCGCCGGCCTGGGGGTCGGGCTCGTGCTCCCGCTGGGCTTCAAGGCTGCCATCGGCCTCACCGCAGCGGAGATGCGCGCCATCTTCGGAGGCCCGGGCGACAGCTTCGAGCTGCTGACCCGGCTCCTCCGGTTCGACTATGCCCTGAGCGACAGGGTCCTGCTCTCGATCGAGGGGCCGCTGGCGGTGAACTGGGTGGAGCCGAGCGCCCGGTGGTCCATCGCCGTCGGGCTCAGCTACGGCCTCTCCTCGCCGCGCTTCGTGGGGGACGCGACCCTCGTGCACCACGAGGACAAGACGGAGCGAGAGGATCCCGACTGGGTCCCGCCCCCGGCGCCCTACGGTTACCTGCACGGCCGGAAGACCGCGGTGGGCCTGCTCGCGGGTGTCACCGCGACCACCCGTCCAGCAAGTGCGGTCGAAGGTCGGCCCTATGGCCTGGGACTGCTCGGCGTCGAGCTGGCCTGGGATCGCGATCGCTGGGGAAGACCCCATGCACTCACCCCGGTCGTCCTCCTGGGTGCCGGCGTTCGCAACACCTCGGGAGAGTCGGGCTACTTCACCGGGACGCTCGGCCTTGGCCTCCGCTGGTACTTCCTCGGCCCGCTCGGGCTCACGCTCACTCCACTCGTCATCGAGGGAGGTCCGAAGATCCACGCGACGGATGAGGCCGACACCTCCGCGGGCGTCCATGGATCTCCAGGCAGCCAGTACTACCTCGTGGTCGGCTCACGGCTCGGGCTCGCGCTGCGGATCGGCTTCATCGACCTGCTCGTCGACGGCCCGACCCTCGCCTGGACCTCGGATCCGTTCGGGGCGCACGAGATCCTCAGCTTCACGCTCGGGATCCGGCTGTGAGCCCGGGAATCACCTCGCACCCCGTCTCGAGTCCGGGCTGCCGTACCCCGTTTTTCCCCCGTGTCGGGGACTGTCGTGGTCCCTCCGTCCGAACTACGAGCAGGTGCAGTCCGGCCCGGGGGCGGACCGGGAAGTCGATCGAGTGACGGGGTCTCAACCGCGTGAGACGGGAAGCTCCGGCGGCCGGCGCTCAAAAGAAGTCTCCTGCAGCTCACGGAGGAGACGGACGCAGTCAGGAGAGACGACCATGTACGGATTCAAGGCATACGTTTTTCAGGGAAAGAAGACAGCCGGCAAGGCGATGGCCACGCTCGAGGACCACATGCCGGTCTACCCGTGGATCGACGATGCGGCGGTGGTGTCGCGGAGCAAGCTCGGCATCACCCGCATTCACAGCACCTGGGCGCAGGATGACACGGCGGTGGGAGCCGGCACCGGAATGGGCGCGGTGACCGGAGCGCTGGTCGGCTCGATGCTCGGGCCCGGCGGGGCGGCGGCAGGAGCGGCAGTCGGTGGCTCGGTGGGGGCTCTCTTCGGCGTGGGCGACGAGCTTGCCTTCGACGATCCGCGGCTGGACGACTTCGCGGCGTCGCTGGCGAAGGACACGTCGGCGCTGATCCTGGTCGGGGAGACGCCGAGCATCGCCGACTTCACCTCCGCGGTGCAGCCCTTCGGCGGGAAGGTCATCGAGACCAACCTCAACGACGACGACGTGAAGAAGATCCGGAAGGCCCTCAACAAGAAGAACTGACGAGCCTCGGCTCCGTGACCGGCGCGAGATGCTCGGGTCTTGGCCCCGGCTCTCGCGTCGGCCCGGGCGTGTCGAACGGTTTCGAGAAGGTCCCGCCGCAATTGGCTCGACGGGAAAAGCAGTCGGATTCCCCGGAGCGACGACCAATCATGGCTTCCCTGTCGGACGAGAGGGCGCGCTACGCGATCCGGGTCCAGGGGCGGCTGGAACCGCGCTGGGCGGAGCATCTGGGGGATCTGAAGCCGACGATTCGCGAGGGTGGCGGGCAGACGCACATGGAGATCACCGACCTCACGGGATGGATCACGGATCAGGCCGCGCTGATGGGCGTGCTCGAGCAGCTGTACGCGCGAGGGCTGACGCTCCTGAAGGTCGAGCGTCTTTCGGGTGAGGTGGGTGCGGGCGGGGACGGTCCAGGCGGTGAACTTCCTCCCAGGAATTGAAGCTTTCGAGCCGGCTCACGAAGGAACGCACAAGGGGAATCTCATGGATCCAGTCGGTCAGAGTTGGCTGCAGCAAGCGAAGACGAACGCCGGTTGGCTGGTCGCCCTCGGCATCGTGGAGATCGTCGCCGGCGTCCTCGGGATCCTGGCGCCGTTCGTCGCCGGCATCGCCGTGACGGTCGTGGTCGGGTTCATGATGATCGTCGGGGGAGGGGCACGGGTGGTGGGAGCATTCAAGGCGCTGTCCTTCGGCGCCGGGGCGCTCACCTTCCTCTGGGGCCTGCTCCTCCTGGCCACGGGCTTCTACTTCGTCGCCCGGCCGTCGATCGGTCTCGAATCGCTCACCCTGGTGGTGATGATGTTCCTGTTCCTCGACGGAATCCTTCGCGTCATCCTGGCCTTCCACATGAAGCCGGTCTCCGGCTGGGGCTGGATGCTGGGAGGCGGAATCCTCAGCGTCGTCTTCGCGGTGATGATCGGCTGGCAATTCCCCGGCTCGAGCCTCTGGGTGGTGGGAACCCTGGCCGGATTCAGCATGGTCTCCAACGGCTGGACCATGGTCTCCGTGGCCAAGACCGCCCGGAACACGGCCACCGCGGTCGCCGACGCCCGGAGCTACGCCTGAGCTGTGAACAAGGACCCCTCGAGATCGAGGGGTCATCGACCACGAGGAGAGCAATGATGCGCAAGACGATCGGAACGTTGGTGGCAGCAACGGTGCTGACGATCACGGGGCAAGCCCGGGCAGCCGACTCGCTCGAGGACAGCGTCAAGAAGGCCTGCAACAAGGAGCTCACCACCTTCTGCAAGGGCGTGCCGCAGGGTGAGGGACGCATCCTCGCCTGCCTCTACGCCTTCGAGGACAAGGTCTCGGACAAGTGCATCTACGCGCTCTACGACGCTTCCTCTCAGCTCAAGGACGCAATCGCCGCCCTCGACTTCGCGGCGACCCAGTGCAAGGGTGATCTCCAGAAGTTCTGCGCCGACGTCCAGCCCGGCCAGGGACGGGGGCTCGCCTGCATCCAGAAGAACCAGAAGAGTGCGACCCAGGCCTGCCAGGACGCCCTGAAGCAGACCGGGCTGTGGAAGAAGTAGCCCGACCGGCAAGCTGGATCGGCGGTGAGTGAGAAGGCCCCTCGGCCCGCGCTTCTCCGAGCGCGGGCTGCTGTGCTCGTCGGGGTCGCCGCGGTGGTGCTCGCAGGCGGCGGAGTCCTGATCGTTCATCGAGGGGGACCGCGGGCCGTCCGCTCGAACGTTCCGGACGCTTACGTGGGGAGCGAGGCCTGCAAGGCCTGTCACACGACGGAGTACGACCGGTGGCAAGGCTCGCACCACGCGGCAGCGATGGCAGTCGCAGGGGAGGGGACGGTCCTCGGCGACTTCCGCGACGGGCGGCTGGTTCACCGGGGAAAGACCTGGCGCTTCTTCCGCGACGGCCAGAAGTTCATGGCGCACGCCGAGGGCCCCGACGCGGAGATGCACGACTACCAGGTCCTCTACACCTTCGGCGTCGAGCCCCTGCAGCAGTACCTGGTGGCGTTCCCCGGTGGCCGGTTCCAGACGCTGTCGGCCGCCTGGGACACGCGCGCGCGCACGTGGTTCTACGTGAACCCGGGTCCCGACGTCGCTCCGGGTGACTGGCTCCACTGGACCCGCGGAGGCCAGAACTGGAATGCGATGTGCGCGGACTGCCATTCCACGGACGTCCGCAAGAACTTCGACCCCGGGACGGACACCTACCGGACCACCTGGTCGGAGATCATGGTCGGCTGCGAGGCCTGCCACGGTCCCGGATCGCGGCACCTGGCCTGGGCAGCGCAGCCACCGACCCGGCGGCCGGCGGTGGAGAACGCCGGGCTGCCGACCCGGACGGCGAAGCTCGCGGCGCCAGAGCTCGTCGGGCTCTGCGCCCCCTGCCACTCGCGGCGCGCCCAGTTCACGGACCAGGGAACGCCGGGCGGCGAGCTGCTGGACCGCTACCTGCCGGTGCTCCTCTCGCCAGGCGTCTTCCAGCCCGACGGGCAGATCCTGGACGAGGACTTCGAGTGGCACTCGTTCACACAGAGCAAGATGTACGCGAACGGCATTCGCTGCAGCGATTGCCACGACGTCCATTCGGGAAAGCGGTTGCAGGAAGGGAACGCGCTCTGCACCCGCTGCCACCGCGCCGACACCTACGACGACCCCTCGCACCACTTCCATGCTGCGGAGTGGAAGGGGAAGCCCAGCCCGGGCGTCCTTTGCGTCTCCTGCCACATGCCGGGGCAGAACTACATGCGGGTCCACTTTCGCAGGGACCACTCCATCCGCATCCCCCGCCCGGACCTCACCACGGCGATCGGGGTGCCCAACGCCTGCAGCACCTCGGGCTGCCACTCCGACCGGCCGCTCAGGTGGGTGCAGGCGAAGTACGACGAGTGGTACGGAAAGAAGCGGAAGCCACACGTCGGAACGGTGATCGCGGCCGGACGGAAGGGGGACCCGAAGGCGGAGCAGGGGCTGATCAAGCTCGCCCTGGACGCGCTGCAGCCGGTCGTCGCCCGGGCGACGGCGGTCGACCTCCTGGCCGGGTACCCGGGTCCGGGCGCGCTGGGAGCGTTCCAGGAGGTGCTCACCGACCCCGAGCCGCTGGTGCGAGTCACCGCCGCGCAGCGGCTTCCCGGCGACCCGGCCGCGCTGGCCCGACTGCTGGGCCCCTTGCTGCAGGATCCGGTCCGCGCAGTCCGCGCCCAGGCGGCGGCGCGTCTCGCCGGCCCACCGTCCAGCCAGCTCCCGGAGGCGCAGCGCAAGGCCCAGGCCACGGCCCTCGAGGAGTACGTGCAGGCACAGCGCTACACCTCCGACCTTCCGTCCGGGCCCTACAACCTCGGAAACCTCGACGTCGCGCTCGGGCGTCCGGACGAGGCCGAGCGGCAGTACCGGCGCGCGCTCGCCATCGACGACCAGCTGTTCGCCGCCAAGGCAAACCTGGCGATGCTCCTCGCCGGTCGCGGCCAGCTCGAGGAGGCGGAGACGCTCCTTCGACAGGCCCGCGCGGCGCGACCGAACGACGCCGGTCTGGCCTTCAACCTCGGGCTGCTTCTCGCCGAGCGGGGAAAGCGGGACGAGGCGGAGCACGCGCTCCGTGACGCGCTGCAGGCCGACCCGCGCCTGGCGCCGGCGGCCTACAACCTCGCGGTGATGGTCGGCGAGACGCGGCCCAGGGAGGCGGTGGCGCTCGCGCGGAAGGCAGCCGAGGCGGACCCGGCCGTTCCCCGCTATGCGTGGACGCTGGGGTACTTCCAGTCCCGGGCGGGAGATCTGACCGGCGCCGCCGGGACGCTGGAGTCACTGCTCCACGCCCACCCGGAGTACGGCGACGCCCGGGGGCTGCTGGCAGAGGTGTACGCCGGCCAGGGCCGCGCTGCCGATGCGGCGGCGCTCCTCCGGGATCGACCCCGGCAGTGACCCGACGTCGAGCGGACCTCCGTTCGAAAGGCGGCGTTGCAACAGGGCCCGACGAGGCCCTGGTCGCTCTCGGGTCGTGGCAGCCAGAGCGGAATTTCCGAGATACGCCTCCAGGCTGAGGGCATCCTCTGAGTGACACTGGTATACGACCTTCAGTCCTGGACATGGGGCATCCGTGAGAGCAGCCGTCAACCGGGGGAGGCGACGTCTGGAGCCGGTGCTCATCCGGACCCGGTTCAGCCGGCCGCCTGCCCGTACGGGGCTCCTGGAGCGGCGGCAGCTCGTCGACCTCCTGGAGAAGACGGTTGCGCAGCACCGAGTGACTCTGGTGTCCGCCCCGCCGGGCTTCGGCAAGACGACTCTCGCCTCCCAGTGGGTGGCCGGGCGAGGTGCCCCGGCAGCGTGGCTCGCGCTCGATAGAAGCGACACCGATCCCGATCGCTTCGTGCGGTACCTCGTGGCCGCGGTCGAGGACGGCACTCCGCACCGGCTACCGAGATCCACCGCGCTGCTCGCCGCGGGCACGCCACCTCCCTTCGAGCACCTGTGCGAGGTGCTCGCCTCGGAGCTGGCGACGGCAGAGGCGGGGCCCCTGCTCCTGGTCCTCGAGGACTATCACCTGGTCGAGTCGAAGCAGGTCCACGGTCTCATCGAGCGACTGGTGTCGGTGATGCCTCCGTCGATGCACCTGCTGGTCCTCTCCCGGGTGGATCCCCCCTGGCCCCTGGGACACTGGCGCGCCCAGGGGTGGCTGGGCGAGGTTCGGGCGAGAGATCTGCGATTCTCCCTGGAGGAAGCGCGCCAGTTCTTCGCGGGAGAGCGAGGAGCCGGTCTCTCGAGCAGCACGGTCGAGAGGCTCCATGCCTGGGCAGAGGGGTGGGTGGCCGCCCTGCAGCTGGTGCAGCTGTCGCTTCGAGACTCGGCCCACCCGGAGGAGCAGGCCCGGGCTCTCTCGGGCACCGGCCAGCTCGTGGCCGACTATCTCGTGGCGGAGGTGCTCGCCGCACAGCCGCCGGAGATCCTCCGGTTCCTGACGGTGACGGCGCCACTGAAGCGCTTCTCGGCTCCCCTGTGCGACCACCTGCTGGCAGGCCCCGATGAGCCGCCAGCGCGGGAGACCCTCGCCCGGATCCTCCGGCGGAATCTCTTCCTCGTTCCCATCGATGCCGACGGCGAGTGGTACAGCTACCACCACCTCTTCCAGGACCTCCTCCTGCATCACCTTCCGGAGCTGGCCAGGGCCGAGCGCCGTGCGGAGATCGAGCACGCTGCCGGGGAGTGGTTCGCGCGCGAGGGGCTCGTGGAGGAGGGTCTAGAGCACCTGATCCACGCGGGCGCGATCGATGCCGCCGCGGAGCTGCTGGGCACGACCGTCAGGGCGGTGCTCGACGCGGACCTGACCAGGCAGGTCCTGCAGCGCTGGGTCTCCCTGTTTCCCCCCGGTGCCGAGCGCCGCCGACTCCCGCTCCTGGTCGCGCACGCTTACCTCAGGATGGCCAGGTGGGACCTCCCTGGCATGGGGGAGCTCCTCGACGAGGCCGCCCGGCTCCTGCGGACGTCGGCGCACGGGCGGTCGAAACCCGATCCCCTGAACTTCCATGCGGACGTCGACGCCCTGGCTGCCTTCAGGCATTACTGGAGCGGAGATCCGATCGCCGCGATGGAAGCCGGCTCGCGCGCGCTCGATGCGCTCCCCCCCCGCCGCGGTGGGATGACCCGCTGGCTCGCCACCCGCTACAAGGCGGCCAGCCTGGCCCTCACCGGCCGGCAGCGCGAGGCACAGGAGTTCCTGGAGTCTGCGATCCAGGACGCGAGCGCCAC
>DATIWB010000032.1:0-5717 GCA_035519675.1 Myxococcaceae bacterium
TCTCGCTGCGTCTGCTCGCCTCGCGCCGCATCCCGGTACGCGCGGTGGTTCTCTGTCGGGGCTCGCCGGCGCGCGATCCCTCGGTCGAGGACAACGCGGCGTGGGTCGCCGAGCGTCACGGGGTCCCGGTGCTCGGTCCGGTGCCGTACATCGAGGATGCGGCGCGGCGGCGGCGTGCGTTCCGGACCGTGCTCCGCCCGCTGCTCGGTGCGCTCGCTGCGAGGTGACCGGACGGCCGAGGCGGTCCGACGCGTCGTCCGGGGGGCGCTCACTGCCAAGGCCGCTCGCCATCGGCGGTACCGCGAGCCCCGAGAAGGTCCTCTGCCCGGCAGATCCGTCGGCGTCGAGTGAGCCCGAGCCGGAGACGGTGCCGTTTCCACGGGCCGCTCG
Source organism: Myxococcaceae bacterium (assembly GCA_035519675.1). Taxonomy (GTDB): domain Bacteria; phylum Myxococcota; class Myxococcia; order Myxococcales; family Myxococcaceae; genus RPRB01. Next base: position 391 of record DATIWB010000032.1, read on the forward strand.
CCGTCGGTGTGACCGCGAGCCCGGGAAGGTCTGGTGCCTGGCAGGTCCGTCCGCGTCGGGTGAGCCCGAGTCCGAGATGGTGCCGCTTCCAGGTCTACTCGCCATCGATGTGACCGCAATTCCGGGAAGGTCTGGCGCCTGGCAACGTTCGCCGGCGCTCACCGCTCGCGCATCGAGGTCGCCGTCCGGGTCTGCGCACCGCGCAGTCGACGTGCGCCTCAGGTCGCCGGTGTGCGCGACTGCCCGGATCGCCGCACGCGCTCCGCCGTCGCTCGACAACACGCTCCGGAGCCAGCGCGCAAGTTCTCTCCACCTCGCCGCACGGGGCTGTAGCGGCGCCTGCTCGCCCACCGTCACCGAATTGGACGGGTCGGGGGATCCGCGCGACAAGAACTCTCGACACATGGGAGACGTCATCGACCTGACGCTGGTGAGCGATGCCAGGCGCTACTTCCAGAAGCTGCTCGACAGCCGGGGCCTCAACTACTTCCTCCGCAAGGACGGCGGCCGGCTCTTCCAGATCGAGCAGAGCAAGGTCGAGCTGATCGTCCGCACCGCGGCGCGGAGCCGCCCCGCGCACCTGCCCCGCCCTCCGCAGCATGCAGTCGACCACTGCCGAAAGGAGATCCGCCGCGAGCTGATCCGTCGGGTGGTCGAGGCCATGCTCCAGACCGGGCTCTGAGATGCCGGCGCGCTTCCTCGAGCGTCCCCCTGGCGCGGGGCCCTGAGACGGCGCGGCCTGGGCCCGCGGACCGGCGCCTGGAGTAGGGTCCCCGCCGCCCGTGTTCTCCGCCCGGACAGCCTGGGACCGCACACAGAACCTCCTCTCCGCGCGCCTGGAGATGCTGGTGCGCCGCGGGACCGCGCCGATCGACCTCACCGTCACCAGCCCCGCCGACTGTGGGCTCGGACCGGACGAGGGGTGGCTGCGCGGGGTACTCGCCTCGCAGCCGCTGGCTGCCTATGCCCCTGAGCCTCTCGGGCAGCTCGTCGCCCGGCAGGCCCTGGCGCGCGACCTGACCCGGCTCGGCGCCCACCTCGAGCCAGGACAGTTCGTCCTCTCGGCGTCGACCAGCGAGGCGTATGGCTGGCTCTTCGCGCTCCTGTGTGATCCGGGCGATTCGGTGCTCGTTCCCGCTCCGAGCTATCCGCTGCTTCCGTTCCTGGCCGAGCTGTCCTCGGTGGAGCTCCGTTCCTTCCCCCTTCCGGACGATCCGCTCGGCGCGCTGGACCTCGACACGCTGGAAGCCATCGCCGACGAGACCACCCGCGCCGTGGTGCTGGTCAGCCCGGCCAACCCCACCGGATGGGTCCTGGGCGAGGCGGACCAGGCGCGCCTGGATGCGCTCTGTGCCGGCCGCGACTGGGGGCTCGTGGTCGACGAGGTCTTCGTCGAGTTTCCACGCCGGGGACGCGCGGCGAGGTCGGTGGCTGCGCGTCCGGGTGAGGCGCTCACCTTCGCCCTCCAGGGGCTCTCCAAGTCCGTCGGCCTGCCGGGATGGAAGCTGGCGTGGACGGCGGTGCTCGGGCCTGCGCCCGAGCGGGACGAGGCCCTCGCCCGGCTCGAGCTGATCGCCGACACCCATCTGTCGGGCGCCGCCCCCGTGCAGCATGCGCTTGCGGATCTGCTGTCCGGTTCGGCCGCATGGCGGACCCGGGTCGCGCTCCGCCTCGACCAGAACACGCGCGCTCTCCACGATGCCCGGCCGCCCTCCGCAGCGTGGGACGTGATGCCATCGGAAGGAGGGTGGTCCGCGGTCGTGCGCCTGCCGCACACCGCCGAGGAGACCGCGGTCTGTCTCGAGCTGCTCGACGCCGGTGTCCAGGTCCAGCCCGGCCACTTCTACGACTTCCCGAGGGGACGGTGGCTGGTGCTCTCGCTGCTCCCCACGCCGGCACGCTTCGACGAGGGCGCCCGGCGGATGGCGAGGACGCTCGGCCGTCTCTTCCCCGCTCCATGAGAGGCGATGGAGCCGACAGACGAAGGGCCGCCGAGCACTCCCCCGACGGCCCTCGAAGCTCTCCACTCCAGCGGCAGGTTACGCGTCGCCTCGGTCGCGGCGGGTCTTCTCCTCCGCCCGCTCGGCCGCTTCCTTCGCCTCCTCGGCCGGCACGCCCAGGGCCTCCTTGGCCTTCTCCTTCAGATTCTCGCCGGCGTTCTTCATGCTTCCCTTGGCCTGGTCGAGCTTGCCCTCGTTCTCCAGGCCCGGGTCGTCGGCCACCTCGCCAGCCAGTTCCTTCACCTTCCCCTTCACCTTGTCGGTCAAGCCAGCCATTCGCGTCGTCTCCTTTTCTGGGAGACGAGCGTGGTCACGCCGCGGCGGGGGCGGAACCCCGAGCGGGCGAGGGAGGAAGCGCCGGGTTGGGGCAGAACGCCTTCACCACCGCGAGCATGCGCGTCAGCTCGAAGGGTTTGCGGAGTACGCCCACCACGTTGGGAGACCGGGCCTCGACCGGCGGCCCGCTGAGCAGGACGACCGGACAGGCGATCGGGCTCGCCCCGGTGGACATGGCCTGGAGAATGGCCTCGCTCGCTCCATCGGGCAGACGCGCCTCGAGCACCAGGAGGCACCCGGAACCCAGGCGGCGCAAGGTCGCGAGGGTATCCGCCTCACGCGAGACCAGCAGCACCTGGTAGCCGGCTTCGTGGAGCACGTGGAGGAGCACTTCCCGGAGTCCCGGGTCATCCTCTGCAACGACGACCGTTCCGCGCACGCACCCACCGCCTTGGGTTGGGACCGATGACCCGGAGGGATGATGGGTCGTGGGCGGTGGCCTGTCATCGTGAGCGGATCAGCCGTGCTCGGCGCTGGTATCCGCGGATCCGCGCCGGGGTGGGGGCAGCTCCCCCGCTGTGCGTGAGAGGCCGAAGCGGGCGCGACTGGCTCGCGCGCTCGGCAGCTCGGCGAGGCCGGCGTGACCCACCGAGGCGGGCCGACCCGTGCCTGCTCCCGGGTTTCCGCGGAGGTGCAGCGGTTCCTTCCCGGCATCGGCCCTGCAGCACGGCCGACCATGGCGGCGCCCGGGCTCGAACAGTCACGCCGCGTGGCCGACCCGGTGGTGCACGAGGTCGAGCTCGGCGCGGGCGAGAACATGGACGTCCAGGCCCTGGGCCTCGAGCTCAGGAAGGTGTTCACCTCACCCGCGTACCGGCCGCCCCAGCTGCCGGCGGTGGCGCTCGAGCTCTCCGCGCTGGCCCGGCGGCCGGAGGTCGACGCCGCCGAGGTGAGCCGGGTGCTGGAGCGCGACCCGCTCCTCTCCAGCCGGGTTCTCAGCGTGGCGAACTCGGCCCTGTATGCGCGCGGCACGCCCATCCTCTCCCTGCGGAACGCGGTGAGCCGGCTCGGCCTGCGCGCGCTGCGGGACCTGGTGCTCGAGGCCGCGCTGCACTCGCGCATCTTCCGGGCGGAGGCCTACGCGGCGGCGATGGCGCAGCTCGGGCGACACGCGTCGGCGACGGCGCACCTGGCGCGGCTGGTCTGCCGCTACACCTCCCTGGATGCGGAGCACGCGTTCGCCTGCGGGCTCCTGCACGACCTGGGCGTCGCCGCGGCGCTGCTGGTGCTGGCCGAGCGAAAGGCCGAGGAACGCCCCTCGCCCGAGGTCTTGCGCCCGGTCATCGCCGCGGCGCACCCCGAGCTCGGAGGCATCGTCCTGCAGTCGTGGCAGGTGGCGGCGGAGATCGGCCTGGTGGTCGGAGTCCACCATCGGCGCGAGGTCGCCGGTCGCATCCACCCGCTGGTGGCGGCGGTGGCGCTCGCCGAGCACCTCGCGGACGAGCTGGGGTTCGGGGCTCCTCCGGGGCTCGACGGGGTTCCACCGCTCCTGGCGGAGCAGTGCGCCCAGGTGCTGGGCCTCACCGAGAAGCAGCTGGAGCTGGTGCGCCGGGACTCGGCCCAGGTCGGGGGTGTGGTCGACGGAGCGCCGTGAGGTCCCTGCTCAGTGGCCGTGGTCCTTTCCGGGGCCGTGCTCGTGTCCGGCGCTGCCGTGCCCGTGGTCCTCTTCCTTTCCCGGGGCATGCGGGTGCTCGTGGGCGTGACGGTGCCGGTGCGGATGGCTGTGCGTGGTGCCATCCTGATGGGTGTGCTCGTGCGTGTGCTCGTGTTCGTGCTCGTGCGAGTGGTCGGGCATGGGCGCCTCCGGACGCGCGGCGAGCCTGACGGAACCGGCGCGCGTCGTCGAGGCCGCGCCCGCGGGCAGGTCGGGGGCTATGGTCCCGGGCCGTCGAGATGCGCGCCCGAGAGCGGAGACCCGGAGTCCTGCGGGGCATGGCCTTCGGGGTGACGTTCGAGGCGCGGGTGGACGACCGGAGGCTGTTGCCCGAGGTGCGGCTCCGGTGTCCCCCCAGCTGGAGGGTGACCCGGCGGAAGCCGAGGGTGATGCTCGCGCTCGCCCACGAAGTGTCTGACACCTCTGCGCGGGACACCTCTGCGCGGACGGGTCGACTCGGCAGGAGCGTCTCGGATGACAGTGGGCTGTCCGTGAGCCTGGACGGTCAGACGGTGGCCAGTGGGCTCGGACACACCCAGGCGCTGGACGTGTTCGAGAGCGAGTTGCAGCTGTGCGTGGCGCGGTTCGCCCGACCGGAGGTCTTCGTCCACGCGGGGGTGGTGGCGGTCCAGGGGCGGGCGGTGGTGATTCCGGGGACGTCGGGCTCGGGGAAGACGACGCTGGTGCGCGCCCTGGTCCAGGCAGGGGCGACCTACTACTCGGACGAGTATGCGGTCATCGACGCACAGGGGCGGGTGCATCCCTACGCTCGGCGTCCGAGCGTCCGTGGTCCGCATGGATGGAAGCGCCGCGAGCGGGTGCCCCGCCGGGTCGGCCGTCAGCCCATCGCCCTCGGGCTTGTAATCTCGACGGAATACTCCAGCGGAGCCAGATGGAGTCCGGTTCCGCTCTCGTCCGGGGAGCGGGTGCTGGCGCTGCTGTCACACACGGTCCCGGCGCGCGATCGTCCGCGCGAGGTACTGGCGACTCTGGCCCGCGCGGTGGCGAGATCTCGTGGGTTTCGGACCCCCCGCGGCAGCGCCGGCAGCGCGGCGCGAGCCCTCGTTGCTTTGGCTGCCGGGCGACCGAGGGATGGTAGTCTCGCGGCATGTCCCCTTCCAGCGGCTTGGTCCCGCGGCGTCGGGCGAGCGGTCTCGTCTCCGAAGAGCTCGACGGCGAAACGCTCCTCTACGTCGAGGCGTCGCACAAAGCGTTCTGTCTGAACGCCCCGGCGGCGCGGGTGTGGAAGTCGATCGACGGCGCGCGTGACGTGGAGACGATCGCCCGGTCTGCGGAGCTGGAGCCCGCGCTGGTGGCGACCACGCTGCGCGAGATGT
>DATIWB010000033.1:0-115662 GCA_035519675.1 Myxococcaceae bacterium
CAGTGCTTCGATGACGCTCGATTGCTCCCGAGAGCCGAGTGGAACTGCTGCGAATTCCTCTGGGGTCCTGTATGCAGCAACGACCGCAGGCAGCCTCTTCGCGGTAGTCGTGGATAGCGCTGGTCTGGATACCGCCGCCCCGTGGCCGAAGTACCAGCACGACGTGCGGAACACGGGGAACCCCACGACACCGATCCAGTCGTGCCCCTGAAGCGCCGATCACGGCGATTCGGTTGAACGGCTCGGTCGGGGGCACTAGCAGCCGCGCGTGGCCTTTCACGACGGCGAACTCCTGGTGCAGCAACGCGCGGGAGTCCTCAGCGAGGCGAAGCGCGTCGGGCAGATGCTCCGGCCTGCGATTCCCCCCGCGGCTCGGACCTTCTACGCGGAGCGCCGCTTCGCCGTCCTCAGCGCCGCGACGGTCGGCGGCCGCGTGTGGGTCTCCATCCTCGCCGGTCCGACGGGATTCCTTCACGTCTCCGAGGACGGGACGCGGCTGGACATCAACGCTGCCCCTCGCATCGACGATCCGATCGCTCCGGCGATCTACGTCGACAACTCGGTCGGACTCCTCGGGATCGACTTCGCCGCACGTCGACGAAACCGGGTGAACGGAACGGTGCGGTCCGTGGGTGCAGGCATCGCGCTCGAGGTTCGCGAGGCGTTCGGGAACTGCCCCAAGTACATCCAGGCGTACACGCCGCTCCCCGACGGCTCGGTGGCCCAAGGTCCATCGGGGTCCTCGGACCGGCTCGACGGCCATCAGCGGCGCTGGATCGAGCAGGCCGAGACGCTCTTCCTGGGCACCGTGCATCCCGAGGCTGGAGCCGATGCCTCGCACCGCGGGGGCGCGCCTGGCTTCGTCCGCGTGACCGGGCCGCGGGAGCTCGTCTGGGGCGATTACTCAGGGAACAGGCTCTTCAACTCGCTCGGGAACGCCGCAGTGCATCCGCCCGCAGGGCTCCTGTTCCTCGACGCGAGAAACGGCTCCACGCTCCAGCTCTCGGGCAGCCTGCAGATCGACTGGTCGCCGGAAGCTGCCGCCACCATCCCCGGAGCCGAGCGCGTCCTGCGCTTCTCCATCGACCAGGTCGTCGAGCGGACCGGGGCGATTCCCCTCCGCTGGGCACCCGGCGAGCCGTCGCCGTTCAACCCGCCGGCGCGCTGAATCAGCCCTCGAGCGTCGCGCGCTCGATGCGGTCCAGCCGCAGCGTGCGGCGCTCGCCACGCTCCAGGTCGTCGCAGTGCACCATCGTCAACGAGCGCTCCATCGTCAGCCCGCGAACGCGGAGCCTTCGCTCGCTCACCGCTCCGTCGGATGCCCGGTAGCGGACGCGCGTCACCCGCCGCTCGAACCAGGCGTCCTCCACCGCCTCCCGCACCCCCGGGGCCGCCGGATGGGCAGGGATGCCCACGAAGGCCAGCTCGCGCATCAGCGCCAGGAGCTCGCGCTGCGCAGACGCCGCCAGCGCTCCCCGGACCTTGTCGATGCCGCCTTGCAGCGTCCGGGTGAAGGGCACCAGCCGGGCCTGGATGGCCCAGTCCCCAAGCGCCGAGAGCAGCGCCGCCTCGCGGGCAGTGAAGTTCACCGGCGGCAGGGAGTACGCCCGGTCCAGCGCGTAACCACCCCCACGGCCTCGCTCCGCCGAGATGGGAAGCTCGGCCTCACGCAGCGCGTCGAGGTCCCGGTAGATGGTCCGGAGCGTCACCCCGAAGCGCTCGGCCAGCTCGGCCGCCGTCACCCCCGTCCGCCGGGCGCGAAGGTGCTCTGCCAGTGCGAAGAGCCGTGCCTGCCGGCGCATCCCACAAACCTGACAGACACCTGACATCGGCGCAATCCATCTTCCCGCTCGCACTCGCGATTTCCGCGGGGCACTGCACAGCTGGAGCACGCCATGGCCAACGCACTCACCTGGTTCGAGATCCCCACCCTCGACCTGGACCGAGCGGTCCGCTTCTACGAGACCGTCCTCGGCGTTCACTTCAAGCGGGAAGTCTTCGGCGGCGTTCCGCACGCCATCTTCCCCTCGGGGCAGAGCGACGCCAGTGGCGCCCTCATCCAGGACGGGCGCCGCAAGCCCTCCTCGGAGGGGACGCTCATCTACCTGGACGCCGCAGGGAAGCTGGACGCCTGTGTCGAGCGGCTCAGGGGCGCCGGCGGAACGCTGCTCATGCCCAAGACCGACATCGGTGACCCGGGCTTCATCGCCGTGTTCCGCGACTCGGAGGGCAACTCTGTCGCCCTGCACTCGCCGCGGAACGGGTGAACGGGCCACCCAAAGGTGGCGTCTATCCGGTCCCGGCGTCGCTGCCGCCGCTGCGGACCGCACACCGATGACACCGGTCGCGACCGGCCCGCATCCACCCGTCGCAGTCCGGACAGCGGTGGAGCTGGTGCCGGTGCGCGTTGCGGCACTGGGTGCAGATGAAGACCGCGCCCGCACTTCCGGATCCGAGAGGCACTCGCCCGCCCCCCGACAGCATCCGGGCAGGGCGCAGCCGCACCTGGTCGACCTCGGATTTCCCGCAGCTCAGACAGGTCGGCAGCCGCTCCTCGGCGTTCCCGTCGCCGTCCGCCACCTCTGGCATCGCCACCGGCAGCGGGCCCTGCATCGCACAGGCGGCGCAGTCCGGAGAGCCCCGCGCCTTGTAGCCGTGGCAGAGCAGATTCCCGCTCCGGCGAGGGCAAGCGTCGACCAGCGCGTCGGTCCGGAACCCGAACGCTGCTTCCAGCCGCGGCACCAGGTCGTCCGGCCCCCTGCCCGTCGCCATCCAGGCCGACAGCTGGGTCTGCCGCGCCTCGAGCACCCTCGCCGCGCGTGCCTGCGTGACGCCAGCGAGACGGAGCGCGAGCCGCAGCCTGTGTCCCTCGTCGATCGTCAACGCGCCTCGCGCAGGGCAAGAGCAGCGCTCGCACCCGGCTGAATCCCGGCCGGACAATGCCGCGACACGCGGGCCGATGAACCCGCTGTCGACACGAGTGTGAACCAGTTGAACGAGCAGACGTGCGGCAGCCACCCGTTGCCGGGCCTCGATGCATGGCGTCCAGCCCCGCAGGCACGAGCAGCCCGGGTACCCAGGAAAAGCGGGCCTTCAAACTCTGATGTGGCGCATCCGACCGATGGATGCCAGACCGGAGCTCTCGCGCCTGCGACGGCCGCTGGAGCTGGCCGATGACCCCCCGCCTTCCCTTGCTCTGTCTGACGCTGGTCGCCTCGACCGCGCTCGGCGCTCCACCGCGCGGCGAGCTCGAGCCGATGCGCTGGCTCACCGGAGAGTGGCAGGGAGACGGGCCCACCGGACGGCTCGAGGCCTTCTGGCTTCCGCCCGGGGCCGGCACGATGGCCGGCGTGCTGCGGCGGATCCGCGACGGACGGGTGGTCGGGTACGCGATCGCCACGCTGGTCGAAACCGACGGGTCGCTGGTCCTCCGCTACAAGCGCTTCGATCCGGGGCTGGCCGGGCGCGAGTCGCAGGACTCTTCCCCCGGGCGACGCCTGGTCACCTTCTCTGACTCCGAGGTGGCGTTCGAGGGCATCCGCGTCCGGCGCTCCGGCGAGACTCTGCTGGTCGATCTCGACCGGCCGGCAGAGCGCCCGGAGCAGGTGCGCCTCACCCGCGTCGTCCGGCGAAGAGCGGCGGCACCGCCCTCGGCAGCCGAGAGCCCACCGGTGCTCCAGGCAGCACCGGGGACCGACTCGCCGGCTGCCCGTGCCTCGGCCGCGTCGTGGCTCGCCGGTTCCTGGACCGGCCAGGGACTCGGCGGCATCTCCGAGGAGGCCTGGCTCCTGCCGGCCGCCGGCTCGCTCGCCGGCGTGTACCGGAGCACGCGCAGCGGGCAGGTCTCGTTCTACGAGCTGATGACGATGGTGGAGGCCGGTGGCTCGCTGGTGTTCCGGCTCAAGCACTTCGCCCCCGACCTCCGTGGCTGGGAGTCGCCCGAGCGCGCGGTCGAATTCCCGCTCGTCCGCACCGCAAGGTCCGCCGTCTACTTCGACGGGCTCACCTACCGGCGCACGGCCGAGGGCCTCGAGTCCTGGGTGGTCATCGGGGTCGGAGACGGCGGAACGCGTCCCGAGCGCTTCCTCTACACGCCTCGCACGCCCTGACGGGCAATCTCCTCGAGCACCGGAGCGTCCGGCTCCAGCTCGGACCGGGCCCGCGGGAGCACCACGGTGAACAGCGAGCCCTGTCCTGGCGCGCTCTCGACCGAGATGGTCCCCTCGAGCGCGGTGACGATCTGCCGGGTGATGTACAGGCCCAGCCCCAGGCCCGGGAAGTGCCGTCCCGAGTGGCCGCGCTCGAAGCGGCCGAAGATGCGCCCGAGCACCGACGGCTCCATCCCCATCCCTGCGTCGCGCACCGAGAGCACCACGTGACCGGCGCCTCGCTCTTCGAGCCGCACCTGCACCGGCTTCCCGCCGCCGTACTTCAGCGCGTTGGTCAGGAGGTTGGTGAGGATCTGCTCGAGCCGCATCCGGTCCCACACTCCGCTGCAGCGATCGGGCACGTCGACCTCGAGCGTAGAGCCGACTTCGGTGGCCAGCGAGGAGAGCCGGGTCGCAGCGTCCCGCACCACCTCGGCCAGATCCACCACCTCCAGCTGCAGCTGCAGCTTCCCGGCTCGGATCCGGGTCACGTCGAGCAGGTGGTCCACCAGGTTGGTGAGGCGCTGCACGTGGCGGGCGGCGAGGCCGGCGTCGGCGGCCACCTGTGCGGCGGGGAGCGTTCCGTCCCCGGCCTGCTCGGCCACCCGCCGCATGATGCCCAGCTTGAGGTTCAGGGGCGTGAGCGGGGTCCGCAGCTCGTGGCTGGCCACGGAGAGGAACTCGTCCCGGAGCCGGATCGCCTCCTGCGCCTCCTCGTAGAGCCGGGCGTTGTCCGCGGCGAGCGCCACGCGGCGGGAGAGCTCGGTCGCGAGCTCCTCGGAGAAGAGTCCGGGATCCGAGCTCGGAAGCCGACCCAGGGTCAGCACCCCGAACGCCTCCCCCCGGCGGAACAGCGGAACGGACACCCAGCGGCTCAGCCCCAGGCCATCCGGTCCCTCGAGGGCGCTTCGCCCCGAGCGGGACACCGTGGCGCCGGTGGCCAGCACCTCCGCGGTGCCGAGCCGGTCGAGCTGCTCGGGGCCGGACTGGCGCAGGAGCTCCCAGAGTGGAGGAGCGGCCGTCAGCTCGCGCACCGGCCCGCTCTCCCCGCGGAGGTACACCGCGCACAGATCGGCTGCCGCCGGCACCGACAGCGCACAGACCCGGGAGAGCACCTCCCGGAAGTCGAGGGACCCGCCGAGCACGCTGCTGGCCTCGGAGAGGAAGCGCGCCCGCTCCTCGCTCCGGCGCTGGTCGTCGACGTCGGTCGCGGTGCCCACCCAGCCCACGAGCTGCCCCTGTGCGTCGCGGGAGGGGACGGCTCTTCCCACGTGCCAGCGGTACGCTCCGTTGACCGAGCGCAGGCGGTAGGTCGCCTGGAACATGCTCTGCGTCGCCCAGGCCTGATCTGCCGAGGCCCGGACCAGCGGACGGTCCTCGGGATGGACGATGTCCTCCCACCGTCCGAGGTCTCCAGGAGCGACTCCGAGGTAGTCCATCCAGGCGCGGTTGGCGTAGACCACCTTGCCGGTGACGTCGGCGGTCCAGACGATCTCCGGGACTGCCTCGGCCAGCGAGTGGTAGCGGGCCTCGCTCTCTCGGCGCTGCGCCTCGAGCGCATGCTCCCGGAGCAACTCCTCCTGGCGCTGCACGGTGCGCCGGGCCTCGAAGAGCGAGACGAAGACCGAGACCTTGGAGCGGAGGATCGCCGGGTCGAACGGCTTCACCAGGAAGTCGACCGCGCCCTCGGCGTAGCCGCGGAGGCTGGCTGCCGGATCGTGCGAGTTGGCGGTGAGGAAGATGATCGGCGTGCGCTCTCCGCCCCTCCGGGTCCTCAGGAGGCGGGCAGTCTCGAAGCCGTCCAGCCCCGGCATCTGCACGTCGAGGATGATGACCGCGAACTCCTGCTCCTCGGCCAGCGCCAGCGCCCGGGCTCCGGAGCTGGCCTGGTGGAGCTCGAGGCGAAGCCGATCCAGCACGGCGCTCAACGCCAGCAGGTTGTCCGGGTTGTCGTCGACGAGCAGCACGCTCGTCGCCGAGGCCGAGGAGTCCGGGGCCACGATGCGACCTTGTACCAGCCCGTTCCAGGGGCGGTGGCCATGCCGCTCGGCACCGAGAACCGCGCACACCCGCAGTGTTGAGCTTCCATCACCACTCACCGGGCGCACCTGCTCGATTGACCACTGCCCTTCGCCCGGAGGGTGCCCGCCGCCCCAGTGCGAGCGAGGTGCGGCGCATGCATGATCGAGCGCCCCCCCGATGGAGCAAGCCCAGCTACGAGTGGCCGAGGCGATCGAGACGCCCTGCGTGGGCTGCGGAGCCGCGCTGGCCGCGTCTCGCTGTCCGCAGTGCGGCGTGGCGCAGGCACCGGGAGGGTACGTGGTGGAGCGGGTCCTCGCCGAGGGTCCACACGCCCGGGTCTATCTGGCGCGGGACGGAGCGGGGCGCCGGGTGGCGCTCAAGGAGCTGCAGTTCTCCACCGTCCCTTCCATCCAGGAGCTGGACGCGTTCGAGCGCGAGGCGGGGGCGCTCAGGTCCCTGCCCCATCCGGCCATCCCCGCCTTCGTGGGGAGCTTTCGCGAGGGCTCGGGCGTGGGGCTCCGGCTCTACCTGGCCTCGGAGCACATCTGTGGCGAGACCCTGGCCGCGCGGATCGCGCGCGGACCGCTCGGCGCCGAGGAGGCACGGAGCGTGGCCGGGCAGCTCCTGGCGGTCCTGGAGTTCCTCCAGCGGCGCTCCCCGCCGGTGCTGCACCGTGACCTCAAGCCGGCGAACGTGCTCCTCCGGCCCGACGGGAGCGTGGCGCTGGTCGACTTCGGAAGCGTCCGGACGCTCTCCGCCGACCGGACCCATGGATCCACGCTGGTCGGGACCTTTGGATACATGCCGCCCGAGCAGCTCGGCGGCACGGTGGACCGCTCCTCCGACCTCTATGCGCTCGGGGCGACCTTGCTGCACGCGCTGACCGGGAAGCCGCCGGTGGAGTGGCTGGGCAAGGGAATCGAGATCGAGGTCCCGCCAGGTCTTCCTCCGCCGTTCGACCAGCTGCTCCCGGCACTGCTCGAGGTGGACCCGGCGCGACGCCCTCGCGATGCGGAGGCGGCCCGTGCGTTGCTGGAGGGACGGACCCGCTCACCGGTCCGCCGCCAGCGCCTGGTGCTGAGCGCGATCGTGGGGCTGGTCGGGGCTGCGGTGGTGATGGCCTTCTGGGCGGCGTTCACCGTCGCTCCCCGCCCACTGAGCGTGCCGATCACCCCCACCGTTCCTCCCCAGGCCTCCGGGGGCCGGGCCTGGCTCGCGCGGATGAGGCCGCGTTGCAACGCGGTGGAAGCGGTGCAGGCGGTGCTGCGTGAGCCGCCCCCGCCCGGAGCGGAGGGCGCAGGCGCAGGCGCGGCGTGCCTGGCGCTCGGCGGGAAGATGCCGGCGGCGCGGAAGCTCATCGTCGCGCTGCCGCCCGGCGAGCGGGCCCGGGCCGCGGCGGTGGTGTTCGATGCGGGGCACCCGGTGGCGGACATGGGGGACGACGTGTCCGCCGCCCCGATCATGCAGCTGGTGCTGGAGTTCTGGCCGGAGAACTTCCAGGCGCTGTACCACGCCGGAATGTCCGAGTACGCGCTCGGCCGTCCATCGCAGGCCCGTCCGCTCCTCGAGCGGTTCCTCGATCTGTACCACCTCGAGGACGGCTTCACCGGTGCGGCTCGACGGGCACTCCAGCGGATCCAGTTCGGACTCCCGGCCGAGGGTGGGCCCCAGCCAGAACACTGACGCGGCGCGCCCTGCGCTCCCCGGCGCTGCCAGTCCGGGACGCGGGACCGAACGTCTCGGCAGAGGTGTCAGACACCTCCGCTAGATGGCCTCGCGGCCCTCCGGAGGAGCACGGACCTCGCGAAGGCTCGCGAAGTGCAGGTGCGAGGTCACTTGGCCCGGAGGGCCGCCGCGAGCAAGGGGACGATCGAGCGGACCTCGACGAACCCGCCAGCGAGTTCGCGCGCGCGGGGATGGGTGTCGGTCACGATGAGGCGGGTGAACAACCCGCTCCGTTCCAGCCGCCCCACCGCGTCCCCGGGAAGAACGCCGTGCGTCGCCAGCGCGGTGATCTTGCTGGCGCCCGCCTCCTGGTACGCCTCCGCCGCGGCGATCAGCGAGCTGCCGGTGCGGACCATGTCGTCGTAGAGCATCACGTGCTGCCCGGCGACCCGCGCGCTCACTGCGAGCACCCGCGTCCCGCCGTGGTCGCGGCGCTTGAAGACGAAGCTCGCATCCACCCGGAGGTCGTTGGCCAGGGCCTCCACGTACTTCGCCCGGCCGGCGTCGGTGCTCGCCACCACGAAGCCGTCCTGCGCCTGCGCACGGATCGCCTCGACGAAGAGCGGCCGCGCGCTCACCTGGACCGGCCGTATCCCACCCTCGAAGTAGAAGGGGATCCCGGCGGTGTGCAGGTCCACCAGCAGCACCCGGATTCCACCGGAGGGCAGCGGGATGGACGAGAGCAGCCGGGCCCGGGTCTTGGCGGTGACGCTCTCGCCCTCCTTGCTCGGGCGCTCCTGCGTCGAGTACCCGAAATAAGGGACGACCAGGGTCAGGGCGTGCAGGCCACACTCCACCAGCGCGCAGGCGAGATCATAGAGCTCGAGCGTCGCGGCGTCGGTCCCGGTCCCACCGACCAGGATCGCGTCGGCATCCGCCACCGGGCTCGCCAGGCGCAGTCCGCGCTCGCCGTCGGGGAACGTCTCCCGCTCGATCTCCCCGGGCACGCCCACGCCCAGCGCGCACAGCTCGGCGCCGAACGCGGCATCCGTCGCGGTGGAGAAGATCAGCCTCTGTCGCGCCGCCCGATCGCCCACGCGCGCTCAGCCAGCCCAGTCGAGGACGACCTTGCCGCTCTGCCCCGAGCGCATCGCCTCGAAGGCCTCGGCGTACTGGGCAGCGGGGAAGCGGTGGGTGACGACCGGAGCGACGTCGAGGCCGCTCTGGAGCATGGCCACCATCTTGTACCAGGTCTCGAACATCTCCCGGCCGTACACGCCCTTGAGCACCAGGCCCTTGAAGATGACCTGGTTCCAGTCGATCGAGACCTCCGAGGGGGGGATGCCGAGGATTGCCACCCGGCCGCCGTGGTTCATCACCCCCAGGAGGTCCCGGAACGCCTGCCCGTTCCCGGACATCTCCATCCCCACGTCGAAGCCCTCGGTCATCCCCAGGGTGCGCATCACGTCGCCCAGCGTCTGGGTGCGCACGTCGACCGCCCGGGTCGCCCCCAGCTTCCGGGCCAGCTCGAGGCGGAAGGGGTTCACGTCGGTCACCACCACGTGCCGGGCGCCCACGTGCCGGGAGATCGCCGCGGCCATCACCCCGATCGGCCCGGCCCCGGTGATGAGCACGTCCTCGCCCACCAGGTCGAAGGACAGCGCGGTGTGCACCGCATTGCCCAGGGGATCGAAGAAGGAGGCGATCTCGTCGGGGATCTCCTTCGACACCCGGAAGACGTTGAACGCCGGCAGCGCCACGTACTCGGCGAAGCAGCCGGGCCGGTTCACGCCCAGGCCCAGCGTGTTCCGGCAGAGGTGCCGCTTCCCGGCGCGGCAGTTCCGGCAGTGGCCACAGGTGATGTGACCCTCCCCGCTCACCCGGTCCCCCACCTGGAACCCGGTCACCTCGGCGCCGAGCCTGGCGATCTCCCCCATGAACTCGTGCCCGATGACCATCGGCACCTTGATGGTCTTCTGCGACCAGGCGTCCCAGTTCCAGATGTGGATGTCGGTGCCGCAGATGCTGGCCTTGCGGACCTTGATCAGCACGTCGTTGGGGCCAATCTCCGGCACCGGTACGTCCTGCATCCAGATGCCGGGCTCGGCCTTGGCCTTCACCAGCGCTCTCACCGGATCACCCCCAGGGCGCGGCCCACCTTGGCGAAGGCGGCGATGGCCCGGTCGAGCTGCTCGCGGGTGTGCGCCGCCGACATCTGGGTGCGGATGCGCGCCTGCCCCTGTGGAACCACCGGGTAGCTGAAGCCGACGACGTACACTCCCTCGGCGAGCATCTGGTCGGCGAAGGTGGAGGCGAGCTTCGCGTCGCCGAGCATCACCGGGATGATGGGATGGTTCGCCCCGGCCAGCGTGAAGCCGAGCTTGGTCATCTCGCTCCGGAAGTGCTCGGCGTTGGCGCGGAGCTGCTTCCTCAATTCGTCTCCGCCCTCGAGCAGGTCCAGGACGGTGAGCGTCGCCGCGCAGATCGCCGGCATCAGCGAGTTGGAGAAGAGGTACGGGCGGCTCCGCTGCCGGAGCCAGGCGACGATCTCCTTCCGGCCCGAGGTGTATCCGCCCGACGCCCCGCCCAGGGCCTTCCCCAGGGTGCCGGTGATGATGTCCACCCGGCCCATGACGTTGCAGGCCTCGGGCGTTCCCTTGCCCTTGGCCCCGACGAACCCCACGGCGTGCGAGTCGTCCACCATCACCAGCGCCTTGTGGCGGTCGGCGAGGTCACAGATCGCCTGGAGGTTGGCGAGGATCCCGTCCATCGAGAACACCCCGTCGGTGGCGATGAGCCGGTAGCGGGCCCCGGAGGAAGCCCGGAGATGGGCCTCGAGCTCGCCCATGTCGTTGTTCGCGTAACGGAGCCGCTTCGCCTTGCACAGCCGGATGCCGTCGATGATCGAGGCGTGGTTCAGCGCGTCGGTGATGACCGCGTCCTCCTCGCCGAGCAGGGTCTCGAACAGCCCGCCGTTGGCGTCGAAGCAGCTCGAGTAGAGGATGGTGTCCTCGGTCCCGAGGAAGCGGCTCAGGCGGGCCTCGAGCGTCTTGTGCAGATCCTGGGTGCCGCAGATGAAGCGGACACTGGCCATGCCGAAGCCGTACTTCTCCAGCGCGCTGCGGGCGGCCTCGATCACCCGGGGGTGGTCGGCGAGGCCCAGGTAGTTGTTGGCGCAGAAGTTGAGGACCTCGCGGCCGCCCTCGACGCGAATGGCCGCGTTCTGGGGCGAGACGAGAATGCGCTCGTTCTTGTAGAGGCCCTGCTCGCGGAGATCGCGCGTCCGGGCGGCCAGGTCGGTGAGGAAGTTGGCGTCCACGGGGCCGCTCTCTACACGGTTGGCCTCGCCCCGGCCACCGCCGTCCAGTGGCAACTGGCGCGCGGCGTCAGCGGCCCCTGCCACCGGAGCGCTGGCGATCGCCGGCCCCCGCATGCAACCTCCGCCCCGGAGGAGTGCCATGGACACCAGCCGCAGGACGCTCTTGAGGAATGCCGGGGTCGCCGCCGCCGGCTCGATGGTCTTCCAGGCCGCAGCCCGGGGGGCGGGCGCACCCGTGCCAGCCACGCCAGGGACGGAGGTCACGCCGCTCCGCGCGCAGGCCTACTGCATGCTCCGGACGCCGCAGGGCGACCACCTGGGCCTCCGGCGCGAGAACAAGGTCCTCGACGTGGCGAAGGCGGGCAAGGCCCTCCGGGTGGAGGTCCCGGCGAGCACCGACGAGCTGATCGAGGGCAAGAACGCGTCCGGCCTGCAGAAGGTCCTCGCCGCCTCGGCCTCTGCCGTTCGCACGGCCCTGCTCCCGGTGGAGGAGGCACGCTTCGGCCCGTGCATCACCCGGCCGCAGAAGATCATCATGCTGGGCTTCAACTACCGCCGGCACGCGCAGGAGACCGGCACCCCCTTCCCCAAGGCCCCGGTGCTCTTCAACAAGTACAACAACGCGCTCACCGGCCACGAGGGTGTCATCCGGCTGCCGACCAAGGCGGCGCGGAAGTTCGACTACGAGGTCGAGCTGCAGGTCATCATCGGGAAGACCGCCCGCGGCGTCTCCGAGGCCGACGCGCTGGGGCAGGTGTTCGGCTACGCGACGGGGAACGACTTCTCCGCCCGCGACCTCCAGTACCGGGACGGTAAGGGCGGGTCGCAGTTCATGATCGGCAAGACGTGCGACGGGTTCCTCCCCATCGGGCCGTGGCTGGTCGGCGCCGACCTGGTGGGCGACCCGCAGAACCTCAAGGTCGAGACGCGGGTCAACGGCGAGGTGCGCCAGTCATCGAACACCAGCGACATGATCTTCACCTGCGCGCAGATCATCGCCTATGCCTCGTCGCTGTTCACGCTGCTTCCCGGAGACGTCATCTCCACCGGGACACCGGAGGGGGTCATCCTGGGCAAGCCGGAGGCTCAGCAGGTCTGGCTCAAGGCCGGTGACCGCATCGAGTGCAGCGTCGAGAAGTGCGGCGAGCTGCGCTTCGAGCTGGCCTGAGGGGAACCAGGCATCCGTCGAGTTGGACCCAGGTCCTACCCGGGGATTCCGTATGAGTCGGACGAGGTGTTTGACACCTCGCCCAGAGAGTGGAAGCAGGGGGGTTGTCCATCGGCTGGAGCGATGGACCTGCGCGGGAGGGCGTCCGGAATCAATCGGGCGCCCGTCCAGGAAGGGGGACGGTCATGAAGGAGCGCATCGTCGAGCTGGAGCTGCGGTTCACCGAGCAGCAGCGGCTGCTCCAGGAGCTGAGCGACGTGGTCTACGCCCAGGGGCAGGCGCTGGAGCGGCTGGAGCACGAGCTCGGCGCGATGGGGCAGAAGCTCGCCGCGATGGAGCCGGGGCTGGTGGACTCGACCGTCGCCGAGCGCCCGCCGCACTTCTGAGGAGGCGGAGGCTCAGCCCATCCGGGTGTTGACCTGGATCTTGCTGTGCAAGGTCTGGTGCACCGGGCAGCGCTCGGCGATCTCCATGAGCTTCGCCCGCTGCTCGTCGGTCAGCGCTCCCTCGAGGACGATGACCCGGTCGACGACGTCCATCTTCGCCGGCTTGCTGACGCAGTCGACGCAATCCTGGGCGTGGACCTTCCGGTGCTGGAGCGACACCCGGGCGCGCTCCAGTGGCCACTTCCGCCGGTCGGCGTAGAGGCGGAGGGTCATCGCGGTGCATGCCCCGAGGCCCGCGAGCAGCATCTCGTAGGGCGATGGGCCCGCGTCGGTGCCACCCACCGGAATGGGCTCGTCGACCACCAGGTGGTGGCCACCGACGTCGATCTCGGTGCGGAACCCCGTGGCCGGTCCGGACACCACCACGCTTCGCGGCTCCTGGCTGGGCAGCTCTCCCATGCGTGTCTCCTTCGCCGAAGGACGCTAGCAGCACCAGGTCCTGACAGGCTCAGGGGCCTGCCTGGCGGACCGCGGCGTCGAACCGCCACCGTGAGGCACCTTGGTGAGGCGCGGCTCAGGACCGCGAGACGACCCTGGGCACCGCCTGCGCCGCCTCGGCCCGGGCCTCGTCGAACAGCGGCTTCAGCTCGACGTCGGTGAGGGTCTCCTTTTCCAGCAAGAGCCGCGCGGCCTTCTCCAGGGTCAGCCGCCGCTGGGCGAGCAGGGTCCGGCACCGCTCGGAGGCGTTCTGGACGATCTCCCGGACGGCGAGGTCGATCTCCCGCGCGGTCTCCTCGCTGAAGGTGCGGCGGCTCATCCCCGGTGGTCCGAGGTAGCTCTGGCTCTCGTTGTCGTACGTCACCGGGCCGAGACCGGGCACCATCGCGTACCGGGTGGCCATGCTCCGCGCGATGTCGGTGGCCTTGGCCAGGTCGTCCGCGGCCCCGGTCGAGGTGTGCTCGAACACCAGCCCTTCCGCAGAACGGCCTCCGAGCAGCACCACCAGCTTCCCCTCCAGCTCCTCGCGGGTCATGAGGTAGCGGTCCTCGGTGGGCCGCTGCAGGGTGTAGCCCAGCGCCCCGATGCCCCGGGGGATGATGCTGACCTTGTGCACCGGGTCCACGCCGGAGGTCGCTGCCGCGGCCAGCGCGTGCCCCATCTCGTGGAAGGCGACGATCTCCCGCTCGCGCGGGTTGAGGAGCCGGTTCTTCTTCTCCAGGCCGGCGACGATCCGCTCGATGGCGGCGTCGAAGTCCTGCCGCTCCACCGCCACGGCCTTTCGCCGGGTGGCTGCCAGGGCGGCCTCGTTCACCAGGTTCGCCAGGTCGGCGCCGGTGAAGCCCGGGGTGAGCGCGGCGATCTGGTCCGAGTCCACGCTGGTCCCGATCTTCACCTTGGCCATGTGGACCTTGAGGATGGCCACGCGGCCCGCCCGGTCCGGCCGGTCCACCAGCACCTGACGGTCGAACCGACCGGCGCGGAGCAGCGCTGGGTCGAGGATCTCCGGCCGGTTGGTGGCGCCGATCAGCACGATGCCCGCGCTCTGGTCGAAGCCGTCCAACTCCACCAGGAGCTGGTTCAGGGTCTGCTCCTTCTCGTCGTGACCGCCGACCAGGCCCGAGGCCCCGCGGGCCCGACCCAGCGCGTCGAGCTCGTCGATGAAGATGATGCACGGCGCCTTGGCCCGCGCCTGCTCGAACAGGTCCCGGACCCGCGCTGCGCCCACGCCGACGAACATCTCCACGAACTCGCTGCCGCTGATGGAGAAGAACGGCACTTCCGCCTCGCCGGCCACCGCGCGGGCGAGCAGCGTCTTGCCCGTCCCCGGCGGTCCGACGAGCAGCACGCCCTTCGGCATCCGCCCGCCGAGGCGCGAGTACTCCTCGGGGTTCTTCAGGAACTCCACCACCTCGGCCAGCTCGGCCTTCGCCTCGTCCACCCCCGCCACGTCGGCGAAGCGGGTCTTGACGTCGGTCTCGACGAAGACCTTGGCCTTGCTCTTCCCGATGGCCAGGAGCCCGCCGCCGCCCGCGCCCATCCGGCTGGCCATCCGCCGCATGAACAGGACGTAGATGCCGAAGAAGATGAGCGTGGGCACCACCCACCCGAGCAGCGCCGCAACCCACGGGCTCTCGACTTCTCCGGCGAACTTCACGTTGGCCTTCTCCAGCGCCTGGGCGATGTCCTTGTCCACGCGGAGGGTGCGGAAGTGCGTCTTCCCGTTCTGGATCGGCTCCTTGAGCGTCCCCTGGAGCTGGTTTTCCCCCACGCTCACCTCGGCGACCTTCCCCTGCTCCAGAAGCTGCTGGAACTCGCTGTAGGGGATGACGGCGACGGTCTGGGTGGTGCGCACCCAGTTCTGGATGGCGAGCACCGCCAGGACCGCGACCAACGCATAGCCGATGTTGAAGCGCGTCTTGTTCACGATGTCGCCGTCCTTTCCTGAAGCGTCCGCCGCCGCCCGTCCACCACCAGCGACGCGAGGATCGCGCCGCCGATCAACAGCCCTACCACCGCCAGCGACACGCCAACCGGGATCTTGAAGATGTCCACGATGGTCATCTTCACCCCGACGAAGACCAGCACCAGGGCCAGCCCCACCTTCAAATAACGGAACTTCTGAACCACGCCAGCCAGCAGGAAGTAGAGCGACCGGAGCCCCAGGATTGCAAAGATGTTCGAGGTGAAGACGATGAACGGCTCCCCGCTCACGGCGAGCACCGCGGGGATCGAGTCCACCGCGAAGATCAGGTCGGTGAATTCCACCGCCAGCAAGGCCAGGAACAGCGGAGTGACCATCCACCTTCCGTCGACCCGGGTGAAGAAGTGCTCGGTATCCCGGCCGGGGGCCACCGGCAGGATCCGGCGCGCCAGCCGGACCAGCACGTTGTTCTCCGGGTGCCCCTGCGCGCCCCTGGAGAGGAGCATCCTCACCCCGGTGAGCACCAGGAAGACGCCGAAGAGGTAGACCGTCCAGTGGAAGCGGGCGATAAGCGCGATGCCGGCGAGGATGAACACCGCCCGCATCGCCAGCGCCCCGAGGATGCCCCAGAACAGAACCCGGTGCTGCTGGTGCGCCGGGACGCCGAAGGCGCCGAAGAGGATGACGATGACGAAGATGTTGTCGACGCTGAGCGCCTTCTCCAGGACGTACCCGGTGGTGAACTCGAGGCCCCGCTGGGCCCCGTAGAAGTGGAAGACGCCGAGGGCGAATACCGCCGCCAGCGCGATCCACACCCCGCTCCACACCGCCGCCTCGGGCAGCGAGACCAGGTGCGCCTTCCGGTGGAACACCCCCAGGTCGAGGGCGAGCATCACCCCGACGAAGGCGAGGAAGCCCACCCACAGCGGCCAGCTTCCCAGCGAGACGGCAGAGAGCGTTGCCCCGGGCATCCCCTGGATGTGCGGCACCGGGCGCCTTCGGACAACCAGATAATTCAGTGAGAATCCATCGGTTGAACCGATGGATGGCCGGGGTGCCGCGCGCGCTCTCGCTGGCGGCGGGCGATGAGCCGGCGGAGCGAGGTCCGCATGCCGTGGCGGCGCATGAAGCGCTCCAGGCGGACCAGGGCCCCCCGCGCCCAGCGCACCTCCCGGCTGAGCACCAGCAGCCCGATGCCGACCACCAGCCACCCCGGCCCGGGCAGGGGAATCAGGATGATGCCGGCCACCACCAGCGCCCAGCCGGACACCAGATTCGCCACGCGCCGCAGCCGTGGATGTCGTCCGTCACCAGCGGGCGTCGAGGGTCGCGTCACGGGGTCTCACCGGTCGCCGAGGAGGGGTTGACGATGAAGAGGCCCTGCGCCCAGGAGTACACATCGGGAAATCGATAAACTCGCAGCAATCCATTTCTCTTCCTGAGGGGGCCCCGCCGGCATGGACTGGCTCAACTACCACCACCTCTTCTACTTCTGGACCGTGGTCCGCGAGGGCGGTGTTTCCAAGGCCAGCAAGGTGCTCCGGCTCGCCCAGCCCACGGTCAGCGGGCAGATCAAGGCGCTGGAGAAGGCGTTCGGTGAGAAGCTCTTCGAGCGCCAGGGCCGCTCGCTGGTGCTGACCGACGTGGGGCAGGTGGTCTTCCGCTATGCGGACGAGATCTTCAGCCTGGGGCGCGAGCTGCAGGACACGCTCCGTGGTCGTCCGGTGGCCCGTCCGCGGCGGCTGGTGGTCGGGGTGTCCGACTCGGTGGAGAAGCGGGTCGCGCACCGGCTGCTCGCCCCGGCGCTCGAGTCCGGCGCACCGGTGCAGCTGGTGGTCCAGGAGGCGCGACCCGAGCGGCTGGTGGCGGAGCTCGCCGCGCACAGCCTCGACCTGGTCCTCTCGGACACGCCGGCGCCGTCTCCGGTGCGGGCCTACAGCCACCTCCTCGGCGAGTGCGGCGTGGGCCTCTTCGCCCGTCCGGCGCTGGCCCGGAAGCTCGCCCCCGGTTTCCCGAGGTCGATGGATGGCGCTCCGCTGCTCACCGCCGCGGACGGCGCAGCGCTCCAGCGCTCGCTGGCCCACTGGTTCGAGACGAGGGGAATCCGCCCGCGCGTCGTCGGCGAGTTCCAGGACAGCGCGCTGATCGAGTCGTTCGGCGAGGCGGGCGCCGGCGTCTTTCCCGCGCCCGAGGCGGTGGAGGCCGAAGTACGGGCGGCCTTCCGGGTCGAGCGGGTGGGGACGCTGGACGGGGTGCGCGAGCGCTACTGGGCGCTCACGGTGGAGCGGAAGCTGAAGCATCCGGCGGTGGTGGCCATCACCGAGACGGCGCGCTCCGAGCTGTTCGGACGCCCGGCGCCGAGGACCGCCAGCTGACGAGCGGCCGTGAGACGCCGGTGACCGAAGGGGCGGTCACGCCGACGGGAGTCCGGCGGAGGTGTCCGACGCCTCGCCCCCGCCCGGCGCCGGGACGCCCCGGGCTCGCCCTCAGCGGCGCGAGCGCGCCCCGACGGCGTCGGTCAGCAGCAGCCCGAAGACGATGCCCGCCGCGGTGAGGACCATCTGCACCGCCGTCTCGAGGCTCGTCGCCACGTCCCGGTCCACCAGCTCGAGCAGGCTCCGGTACCCCACGCTGCCCGGGACCAGCACCAGCACCCCGGGGATGGTGACCAGCCACACCGGTCGGTTCCGGAACCAGGCGTTGAGGTGCGCCGCCAGGCCAATCACCACCGCGCCCACGAAGGCCCCCAGCGCCGGGCCGAGGGTGCGCGAGACCGCGTGGGTCACCGTGGCGGCGAGCAGGGCCGAGCCCACCACCGTGGGCGCCTCGCGCGGCGGCGTCCGCAGCACCACCACCGCCGCGAGCCCCAGCGCCGCCGCCCCGAGGAGGAACAACCCCGGGGGCAGCTCGACCGGTGGCACCCGTGCCGCGCCGAAGGCCCGCGACCCGAGCGCACCTCCGAGCACCGCGCCGATGACCAGCGCCAGGAAGGTGACCGACGCCGCCCCGATGCCGGCCAGGCCAGAGAGGAGGTTGCGGGTCTGCAGCTCGCGCACCGCCTGCGTCAGGGTGAAGCCCGGCAGCAGCATCACGATGGCTCCGAGCGTGGCCACCCGGGGGTCGAGCGGCCAGATCCGCGCAGAGACGGACTGGGAGACGAAGCCGGCGAGGAATGCCGAGATCAGCTCGGCCGCGAGGTCCAGCTCGCGGATCCGCGTGCGCACCACGGCGATGGCCCCGATCGCCAGCCCGGCCACCGCGGCGGTGAGCGCCTCGGGGGCGTCCTCGCCGAAGAGCAGCACCGCCCCTGCCGCGGCGAGGCAGTAGGCAAACAGCACCATCGGCGGCCGGTACGGAGGCCGGGACCGGGCGATCGCGTCGATGCGCACGCTCGCCTCGCGCGGGCCGATCCGTCCGGCCTTCACCTCGCGGGCCACCGCGTCCAGCCGGACGATGCGATCCAGGTCCACCGGCATCGGCGAGACCCGGAGGAGCACCACCCGCTGCTGCCCGGGGATGCCGATGGCCAGCTGGAGCTGGGTGGGGAGGCTGGAGACCTGGACGTCGGCCATCCCCAGCTGCGCGGCGAGCTCGCTCACCAGCCGCTCGGTGTCCTCCGCTCCGTAGCCGCAGGCCTGCGCGCCGCGTGCCGCGGAGAGGAGGAGCGCGAGGGCCGAGTCGGCGTCCTCGGGGACCGGCGACGGGACACCCACTGGCGCTATCCCCCGCGGGTGTGCATCTCGAGCCGCGGGTCCTGCCGCAGCTCGGGGGGAGCGGCGAGCACGCCACGTTGCTCGAGTGCCAGGCGCTCCTCGGCGCCGCGGTCGGTCCGGGCACGCCAGCCCACCCGGAGCAGCGAGGCAATCTCCGCATCGCTCGCCCCGCTGCGCAGCGCCGCGCGGAGGTTCGCGCCCGAGCGGGCATAGAGGCAGGTGTACCAGGTGCCGTCGGCGGTGAGCCGGCTCCGGTCACAGGCGCGGCAGAACGGGGTGGTGGTCGAGGCGATGACCCCGAAGATGGTGCCGTCGCCGAGCCGGAAGCGCTCCGCCGGGTCCGAGCCCTGAGCGCCCACCGGCTCCGCCGGCCCGTGAGCCCGGGCCACCAGCGCGAGGAGCTCGGCCCGGGAGACCACCTGTTCACGTGTCCACCGGGTCGCGCCGCCCACGTCCATGTACTCGATGAAGCGGATCTCCGCCCCGATGCTCCGGGCGAAGGACAGGAGATCCAGCACCTCGTCGTCGTTGGTCCCGCGCACCACCACCGTGTCGAGCTTGAGCGGGAAGCCCTCGCCACGCGCAGCCTCGATGCCGGCGAGCACCCGGGGGTGAAGGTCGGAGCGGGTGAGCGCCTGGAAGCGCTCGGGCCGGAGCGTGTCCAGGCTGACCGTCAGCCGCCGGAGCCCGGCCTCGCGGAGCTGGGGTGCCCGTTCGGCGAGGAGCACGCCATTGGTGGTCATCGCCAGGTCACGGATGGAGGGGCGCGCGGCGAGCTCACGGACCAGGGTGGTGATCTCCGAGCGGAGCAGCGGCTCGCCCCCGGTCAGCCGCACCTTGTCCACCCCGAGGGCGCAGAAGATGCCGGTGATCCGGTCCAGCTCCTCGAAGGTCAGCAGCTCCTTCTTCGGAAGCCAGAGGTAGTCCGGCTCGGGCATGCAGTACGAGCAGCGGAGGTTGCACCGGTCGGTGACGCTCAGCCGGAGGCTCCTGAGCGGGCGTCCCAGGGAGTCGCGGAGCGGTTCGGTCGATGTTGGCGGGCCGGCAGAAGGCACGGGAGGACCCTCAGGCATAAGCCAGGAGCGCTGGCCGCGCCAGGGTACGCTCCGTGCCACCGTGCCCGACCGACCCCGCGTCTTCGACCCCGAGAGCCGGACCACCGAGCTGATTGGCCGGCCCCGGGCAACCTTCCGGGACGCCTACCACCTCCTCATCTCCGCTCCCTGGTGGGTCGACCTGGCTGTCATCGCCGCGATCTTTCTGGCGGTGAACCTGGTCTTCGCCGGGCTGTACCTCGCGGTGGGTGGAGTCGCCGAGGCCCGACCGGGCTCGTTCGCCGATGCGTTCTTCTTCAGCGTCCAGACGCTGGCCACCATCGGGTACGGGCAGATGCACCCGGTGTCGGCCGGCGCCAACGTGCTGGTCACCGTGGAGGCGCTCTTCGGTCTGGTCATCACCGCGCTGGCCACGGGCCTGGTCTTCGCCAGGTTCTCGGTCGTTCGGCCACGGTTCGTGTTCGCCCGGGTGGCGGTCGTCACCGTGCTGGATGGCGTTCCGACGCTGGTGGTGAGAGTCGGGAACGAGCGGGGCAGCTACATCGTCGACGCCGCGGTGAGACTGGTGCTGTTGCGGACCGAGCGCACCGCCGAGGGGGCCACCCTGTACCGGATGCGCGATCTCACGCCCATTCGCGAGCGCTCGCCAGCCTTCGCCCGTGGCTGGACGGTGATGCACGCCATCGACGGCTCGAGCCCGCTCCATGGCGCCACGCCGGAGTCGCTCCGGGCGAGCGACTCGGAGCTGCTGGTGACGCTCGTCGGGGTGGACGGCACGTCGGGGCAATACGTGCACGCCCGTCATTCGTACCTCGACGACGAGATCCTCTTCGGCCGCCGGTACGTCGACATGGTCACCGAGCTGCCCGACGGACGGATCCGCATCGATCTGCGCCGCTTCCACGAGGTCGAGCCGGACGCCGCTCAGTAGGCGACCAGCGCCGGGGACATCTCCACCGGCTCATCCCGGTCGCCTGCCGCGGTGAGGTCCTGGTGCAGGGTCCGCCCGCCGCCCGAGAGGGGGCTGGAGAAGACGACCGCCCGGTACTCGCCCGGGCCGTCGAGCGGCACCGTCAACGTGCCGCCCTGCTCGGTGCGGATGCACCCCGGCGAGCCTGGACAGCGGTGCAGCGCTCCGAGCGCGTTGCGGTACACCCGCAGCTCTGCCCCCTCGAACGTCAGTCGCCACAGTGCGTGAGCGGGCGCGCTCCCGTCCGGGCGGAGGGACCCCTCCAGCGCGGCGTTGACCCGGACCGGACCGCGCTGGTCCTGGACGTTCCGCCTGGAGACCACCGCTCCCCCCACGGCGAGCGCCGCAGCGAGCATCAGCCCCAGGCGCCGGTTGCGCCGGCTGCGCTGGATGCGGACCCAGACCCCGCTTTCCCAGCCAGGCGTGGGGGTGTCGCGCCGCTGTTCCCGCGGCCGGTGTCCGGAGAGCTCGGTCACTGCTCTGGCCGAGGCGACGGCGCCTCCGGTGCGACCACCCCTCGCGGGCCGCTGTGGTGTCCGGCACCGGACCGTCGTCTGACGGGTGGCCCGGGAGATCGCCGGCTCCAATCGGCGGCCGTTCCGGAGGGCGCGCGCAGCCCCGCGACTCTGCGCTGCGTCCGGGGGGCGACCGGCCGCCCCAGAGATCTCGGGCGGCCGGTCGCGCCATTTTTCGCTGCGCGCTGCCGCCCGGGCGGACATTGTGCTCGGCCATGGAACAGCGATCGCTCGGGAAGTCAGGCCTCCGCGTGTCCCGCATGGGCCTCGGCTGCATGGGGATGTCGGAGTTCTACGGACCGGCCGACGAGGCCGAGTCGCGCGCCACCCTGGAGCTGGCCTTGGACCGGGGAGTCACGTTCCTCGACACCGCGGACATGTACGGGGCAGGCAAGAACGAGGAGCTGCTCTCGGACATCCTGCGGCGGCGGCGGGAGGAGATCGTCCTCGCCACCAAGTTCGGCATCGTCCGGGATCCGGTGGCGCCGAACGACGCCACCCGCCGGAGGCTCAACGGCAAGCCGGACTACGTCCGCACCGCGTGCGAGGCGAGTCTGCGCCGCCTGAAGGTCGACGTCATCGACCTGTACTACCTGCACCGGGTGGACCCCTCGACGCCCATCGAGGAGACCGTGGGGGCCATGGCCCAGCTGGTGAAGGAGGGGAAGGTCCGGGCGCTGGGTCTCTCCGAGGCGCCGGCGGACGTCCTGCGGCGTGCGGCCGCGGTGCACCCCATCGCCGCGCTCCAGAGCGAGTACTCGCTGTGGACCCGTGACCCCGAGGAGGGACCGCTCCAGGCCTGCCGGGAGCTGGGCATCACGCTGGTTCCCTTCAGCCCGCTGGGGCGTGGGTTCCTCACCGGGCAGATCCGCACCCCGGCGGACTTCGGCGAGGACGACTTCCGGCGGAACAACCCCCGCTTCCAGGGCGAGAACTTCCAGAGGAACCTGGCGCTGGTGGAGAAGGTGGGCGCGCTGGCGAGGCAGAAGGGGTGCACGCCCGGGCAGCTCGCGCTGGCGTGGGTGATGGCCCAGGGCGACGACGTGGTGCCAATCCCCGGGACCAAGCGGCGCCGGTACCTCGAGGAGAACCTGGGGGCGCTGGACGTCCAGCTCGACCGCCAGGACCTGGCAGGGATCGAGGCGGTCTTCCCCAAGGGCGCGGTGTCCGGCGCGCGGTACGCGGCGGGGACGGTGGGAACCCAGCCTCGGGCGCAGCGCAGTCCGCGCTGAGCCTGCCGCGCAACGGGCTTGACCGGCGCCGGCCCGGTGGCGTCGAGTGGGCGCCCTCCGAAACGAGAGGAGGGTGTCATGCTCGCCGATGCTCCGCTGACCACGATTCTCCCGGTGGTGGACCTGAGCCGCGCCCGCGCATTCTACGAGCAGAAGCTCGGGCTCAGCCGGGGGAGGGCGAAGCCGGACGGGAAGTACGAGTATCCGGTGGGAAACGGCGCGCTGGCGCTGTTCGAGCGCGGTGCTCCCACCAAGGCGGACCACACCGCAGTGAGCTTCGCGGTGCGCGACATCGTCGCGGCGATCCAGCAGCTCGAGTCCCGCGGGGTGGTGTTCCACGACTACGACCTGCCCGGGCTGAAGACGGTGCAGCACGTCTGCGTGCTCGGCTCGGAGAAGGCGGCGTGGTTCAGCGACCCCGAGGGCAACATCCTCTGCATTCACGAGGATCTCTCCTAGTGCCCGATCCCTGGGTGTTGACCGAGCCGCCGCCTCCCGGGGTCCGTGAGGCGTACGGGCCGGCGCCGTCGCAGCACCTGTGGATCCGCCGGCCCGCGGGGGCCGAGCGGCTCCGGACGCTGGTGATGATCCACGGCGGGTACTGGCGCGCGGCGTACGACGCGGCGCACGTGGGGCACCTCTGCGCGGACCTGGCGCGGCGCGGCTGGGCCACGGTGGCGCTCGAGTACCGGCGCATCGGCGAGGAGGGCGGGGCCTGGCCGGGGACGCTGAACGACGTGACCGCCGCCCTCGAGGCGCTCCCCAGGCTGGCCTCGAAGCACGGGCTGGACCTGGGGCACTCGGTGTGGATGGGGCACTCGGCGGGCGGCCACCTCGCGCTGTGGGCAGTGACCAGGTCGTCGGCGCCGGGCGCGCTGAAGCGTCCCTCCTGGCGTCCGAGGCGCGTGGTCGGGCTGGCCCCGGTGTCGGACCTGGTCGAGGCGGACAAGCTGCAGCTGAGCCAGCACGTGACGCTGGAGCTGCTGGGGGGCCCGGCGCGGGAGCAGCCCGGGCGCTACGCGGACGGCTCGCCCGCGGCACATCTGCCGCTCGGTGTCCCGGTGGTGGTCATCCATGGGACGAAGGACAACGTCGTCCCGCTGGCGATGAACCGGAACTTCGTCGAGCGGGCACGGAAGGCCGGCGACGACATCCGTCTGGTGATGCCCGAGGACGCGGACCACTTCGACGTCATCGACCCGAAGTCGAAGGCCTGGGCGCAGGTGCTCGAGGCGCTCGGCTCCTCCAGCTATCGTCCGCCCTGACCGCGGCGTCCGCCCGCAACGGGCCGGACCTCCCGGGTCCCAGAGACTGCCCCCATGCGCCTGGATGGAATCCCCTTCGGGGTCACGGAGTGGTCGAGCGTCGAGCGCACCGAGCGCCGCGGCGACGTGGGCTTCGCGGTCTGGAGGACGCGGCAGTTCGGCGACGTCCGGGTGCGGATGGTGGAGTACTCGCCCGGCTACGTCGCCGACCACTGGTGCGAGAAGGGGCACATCCTCCTCTGTCTCTCGGGCGAGCTGAACACCGAGCTCGAGGATGGGCGCCGCTTCACGCTCGGGCCCGGCGCGAGCTACCAGGTCGCCGACGGTGCGGAGCGGCACCGCTCGTCGACCGCGACCGGGGCCACGCTGTTCATCGTCGACTGAGCGCGCGTATCCATCAGAGCCTCTCGCGCAGGAAGGGGGTGAGGCGCGCGGCCACCAGCGCCCGCGCTCGCCCGAGGTCCACCTCGGCCGCCGACCCCAGACCCTCGGCCAGCTCGGAGACGATGCCCGAGGCGATGCGACCGGCGTCGTAGGCCACCCGGTAGGGCGCCCGACTGAAGGTCACCAGCGCGTAGCGCGAGACGAACTCGCCTGGCAGCTCGGCCAGGAGCCGCTTCTCGATGGCCTTCTCCAGCAGGAAGCGCGGGTCGGCGGTGCTGGCGCGCATCTCCACGAAGTTCTCCACCGCCATGTCGGCGATGGCGTCGGCGTTGGGCTTCCGCAGCCGCTCGAACCGGGCGAAGACCTCGGCCCGGGGCCCACCCTCGGCCTCGAGGCCGTCCAGCACCACGCAGTCCTCGAAGCCGCAGTTCATGCCCTGGCCGAAGAAGGGGACGATCGCGTGGGCCGCGTCACCGAGCAGCAGGGCTCCGTCCTCGGCGTGCCACGCCGAACACTTGACCGTCACCATGGACCCGGTGGGATTGCCGGCGAACTGCGATTCCAGGTCGCCGAGCATCGGCTCGACGTCCGCGAAGTGCTCGCGGAAGAACGCCCGCACCGCTCCCGGCGTCTCGAGGGTGGCGAAGCTCCGCGACCCCTCGAAGGCGAGGAACAGGGTGCAGGTGAAGCTGCCGTCCTCGTTGGGAAGCGCGATGAGCATGAAGTCGCCGCGAGGCCAGATGTGCAGCGCCTGACGCTCCATTCGCCAGCCACCGTCCGGCGCCGCGGGGAGGGTGAGCTCCTTGTAGCCGTGGGCGAGCAGCACCTCGCTCGAGTTGCCTCCCCGTGCCTCCACCACCGCGCGGCGCACCGCCGAGCCCGCGCCGTCGGTGCCGTACACCACCGCGCCCTCGACGCGCTCGGTGTGCCCACCATTGACCTCCACGGTGAGCTCGCGGCGTCGGGGGTCGAGCCCCAGCACCCGCCGCCGGAAGGCCAGCCGCACCCGCCCGGTCCGCTCGGCGGCGTCGAGCAGCATCCGGTTGAGGAGCCCGCGGGAGATGGAGTGGATGCACTGGCTGTCGTCCTTCCCGTACGACTGGAAGGCGAGGCCCCCGTCCGGGCCGTGGATCATCCGCCCCAGCATGGGGAGGGCGTGGGCGAGCGCCTCCTGCTCCAGGCCGACCTGGGCGAGCGCGTGGAGCCCGCGCACGCTGATGGCCAGATTGATGCTGCGGCCGGCGGAGATCTGCTCGCGCCGCATGTCCGGCCGGCGCTCGAAGAGCTCCACCGCCTTCCCGCGCCGGGCGAGGAAGAGCGCCAGGAGCGAGCCCACCAGGCCCGCGCCGGCGAGGACCGTCCGCTCACCTCCCCTGGACATGGCCCTGGAGCACCTCGGCGAAGCGAACCACGTCGGTGAAGCGGGTGTAGAACGGCGCGGGCGCGGCGCGGAGGATGTCCGGGGCCCGGAAGTCACAGACCACTCCCGCCGCGGCCAGCCGCCGCACCAGCCCCCGCGGGTCGCGGCTGATCCGGAGGGAAAGCTGCGCCCCGCGCTGGGCCGGATCGGCGG
Organism: Myxococcaceae bacterium; assembly: GCA_035519675.1. GTDB lineage: Bacteria > Myxococcota > Myxococcia > Myxococcales > Myxococcaceae > RPRB01. Next base: position 25,838 of record DATIWB010000033.1, read on the forward strand.
GGGTGATGACCTCCACCCCGGGCATCTCCCGTACCAGCTGGTCCATGAGGCCGGTGAGCCGCTCGGACTTCCGGCGGAGCGCGGTCATCCCCACCGCGTCGAACAGCTCCATCGACGCCCGGAGCGCCGCCATCTGGAGGATGGGCGGATTCGACAGCTGCCAGCCCTCGGCCCCCGGCATCCCCTGGAACCCGGGCCCCATCTCGAACCGGGTGGCCTCGTCGTGCCCCCACCACCCTTCGAAGCGCGGGAGTCCCCGGCCCTCCCGGTGCCGCGCATGGACGAACACCCCACCGAGCGCGCCCGGTCCGCCGTTGAGGTACTTGTACGAGCACCACACCGCGAAGTCCGGTCCGTCGTCGTGGAGATGGAGGACCAGGTTGCCGGCGCCGTGCGCGAGATCGAAGCCCACCGCCGCCCCGACGGCGTGCCCGGCGCGGGTGACGGCCCCCATGTCGAAGGCCTGGCCGGTGAGGTAGTTCACGTTGCCGATCAGGACCAGCGCCAGCCGCTCACCCTCACGGGCGATGGCCTCGAGCAGATCCTCCGGCCGGAGCACGCCCTCGTTCGGGCGGGGAGCGAGCGGCACCAGCGCCTCCGCCGGGTCGAATCCGTGGAACCGCACCTGACTGGCGAACGCGTAGCGGTCCGAGGGGAAGGCGCTGCCTTCGTAGAGGATGCGGTGGCGCCCGGCGGTGGGCCGGTAGAAGGACACCATCATGAGATGCAGGTTGACGGTGAGCGTGTTCATCACCACCACCTCCTCGGGCTGGGCGCCGACCAGCCGCGCGGTGGGGGCGGTGAGCAAGCGGTGGTAGGGAACCCACGGCGAGTCGCCTTCCACGTGCCCCTCGACGCCGCGCACCGCCCAGTCGGCCAGCGCCTCCTCCACCCGCTCGCGCGCCGTCCGGGGCTGGAGTCCGAGCGAGTTCCCCGTCAGGTAGACCAGCGGGGCCTGCTGCGGCCCGACGGGGAAGAGAAATGCGTCCCGCATCGGGGCCAGCGCGTCGCGTGCGTCCTGGTCCTCGGCCAGCCGCCGTCCCTCCGCGATGCTCAGCATGGCCGCCCCAGCCAGCGGAGCGCGTTCTCCCCCAGGAGCCGAGCCCGGGCAGCGGTGAGCTCCGGGACCGAGCGGATCAGCGCTCCCGGCTCGGCCTCGCCCAGGGGGAAGGGGTAGTCGCTCCCCAGCATCACCCGTTCCTCTCCGAAGAGCTTCACGATCAGGCGGAGCATGTCCGCATCGTGCACCAGGCTGTCCACCCAGAAGCGTCCCAGATAGGCGCGCGGGGGCACCGGGTTGTCCACCGCCACCAGATCTGGCCGGCACTCGAATCCGTGCTGGATGCGGCCCAGGGTCGCGGGGAAGGCGCCTCCGCCGTGCGCGACGGCGACCCGGAGCGCGGGAAGCCGCTCCAGGACGCCACCGAAGATGAGCGAGCAGATGGCCAGCGAGGCCTCGGCCGGCATTCCCACCAGCCACGGCAGCCAGTACTTGCGCATCCGCGCCTCACCCATCATGTCCCAGGGATGGACGAAGACCGCGGCCCCCAGCTCGGCGGCGGCGGCGAAGACCTCGAAGAGCGCCGGATCGCTCAGGTTCCACTCGTTGACGTGGCTGCCGATCTGCACCCCGGCGAACCCGAGGGAGCGGACGCAGCGCTCCAGCTCGCGCACCGCCAGCGCCGGCGCCTGCATCGGCAAGGTGCCAAGGCCCACGAAGCGTCGGGGCGCCGTGGCGACGACGGTGGCGAGGTGGTCGTTGAGGAAGCGCGCCACCTCGGCGCCGTCCTCCGGCTTCGCCCAGTAGGAGAACATCACCGGAACCGTGGACAGTACTTGTAGCTCCACGCCCAGCCGATCGCAGTCGGCGAGCCGCGCCGCCGGAACCCAGAGGTTCTCCTCCACCTCGCGGAACGCCTGTCCGTCGTCCCTCACCATGCGGGCGCGGCACGGCCCGGTGTGCTCCAGGCCGATGAAGCCGCCGTAGCCGAAGCGCTCCTTCCAGCGGGGCAGCTCGGGCGGGAGCAGGTGGGTGTGGACGTCGACGACCGGCATTGGCTCCCGCTCGGCTTCCCCGCTCAGGCGCGGGTCGCCCGCGTCCCGCACTTCCTGCAGGTGGTGTTCTTCTCCTCGCCGTAGAAGTGCTCGAACACCGGGGGCAGCTGCTTGACGATGTCGGTCAGGTGGATCGACTCGCGGTAGAGCTCGTTCCCGCACCTCTCGCAGACCCAGAGGAACGAATCCTTCTCCTGGGGGAGCCGGCGCCGCTCGAGCACCAGCCCGATGGTGTTCGGCGGCCGCTGCGGCGAGTGGGGCACGTTGGGCGGAAGGAGGAAGATCTCTCCCTCGCGGATGGGGACCACCTCTCGCTTGCCGTCGACCAGGACGTGGAGCTCGATGTCGCCCTCGAGCTGGTAGAAGAACTCCTCGCCCTGGTTGACGTGGAAGTCGCGCCGCGCGTTGGGACCGCCCACCACGGTGACCATGAACTCCCGGTCGGCCCAGACCTGCTGGTTGCCCACCGGCGGCTTCAAGAGATGCCGGTGCTCGTCGATCCACTTCTTGAAGTTGAGGGGCTGCAGACTGGGCATGGTCACTCCGGCATCGTGGCGATGCACTTCAGCTCGATGGCGATGGGCGTCGGGAGGCGCGTCACCTCCACCGTGGTTCGGCACGGCTGCGCGTCCTTGAAATACTCTGCCCACAGCCGGTTGTAGACCGCGAAGTCGTTCTCCATGTCGGTCAGGAACACGGTCACGTCCACCAGGCGGTCCCAGGTGGTGCCTGCGTCCTCGAGGATGGCCCGCACGTTCTCGAACACGCTCTTGCACTGGATGGCGATGTCGTGGTCGGTGACGTTGCCCTGCGGGTCCAGGGTCACCCCGGGGATGTCGTGGCTGCCGCGGACGCGCGGGCCGATTCCGGAGAGGAAGAGGAGGTTTCCCACCCGGCGGGCATGGGGGAAGGCGCCCACCGGGGGCGCGGCGCGCTGCGAGGTCACTCGGTCCGGCATGGGCCTTCAACCTCCTTGCAGATGGATGCAGACGTTCTGAGCCTCGGTGAAGAAGCGAAGCGCCTCCTGGCCGCCCTCCCGGCCCACGCCCGAGTCCTTCATTCCGCCGAAGGGGGTGCGCAGATCGCGGAGCATCCAGGTGTTGACCCAGACGATGCCGCTCTCCAGTGCGGCGCTGAAGCGGTGGGCGCGGGTGAGGTCGCGCGTCCACACCGAGGCGGCGAGCCCGTAGCGGACGCCGTTGGCGGCGCGGAGGACCTCCTCCTCGGAGTCGAAGGGCATCAGGGCCGCCACCGGGCCGAAGATCTCCTCCTGGTTGGTGCGACACTCCGGGCTCAGGCCCTCGACCAGCGTCGGCTCCACGAACCAGCCCTCGCGGCAGCGACCACCGACCGCGGCCCGCTTGCCTCCGGTGAGGAAGCGGCCACCCTCCTCGCGGGCCAGCGCCAGGTAGCCGAGCACCTTGTCCAGGTGGGCCCGGCTGACCAGCGCCCCCTGCTCGGTCTCGGGCAGGAGCGGGTCGCCGAGCTTCAGCGCCCGCGTCCGCTCCACCAGCTGCTCGCGCACCCGGGAGTAGACGCTCCGCTCCACGAAGATCCGCGGGCCACAGAGGCAGATCTGCCCCTGGTTGGAGAAGGACGAGCGCACGGTGGTGGCCACCGCCGCGTCCAGGTCCGCATCGGCGAAGATGACCACCGGGTTCTTTCCACCCATCTCCAGCGAGAGCTTCTTGAACAGCGGCGCGGCAGTGCGGGCGATCTCCGCGCCGGTGCGGGTGCTCCCGGTGAACGAGATGGCCTTCACCTCGGGGTGGCGGGACAGCGCGTCGCCCACCTTGGGTCCCAGGCCCTGCACGATGTTCAGCACCCCCGGAGGCAGCCCGGCCTCGAGCGCGATGCGTCCCAGCCGGTGCGCGGTGACCGGCGTCACCTCGGAGGGCTTGGCCACCACCGTGTTGCCGACGGCGAGGGCGGGCGCCACCTTCCAGGTCAGGAGGTAGAGCGGAAGGTTCCAGGGGGAGATGGTGCCCACCACCCCCAGCGGATGCCGCAAGGTGACGTTCAGCGCATGCGAGTCCATCGGATGGCACTCGCTGGAGAGCTGGGTGGCAGCGTCGGCGAAGAACTCGAAGTTCAGGATGGCCCGGGGAATGTCCACCTCGGTCGCGACCGAGAGAGGCTTCCCGCTGTCCACCGACTCCGCGCGGGCGAGCTCGGGCAGTGCCTGGCGAAGCCCCTCGGCCACCTTCCGGAGCAGCCGGCTGCGCACGGGGGCCGGCGTCTCGCTCCAGGCCGGGAACGCGCGGCGGGCGGCCTCGACCGCCTCGGCGACGTCGGCGGCGTCCGAGTCGGGCAGGGTGCCCAGCGGTCCGCCCGTGGCGGGCTCCCAGTTGGGGAGCGTCGCCCCGGACCGCGCCGGGACCTCGCGACCGCCGATGACGTTGAGGACACCGTCCATGAACCCTCCGCCTCTCCTAGTATGCGCCACCCGGGCCGGCGCCGGGGGGCCCGGGGGTGGGCGGAGGAACGTGAGAATGGACATCGAGCGCCTGGCGGGGCACCTGGACGACGCGCGGCGGCACGGCCGGGAAGTGGAGCGGCTGACGCTGCAGGCGCCGGACCTGGATCTCGCTCAGGCCTACCGGGTGATGGACGCGGGCATCGCCCTGCGCCTCGCCCGGGGCGAGCGGGTCATCGGGCTCAAGATGGGGCTCACCTCCGAGGCCAAGCGCCGGCAGATGTCGCTCGACGCTCCCATCTATGGCGTGCTCACCGATGCGATGGTGGTCCGCGGCACCTTCCACCTCCGGGGAACCTTGCATCCCAAGATCGAGCCGGAGATCGCCTTCCGCTTCACCCGAGGCCTCGCCGGGACACCGGACCGGGCGGCGGTGCTCTCGGCCTGCACCGGGGTGGGCCCGGCCCTGGAGATCCTTGATTCGCGCTACCGCGACTTCAAGTACTTCAGCCTGCCGGACGTGGTGGCAGACAACGCCTCGTCGTCGCAGGTGGTGCTCCCCGAGCGCTGGCTCGAGCTGGACGGCCGCGACACCTCCCGGGTGGAGCTGGTGATGTCCATCGACGGGACGCCCCGCCAGCGCGCGATGGGAACGGCCATCTCCGGCGACCCGGTGCTCTCGGTGGTCCAGCTGTGCGCTCTGCTCAGCGGACGGGGCCAGTCGCTCCCGGCTGGCAGCGTGGTGCTCGCCGGGGCGGCCACGGTCGCCGAGCCGCTCGTCGCCGGGATCGAGGTCCGGCTGGACGCGGGGTGGCTGGGAAGCACCTCGGTGCGGGTCGAGCCGTGACCCGCGGCCGCCGCACGCTGGCGGTGGCTTCGGCCGCGATGGGCACGGCGCTCCTCGCGGGGGCCTTCCTGCTCATGATCCGCGCCGAGGCGCCGGCGTGGGCGATGCTCGCCTGGGGTGCGGTGGCGCTGGTGGCGGTGGCGATGTTCCTCGCCCACTTCCGGGTGGAGCGGGTGCAGGAGGCGCTGATCCTCGCGGTGCTGGTCGCCCTCGGGCAGACGCTCGCGTTGCACGCCGTGCTGATGCTCCTCCTCGGCGCGCGGATGCCGGGGGCAACGACGGTGCTGCGGCACCTGCTGGGGTTCGCGTTCCTGGACGCGCTGACGCTGGTGATGGCGACGCTCGCCGGGCACTGGTTTCCGCAGCGACCCTCGAGCCGCTAGCAGCCGCGCAGCTGCTTCTGGGCGGCGTCGAGCACGAGGAGCTCCTGCTCGAGCTGGCGGCGGCCAGTGACGTCGCTGAAGAACACGTACAGCCCACGCCCCGAGGGCACCGCGGTCACCCCGTACCAGGCCCGGCCGCTGGGCGCGCGGTCCTCGAGGACGCGGAGATGCCCATCGGCGAGCGCCTCCTCGAAGGCCCGATGGAAAGTGGTCCCGTACAGCTCGGGGAACACCTCCCAGATCTCACGTCCCAGGACCTCGGTGCGGCTCCGTTCCAGCATCCGCTCGGCGGCGGGGTTCCAGTGGCTGATGCGCCACTCCCGGTCCAGGCCGAGGCAGCCCTCGGGATTGGCGCGGAGCCAGCGATCGAGGTCGGCTCGCGCGATGAGGGAGGTGGTCTCGGCCTCGACCTGTGCGGTCACGTCCGTGACGTAGGAGAGGATCGCCGGACGCCGCCCGGGGCGAGCGGCGACCACCATCCGCGTCCACTCGCAGTGGCGAACCTCACCGGAGCGGGTCCGGTTCCGGTTGCGGTGCACCAGCTGGTGGTCGTGACCGGAGCGCAGGCGATCGAGGACCGCGTCGACGAAGGGGACGTCCGGCTCGTGCACCAGCTCGAGCCCGTCGATGTGGCTGCCCAGGACCTCCGCTGCGGTCCAGCCGAAGAGGCGCTCGGCGGCGCCGGCCCACATCCGGATCGTCCCCTCCTCGTCGGTCTCGATCACCGCGACCGGCAGCGCCCCGAGATGCTCGAGGAGCGGGTTGCTCTCTGGGAACATCCGGCTGAGGCGAGCGCGGGCCATCACGGATCTCGCGGATGATTGGCGGGGAGGCTGACCGCAGCGTGCACCGAACTGCGACCGGCGTCCGCAACGAACATCTCGGACTCTTTCGGCTTTCTGAGAACGGTAGAAAAGTTCGGCGACGACGGATGCTGAGGGGGGGTTCGCGGAGCTTGTGCGTTCGTTGTCGCCAGACAGGGCAATCCATCACCCGGAGTCTGACGTGCCGAAATCAGAGAGGGACCCAAGTTGCAAGTGCCCGTGAACACAAGACTTCTCGCGGCTCGAGGCGGTGCGGCTCGAAGTGGTGCCAGACACCTCGTTACGGAGGTGGTGCCAGACACCTCGTGGCGGCTGCTGCAGCGGCAGCGCCGTCAGTGGACAGTCAAGCTGTAGACCAGGCCGGCCCCCAGGGTCCTCAGCGTTCCGGAGCTCCCCGCCTGGTCGCGGTTCACCGCGAAGAAGAACTCGCCGCCGAGACCCATCCCTAGCCACGGGTTGACCCACCACTCCTTGCCGATCGCCACCTTGAACCCGAACCCGATCTGAGAGCCGCCGAACTCCTGTCCATAGGGATCGGTGATGGCCACCCGGGTGCCGGAAACCGTGACCGAGGCAAAGACGTTCGCCGGGACGAGATAGCGGGTGACGCTCACCCCGACGGCGTCGAGCTCGACCGACGTGCTCTCGCCGAGGCCGCTGGGCGACAGAGCCTTCCAGCTCGAGCACTCGAGTCCGACCATCCACTCCTCGCTCGGAGCCCAGCCGCCCCCGAGGGAGATCCCGAGCGCGCCGCCGGCGGTGGTAAAGGCGGTCCTGCCGGTCGAGCCGGAGGTACGGAGGTAGCCGCCACCCGCTTCCACATGGAAGAAGAACCCGAGTGGGCTCCGCATCGTCACGCCGGGGCCCGTCGATGGGGCGCTCGGGGCCGTCCCGGGGTCCTGCTGTGCGCGCGCGGCCACGGGCATGACCAGCAACCACAGCGCGAGGTACCGAGGACGCACCGCAGGGCCTCCCTCCCACCCCAGCCTAGCGCGTCCGCTAGAACGCCCGGAGGTACTGCACCGGAATCCGCCGCGCCTCTGGTTGGCCCAGCTCCTCGGCGGCGTGCAGCGGCCAGTAGGGGTCCCGCAGCATGGCCCGGGCGAGCATCACCAGATCTGCAGCGCCCTCGCGCACGACGGCGTCGGCCAGTGCAGGCGTGGAGATGAGCCCCACCGCCGCGGTGGGAATCCCCGCCTCGGCGCGAATCCGTCGTGCGAACGGAACCTGGTAGCCCGGCACCGCCTCGATCCGCGCGTTCGGCACCAGGCCGCCCGAGCTGCAGTCCACGAGGTCGACGCCCTCGGCGGCCAGCCGTCGCGCCAGCTCCACGCTCTCCTCCAGGGTCCACCCGCCGTCCACCCAGTCGGTGCACGACAGGCGGGCGAGCAGGGGAAGCCGCTCGGGCCACTCGGTCCGGACCGCCCGGGCGATCTCCAGCGCCAGGCGGATCCGCTGCTCGAATCCCCCGCCGTACCCGTCCTCGCGCTGGTTGGACAGCGGCGAGAGGAACTCGTGCACCAGGTACCCGTGGGCGAAGTGGAGCTCGACGAGCCGGAACCCCGCGGCCAGCGATCGGCGAGCCGCCGCGGCGAACGCCCGGGTCACCTCGGCGATGTCCTCCGGCGACATCGCCCGGGGACGGAGGGTGCGCTCGGAAAACGCGAGGGCGCTGGGGGCGATCGGCTCCCAGCCGCCGGCCTCCGGGGGCAAGCCCGCGCCACCCTCCCATGGTACGCGGGTGCTCGCCTTCCGCCCCGCGTGCGCCAGCTGCACGCCCGGCACTGCGCCGTGCCCGTCGAGGAAGCGCACGATGCGCGCCAGGAAGTCGAGGTGCTCGTCCTTCCACAGCCCGAGGTCCCTGGCGGTGATGCGCCCCCGCGCCTCGACTGCGGTCGCCTCGGTGACCACCAGCCCGGCGCCGCCGACCGCCCGCGACCCGAGGTGCACCAGGTGCCAGTCGTTGGCGAAGCCGTCGTCCGCGCTGTACTCGCACATCGGCGAGACCGCGACGCGGTTGGGGAAAGTGACGGAGCGGAGGGTGAGCGGCTCGAGGAGGTGGGCCACCGCCCCCTGGTAATCCCGGGGCGGTGCTCAGGCCACCCGGTCGGGCGCGGGCTTGCCCGACAGGACCGCGTCCACGTTGTCCAGCGCCCTGAATCCCATCGCCTCTCGCGTCTCGATGGTGGCGCTGCCCATGTGTGGCAGGAGGAACGTGTTCTGCAGGCTCCGGTAGGCGGGGTGCAGCGCCGGCTCGCCCTGGAACACGTCCAGCCCGGCGGCCCCGACCTGACCCGAGCGCAGCGCGGCGATGAGCGCCTCGTCGTCGACCAGGTCCCCCCGGGCGGTGTTCACCACGATGGCGCCGGGGGGAAGCAGCCCCAGCCGCCGTGCATCGAGCAGGTGGCGCGTCTCGGGCGTCGACGGCGCGTGGAGCGAGAGCAGCTCGCTCAGCGGCAGCAGCTCCTCCACCGTGGGATGGAAGATGGCGCCGTCCTCACGCTCGGGCGGGAGGCGCCGCTGGTCGGTGTAGTGAATCTCCACCCCGAAGCCCCGGGCCCGCCGGGCCATCGCCTGCCCGATGCGCCCCATCCCCACGATGCCCAGTCGCTTGCCGCTCAGCTGCCGGCCCATGAGCTGCGTCGGTGCCCAACCCGACCAGCCGCCGGAGCGAAGCAGCGCCTGGCCCTCGTACGCCCGCCGCGCCGCCCCGAGGAGCAGCAGGAGCGCCACCTCCGCGGTGGCGTCGGTCAGGACCTCGGGGGTGTTGGTCACCACCAGGCCGCGGGCCCGCGCCGTGTCCAGGTCCAGATGCTCCGTGCCCACCCCGAAGCTGGCCACGATGCGGACGCGGGCCGGGAGCCGCAGGAGGACGCCGGCGTTCATCCGGTCGGCCACGGTGCACACCACCGCGTCCATGTCCTGGCACCGGACGACGAGCTCGTCGGCGCTCAGCGGACGGTCGTCGGGATTGGCCACCAGCCGGTAGTCGCGTGCCGCGCGGCGCTCCACCGCCTCGGGCAGCTTGCGGGTGAAGAGGACCGCGTGCTCAGGCATTCACGTTCACGACCACCCGCCCGCGCACCTGCCCGTCGACGATGCGCGGGGCGAACTCCACCAGCTGGGACATCGGGACCTCCTGGGTCACCTCGTCGAGGTGCAGCTTCCCCAGGTGATCCACCAGCAGCTTCCAGGCGCGCGTCCGCTCCTCGACCGGTGTCATGTCCGAGTCGCAGCCGAGCAGGGCGACGTTGCGGAGGATGAAGGGGAACACGGTGCCGGGAAAGTCCGAGCCTCCGGCCAGCCCGCAGGCGGCGACGGCGCCTCGGTACGTGGTCTGGCTGCAGAGGGTGACCAGGGTCTGCCCACCCACGGTGTCCACCGCGCCACCCCAGCGCTCGGAGCCCAGCGGTGGACCCTTCTGGGCGAGCACGTCGCGGCCGATGATGTCGGCGGCGCCGAGCTTCTTGAGGTACGTCGCCTCGGAGGTCCGGCCGGTCGAGGCGACCACCTTCTTGCCGAGCGCCGCGAGGAGCCCCACCGCGATCGACCCCACGCCTCCGGCCGCGCCGGTCACCGCGAACTCCCGGTCGGACCGGAGCGTCCCGTGGTCCTGCAGCGCCAGCACGCAGAGGGCGGCGGTGAAGCCCGCGGTTCCGATGGCCATCGAGGTGCGGGCGTCGAGCCCCTGGGGAATCGGCAGCACCACCGATTCCTTCACCCGCGCGCGCTGGGAGAAGCCCCCCCACCAGCTCACGCCCAGGCCGTTGCCGGTGACCAGCACCGGGTCGCCAGGGCGGAATTTGGGGCTGGTGCTCGACCGCACCCGTCCGGCGAGGTCGATGCCGGGCACCATCGGCCACTTGCGGATGACCTTGCCGCGACCGGTGAGCGCCAGACCGTCCTTGTAGTTGAGCGAGCTGTAGGCGACGTCGATGGTGACCTCACCAGGCGGCAGCGCCGCCTCCTCGAGCGCCGTGCGCTTGACCTGCGTGCGCCCGTCCGCCTGCTCGGCAACCAGAGCCGTGAACGTGTCTGCCATGGCGGCGGTGACCATTGCTCCGGGCGGGAGGAAACTCCAGTCGGACCCGGAAAATGTTGCGCTCTCACGCTCGTCGGCCAGGCCGCTCGCCCTCGAAGGAAAGGCGCCTGGAGCTTGGCCCGCGGTTCGCAAGGGAGGCCTGCCCAGGGCGGCGTGGGGGTTGATGGGGCGTGGCGAGGCGTGGACGGATCCTGCGGGCGGTTGCTGGCCTCAGTCGGTCAGCGGGCAGGCACCGTCCACGCCTCCGTCCACGGGTTGGGGCGCCGGGCTCAGGCTGCGCGTGCTTCCTCGCGCTCGGGAGTCACCCAGTCCAGGTCGGTGTCCGGCTCGGGGAAGGTGATCGGTCGCCCCTCGTAGGTCTCGCGGCGCCCCGGGTAAACGAACGTCCGCCAGGCGTAGGCGAGCAGCGAGGGCTGCTCGAGCGCCGGGTGAAGGCCCGGCCGGATGTGTTGCGCATGGGCCTCGGGCAACAGGCTCCAGTGCAGCCCCGGCTCCAGGTGGTGCATGCCGTGGTAGCCGTTGTTGAGGGTCAGGAAGTTGAGCACCGGGCTGACGAAGTTCCGGGAGTGGTTCACCGGGTGGTCCGGGTCGCAGCCGTCGTGCCAGAAGAAGTTGATCCCCACGATGCCCAGGTTGGCGACCAGCTCGGGCACCAGCACGAAGCAGAGCGCCCTGCGCCAGTCGAGCGCGACCAGCGCGAGCTTGACGCTCCAGACGATGAGAGTCTCCAGCCGCCGCTGGCGCCGCCAGTCCCCGCTTCCCTTGAGCGAGGCGTAGCGCCGGTTGCTGCGGAGGATGGACGGGGACACGGCGAACGGGAAGGCCAGGAGGTTGAGCAGGTTCCACCGGAAGCGCACCTTCGAGGTGCGCATCACGTCCTCCCGGGCCTGGAGGAAGCGGTGGTGGGAGAGGTTGTGCCCCGGGATGTAGTCGCTGATCGGGAACCCGTAGGAGAGGCTGACCCAGACCTGGAAGGCCGAGTTCATCCACCGCCGGCGGAACACGGGACAGTGCACCGTGTTGTGCGCCACGACGGCGGACAGCCATGACGTGTACGCCAGGACCGCCATCGCGGCGAGCAGGGCAACGCCCGAGGGGGCCGCCAGCCAGGCCGCCACGCTGAGCAGGGCATGGGTCGTCAGCACCCCGAGCGTTCGGCGATCGGCAGCAAATCTGAGAAGGCCGGGGCGGTCGACCCGGACTGACAGCGAAGAGTCCACGCCGCCGCAACAAAGCAGGGAGCGCCGGAGAATGTCGAGTGCATTACACCGGGGCCTTCACGGCTGGTCGTACTTCAGGAAGGACACCACCCGGTCCGACCCGAGCCGCTCCGCTCCGCCGAGGTAGGCCAGCTCGACCAGGAACGCGAAGCCGACCACCATCCCACCGGCCCGGCGGATCAGCTTCTCGGTGGCTGCGGCGGTGCCGCCGGTGGCCAGCAGATCGTCCACCACCAGGACCCGAGCATTCCGCACCAGCGCGTCGGTGTGGAGCTCCAGCGCGTCCTGGCCGTACTCCAGCCCGTAGGACTCGCGGTGGGCCTTCCGGGGGAGCTTCCCGGGTTTCCGGACCGGCACGAAGCCACGACGCAGCGTGGCAGCCAGGGCGCCGCCGAGGATGAAGCCGCGGGCCTCGATGCCCACCACCTCGGTCACCTCCAGCGTGGCGACCCGGGCAGCGAGCGCGCAGACGATCCCGTGGAAGAGCAGCGGGTCGGCGAGCACCGGCGTGAGGTCCTTGAAGACGATGCCCGGCCTCGGGAAATCCGGCACGTCCCGGACACGGGCAGCGACGGCCTCGAGCAGGGGAGGGGTCATGGACGGCCGGGCAGCATATGCCGCCCGTGGGGTGGTATAGGCCGGGCCCCATGACCGAACCAGCCTCCAGGCGCGGGCGCCCCACGCTCGTGAAGGAACCCCTGCCGCTGGACCACAAGCTCCTCGTCCGCATGCACGACCTGATGGTCGAGTCGCGGGTGCTCGAGGAGCGGCTGATCCAGATGTACCGCCAGGGCCACGGCTACTTCTGGATCGGCGGCCCCGGGGAAGAGGCGTTCAACGTCGCCCTCGGCCTCCTGATGAAGAAGGGGCAAGGCCCGGCCTACGACTACCTCCACGCCCACTACCGTCAGAGCGCGACCCTGATGGCGCTGGGCGAGGACCCGATCGGCGCGCTCCGGCAGATGAAGAGCACCGCCAGCGATCCGTACTCGGGCGGCCGGAACTTCGCAGGCCACTTCAGCAAGCGGGCGTGGAACATCGTCCCGGTCTCCAGCCCGATCGAGGTGCAGTACGCCATGGCCCCGGGGACTGCGCTGGCCCAGAAGCGCCACGGGGGGGACGGCATCACCATCGTCACCGGTGGCGACGCGGGCACGGCCGAGGGCGACTTCGCCAGCTGCCTGGTGTGGAGCACCCGCCCCGGAAACGAGCTGCCGATCCTGATCGTCGTCACCCACAACCAGTGGGGGATCTCCACCTCGGCGGCGTCCCAGCAGGGCTGCAAGACCATCGCCGAGCGCGGCAAGGCATTCGGGATGCACACCCGGACCATCGACGGCAACGACGCCATCGTCAGCTACCTCGAGCTGCAGAAGGCGATGGGCTACGTGCGCAAGGAGCGAAAGCCGTTCCTGATCGAGGCGAACGTCTCCCGGCTCTACGGCCACTCCAGCGCCTCAGGGGCGAACTTGGTGACCGTGGAGCAGGACTGCATTGCCGAGCTGGAGAAGAAGCTGGAGGCCCACGGCATCCTCAGCCGCGCGGAGATGGACCAGGTCCGCGCGCGCTGGACCGAGGAGATCGCCGCCAAGGCCCGCACCGTGCGCGACGAGCTGCTCCCCGAGCCGTCGAGCATCTGGAAGCACGTCTACGCGGAGGATCGCTGATGGCCAGCATGGCCCAGGCGATCCGGCTGGCGCTGCACTACGCCGAGGAGCACCTCGGGGTGACCGACGTCTTCGGCGAGGACGTGGGCCCCCCGCTCGGCGGCGTGTTCACCGCGACGCAGGGGCTGAAGACGGCCTGGAACAGCCCGCTCGACGAGCGCGGCATCATCGGCTGCGCCATCGGCCTGGCGCTCGCCGGCCAGCGGCCGGTCGCCGAGATCCAGTTCTGCGACTACATCTACAACACCATCGACCTGCTCAAGCTCGCCGGGAACACCTGCTGGTCGAGCGCGGGCGACTGGAACGTGCCGATGGTGGTCCGGACCCCGGTGGGCTCCGGCATCCGGGGCAGCATCTACCACTCGCACAGCTTCGACGCGACGATGACCCACATCCCCGGGTGGAAGGTGGTGATGCCCTCCACGCCGCTCGACGCGTACGGGCTGCTGCTCTCCGCCTGCCAGGACCAGAATCCGGTGATGGTTCTGGAGCCGAAGGCGCTGATCCGGATGAAGGGCGAGGAGCCCATCCCCGGCGAGCCCGGGGACGACCGGGTGCTGTCGAAGATGATCGACGCGCCGCTGGGCGACCGCTCGCAGTGGAAGCCCCAGTGGCCAGCGCTGGAGGGGTACACCGTGCCCATCGGCAAGGGAAAGCTGGTGCGAGCGGGCACGGACCTCACCGTGGTGAGCTACGGCAGGACGTTGCCGCTGTCGGTCAAGGCAGCCCAGGCGCTCGAGCCAGAGGGCATCTCGGCCGAGGTCATCGACCTGCGGTCGCTGTGGCCATACGACTGGGAGATGCTCCGCGAGTCGGTGAGGAGAACCGGCCGCGCGCTCTTCGTCAACGAGGACACCGAGGTGACCAACTTCGGCGAGCACCTCCTGCGGCGCACGGTGGAGGAGCTGTTCTACGACCTGCTGGCGCCGCCGCGCCTGCTGGCCGGGAAGTTCGTGCCTGGCATCGGCCTGGCCGACCCGCTGGAGATGGCGAGCGTGCCGCAGCTCGGGGACATCACCGACGCCATCCGGGCGGTGGCCCGCGAGCAGCCCTGACGGGCAGGCTCACTTCCTCGAGTGCAGCCCCACCATGTTGCCCTCGGTGTCATAGACCAGGGAGATGAAGCCGTACTCGCCGATGGACTGCTTCGACTTCTCCACCCGGCCCCCGAGCTTCTTCACCTTGGCCTCCTCGACCGCGCAGTCCTCGCAGGTGAAGTAGACCAGGACGCTGTTCTTGCCCGAGGGGAAGCCCTCGTACTTGCAGAGAGCGCCTGACGAACCCTTCCCCTCTCGCTCCATCGGGAACATCCAGTACTCGAACCCGGGGCTCGGCATCTGTTCGAGCTTGACCCCGAACACCCCCTCGTAGAACGCCTTGGCCCGCTTCATGTCCTGCACGTAGATCTCGAACCAACCCACTGGATTGCTCATTGTCATCCTCCTGGCTCCATTCTGACGTCTGGCGGCGGCTCAACCGGACACGAGCGCGGCCCGGACAGCCTCGGGGACCCGGACCTTCTCGTTGGTGGCGTAGTCGATGAGCACCACCACCGCCCGGCCGCGGGCGACGACCCGCGCCGGCTCACCCGCGTGCCAGATCTCGTGCAGCAGCGTGAGGCTGGTGTTGCCCACCCGCTCGGGCCGGACACCCACGGTGATCCGCGCCGGGTACTCCACGGGCTCCAGGTAGTCGTTCTCGATGCGGGCGAGGATCGGCCCGACCGGGTCCTGTGCCCGGGTCGTCATCCCGAGCTTCTCGAAGAAGGCGATGCGTGCCGTCTCGGCCCAGGCGATGTACCGGACGTTGTTCACGTGGCCGAGCGCGTCCATCTCGCCCCAGGCTACGTCCAGCGTCACCTCCGTCGTCCAGCCGGCCATCGGCTCCTCCTCGGGCGCTGACGCACGCCCGTCACCCGGGCGACCGTCCGGCACCGTGTCTGCCGCCCCCGCTGCCCCGGCGCAAGAAACGTTGCGTCGCGACGGGCGGCACGACAGGATCGGCTTCGCCCTGCGGGGCGAAAGGAGGTGATGCCTTGACCGAGCAAAATCAAGGCGTCGCCTCTCTGGGCGCGGCGTAGAGCAAGCAGGGCCGCGCGCACGAGAGCGGCGCACAGGCTTCAAGCCCGCCCCCTGGTGGCTGGAGGCGCAGTGTCTGGCCACCGGGGAGGCGGGTTCTTTTTGCCCGGAGTCCGGGCCAGGCCCTTACACCGCCACCCGCTTCCACGCGCCGCGCCGGAACACCGCCCCGCTGGCCACCGCCAGCAGGCTGAAGGCCGCCAGGCAGGCGATGAATGCCCCGGTGGTTCCCAGTCCGGCGTGTACCGCGAGCACCCAGGCCAGGGGCAGCTCGAAGGCCCAGAAGCAGAGCCCGTTGAGCCAGGTCGGGGCCCAGGTCGCCCCGGCGCCGTTCAGCGCCTGGGTGAAGGTCATGCCGTAGGCGTAGAAGGCGAACCCCGCGGAGATGATGCGGAGCCCGCGAATGCCGTGGCCGAGCACCACCGGGTCGGTGGTGAAGATTCCGACGATGTGCGGGGCGAGGGCGATGAACAGCAACCCCACCGTCCCGAGGAAGACCGCGCCCAGGTACCCAGCCTTCCACGCCGCGCGCTCGGCGCGCTCGGGCTTCTTCGCGCCCAGGTTCTGTCCCACCAGCGTGGCCGCGGCGTTCGCCAGGCCAAAGGAGGGCAGCAGCGCGAAGATGATCAGCCGGATGGCGATGGTGTAACCCGCCACCGCCTGGCTCCCGAAGCGGGAGATGATCCGCACCAGGAAGATCCAGCTGGTCATCCCCACCACGGTCTGGAGCGTGCCGGCGCCAGACAGCCGCAGGACCGAGAGCATGGTCTTCGCCTCGAGCCGCACGTGCCGCGTCCGCACCGTCAGCCGTCCGTCACCGCGGCTCAGACGGTACAGCTGGTACAGCACGCCGGTGGTGCGGCCGACGGAGGTGGCCAGCGCGGCGCCCACCACGCCCATCCTCGGGAAGGGGCCCACCCCGAACACCAGGCAAGGGCCGAGCACGATGTTGATGCCGTTGGCGAGCCACAGCACCCGCATCGCGGTGGCCGCATCCCCCGCGCCCCGGAAGATGGCGTTGATCAGGAACAGCAGACAGACGGAGACGTTGGCCCCCAGCATCACCCGCGTGAAATTCACCCCGTGCTCCAGCACCCAGGGCGAGGCGCCCATCGCCCGGAGCAGGGTGGGGGCGAGGACCGCCCCCGCGGCGGACAGCGGGATGC
Organism: Myxococcaceae bacterium; assembly: GCA_035519675.1. Taxonomy (GTDB): domain Bacteria; phylum Myxococcota; class Myxococcia; order Myxococcales; family Myxococcaceae; genus RPRB01. The sequence goes on from DATIWB010000033.1 coordinate 42,536, forward strand.
CGAAGAACAGGCCGAGGGCGATGGCCTGCACCGCCGTCCGGGCGGCCGCCTCCTCGTCCTTCTCGCCCATCCGCCGGGCGACGAGCGAGGTGGCGCCAATGGAGAGCCCGAAGGCCAGGGCGTACACCATGGTCTCCATCGTCTCGGTGAGGCCGACCGTCGCCTGCGCCTCGGCGCCCAGCCGCCCGACGAAGAAGATGTCGGTGACGGCGAACACCGACTCCATCACCATCTCCAGGACCATCGGGACGGCGAGGACGAAGATCGCCCGCCCGAGCGGCGCCTCGGTCAGGTCGCGGTGGGAGCCGCGCAGTGCATCCCGCAGCTCGCCCCAGAGCGAGCCGTTGCGGACGGGGAGAGCGTCGGTGGTGGGTACGGCGTCCATCGTGACTACAGCGGAGTCAGACGGCCATAGGACCGGTTCTGGTACACCAGGGTCCGCTCGGTGTCACCCTGGTGGATGGCCGTGACCTCGACCAGGACCAGCAGGTGATCTCCACGTGCCTGCCGCTCGACGATGCGGGCGCTGAATGCACCGGTGGTGCCGGTGAGGAGCGGCGTGCCGTGCGCGTCCAGCGTCCAGGGGAAGCGCTCCCAGGCGTCCCTCCGGTCCCGGTGGTGCCGGGCGAAGGCGTGGCTCAGCTCGGACTGATTCTCGGCCAGCAGGTTCACCGCCAGGTAGTCCGCGTCCTCCATCAGGTCGTCCGCCCCCGAGTCCCGGGCCACGCCCAGCGCGAGGAGCGGCGGCTCGAGCGAGAGCATCATGAAGGCCGTGGCGGTGAAGCCGTCCACCTCCGGCGCCTCCGGGGTGATGGCCGAGGGCCGCCGGCGCGCGGTCACCACCGTGACCGTGGCCGCCCAGGTGCGGGCCAGGGAAAGAAAGGCGTCCTTGTCCACAGCGGCAGCTTCTAGCCGCCCACGCGGAGCTTGACGAGCGGCCCGCGAAGCGCTCTTCCCAGCCTCCATGCGGCTCGCCAGCTGGATCCATCGGGGACGGGAAGGCTTCGGACAAGTGGTCGAGGGCGGGGTGGTGGACGCGGTGCCTCGTCTGGACGGCCGTTACCCCACGCTGAGGGCGGCACTGGCCGCGGGGGCGGTGGGCGAGGTGCGCCGGGCGACCGAGGGCGCCTCGGCCGACCACGCTCTGGAGGAGATCACCTGGCTTCCGCCCATCCCCCATCCGGAGAAGATCCTCTGCGTGGGCATCAACTACGTGGCGCACCGGGAGGAGACCGGCCGGAGCGAGACCGAGTTCCCCACGCTCTTCATCCGCTTCGCCAACACCCAGGTGGGGCACGAGCAGCCGCTGGTGCGGCCGCGGGTCTCGACCGAGCTGGACTACGAGGCCGAGCTGGCGGTCATCGTCGGCAAGCCTGCGCACCACGTGCGCCGCGAGGACGCGCTGTCGGTCGTCGCCGGCTACTCCTGCTACCAGGACGCGACCCTGCGCGACTGGCAGCGGCACACCACCCAGTTCACGCCGGGCAAGAACTTCATCGGCACCGGCGGCTTCGGCCCGTGGATGGTGACTGCCGACGAGATCCCCGATCCCTCGCGCCTCACGGTGGTGGGGCGGCTGAACAAGACCGAGATGCAGCGTGCCTCCACCGACCTGCTGATCTTCGACGTCCCGGCGCTCATCGCGTACATCACCACCTTCACCGAGCTCGTCCCCGGAGACGTCATCTCCACCGGGACCCCCGGCGGCGTCGGGTCGAAGCGCCAGCCGCCGGTGTGGCTGAAGCCGGGCGACGTCTTCGAGGTCGAGATCTCCAGCATCGGCGTGCTCCGGAACACCGTCGTCGACGAGCCACGCTGAGCCCTGCGCGGCCCTGCGCGCGTGAGCCTGCGCGGCGTTGACCGGCCCGGGTGGCGCGCGACCTGCCTGTTGCACCGCCGGGCTTGGCTGACCCCCCCTGTGGGCTCGCAACCCCGCGTGAGGTGGCGTGTTCCGGGCGGATCGCGTGTTGCAGAGATTCCGGACGTGAACAGCCGGATCGTCCTTCTGGGGACCGAACAGGAGTTCTTCCTCCAGCTGCTGGAGATGCTGGTTCCGGGCGGCTCCCGGGACCATGCCCTCGAGGCGGAGGAGCTCGGTCAGACCCCCCCGCCGCCCGAGGCCGCCCCGTTCGAGGTGTGGTTCGCGTACCGGGGGACCGACGGCCTCGACGAGATCCGCCGCCTCCGCCGCATCGGGGCCTACCCGGCCGTCGCGATGATCGACCTGGCGGAGGATCCGGAGGACGCGCTGGAGATCGCCGGGCGTCTGTTGGTGGACGACCCGCGGCTGCAAGTCGTCCTGGTCTCCCCCAACGCCGACGAGGTCTGGGACCTCGCCGCGGACGCGCTCGGCCACCGGGACCAGGTGGTGGTGCTGAAGCGGCCCTTCGACGGGGTGGAGGTCCGCGAGCTGGCCCACGTGCTGGTCCAGCGCTGGACCGAGATGGACCGCGTGCTCTCGCGCGCGGCCCGGCTCGTCCCCGGCGAGACCGCCATCGTCAAGGCTGGCCCCACCCCCACCTTGACCCCGTCCGCCGGGGTGGAGGTGCTCCGGGACGCGTTCCGGGCCATCCACGGCCTGGTGGCCGCCCTGAGCGCCCGCTGCGAGCTGCTCGAGCCGGAGGCCAGGGCGGAGGCGCTGCAGCGGGTGAGCGCGGTCTCGGAGGCGGTGGATCACCTCCGCCGGGTCGAGCACCTGGCCGACCCGAAGCCGGCGCCGTCCGAGCCCGCCGACGACGTCTAGACGAGCAGTCGGCTCAGAACATGAAGCCGACGTAGCCCTGGACGGTGATCCCGTTGAACTTGAAGGACTCGATCGCCTGCTGCGCGCTGCCGGAGCTCGCGGCGCTGAACCCGGGGTCGAGCCAGAGGTACTTGAACTCGGCGCCGAGCAGGAACTGCCCGAGGTAGATGTCCACGCCGGCACCGGCGATTGCGGCGAAGCCGGCCTTGGTGCTGTCGGCCCCCAGGCCGCTCACCGAGCTGATGCCCACGCCCGCTCCACCCTCCCCATAGGGCGCGATGATGCCCCCGATGGGCCAGCGGACGCGCGCGGTCAGCAAGACCGGCCAGGTCTTGAAGTCCACGTCACTGGAGCCGGTGGTCAGGTACCCCGCGCTGAGCTGCAGCCCGAAGATGCCCCAGTAGTGGCCGAGCGCGCCGTCCACTTCGTACTTCGTCGGCCACTTCTCGAACGTGTTCCCGATGGCGTTGAGCGCATTGGTCTCGCTCGGGAAGTACGGCCCGAACTTCACCGCGAAGTAGCTGTTGTGCTCGTCGGTGGTGCTGGTCTGCGCGGATGCAACGGACGGCACGAGCACGGCTGCACCGACCACGACAGCCGCCAGGAGCGACAGAACTGACTTCGAGCTCATCATTGACCCCTTGAGATGGTTCCGGCCAGGCCCTCGCATCGCGCAGGGCCCTCCTCCTGCGCAAGGGAAAGCATCCTTCGCCGCCGCCGCAACGGGTGGGTGGACGGGAGCGTCGTGCGCTGGGCGGCAGCCCCAGTTATTCCGGGCTTTCCATGGCCGACCTTCTCGCCCACTTCCAGCCAGCGGTCCGAGACTGGTTCCGGGCCTCGTTCGCCGGGCCGACGCCGCCCCAGGCGCTCGGCTGGCCGGCCATCGCCCGGGGCGAGTCGGCGCTCCTGCTGGCGCCGACCGGCAGCGGGAAGACCCTCGCCGCGTTCCTGGCCTGCATCGACCGGCTGATGTTCGCTCCCCCGCCCCCGCGCGAGCGGCGTTGCCGGCTGGTCTACGTGTCGCCCCTCAAGGCGCTGGCGGTGGACATCGAGCGCAACCTGCGCGCGCCGATCATCGGGGTGGCGAACGTGGCCGCTGGACGGGGCGATGCGCACATCCTGCCCACCGTCGCGGTCCGAACGGGCGACACCGCGGCGCGCGACCGGGCCCGGTTCCAGCGCGAGCCGGCGGACATCCTGATCACCACCCCCGAGTCGCTCTACCTCCTGCTCACCTCCAACGCCCGCGAGGCGCTGCGGAGCGTGGAGACGGTCATCGTGGACGAGATCCACGCCCTGGTGCCCACCAAGCGTGGCGCGCACCTGGCGCTCTCCCTTGAGCGGCTCGAGCACCTCGCCGGGCGGGCGCTGCAGCGCATCGGACTTTCGGCGACCCAGCGTCCGCTGGACGAGGTGGCGCGCTTCCTGGGCGGGGCGGCAGCGCCGGGCGCGGACGCCTCGCCGGCCGGGCAAGCGCTCGCCCCCGGCGGGCAGGCGCCTTCGGGGTCGGCGGAGGCGCCGGTGTGGCGGCCGGTCACCATCGTGGACGCCGGCACCCGGCGCACGCTCGAGCTGCGCATCGAGGTTCCGGTCGAGGACATGGCCCGCATCGGCGAGCCGATAGAGATTCCCTCGGGGCCGGCAGCGCAGGGCCCGGTCAGGAGCTCGATCTGGACCGCCATCCATCCCCGGCTGGTGGACCTGGTCCGCGAGCACCGGACCACGCTCATCTTCGTGAACAGCCGCCGCGTCGCCGAGCGGCTGGCGGCGGCGCTCAACGAGCTCGCCGGCGAGCAGCTGGCCCGGGCGCACCACGGCTCGCTGGCGCGCGCGCAGCGGAGCGAGATCGAGGATGCGCTCAAGGCGGGGCGGATCCGGGCGCTGGTCGCCACCTCTTCGCTCGAGCTGGGCATCGACATGGGGGCGGTGGATCTGGTCATCCAGATCGAGGCGCCGCCCACGGTGGCCAGCGGGATGCAGCGCATCGGCCGGGCCGGTCACCGCATCGACGCCCCCAGCACCGGGGTCATCTTCCCCAAGTACCGGGGGGATCTGCTGGCTTGCGCGGCGCTCACCCAGGCGATGACCGAGGGGCGGGTGGAGGCGACGCGGCACCCGCGCAATCCGCTGGACGTGCTCGCCCAGCAGATCGTGGCCATGACCTCCGTCGAGCCGTGGGGGGTGGACGCCCTCTTCGCCGCGGTCCGGGGCGCGGCGCCCTTCGCCGAGCTGAGCCGGACCGTGTTCGAGAACGTGCTGGACCTCCTCTCCGGCCGCTTCGCCTCGGACGACTTCGCCGAGCTGCGCCCGCGGGTCACCTGGGACCGGGTGGCGAACACGGTCATCGCCCGCGAGGGGAGCAAGCGCATCGCCATCGTCAACGGGGGCACCATCCCCGACCGGGGGCTCTACGGGGTGTTCCTCGCCGGCGGCGAGAAGGCTCACGCCCGGGTGGGCGAGCTGGACGAGGAGATGGTCTTCGAGAGCAGGGTGGGCGAGGTGTTCCTCCTCGGTGCCTCGTCGTGGCGCATCGAGGAGATCACCCACGACAGGGTGCTGGTCTCTCCAGCTCCCGGCCAGCCCGGGAAGATGCCCTTCTGGCATGGGGACGCAGCAGCGCGCCCGCTGGAGACCGGGCAGCTCATCGGCCAGCTGGTCCGCGAGCTCCGCGAGCTCCCCCGCCCCGTGGCGGTGTCGCGGCTGGTCCGCGGCCACCAGCTCGAACGGCAGGCGGCAGAGAATCTGCTGCAGTACCTCGAAGACCAGGCCCGCGCGACCGGCGCCGTGCCCGACGACCGGACCCTGGTGGTGGAGCGGACCCGCGACGAGCTGGGGGACTGGCGGGTGTGCATCCTCTCGCCGCTGGGTGGCCGGGTGCACGCGCCCTGGTCGATGGCGCTGACCGCGCGGGTGCGGGACCAGCTCGGGCTCGACGTGGAGACGATGTGGACCAACGATGGCATCGTGCTCCGTTTCCCGGACGCCGATCGCCCGCCCGACGTCGAGGCGTTGCTTCCCTCGCCCGAGGAGGTGGAGGCGCTGGTGCTCCGGCAGCTGGGATCCACCGCGCTCTTCGCCGCCAAGTTCCGGGAGAACGCCTCGCGGGCGCTGCTGCTGCCACGGCGCCGACCCGGAGTGCGCACTCCGCTCTGGCAGCAGCGGAAGCGCGCGGCGGACCTCCTCGCGGTGGCGGCGGGCTTCCCCACCTTCCCCCTGCTCCTCGAGACCTACCGCGAGTGCCTGCGCGACGTGTTCGACCTGCCGGCGCTGGTGGGCACGCTTCGGGCGGTGGCGGAGCGCACGATGCGGGTCACCACCGTGGATACCGCGAGCCCGTCGCCGTTCGCCGCCTCGCTGCTCTTCGGCTTCGTCGCCAACTACATCTACGATGGTGATGCGCCGCTGGCCGAGCGCCGGGCACAGGCGCTGTCCATCGACCAGGCCCAGCTGCGGGAGCTCCTGGGAGACGTCGAGCTCCGCGAGCTGCTGGACGCAGACGTGCTCGCCGCGGTGGAGGCCGAGCTGCAGCAGCTCGAGCCCCGGTTCCGGGCCCGTGGGACGGACGGCATCCACGATCTGCTGCTCCGGGTGGGCGACCTCTCGGCGGAGGAGCTGCGCGCGAGGTGCACCGGAGCGCTGGTCGCCTCGGGGATCGACGATCTGCTGGCGGCTCGGCGGGCGGTCCTCCTCAGCGTGGCCGGAACGCAGCGCTACGTGGCGACCGAGGACGCCGCAAGGGTCCGCGACGCGCTCGGGCTCCCGCTCCCCCCGGGGCTGCCGGAGGCGCTGCTGGTCTCGGTCCGGGATCCGCTCGGGGACCTGGTCTCTCGCTACGCCCGGACCCACGCCCCGTTCACCACCGAGGAGGTGGCGTCCCGCCTGGCGCTGCCGGTGGCGCGGATCGAGCCGACGCTCGACGCCCTGGTCCGGCGGGGGCGGGTGGTCGAGGGGGCGTTCCGGCCCGGGGGGACCCGGCGCGAATGGTGCGACGTGGACGTGCTCGCGGTGGTGCGGCGCCGGTCGCTGGCCCGGGCGCGGCACGCGGTCGAGCCGGTGGAGCCACGGGTCCTCGGCCGCTTCCTGACGCACTGGCACGGCATCGCCCGTCCCCGCCCGGGGCTGGACGCGGTGCTGGACGTGGTCGAGCGGCTGCAGGGGTGTGCGCTCCCCGCCTCGGTGCTGGAAAGCGAGGTTCTCCCCGCGCGGGTCGAGCGCTACGTCCCCGGAGATCTGGACACGCTGGTCGCCGCCGGCGAGGTCGTCTGGGTCGGCGTGGAGCCCATCGGCGAGCGCGACGGGCGCATTGCCCTCTATCTGACCGACCACCTCCCACGGCTTCTCCGGCCGCCCGGCCCCAGGCTCGACGTGGAGCCGCTCTCCGGGCGGGCACGCGCGGTCCTCGAGGTGCTCCGGGCGAGGGGGGCGAGCTTCTTCTCCTCCCTGCACGAGGCGGCAGGTGGCGGCTTCCCGCGCGAGACGCTCGAGGCGCTCTGGGACCTGGTGTGGAAGGGCCTGGTGACCAACGACACCTTCCGGGTACTCCGGGCATACACCGCGCCGGTGGTGGAGCGGGGGAACCGCCGGATCGGAACGGGCGGGCACGTCTTCCGCAGCCGGCGCACGGTGCCGCCCTCTGCCGAGGGTCGGTGGTCGCTGGTGGAGGAGCGCACCGCGGAAGCGGTCGGCTCCACCGAGTGGGCTGCGGCGACGGCGCAGCAGCTGCTCGCGCGGTACGGTCTGGTCACCCGCGAGGTGGCGCAGGCCGAGGGACTCCCCGGAGGTTTCTCTGCCGTCTACCAGGTCTTCCGCTCCCTGGAGGACGGCGGGCGGGTGCGGCGCGGGTACTTTGTCTCCGGCGTCGGGGCGGCACAGTTCGCGCTGCCGCCGGTGCTCGACCTCCTCCGCTCGCTCCGGGAGCTCCCCGAGAAGCCGGAGGTGAGCGTGCTCGCGGCGACCGATCCGGCGAACCCCTACGGGACCCTGCTCCGGTGGCCGGCCCTGGACGGCGCGCAGGCGCGGGGGCCGTCGCGCTCTGCGGGCTCGCAGGCGGTTCTGGTCGACGGGGCGCTGGCGGCGTTCCTCGCGCGGGGTGGCCGCCAGGCGTGGGTCTGGCTGCCGGAGACCGAGCCCGACCGTGGCCGCGTGGCAAAGGCGGTGGCCTCGGCGCTGGGGACGGTGGCGGCGCGCGGGCTGCTGGGCCGGCGCGGGGGGATGCTCCTCGAGGAGGTGAACGGCGCGCCGGCGGCGGAGAGCCCGCTCGCCATCCACCTCTCCGAGGCCGGCTTCACCCCGTCCTCCCTCGGGTTCCACCTGCGCCGTGCCGCGCTCCCCCGGCCGGTCCCGAATGCCTGAGGGCGACACCATCTTCCGGGCGGCGCGCACCCTGCACCGCGCGCTGGCAGGCAAGCCGGTGGTGCGCTTCGAGACCGCGCTGGCGCAGCTGTCGCGGGTGGATCACGACGCCCCGATCGCCGGGCGCAGGGTGGAGCGGGTGCGGAGCGTGGGCAAGCATCTACTGATGGAGTTCTCGGGCGACCTCGTGCTCCGCACCCACATGAGGATGGCCGGGAGCTGGCACGTCTACCGCCTGGGGGAGCGCTGGCAGCGACCGCGCGCCTCGATGCGGGTGGTGGTGGAGACGCCCGACTTCCAGGCGGTGGCCTTCGACGTGCCGGTCGCCGAGTTCCGCACCGGCCGCGCGCTGGCCCGGGACCAGGCGGTGGCGCGGCTCGGGCCGGACGTACTGGACCCGCTGTTCGACGAGGCCGAGGCGGTGCGGCGGCTCCGGAAGGAGGATGCGCGGGGGGTGGGCGAGGCGCTTCTCGACCAGCGGGCGCTGGCCGGCATCGGCAACGTGTTCAAGAGTGAGGTGTGCTTCGTGGAGCGGGTGCACCCCTTCACCCCCGTCTCCGCCCTCGACGAGGCCGCATTGCACCGGCTGGTCCGGACCGCTCGCCGCTTGCTGGGGATGAACGTGCGAGAATCAAGCGACTGGGGCCGGGGGACGGGTCCGCGGCCGCGGTGGACGGCCGGTCGCGTGGACCCGTCGGCGGGTCTCTGGGTCTACGGCCGGGCGGGGAGGCCGTGCCGGGTCTGCGGGGCTCCCGTCGCGCGAGAGAAGCGCGGTCCGGAGGCGCGGAGCACGTACTTCTGCCCGCGGTGCCAGGCGGCCGACGGGCGCTGAGCCCGCGGATCCTCGAGGGGAAGCTCGTGCCGGCGCCGCGTCGCAAGCACCGAGTGCCGAGGACGGCCGGGGAGACCGGCGGGGAGCGACCTGGCACGCTCCGAGAGCATGGAACGTCAGTGAAGTTCACGGACGAGAATTCAAGGACTTGACGGGCGTTGAGACGCACTCTGCATCCTAGTTGGAGCTATAGCTCCAACCTGGCCTCGGGGTGAACACGCCGAACGCAATTCCGAGGGGTTGAGGCGGCGAAAACCGCACTCGGAGCAAGATTCTCGGAGCGTGGGAGGAGCGCGAGGTGGCGCCCGCCGGCTCGCGGCAGGACGGTGGAGCCGGGACGGGCTGCAGCGCCGCGGGCACGGGAGTCGCACCGCAGGCCACGAGACCCGGTTCCGCTCGACCGGGTCGATCTCGCCTTCAGGGCCCGCGCAGCGCGGTGGGCGGCTCGAACAGCGCCTTGCGCTTCGCGGCGATGGCGGCGTGCATCGAGGCATGCCACTGCGCAGGTGGCAGCTCGTTCACCAGCTTCTCCGCCCGGGCCAGCGTCACCCGTGCGGCGTGCGAGTCACCGACCCGCGCCTCGGCCTCGGCCCTGACCAGCAGGACCCGGAGCGTTCTGGGGCCGTAGACCAGCGACGACGCGCGCCGTGCCTGTTCCAGCGCCTCCCAGGGCTCGCGCATCGCGAGGTAGGCCACCGCCAGCCGGGCCGGCGGGTTGTAGTCCCCGGGAAAGTCCCGGGCGCTCTGCTCGAGGATCGGAATGGCCCGCTCGGGCTCGCCCAGCGCGAGGCAGGCCGAGAGCCGGTGCGAGTCGAAGACCGCACGCTCCGCGGGCGTTCTGGCCCGCCCGGCCTCCTGCTCGAGGAACGCCGTCCAGCGGAGCGCAGTGGCGCGGGCACCGGCGAGGTCACCCCGGGCCCGGCGGGCGCCCTCCTCGGTCTCGAAGAGGCTGGAGCGGTCGTCGGGCATGAGCACCACCGAGAGGTCGCGGGCCAGGCTCGCCACCCTGTCCTCCAGCGCCCCCAGCGCCGCGGTTCGCCGCGGGTCGTCCTCCTCGAGCTCCAGCGCGCAGGAGAGCCCGCTGGCCACCAGCGTCGCCAGCGCGGTGCCCGGCGCGACGTGCGACAGCTCCTCGCGGGCGAGCTGGAGGCACCCGGCCGGGTCCCCGTCCTGCGCCAGCCGCTGCACCAGCCCCTGGACGGCCTGAGCGTGGTCGAGCGAGCGCGGCACGGACGTGGCCAGCGCCTCGCGGTAGGCCTGGGTGGCGGCGGCATGGTCGCCGGTGGCGTCGGAGGCGCTCGCCCGGGCCAGGGCCGCCTGGGCGGCGGTGCCGGGAGCCCCCGGGGTCAGCGCCAGCGCGGTGGCGCGGAGGCGGGCGGCGAGCTCCACCACGGTGGCGCTGCCCACCCAGCGGCGGAAGGCCTGGCCGGTGCGCGGGTCGACGACCAGCAGCGTGGGGAGCGCCTCGGTCGAGAACTGCTCCACGAAGGCGCGATTGACCGGCTTCTCGGTGTCCACCTCGAGCCAGATGTACCGGTCCGTAACCGGGGAGAGCACCCCGTCGGGAAAGACGTACGACTTCATGCTCACGCAGCTGTGGCACCAGGGTGCCCAGGCATCGACGAAGAGCGGCTTCCCCTCGGCCCGGGCCCGGGCCAGAGCGCCGGGGTAGTCGTCGGAGATGAACCGGATGCCGCTGCCCGGCTCGCCACCCCGGCCCCCGTGCGCGCACGCCGCGAGGGCCAGACAGAGGAGGGCGAGTCCCGGGGTTCGCGGCGCCGAGGTGGAGAGGGCCCGGCGCCGGAAGCTCACTTTTGTCCGGCCTCGCCCGAGCTGGGGCCGTCGCTCATCCCCGGAGGCATCCCGGTGGGCATCATCTTCTGGTCGATCTTGGGCATGGGCGGGATGCGCGAGTTGGAGAGGGTGAAGCGGGTCTCGACGTCGGCCATGACGAAGAACATGAGCACCAGGAGGAAGACGAACGAGGTCACGAAGACGATACGATTGACCCCTTCTCCATGCCAGAGGTGCATGAAGATCAGCACCACCAGCGTGACCTTGATGGTGGAGATGCAGAGCGCCGCGGCCAGGTGCCCTCCGGGCGACATGTTCAGCTGGGAGAAGCCGAAGGTGGCGAAGGTCAGGCCACAGAGGACGGCCCAGTTGAGCACCAGCTTTCCCGGGCTGGTCTCGTGCTTGGAATGCGCCGCCGCCGCGGCGGGGGGGTGAGTGGTCGAGGCCATTTCGTCAGACCAGGTAGAGCAGCGGGTAGAGGAAGATCCAGACCAGGTCCACCAGGTGCCAGTAGAGCCCGGCGTTCTCCACCGGCGCGTAGTACGTCGGTGAGAACTCCTTGCGCCAGCAGCGGACGGCCACCCAGGTGAGGAGGCTCATCCCGACGATCACGTGCAGCGCGTGGAGCCCGGTGGAGAAGAAGTAGACCACGTAGAACACCGGCCCGCCCGGCGCGGTGATCTCCGAGAAGGTGAAGAACTTCCCCGGCAGGGCGCCCTCGTGGAACTTCTCGGTGTACTCCACGGCCTTGATCCCCAGGAACCCCGCTCCCATGGCCACCGAGGCCATGATCAACCAGAACGCGTTCCGGTTCTTGCCGTGCTCGGCGTTGTAGTGCGCGAGCGCGACGGTGAGGCTGGAGGTCAGGAGGAGGAGGGTGTTCGCCGTTCCCAGCTTCACGCTGAGGTGGCGCGCCGCCTGCTCGAACGACTCGGGGAAGTAGGTCCGGAAGACGAAGTAGCCGACGAAGATCCCGGCGAAGAGGAGCACCTCGGTCCCCAGGAACAGCCACATCCCGAAGCGCAACGCGCTCTGGTGGTTCTCGACCGTGTCGTAGTGATGCGGGAGCGGAGGTGGCTCGAGCCACCCCTCCGGGGTCATCTTCCGCGCCGCACTAGCTTGCATGGCCCACCTTGGCGAGCTCCTCTGTGACGTCCTGGTACTCGTGGGGCCCCCGGGTGAAGACGGGGACCGCGTCGAAGTTCTCGGTCGGGGGCGGGGACGGCACGTTCCACTCGTAGCCGCGGCTGCCCCACGGGTTCCGGCCGGCCACCTCGCCGTACTTCAGGGCGATGGCCAGGTAGATGGCGATGATGATGAAGCCGAAGGCGAGCAGCGAGGCGCCGGCGGTGGAGGCCACGTTCAGCGCGGCGAAGCGCTCCGGGTACTCGTAGTAGCGCCGGGGCATGCCCGCGTTCCCCAGGAGGAACTGGGGGATGAAGGTGGCGTTGAACCCCAGGACGATCAGCCCCGCGGCGAGCAGCCCCCAGTTCTCGGGGTACTTCCGGCCGAACATCTTCGGGAACCAGTAGTGAAGGGCGGCCAGGAACCCCATGATCACCGCCCCCACCATGATGAAGTGGAAGTGGGCGACGACGAAGTAGGTGTCCTGCCAGTGCACGTCGAGCGAGACCGTGGCCAGCGCCACCCCGGTCATCCCTCCGAACACCAGGAAGAAGAGGAAGCCGCAGATGTAGGCGAAGGGGGCGGTGAAGGCGATCGCTCCCTTGTAGAGGGTGCCCACCCAGTTGAAGACCTTGATCGCGGTGAACACCCCCACCAGCATCGAGATGGCGGCGAAGGCGCCGGCGTCGAACGCGCTCTGGCCCGAGGTGAAGAGGTGGTGGCCCCAGGCGAAGAAGCCCACGAAGGCGATGCCCAGTGAGCTCATGGCGATCATCTTGTAGCCGAAGATGTTCTTGCGGGCGACGGCGCAGATGACCTCGCTGATCACCCCCATCGCCGGCAGCACCATGATGTAGACCGCCGGGTGGCTGTAGAACCAGAACAGGTGCTGGAAGAGGATCGGGTCTCCGCCCCGGGCCGGGTCGAAGAAGCCGAAGCCGAAGGTGTGCTCGGCGGCGACCAGCAGGGTGGTGAGGCCAAGCACCGGGGTGGCCAGCACCTGGATGATGCTGGTGGCGTAGATGGCCCAGACGAAGAGGGGCATCTTGAACCAGGTCACGCCCGGGGCGCGCAGGGTGTGGATGGTGACGATGAAGTTCAGGCCGGTGAGGATCGAGCTGAAGCCGATGATGAACACGCCCAGCATCACCGGGGCGATGTTGGTGGCGGTGGTGGTGCTGTACGGCGTGTAGAAGGTCCACCCCGTGTCCGCGCCGCCGGTGATCAGACCCCAGAGCATCAGCGTCGAGCCGGCGAGGTAGACGTAGTACGAGGTGAGGTTCCACTTGGGGAACGCCACGTCCTTCGCCCCCAGCATGATCGGAAGGAAGAAGTTTCCGAACACGCCGGGGATGGCGGGGATCATGAACATGAAGATCATGACCAGCCCGTGGAGGGTGAACATCCGGTTGTAGGTCAGCGCCTCGATCAGCGTCGGCCCCGGGGTGAGGAGCTCGAGCCGGATGACCATGGCGAAGACGCCGCCGAGGAAGAGGGCGATGATCACCGAGACCAGGTAGAGGATGGCGATCCGCTTGTGGTCGTGGGTGAGGAGCCACGAGCGGACGGTGGTGCCGTCGTTCAGGTAGCTCTTCCTCGGCAGCACCTCGCCGGCCGGCGACGCGGCAGCGGTGGTGATCGGCGCGGTCATTCCTCACCTCCGGTGGCCTGCACGGTGCGGTCGGACCGGAGGCTCTTGATGAACTCGACGATCGCCGCCGCCTCGGGGCCGCTCAGCTTTCCCTGGTAGTTGGGCATCAGCGGCTGGTAGCCGGCGACGACCTTCACGTTGGGCTCCATCATCGACTCGGTGAGGTAGGCCTCGTCGGCGACGATCTCCCGTCCGTCGGTCAGCTTGGTGGGCTGCTGGTAGAGGTCCACCCAGCTCGGCCCGGTGGCGGGCTCGGTGCTGTTCACGTTGTGGCAGCGGAGACAGCCCTGGTACACGGCGACCTGCTTGCCCCACTGGGCCAGGCTTCCCTGCGGCGTGACCTGGCTGGTCTCGTCCGCCAGCACGTCCTGGCGGGCCACCAGCCCACGCTGCTGCTCCTTGATCCACTCGTCGAAGGCCGCGGGGGCCATCACCACGACCTCGCCCCACATCTTGCTGTGCTGGGCCCCGCAGTACTCGGTGCAGAGGATCTGGTACCGCCCCGGCTTGGTGGCGGTGAACCAGGTCTCGGTGTAGCGGCCCGGCTGGGCGTCCATCTTCACCCGGAAGGCGGGGATGAAGACCGAGTGGATGACGTCGCGGGAGGTGATGAGCAACCGCACCGGTCGGTTGGCCGGGACGTGGAGCACGCCGATGGAGTTGGGCCCCTCGGGGTAGGCGAACTTCCACATCCACTGCTTGCCCATCACGTAGACGTCCATCGCGTCCGGGGGCGGCGAGGAGAGCCTCACGAAGTCGCGGAACCCGATCGCGAACCACACCAGGAAGAACGCCAGCGGCACGCTGATCGCCAGCACCTCGAACATCGGGGTGGGGGAGACGAACGGCGTCGCCTGGTTCTCGTGCCGCCGCCGGTACTTCCAGAAGAAGGCGATGGCGGTGAACCCCACCGCCAGGCTGGAGACCATCGTGACGATGATCACGAAGTAGTGGAGATTGTCGACGTCCTTGGCGAACGTCGAGGCCTGCTCGGGCAGGAACAAGAGGCGCCTCATGATCTCGTTCATGCCGTCGCACCCCGTCGCTTCTTCAGCTTCAAGTCCTGCCTCCAGAGCACCGTCAGTAAGACCACCAGCGCGGCGAAGACCAGCAGGGCCCCGATGCGGATGAATGCCAGCACGTAGGGGCCATAGCTGCGCTTCGCCGGGTCGTACTTGAAGCAGGTGAGCAGCACCCGGTCGAACGCGGTGCCCACCTTTCCCTTGCCGGCCTCGACCAGGGCCAGCTTCATGTCCCGTGCCGGGTACTCGATGCCGTACAGGTACCGCGACAGCCGCCCGTCCTCGGAGAGGACGAAGGCCACCGAGGCATGCGCATACTGCTTGCTCGGGGCGTCGTACTTGTAGAGGAACCCCGTCGCCTTCGCGAGCGCGTGGATCTCCGGCTCGGCGGCGGTGGCGAAGCGCCAGTCCGGCGTGGTGGGAGAGACGCCCAGCGCCTGCATGTGGCCGCGCTTGGACTCGGCGGCGTCCCGCGGCGTCTCGGTGGGGTCGATGCTCACCACCACCGCCCTGAAGTCGCGTCCGAGCTTCATCCCCGAATCCCGGATTGTCCGGGTCAGGCTGGAGAGCGTGAGGCTGCAGAGCTGCGGGCAGCGGTAGTAGACCAGCGCCAGCACCACCGGCTTGCCGCGGTGGAGCTCGTCCGCCAGGCGGAAGGGCTGGCCCTCCGAGTCGACCAGCCGCCCCTCCTCGGGCACGCGGTCCCCGAGCTGCTCGATGACGTCCACGCCCTGCATCGGGGCAGGCACGTTCACCTGGGCCCCGGCCGGCAGCGGCAGGAGCGCGCAGAGGAGAACGATGAGCCCCGGGCGGGTCACTTCGGCTGGCCCTTCTTCGTCTGCTCGGCGAGGTACATCTTCATCGCCTCGTCGATGGGGATGTGCGCCACCCCGGCCTCGCGGTCTACCCAGCCGTAGCTCCGCAGGCGCTCCAACTGCTGGAGCCGCTTCTGCGCTGCCCGCTGGTCGAGCGCGAAGACGCGAAGATTGACGATGCCCACCTCGTACTGGTCCACCTGCTTGGGGATGGGAGGCGGGCCACCGGGCTGCATCTCGGCGCGGGTGGTGTTCAGGATGTGCGTGGACCAGACGGTGGCCACGGCGAAGATGGCCATGGAGGCCACGCCCACCCCGATGATCCACGGCCAGCTCATCTCCTGCTGGGGGTGAGTCACCTCGGCGGTGCTGTGCCCGCCGGCCGAGTGCTGGGTCTGCGCGGGGGTGCTCATGCCTGCTGGTACCTCAGCGAGTCGGCCAGGTACGGATCCTTGACCGGGAGGGTGAAGTGGCCGGCGGCCCGCCAGCGGGCGAAGGCGATGGCCACCCCGCCCACCCCGAACATCGAGCTGATGCCGGTCCAGTGGACGTAGAAGCCCTCGGGGTGCAGCGCGGGGAGCACCAGCCAGGTGAGGTCCACCCAGTGCACCACCAGGATCCACACCGCCACGAACGCCAGGCCCCGCGGCTTGAACTTCAGGCCCCGGCTGAGGAGGGTGAAGAAGGGGATGACGAAGTGGGTGAGGATCAGGAAGATGCCCACGCTCTGCCAGCCGCCCTTCATCCGGACCACGTACCAGGACGCCTCCTCCGGAATGTTGGCGATCCAGATGAGCATGAACTGGCTGAAGGCGATGTAGGTCCAGAAGGCGGTGAAGGCCAGCATCAGCTTGCCCAGGTTGTGGGTGTGATGCCGTGTGACCAGCCCGCCGAACTGCCGCTGCTCGTTCCGGGTCCGGACGGTGATGACGGTCAAGAGCGCGATGCAGGAGAGGAAGCTGCCGGCGAAGTAGTACGCGCCGAAGATGGTGGAGTACCAGAAGGGGTCCACCGACATCAGCCAGTCGAACCCGGCGAAGGTGATGGACAGCCCGAGGAACGGCAGCGCCCCCGAGCCGTAGCGGCGCATGCGCCGGGTGGGCTCCAGTCCGCCCTCCTGGTCCTGCCGGAGCGACCAGCCACGAAGCAGCTGGTTCACCACCACCCAGATCGCGAAGTAGATGACTGCCCGGACGAGGAAGCCCGGCACGTTCAGCCACGCCGCCTTGTGGGTGAGCAGCTCCAGCTGCTCGTGGTTCATCTTGTTCGAGGGGCTCACCCAGGGGAACAGCACCGGCATCCCCAGGGCGATGGGGAGGAAGAGGACCACGAAGACCGGGATGGCCGCCCCCATCGACTCGAACACCCGCCGGAACACGGTCATCCATCGCGCCGCCGAGGCGTGGAAGATGGCGTTCCAGATGCTCGCCGCGATGGCGATGCCCAGCCAGTAGGCGAAGGCCACCAGGTAGCCGGCGAGGATGACCGGGCGGTCCTCCGGCTGCACCGCGTAGCCGATGGCGGTCAGCACCAGGCCGGCGACACCGAGCCCTGCGGCCAGGGCGAAGGTCTTTCCCCCGGCCTTCAGCCGGTCCTGGGTGATGGTGGTGGGCCCTACCTCGACCATGTCTGCCCCTCCCGGAGGCGGCGCTGCACGTCGGCAGGCAGCGTGTTCACCGGCACGTTCTGGCTGAGCTGGAGCGCCTGGACGTAGGCCACCACCGCCCAGCGCTCGTCGGTGGGGATCTCCCCGGAGAACGAGGGCATCAGCCCGTAGCCCTGGGTGATGGCCTGGTAGAAGAAGCCCGCCGGCCGGAACCCGAGTGCCACCAGCGAGGGCGGCAGCCGGGTGGCCATGTTGTCCGCCACCATGCTGTCTCCGTTCCCCACCAGGCCGTGGCAGTTGGAGCAGACGATCTCGTAGCGGTGGCGGCCGCGGGCCAGCAGCTCCGGGGTGACCGGGATGGGGATCCCCGTGACCATCTCGCCGTTCACCATCCCGGTGCTGATGCCCGGCGCGCCCACCACCGCCTCGCGGGAGATGGTGCCCTGGACCGGGGTCCGCATCCCTCGTCCGTCGGCATAGAAGTCGCTGGCGGCGTAGGGCAGCACCTTGTCCTGTTGCTCCATGCGCTGGAGCACGTCGCTGGCCCGGGTCCCGGCGCAGCTGCAGCCGGAGAGGACGCCGAGGCCGAGGAGGAAGAGAACCGTCCTCATTCCAGTGCCTCCCGCACGGTGCTGATCTCCTTCGCCCCCAGCTGGGAGAGGAGCGCGCTGGCGTCCTTGCCGTCGCTGCCCGGGGGGAGCGCCATGCTGAGCCAGAAGCCGTCGTTCACCGCGCTCCGGAATTGCTCGGACTCGAACACCGCGTGGTACGGCTGGGGCAGCCGCATCAGGGTGAGCAGCCCGAAGAAGATGCTCAGCGAGGCCAGCAGCACCGTGGTCTCGAAGGTGATGGGGATGAAGGAAGGCGGGGCGTGCGGCGGGCGGCCGCCCACGTTGAGCGGCCAGTTGAGGCCGTTCATGTACACCATCATCAGATACCCGCCGAACATCCCGGTCAGGCCTCCGGTGAGCGCGATGCGGGGGACGTAGCTCCGGCTCAGCCCCAGCGCCTCGTCACCTCCGTGCAGCGGGTAGGGCGAGTGGGTGTCGATCGCCTCGAAGCCCTTCTCCCGGACCTTGTAGCAGGCGTCCACCAGCGCCTCGCCGCTGCCGAAGCGCCCGAGCACGTAGGTCTTGCCGACTGGAGCTGCGTGTTCCGCGGCGTGTTCCATCGATCAGGCTCCGGTGACCACCGTGACCGGCGCGGGGCGGTGCTGGAGCTCCTCGTTGAGCTCCTTCACCTCGCTCACCGCGACGGCGGGGATGAACTTGAGGAAGAGGAGGAAGCAGGTGCTGAAGAAGCCGATGGTCCCCAGGAACAGGGTGATGTCCACCCAGGTCGGGTAGTACATGTCCCAGGCGGCGGGGAGGAAGTCGCGGTGCAGCGAGGTGACGATGATCACGAACCGCTCGCACCACATGCCGATGTTCACCAGGATGCTGGCGATGAACATCACCGGGATCGACGTGCGCGCCTTCTTGAACCAGAAGATCTGCGGGGTGAGCACGTTGCAGAAGAGCATCAGGTAATACACGCCGCGGTACGGCCCGGTCGCCCGGTTGAAGAACACGAACCACTCGAACTGGTTCCCCGAGTACCAGGCGATGAAGTGCTCCATCAGGTACCCGTAGGAGACGAGCATCCCCGTGGCGAGGATGATCTTGTTCATGTTTTCCAGGTGTCTCATGGTGATGACGTGCTTCAGGCCCAGAAAATGTCGGGCGGGCACCATCCAGGACATCACCATGGCGAAGCCGGAGAAGACGGCGCCGGCCACGAAGTAGGGCGGGAAGATGGTGGTGTGCCATCCGGGGATGAGCGACACCGCGAAGTCGAAGGAGACGATGGTGTGCACGCTCACCACCAGCGGGGTGGAGAGCCCGGCCAGCAGGAGGTAGCCGACCTTGTAGTTGTGCCAGTGGCGGCCCGAGCCGCGCCAGCCGAGGGCGAAGATGCCGTAGATCTTCCGCTGCAGCGTGCTCTTGCTCGCGTCGCGGAGCGAGGCCAGGTCGGGGATGAGCCCCAGGTACCAGAACAGCACCGAGACCGTGAAGTAGGTGGAGACCGCGAACACGTCCCAGATCAGCGGGCTCTTGAACTGCGGCCACATGTTCAGCGTGCTCGGGTACGGGAACATGAAGTAGGCGAACCACGGCCGCCCGGTGTGGAGCAGGGGGAACAACCCCGCACACATCACCGCGAAGATGGTCATCGCCTCGCTGAAGCGGTTGATCGCCGTGCGCCACCGCTGCTGGAAGAGGAAGAGGATCGCGCTGATCAGCGTCCCGGCGTGGCCGATACCGATCCACCAGACGAAGTTGGTGATGTCGAACGCCCACCCCACCGGGATGTTGTTGCCCCAGGCGCCGATTCCCTCCACCAGGGTGACGGTGATCGCCAGGACCAGCGCGCCGCTCCCGGACAGGGCGATGAGGAAGGAGAGCAGCCACCCCTTGTCCGGGCGCGCCCAGACGTGCGCCAGGAGGTTGTTGGTGAGCGTGGTGTTGTCCTGCTTGCCGACCAGCAGGGGTTCGGTCTCTAGCGCGTCGGCGGCGACCGCGGCGGCGTGTTCGGCGGCCATCAGCCGAGCTCCGGGTTGGGGTTCTTGATCTTGGTCAGGTACACGGTTCGAGGCCGGGTGTTCAGCTCGTGGAGCACGTCGAAGCGCCGCGGGTCGGCGTGGCGCTGGCTGACCTGGGTGCTCGGGTCATGGAGCGAGCCGAAGGTCAGGGCGTTGGTCGGGCACGCCTGCTGGCAGGCGGTCCTCAGCTCGCTGTCGCCGATGGCCCGGTTCTCGATGCGGGCGGCGATGCGGGTCCGCTCGATGCGCTGCACGCAGTAGGTGCACTTCTCCATCACCCCGCGGGCCCGGACGGTGACGTCGGGGTTCATCAGCATCCTCTCCACCTGGCTCTTGTCCTGCGTCCAGTGGAGGTAGTTGAAGTGCCGGACCTTGTAAGGGCAGTTGTTCGAGCAGTACCGGGTGCCGATGCACCGGTTGTAGACCATGTCGTTCAGGCCCTCGTCCGAGTGGACGGTGGCGTTCACCGGGCACACGTACTCGCACGGGGCGGTCTCGCAGTGCTGGCAGAACATCGGCTGGTTCACCATCTGCGGTGACTCGGCCGGGCCGGAGTAGTACCGGTCCATGCGGATCCACTGCATCTCGCGCCCGCGGCCCACCTGGTACTTGCCCACCACCGGGATGTTGTTCTCCGCCTGGCAGGCCACCACGCAGGCGCTGCATCCGGTGCAGCGGCTCATGTCCACCGCCATCGCCCACTTGTACTGCTGCTTCGAGTAGTCGATCGCCGGCTGGACCGAGGCCAGCGTGCTCCCCTCGAGCTCCTTTCCGCCGGTGAGCTTGACCGGGGGCCGGAGGTCCGCCGCCTCGGGGTGCTTCTCGAACTCCTCGAGGGTCTGCATCAGCGCGATGGGCCGGCCCTCGGTGTAGTTGTGCACCTGGGTGGTGCTGATGGGGTAGCGCTTGCCGACCTTCTTCACCTCCAGCCCGGTCGCGAACCAGGGGCTGGCCGCGGAGCGGAGCGGGTAGACGTCGTGGCCCACCACCACCGGCTCGTCGGCGTCCTTCACCCCCAGGGTCTGCTGCTTGCGCCCGTAGCCGATGGAGACCGTGACCGCCTCGTCGCAGTGGCCCGGCTGCACCCAGGCCGGCACCTGCACCGACCGCCCCGATACGGTGAGGAGCAGCAGGTCGCCGTTCTCGATCCCCAGCTGTCTGGCCAGCCCCGGGCCGAGCTGCGCCACGTTGTCCCAGGTGACCTTGGTGATCGGGTCCGGCAGCTCCTGGAGCCAGCTGTTCAGCGCGTAGCGGCCGTCGAGGAGCTTGTAGTCATGCACCAGGTCCAGCTCCAGGCCGCCCGGGGCCGGGCGGGCCTGTGAGACGGCGGCAAGCACCCGGTCCGCCTGGAGCGTGGGGGTGACCGGAGCGCTGGCCGTGCCGGGGACCACGCCGCTGGCCAGCCAGGTCTCCCACTCGCTGTCGAAGTCGCTCTTGGCCCGCGAGGCGTGGAGCGCCTTCAGCCGGTCGTAGGGCTTGGTCTCGTCGGTGAGGATGGCAGAGAGGAGCTCGGCCTCGGAGATTCCGCCGAACAGCGGCTGGATGAGCGGCTGGACGATGGACAGCGTCCCTTCCCGGGACCGGGCGTCGCCCCAGGTCTCGAAGGGATGCGCCGCGGGGAGGAACCAGTTCACCGCCCGCGAGGTCTCGTCGTCGTGGAGCCCGAGGTAGATGGCGTTGGGCACGCGCTTCAGCAGGCCCACCAGGTCCACGTCGCCCGGGGCGGTGAACACCGGGTTCCAGGCGGTGATGATCAGGGTGTCCACCTTGCCGGCGCGCAGCTCGTCGATGAGCGGCTGCCAGCTCGAGCGCCCGGTGGTGGTGTCCAGCACCGCCGGCTCGGTGAAGGTGACGGTGGCGCCGATGCCGCCGAGGCCGGCGTTGATCGCCTGGGCCACCGCGTGGGTCAACGCGGTCTGCCGCTCGCCGGGGATGACCAGCGCCTTGCCGCGCTTGCCCGCGAGGTCCTTGGCCACCGCGGCGATGAACTTGCCCCGCTCGCCGCCGGTGCCGGCCGGGCTCCGGAAACCGGAGAGGGCGGGGACGGTCTTGCCCAGCTCCGCGGCCAGGGCCAGGGCGAAGCCCTCGATGTCGGCGCTGCGCAGCCGCAGGCGGTGGTCGGCCATGCCGCCGGTGATGCTGAACCGCGGCTCGACCACGTAGAGGCGGTTCAGCCCCGCCGGGTGCTTCGGCTCGCGGCGGTTGGCGAAGCCCAGGTTCTGATCGATGGTGTCGGGTCTCGCCTCGAGGAAGTCCGCGTCCAGCGAGAGGACGACGTCGGCCTTCTCCATGGCGTAGTGCGGCTCGAGCGGCTTGCCGAAGGCCAGCGCCGTGCCGTCGTACACCGAGTCGCGAGGGGTGGCGCTCCAGGCGTGGAACTTCGCCCTGGGAAAACGCTGGGTGATGGCCTCCCGCAGCGATCCGGTCAGCGGCGAGCTGGTGGGCCCGGTCAGGAAGCGCACCCCGGCGCCGCCGTCCTTCTCCCACGCACCGGAGCGGATCCGCATCGCCTCGCGGAAGCCGCGCCAGCTCCGCCCGGCGCCGCGCTCCTTGAGAACCCGGGCGCGGAACGGATCATAGAGGGTGGCGAGCTCGGCCTGGGCGTGCGGGCCGGTGGTTCCGCGAGAGATGGGGTGGGTAGGGTTGCCCTCCACCTTCACCGGGCGGCCCTCCCAGCTGGTGGCCAGGACGCCCAGGGCGAGCCCGTCCTGCACCACCGCAGTGGCGAAGTGGAGCGGGTTGCCGGGAACCATCCCGTCCGGCGCCTTGGTGTAGGCGACGAGCTTCTCCACCGGCTTCTCGGTGCAGGCGGTGAGCCCGGCCAGCGCCACCGAGGCGCCCATCAGCTGCAGGAAGTCGCGCCGGGCAAAACCCTTCGGCACGTCGAAGGCGCCGGGGGGGAACTCCTGGTCGCGGTGGGGCAGCGCGGCCTCGCCGTGGAGCTGCTCCTCCACGCTCCGCCAGTAGGTGCGGCCATAGCCGTGCTCCGAGCCGGGCTGACGTCCCGGGGCGAAGCTCGCCTCGTCCGGGAGGTCCACGACCTGGGGCTCGGCGGGGGCGCTCGCGCCGAGGACGGGGAGCGGGAACCGGGGAGTGGTCATCGGTGACATGCGTCGCAGGAGATGCGCGTGTGGACGTTGTACTGCTGAGCCAGCTGGGCCCCGAGCCTCTGCCGGTCCACGCCAGGGTCCGGCCTCCAGGTCATGCTGGTGATGAACTCCACCGGCCGGAGCTGCAGCTCGGGGTTCCGGTGGCAATCGACGCACCAGCCCATGGAGAGCGGCGACTTCTGGTTGATCAGCGCCATCTGATCCACCCGGCCGTGGCAGGTCACGCAGCCCACGCCCTTGTTCACGTGGATCGCGTGGTTGAAGTAGACGTAGTCGGGGAGATTGTGGACCGAGTTCCAGGGGATGGGCCGGTCCTTGAAGTAGTACTCCCGCACCAGCGACAGCAGCGGGCTCTTGTTCCACACCTGCGCGTGGCAGCTCATGCAGATGGTGGTGGAGGGCAGGCCGGGGTAGGGGCTCTTCTCCACGGTGTAGTGGCAGTACCGGCAGTCGATTCCCTCGTCACCGACGTGGTGGCGATGGTCGAACTCGATGGGCTGGACCACCTCACGGTCCTGCTTGGTGCCCCAGGTCGACCGAACCACGATCATCAGCCCGGCAATCGCGACCGCGGGGAGCGCCAAGAGCATCACGCCGCTGAGGCGTGAGACCGTATTCGTCCAGCGTGGGAAGAGGGGCATCTCGTTGCCTGACAATCGAGGGGAGAGCGCAGATTCTGCGGGGCGCGTTCTACGGAACGGCAGGCCAACCTTCAATGTCTAAGTCGCGGTGATCCCTCGTTGGTCGTCATCGGCGCCTGTAGCCGAGGTTGAGGTCGGGCGGGTGCGAGCAGGCGGGCCGGCCCGGCCCGTTCAGCGGGGCGGAACCAGCCGGTCGGCATTCCCGGAGAAGACGGACTGCTCCTCGGCGGCGGTGAGCCCGAGGCTGCGCACGTGCGCGACGACGGCGGCGAAAGGAAGACCGAGGCTGGGGAGGTCCGAGCCGAAGAGGATCTTATCCGCCACCCCAGCGAGGTCGCCCGGAGCCAGCGGAACCGGGTGGAACATCACCGGCGTCAGGTCGGCGTGCAGCGACGGGTGGCGCCGCAACACCGCCAGTGCCTCGTGCACGGACGGAGCGGCGAGGTGGGCGAGGACGACGCGAGCCTCGGGCCACGAGCTGGCGACCCGCTCGAGCGCAGCCAGCTCGTCGGGCTCGGTGGGCCCGACGACCGAGTGACCCAGATGCACCACCACCGGAATTCCGCGGTCGGACACCCGCTCCCACAGCGGGGCGAGCCGCTCGTCATCGAGCGAGAACTGACCGACCGCGCAGTGAAGCTTGAACAGCCGAAGGCTCAAGCTCAGCGCCTCGTCGACCACCGCCCGGACGTCGTCTCCGGGGTGCACCGTGCCCGCGGGTTCGACCAGGGGGTCGGAGCCCCAGGTCTCGGCCATCCAGCGGTTGAGCGCCGGCGCTGAGCCGGAGCGGCGGACGTAGGGGAGTGACCAGCACCGGGCGACACCGGCCTCGCGCAGGGCAGCGTGGGCGACGTCCGGCTCGGGCGGGTAGGGGAACGACTCGGGGGGAAGGGCCTGGGTGAAGTAGGCGCGGATGGCGCGGCCGAGCCGGTCGGGAAGCAGGTGGGTGTGGGCGTCGACGATGCGCACGCGCGGGTCCGTTCAGCGGAAATCGGCCGGATCGAGCCCCTCGGCCTCGAGCCAGCGGTAGATCTGCTTCCGGTTCTTCCCAAAGTAGCTCGCCGTCCGCTCCACGTTGCCCCCGAAGTGCTCGAGGACCCGCACCAGCGCGGCGCGATCCGGCGTGTCCGAGTCGGGGACCAGCGCCTCGGGAACGATGGGCGTGGGACGCTTGGGCCCGGTGTCGGCCGGCGCCGGCCGCCGCGCCGCCGCCGGGGCCATCTCCGACGGCAGATGGGTGCGCCGGAGCATCGGCTCGCCGTGAGCGCGTACCGCCGAGGCGGCCATCGCCCGCTCCAGCTCACGCACGTTGAAGGGGTAGTCGTGGAGCAGCAAGGCCTCGGCGGCATGCGTGGAGAGGCCCGCGCGGGCACCGGCGGCGGCGAGGAAGTGCATCGCCAGCGGCAGAATGTCCTCCTTCCGGTCGCGCAGCGGCGGCACCTCGAGGCGCCAGCCCGCGAGCCGGGCATAGAGGTCCGCCCGGAAGGTCTCGGAGCGAGCGTCCTCCACCAGCGCCCGCCGCGTCGCGGAGACGATCCGGGCGTCGACCCGGCGCACCGCGCTTCCACCCACCGGGCGCACCTCCCCGTCGGCGAGGGCCCGCAGCAGCTTGGGCTGGACGTCCGCCGGAAGCTCGCCGATCTCGTCGAGGAAGAGCGTGCCCCGGTGCGCTGCCGCCATCAGCCCGTCGCGGCTCTGCGCGGCGCCGGTGAACGCGCCGCTCAGGTGCCCGAACAGCTCGGCCTCGGCGAGCGAGGCGGGGATGGCGGCGCAGTTCACCGCCACCAGTTCCCCCGGGCGCTGGCTGAGCCGGTGGATCTCCCGGGCCACCAGCTCCTTCCCCACCCCGGTCTCGCCGAGCACCAGGACCGGGACGGTCGTCGGTGCGACCTGGGCGATCTCCCGGCGGAGCCGCTGCATCGGGAGGCTCATTCCCTTGAGCGACGTCTCGGGGGTGCGCGGCTCTCCTGCATCGACCCACTGATCCAGGAACAGCACCAGCGAACGGCCGAGCCGCAGCACCGACCCGTGGCGGAGCACACCGCCCTCGCAGCGCACCCCGTCGAGGTAGGTGCCGTTGTGGCTTCCCAGGTCACGCACGGCCCAGCCGTCCCGGGACGGCTCCACCGCCGCGTGCCGACGCGACGCCTCGGGGTCGTCGAGGGCGATGCCTTCTTCCTCGGGTTCGCGTCCAAGCACCAGGGGTGCATGTCGGAGCGTCACCCGCGGCGGATGTCGGCCGTCGGGCCCGAACACCGGCACCAGCTGCTGGACACGGAACGGCCGCCGCTCTTCCTGAGAGCCGAGTTCCGGGGCGGTGGAGCGGCCCCCGGAGCCCCTCTTTGACGTGCCCACCGAGGACCGAGCCTATCATCGACCGCGACCCCGGAGCCCTCGGTGCCCGAACGTCGACCATCGCCGGCTGCATCCGTGGACCTGCCCGAGCCGCTCGCTCCGGGTGACCCCTCGAGCACGGTGAGCGCCGTCACCGAGACTCCGGGGCAGGTCCTGAGCGCGGGCCAGGAGCCCGAGCTGGTGGTGGTGGCCGAAGACGCCTACGTGCTCGGCGCCGAGCTGGGCACGGGCGGGAGCAGCCGGGTGTTCCTCGCCCGGGACCGGCGCTTCGGGCGCGAGGTGGCGCTGAAGATCCTCCAGCGGAGCGACCCGGTGGCGGTCGAGCGCTTCCTGCGTGAGGGTCGCATCACCGCCCGGCTCCAGCACCCGGCCATCGTCCCGGTACACGAGATGGGGCGGCTCAGCACCGGAGAGCCGTTCCTGGCGATGAAGCGCAGCACCGGGCTCCCGCTGGACCGCGCCATCGCCGCAGCGGAGGGGCTCGAGGCACGGCTGTCCCTGGTGCCGCGGGTCCTGGCGGCGTGCAACGCCGTGGCGTACGCGCACGCCTCCGGGGTCATCCACCGCGATCTCAAGCCTTCGAACGTGCTGCTTGGCGACTTCGACGAGACGCTGGTCGCCGACTGGGGGCTGGCAAAGGAGACGTCCGGGCCTCCCGAGCGGCAGGGCGCCGACGAGGTGTCCAGCGGGTCCGGAGGCTCGGGCGGGCTCACGGTCGCCGGGGGCGCTCTGGGCACGCCGGCGTACATGCCTCCGGAGCAGGCCCGGGGTGAGCCCGCGGACACCCGCTCCGACGTGTGGGCGCTCGGCGCGCTGCTCTACCACGTGGTGTCCGGCGCGCCGCCGTACGTGGGCGAGTCCGCGGCGGACATCCTCGGCCAGGTCCGGACCGGTCCTCCGCGCGCTCTGCGCGGCTCGGTGCCCACCGTGCCGCCGGAGCTGGCGAGCATCGTCGACCGGGCGCTCGCGGTGGCTCCTCGCGACCGCTACCCTGACGCCTCGGCGCTGGCGGAGGACCTGACTGCCTACCTCGCCGGCCGGCGGGTCCGGGCGCACGCCTACACTCCCCGGGAGCTGGTGTCTCACTGGATGCGCCGGCACCGGACCCTGATCCGGGTGAGCGCGGTCTCGCTGGCGGTCCTGATGCTCGGGGGGGCGTTCTCGCTCTGGCGGGTGATCCAGGAGAAGCGCCGCGCCGAGGCGCTGCGGGTGGTGGCCGAGACACGCCGCGACGCCGCCGAGGAGCTGGTGCAGTTCGTGGTGTTCAAGCTGCGCGACGACCTGCAGGAGGTGGGCCGGCTCGACCTGCTGGCCAGCACTGGCGAGCGGGTGCAGGAGTACTACGAGCGGCTCCAGTCGGTGGAGGCGCGGCCCGGCCCGGATGCCCGTCTCCGCGCGGCCGCGGCACTGGAGCTGCTCGGCGACGTGGCGCTCGGTCGTGGCGATTCGGCCCGCGCGCTGCCGCTCCAGCGCCGCGCCCTGCAGCTCCGGGAGTCGGTGCTCGCCGAGTCCCCGGACGATCCTCAGCGTCTCCGGGCGGTGAGCAACAGCGCGGCGCGGATCGCCATGTCGGAGGAGGCGCTGGGCCACCTGGACCCGGCTCGCCAGGCGAGCCAGCGCGCGGTGGACCTCGCGCTCCGGGCGGCGACCCTCCGTCCGGACGAGTTCGCCCTCCAGCGCAACGTCTACCGGTCCGCGGCGTACCTGGGGAACCTCCTCTACCGCCGCGGCGAGACCGACGCGGCGCTGGCCGCCCTGGAGCTGGGCCGTGGCCGGGTGGCGGCGCTGGTGGAGCGGAGCCGCAGCGACGAGTCCCTCCGCGAGCTGGCCAACGCCGAGCTCACACTGGGCAACCTCCTCGATCAGGTCCGGCGGCTGGACGAGGCGCACGCCGCGCTCTGCCGGAGCGTCGCGCTCTGGCGCGAGCTCGCTGGCCGCCATGGCGAGGACGCCTCGCTGCGCGCCGAGTTCGCCGGCGCGCTTCACGTCCAGGCCGTGGTGGACGCCGCCCGGGGAGACCGCGCCGGCGCTCGGACGCTGCTGGACGAGGCGGTGGAGACGCGGCGGGCGCTGGCCGAGGGCGATCCCTCCAACCGCAGGTGGCGCGACAGCTTCGCCTCCACCCTGGCCGACCGCTGCCATCTCGGGGCGGACGAGGGGCGCCCGGCGAGGGGGCTCCCCGACTGTGACCGGTCGGTCGCGCTCTACCGGACGCTGGTCCGGGAGCAGCCGGACAACGCGCTCTGGCGTCAGGGGCTGATGCGCTCGCTCAACGAGCTCTCGGCGGCGCAGCGGCGGTCGGGACGGGTCGAGCCCGCGCGGAGGTCCGCGGCCGAGGCCATCGAGCTCGGCGGGCCGCTGCGTGCGGCGCGTCCCCGCGATTCGATCGTGCGCCAGCTGTGGGTGGTGGCCCACGACCGCGCGGCGGAGGCGGAGCGCCCTCGCTCCCCGGCCCAGGCCCTGGCGCTCCTCGAGCCTGCGCTGTCGGAGGTCGGGGCGATGCGCACCGAGCAACCCGGCAACGCCCGGCGTCGCCAGGACCAGGCGGACCTTCTGCTGTTCCGGGGAGAGCTGGAGCTGGACCTGCGGCGCCTCGAGGAGGCGGAGCGCTCGCTCGCCGAGGCCCGCACTTCGCTCGAGCCGGACCGAGCGCAGGGAACGGAGATGGGGGTGGAGCTTCCGGCGCTCCGGGCCCGCGCCGCGCTGCTGGGCTACCTCGTCGCCCGCGCCCAGGGGCGTGCTTCCACCGCGTCGGTCGAGCTCGTCTCCGCGCTGCACGAGCTGACGCCACTGCGGGCCCGACTCGACTCCGAGGATGCCGAGGTCCTGGTCCGTCTCCAGCGGCTGGCGCCTCCCGGGACACGGGGCGCCACCGGGCCGTGACACCGGGGGTTGCCGGGTGTGACATCCGTCGACCCGCAGCGTGACCGGCCCGCCGAGCGAACGGGCAACACCGCGAAAGTCGTGGGAGGCACGGCCGGTGCTTCGAGGGTCGCTCCATCACCGGAGGATCCATGATTCCCAGAGGCGTGCGACTGCTGGGTGTGGTGCTGCTGCTTGGCGCCTGCGCCCAGTCGGGCAACAACAACAACGGCAATGGCGGGAACCGTCCGCCTGCCCCCACGGTGCTGACCGATCCCGGGGTCGTGCCAGCGATGGGCACGGTGGCCGGCATCGAGGGCGGTCCGGACCGGGCAGTGGGTCGGCTACAAGGATCGAACGGGACCCACGCCGACCTGGTGCTCGACGAGCTGCTGGTGGTCACCGACCAGAAGGCGAAGGTGGACGCCCTCGCCGCCCGATGGAAGGGAAGCATCGTCTCCGACGCTCCGTTCGATGCGGTGGGAACGACCAGCTTCCGGATGTACCTGGTGCGCATCGACCCGAGCGGCGTCGACGTCTCGCAGCTCGGGGCGAGGCTGCAGAGCATCGATCCGCTGGCGCGGGGCGATCACCGGGTGTCCAGCGACCGGGTGACGAGGCTCCTCGCGGTCGCCGCCGAGGAGAGCCTGGCGGATCCGTCGCTCTCCATCGGCATCAACCCGCTCCTGGTCCCCTCGGGGATCTGGGAGGGCACCGCCACCGAGGGAGCGGCGGCGCCGTCCTCGAAGGACTACCCCTACAACGTCAGCTCCGACCCCTTCAGCTGGCCGCACATGAAGGTGCACCGCGTGCCGGAGGCCTGGCAGGCGCTGCAGGCGGCGGGGAAGCTCGGGAACCGGGTGAAGATCCTCATCCTCGACGGCGGGTTCCTGAAGACCCCCGACGTGCCGGCGGCGATGACCATGGTCCCCTCGAACGGGTGGGGGATGATGAACCCCTCCACGTGCACCGGGGGGAGCCCGTGCCCCTGGCACGGCACGGCCACCATGTCCACGCTGGCCGGGGTGGTGGACAACGGCTACGGCGGCGCGGGCACGGCCGGCCCCATCGCCGACCTGATCGCGGTGCCCAGCCCCTCCCCGGACGTCTTCCAGTACGTGGGCTACGCCCTCAAGGTCATCGGCTCGCTGCTGCAGGGCCCGCGGGTCATCAACATCAGCGCCACCGTGTCGGTGCCCGGCACCTTCGGCTTCGCGATCAAGCCCCTGGACAACATCATCACCCTGCTGCGCGGGAAGACGTTCGGGCCGGTGCAGATCCGCATCGGCCAGGGGGCGCTGGTCTTCGCCGCTGCGGGCAACGAGGGGCAGGACGTGGACCACGAGGACTGCTTCATCGGCTGCTGGGAGTCCGACGTGTACCTGCCCTGCGAGCTCGACGACGCGGTCTGCGTCGGAGGGCTGAAGTACGGGACGCGGACCGCGGACCCGGGGAGCAACTTCGGCAAGCAGCAGCGCCGCCGGGAGAAGGACTTCGACTCGCCGACGAAGCAGGACAACTCGGTGGACCTCTACGCCCCGTTCACGGTGATCGTCGGCCCTGACGGAGACGGGAACGGAACCCTCCAGGGAAGCGCCGGTCGCTTCGACAGCGGGACCAGCTTCTCCTCTCCCTTCGCTGCCGGCATCGCCGCGCTGGTCTGGGCCGCGGACCCCTCGCTGAACGCCGACGAGGTCTACGACATCCTGCTCCGGACCGCCGACCCCACGGACGACAACAACGGGCTGGTGATCAACGCGCTCGACGCGGTGAAGGCCGCACTGCAGAAGGGCAACAACCCGCCGCAGATCCGCATCACCACTCCCACCGAGGCGGCGACCGTCTACGTGGGCCTGCCCGGGGTCACCCTCACCGCCCAGGTGAAGGACTTCGAGGACGGAAACGCCTGCTGCGAGGTGGCCTGGAGCTCGGACCAGGAGGGGGACCTCGGAAGCGGTCTCACCCTGACCCACGAGCTCCAGACCCTCGGGGCGCAGGTCATCACCGCCACGGTGCGGGACAGCCAGGGCGCCACCGGCCAGGCGCAGATCCACCTCACGGTGAAGGACACCCCGCCCTTGGTGCAGATCCTCCAGCCGACCGGGAGCGACCCCATCTACACCGGGCGGCCGTTCAGCATCCTCGGCAGGGCCATCGACAACCTCGCCGACCTCTGCAAGGCGCCCACCCCGGCGAACTGGGTGTCCTGGAGCAGCAGCAACTCCGGGGACGGGTTCAGCGGGACGCGCTGCGCGCAGACCTTCACCCCGGCCAGCGCGGGCTCGCGCACGCTGACCTTCACCGCCCACAACCAGTACGGGACCAGCGCCTCGGCGTCGATCACCATCACCGTGCAGGATCCTCCGCCCGGGCCCACGGTGAACATCGCCTACCCGAGCAACGGGGACTCGGCGCAGATCGGCTCGACGGTGGTGATGGGGGCGTACGTGTCCGGCGGTCAGGCGCCGCTCAGCTACCGGTGGACGTGGCAGTCCAGCAATCCGGGCTGCACCGAGGTGGACATGACGGTGAGCATCCCCAACATCATCCCCATCAACGGGCCGAACGTGCTCGCCAACTGGGACAGCAGCGCGCTGAACCCCGCCGGCGGCTGCGATCGGGGGGCGGGCACCATCCGGCTCCACGCCACCGATGCCCTGAACCAGGTGGGGGGGTCGCAGCCGGTGAGCTTCACCCTCTGGGTCCCCCCGAACTGAGACCGCGTCCGGCCTGATCGCTCAAGGGTCCCCGGGGTGAGCCGCCCCGGGGATCATCCGTTTCAGGCTCTCCAGCGTATCCGCCTCGCTCGCCGGCTTGTCGGTGCGCCAGCGGGCGATGCGCGGAAAGCGCACCGCGACCCCGGACTTGTGCCGGGTGGACCGGGCGATGCCCTCGAAGTGCAGCTCGAAGACCTGGCTGGGCTCCACGGCCCGCACCGGCCCGAAGCGCTGCAGGGTGTGTGAGCGCACCCAGCCGTCGAGCTCGCGGATCTCCGCATCGCTCAAGCCCGAGTACGCCTTGGCGATGGGGACCAGCGTCCCCTCGTCCCAGACGGCGAAGGTGTAGTCGGTGAAGAGGTTGGCCCGGCGGCCGTTCCCCGGGTGCGCATAGAGCAGGACCGCGTCGACCTGGAACGGGTCGATCTTCCACTTCCACCAGTCTCCGCGGCGGCGGCCGGTGCGGTAGGGCGAGTCGAGGCGCTTCAGCATCAGCCCTTCCACCTTTCGCTCGCGGGCCTCGCGCCGTCGTCCGGCCAGCGCCTCCCAGCTCCGGTCGCCGAGCACCTCGGAGACGAAGAAGCGGCGGTGCCGTGCGGCGAGCAGCGCCTCGAGTCGCGCGCGGCGCTCGGACATCGGCAGCTCGCGGACGTCCTGCCCACCGTGCTCGAGCAGGTCGTAGGCCATGAAGGCTGCCGGGGCCTGGGTGAGGATCTTCGGGGTCAGCGTCTGTCGCCCGATCCGCCTCTGGAGCAGGGCGAAGGGCAGCGGCCGGTCCTCGCCGTGGGCCAGCACCTCGCCGTCGAGCACGGTGCCGTCGGGCAGGGTCTCGCCGGCCTCGACCACCTCGGGGAAGCGCTCGGTGATGAGCTCCTCGCCCCGCGACCAGAGGAACACCTTGCCCGCCCGCTTCACCAGCTGGCCCCGGATGCCGTCCCACTTCCACTCCGCCTGCCAGGCGGCGCGCTCGCCCAGGGACTCCGGCCCGTCCTCGAGCGGAGAGGCGAGGAAGAAGGGGTAGGGCCGCGACGCGTCGTCGGTGACGTGCTCGCGGGCGAGGATGCGCTCGAGGAACCCGGCCGACGGCGTCCAGTCGCCCATCGTTCGCTGGGCGAGGAGCGCCGGAGGGAGCCCCGCCACCTCGGCCAGCGCGCGGAGGACGAGGGTGGCCGACACGCCGACCCGGAGCTCACCGGTGAGCAGCTTGTTGAGGAGGAACAGCTCGCGCCGGTCGAGGGTGCTCCACCAGCCGGTCACCCGGGCCCGCTGCTCCTCGGGCTCCAGTTCGCGCAGCGGGAGGATGCGCTGCTCCATCCACTCCGACAGCGGCGTGGGGTCGGGATGGGTGACGCGGGTTCCGTCGTCGAGCAGCAGCGCGATGCACTCGGCGAGGTCGCCCACCACGGCGTAGCATTCGCCGAACAGCCAGTCCGGCGTGCCGGTGAGCTCCAGGGTCCAGCCCACCAGCAGGCGCACGCCGAGGAGCCGCTTCGGCCGGCGCCCGGTCAGGAACCACAGCGCCCAGGCGGCGTCTCGCGGGGGGGCCTGGCGGAAGTAGCGGACCATCGCCGCCACCTTGGCCAGCGTGGAAGTGGTGGAGTCGAGCGCCTCGTACAGGTCCGCGAAGCGCTTCACGGGGAGAAGACCAGCGGCCGCCCCACCGCGGGCGCATGCAGCCGGGTGCGCAGCCCGTCGAGGTCGCCCTCCAGCCAGTCCCGCTGCTGGTCGGTGCGGTGAGGGCTGGCGACGTGTCCCGAGGCGCCGAGGGCCAGCACCAGGGTGGTCGCCTCCGGGTCGGCGAAGTCCACCACGAAGCGCATGCTCTGCCCGAACCGCGGCGTGGCGACACGGACGCAGCGGTCGCAGCCCGACATCGGCGGCTCGGGCGGGTTGAAGATCCACCCCAGCACGCCCCCGGACCTTCCGAAGGGATGCTTCACCTCCAGCCGGTTCTCCTCGCCCCACGACGGGCCGTCGAGCGGGACGTCGCGCACCGCCGCGCCGAGCACCCCGTCCCGGTCGCCCAGCCCGGCCTTCCGCCACGCCTCGGGGGAGGCGCGCAGGCCGGCCAGCAGGGTGGGGTCGTTGTTGTACCAGTCGAGCTCGGCGGGGGTGACATTCGAACCCTTCAGCGCGGCGGCGGCGATGGCGAGGTAGGCGCGGCGGCGAACCTCCTCCGCCGCGCGGAACAGGCGGGAGTCGGCGGTGGCGCGCCCGTCCCACCCGCCGAACGCCTTCGCCAGCTCGGGGCGGAGCAGCGGCGCGAGCCGCTCGATGACCTCGCGGTGGACGATCCCCACCGTGTCCAGCTGCATCGCCCGGACCGCGCGCGCGTCCTGCCCCTCGCCTGCCACCAGCTGGCCGATGCGCCTCGCCCGGGTGGGTGATGCCCAGTCGGAGGGCCAGTGGAAGCCACTCGCGGTCCCGATGAGGCGCTGGTTCGCCGTCACCACCCGGCCGGACGGCGGATCGATCACCCGCGGCATCCGCGCGGCCGGCAGGTATCCGGACCAGTCGTGCGCGGTGCTCGACCCGTCGCGCGGCGTCCGCCCGTCGTCTCCGGGCGCGCGCAGCGGAAGGATGCCCGCGGCGCGCCAGCCGATGTGCCCGTCCACATCGGCGTAGAGCACGTTCTGCCCCGGGCCGAGGAAGCCGTCCGCCGCCGCGTTGAGGCTCGCCCAGTCCCTGGCGAGCATCATCTTCCCCACCGGGAGGCGCAGGGTGGACGGGTCCAGGGCCGCCCAGCGCAAGGCGAGGCCCGGCCGCACCATCGGCCCGTGCCGGCCGAGGGAGACGGTGAGCGTCTCGGCGGGCGCGCCCTTCACCGCGATGTGCTCCACCCGGCTGCTCGCCTCGGGCTCGTGGTAGGTGTCCTGCACGTCGGTGCCGGTGTTGGTGAACCCGATGGCCAGCCGGTCGTTCTGGAAGATGACCAGGCCGGGGAGCCCGGGCAGGCTCACTCCCTGCACCCAGCGCTGCACGGTGCCGTCGGCAGCGAGCAGCTCGATGCGCATCGGGTACCAGGTGCCCGGCGCGGTGAAGCCCAGGTGCGGATCATTGGCGAGGATGGGCTTGCCCCGTGCGGTGTGGGCCCCGGAGATGACCCAGCCGTTGCTCCCCACCTCGGGCGGAGACGCCCGGCCGGACGGCTCCAGCGGAACGCCCAGCACCTCGAGCGGCCCGGGCCGGGGCGGAAGGAAGACCGGGGTTGCGGGCGGCGCGCCCCGGGTGAGGAGGCCCGCGGTGCTCGGGGCCGGCCGGGGCTCGGCGTCGGGGACCACCAGCACGTCGTCGGTGCTGACGTCGGGGAGCAGGAACGCACGCCGTTCTGCGGGGAGCGCGGCGAGGGCCTCGGCGACCAGCTCCTTCTCCCAGCTCTCGGACAGCTGCTGGTGCATCAGCAGCAGGACCCGGATGGAGTCTGCCGGGGTCCAGGCCCGCGGCTCGAGCGCCAGCAGCTGGAACTCGAGCCCCCAGCGCCCCTGGTGCGAGGCGATGAAGGCGTTGATGCCTTCGGCGAGCGCCTGGGCGTCGTCCCGCTCCTCGGCCGGGAGGCGCCGCACCGCCTCCTCGGCCACCCCGGCGAACCCGTAGACACGCTGCCGCCGGTCGAGCGGAAGCGCGGCCGGGCCCACCAGCTCCGAGACCTCGCCGCCGGCCACTCGCCGGGAGAGCTCCATCTGGAAGAGCCGCTCGCGGGCCTGGAGGTAGCCCTCGACCCGCAGGGCGTCGGCCAGCGAGCGAGCACGTACCGTGGGGATGCCGCGCGCGTCGAAGGAGACCTCCACCGGCGCCCCGAGGCCGGGGATGCGCGGCGTGCGACCGTCCGGCAGCTGCCCGCGGAGGTCGACGATGGCCACCACCACCGCCGCGACCAGCAGCGCCCCCAGCAGGACCGCGATGCGTCGGGCCCAGGTCCTCATCGAGGGTTCTCCTGCGTCACCAATTCCTCCTGGTCAGGTCCGTACGGCGTCTCGAGCGCCTGGGCCTCGAAGCCCATCTCGCGGAGCCGCTGGGCGAGCGGCACCGCGTACCCGTGCGTCACCAGCACCCGGCGGGCGCCGGTCTCCCGGATGGTGTCGAGCAGCGCAGGCCAGTCGGCGTGGTCGGAGAGGGCGAAGCCACGGTCCACGCTCCGGCGCCGCCGTTCACCGCGGACCCGCATGAAGCCGCTCACCAGCGCGACCGCCGCGTCGCCGAAGCGCCGCATCCACGGCGTGCCCCGGGCGGTGATGGGCGCGAGCACCAGCTCGCCGGCGAAGTCCTTCCCCTTCGCGGTGTCCGCCACCCGTTCCAGGGGGAGCAGTCGCACCCCGGCCTCACGGTAGACGTCGCACATCCCGGCGATGGCCCCATGGGCGAAGACCCGGCGGTCGGTGCGGAGCCCGAGCTCGCCCAGGAGCCGCTGCGACTTGCCGAGCACGTGGCAGAACACCAGCGAGGCTCGCCCCGCCTCGCGGTTCGCCTCCCACCAGCGGAGCAGGTCCTCGATGACCGAGTCGGTCGGCTCCCAGCGGAAGACCGGCAGCCCGAAGGTGGCCTCGGTGAGGAAGACGTCGGCCCGCAGCGGCTCGAAGGGGGCGCAGGTCGGATCAGCCGCGCGCTTGTAGTCGCCGCTGACCACCCAGACCTGACCATCCGCCTCGATGCGGAGCTGCGCCGAGCCGAGCACGTGCCCGGCGGGATGGAACGAGAGCTGGACGTCACCCATGCCGTGCCGCTCGCCGTACTGCCACGCCTCGATGGCGGTTCCAGGGAGACGGTGACGGACGATGGGAAGTCCTGGCGCGGCGCAGAGGTAGGCCGCGCTCCCTTCCCGGGCGTGGTCGGCGTGGGCGTGGGTGAGCACCGCCCGGGGCACGGGCTGCCAGGGGTCGACGTGGAAGCCGCCGCGCGCGCAGTACAGCCCCTGCGGGGTCATGGTGAGGAGCTCGGCCATTGCCAGGGACCGATGCGTTCTAGCCAGGTGGGGCGGCGGGACGCACGGGTCCTGCTGGGCGTGGCGCCGAGAACTCGACGACCACCAGCAGCAGCCCGAGCAGGCCCCAGGGGCGGAAGGCCAGGAGGTGCTCGGTGGTGGTCCGGCCGAGGACCCCCGAGGTGAGCAGGCTGGCCACCACCACGCCGGCGAGGACGGCTCGGCAGAGCACATCGCCCGCCCGCGAGGCCGCGACCAGCCGACGCACCGCGGGCAAGGCGAGGACGAAGTTGGCACGCCAGGCGAGCGGCGAGACCATCGCCACCGCCAGGGTGGTCATCCGGAAGGTGGCCCCGGCGTCGTCGCGCACCACCAGCACCAGCGCGGCGAGGAACAGCGTCGCCGAGAGCTGGGCCAGCCAGAGGGCGTCGGGGTCGGGGCGCGTGCCGAGCCAGCCCGCGACGTCGAGGATGAGGGTGGGGAGCCCCTGCGGATTCGGCCCGGTCACCCACGCCACCGTGCTCCGCTCCACCAGACCACGCCACGCGGAGACCTCGGCCGTGAACGCCGAGGGGCCCACCCGGGCGGCGGCCAGTGCGCAGACGAGCAGCACCACCCCTGCACCGGCGGCGATTGCCCGCCACCGGCGGCGGGCCAGGAAGAACAGCCCGGCGAACACCGCCGGGGGCTTGGTGAGCACCGCGAGCCCCAGCGCCACCCCTCCGCGGGCGCGGGTCCCGGCCGCCGCCGCGAGCACCACCAGGCCGAGCAGCCAGAGGTCCACCTGCCCGTAGAAGAGGACGGTGGCGATCGGCCCGGCCAGCGCCAGCGCCGCCCAGCTCCCGTCGGCCTCGCCCGGGCCCGGGTCCACCCGCGGGAGCCGCCGGAGCGCCGCGAGGAGGAGGGCCACCGAGCCCAGGTTCCAGAGCACCGCGCCCACCGACCGGGGGAGGAGCGCGAGCGGGGCGAGGAGCACCGCCACCGGTGGGGCATACTTGAAGGGCATGGGCCCGTCCTCGGCCCGGTACAGCGACGTCCCGGCGAGCCAGCGGGCGCCGGCGGTGCGGAAGACGGTGAAGTCGATGCACCGCCGCGGGTTGAGGGCGAACGCGAGCCCGAGGCCGAGGAACAGCAGGCCCACCGCCCAGCGGAGCCGTTCGCTCCTCGCCGCGGCGCTCACCGGTGTCTCGCGCGACCGCCGGGGTTGGCCTGGCTTCCCACCGTCCGCTTGGTATCGCGGATCGCCGCCTCCGACCACGGAGATCCGCCGGGTCGCGTGCTAGCGTGCGTGGCACCGTGATCTGGTGGATGTGGCTCGTGGCTGGCGTGGGTCTGCTCATCTTCGAGCTGGTGACGCCCGGCGGCTTCTTCGCGATCTTCTTCGGGGTCGCGGCGCTCCTGGTGGGGCTGCTGACCGTGCTGCACCTCTCCGGCCCCGAGTGGCTACAGTGGCTGCTGTTCAGCATCCTGTCGGTCGGGGGGGTCTTCCTTCTCCGCCGGCCAGTGATGCAGCGCCTCGGCATCGGACCGCCGTCGCTCCCCGGGGAGGAGATGAAGGGCGAGTGGGCGGTGGTCACCGAGGAGGTCCGCCCCGGGGCGGTGGGGAAGGTCGAGCTCCGGGGCAGCTCGTGGAATGCGCAGGCCAACCGGACCGTGCGGGTGGGCGAGCGGGTCCCGGTGGACCGGATCGAGGGATTGACGGTGTGGCTCGGCGGAACCGAGGGCCGCGGCGGATGGACGCCCGGCGGAGGAAACACATGACCGAAGCGCTGCTCTTCCTGGGTGTTCTCCTGGCGATCCTGGTCGCGGTCGTCCTCTTCAAGACCGCGGTGGTGGTTCCCCAGCAGAACGCCTACGTCATCGAGCGCCTGGGCCGCTTCAGCGGCGTGGCCGAGGCCGGGTTCCACTTCCTGGTGCCGTTCTTCGACGCCATCCGCTACCGCCACACCTTGAAGGAGCAGGCGATCGACATCCCCGAGCAGATCTGCATCACCAAGGACAACGTGCAGGTGGGGGTGGACGGAATCCTCTACATGAAGGTGATGGACCCCCGCCGGGCCTCCTACGGCATCACCAACTACGTCTTCGCCATCACCCAGCTGGCGCAGACCACGCTCCGCAGCGAGGTGGGGAAGATCGATCTCGACAAGACCTTCGAGGAGCGCACCCATATCAACGGGCAGGTGGTGAGCGAAGTCGACAAGGCCTCGGAGGCGTGGGGAGTGAAGGTCCTCCGCTACGAGATCAAGAACATCACCCCGCCTCGCGACATCATCGCCGCGATGGAGAAGCAGATGCGCGCCGAGCGGGAGAAGCGCGCCACCGTGCTCCAGTCCGAGGGTGAGCGCGACGCGGCGATCAACTCCGCCGAGGGACAGAAGCAGCAGGTCATCAAGCAGTCCGAGGCCAAGAAGCAGCAGCAGATCAACGAGGCCGAGGGCCAGGCCTCGGCGATCCTCGCCGTGGCCCGGGCGACCGCCGAGGGCATCCGGGCGGTGGCCGAGTCCATCAACTCCAGCGGGGGCTTCGAGGCGGTGCAGCTGCGGGTCGCCGAGCAGTACATCAACGAGTTCGGCAAGCTCGCCAAGTCGGCCAACACCCTGGTGGTCCCCTCGAACCTCAGCGACGTGGGGGCGATGATCGGCCTGGCGATGAGCGCCATCCGGCCCAAGGTGGAGTCCTCCCCGGCGAAGGGTCCGCTCGCGCCGCCGCGCTGAGCGCTCAGCCGCAGCGCGCGGCGAGGGCGAGCAGGGCGGCCACCAGCGATGGGCCGCCGAGGACGAGCAGCGCCGCCCAGGCGAGCCGGCGTCTGCGGCGCCCATGGAGCGGATCTGGAATGTCCGCGTCCTCGGGCACCGGAGTCGGTGCGGGACGGAGCAGGCGGAGCGCCGCTCCCTCTTGCCCTTCCGGAACGAGCAGCCGCACCTCGACGTAGGGGCCGAGCATCCCGAGCAATGACCGGTGGTGCTCGCCCTGGATGACGCAGGGCACGCCGTGTGCGTCGAGCACGCCCTTGTAGGTGGCGGCCTCCTCGACCGAGCCGCAGCTCAGCAGGGGGACCAGGCTCACCTCGCGCTCCGGCACGCCACGGCGGTCCCGCCCGGGGCAGGCTGCTCGACTCTGTCCACCAGGGGCGCCGTCTATCACGCCCCGGCGTTCTGGCTGACGCCGCTCGTGGAGCGGTGTAAGCGGGGCGGTCCATGCGCGCCCCCCTCGTCCTCCCCTGTCTGCTCAGCGCCTCGCTCTGCATCGCCGCCCCCCTCCCGGGCCGGTCCCAGCTCCGGGCCTCGCTCGACCAGTTCGTCCCCACGCCGATCGCGGTGGAGACCTCCCGGATGCCGGAGTCGGAGCGCCGGGCGCTGGGGCGACTGGTGCAGGCCGCGCGCCTGATGGATCCGCTCTTCCTCCGGCAGGTGTGGGCAGGAAACGAGGCGCTGCTGGTGCGTCTGGCCGGTGACCCCACCCCTCTCGGGCAGGCGCGGCTGAGCTTCTTCCTCCTGAACTCCGGCCCCTGGGATCGGCTGGCGCACGACGCCCCGTTCCTTCCCGGCGTCCCGGCGAAGCCAGCCTCGGCGAACTTCTACCCGGCGGACGCGACGAAGGAGGAAGTGTCGCGCTGGACGTCGACGCTCACTGCCGAGGAGCGGGCTCGGGCCGGCGGCTTCTTCACCACCATCCGGCGGCTTCCGGGCGGCGGGCTCACCGTGGTTCCCTACAGCCTCGAGTACCAGGGTGAGCTCGCCCGGGCCGCCGCTCTGCTGAGAGAGGCCGCGGCGGCCACCAGCCAGCCGTCGCTGCGGAGCTTCCTCGAGAAGCGTGCCGGGGCCCTGCTCAGCAACGACTACGTCGACTCCGATCTGGCCTGGATGCAGCTGGAGGCGACCATCGATCCCACCTTCGGCCCCTACGAGACGTACGAGGACGAGTGGTTCGGCCAGAAGGCGGCCTTCGAGGCGTACATCACCGTGGTCGACGCCGCCGAGACCGAGAAGCTGAAGCGGTTCTCCGGGCAGCTCCAGGCACTGGAGAACGCGCTGCCGATGGACGACCGGTACAAGAACCCGAAGATCGGCGCCCTGGCGCCGATCCGGGTGGTCAACAGCGTGTTCGCCTCGGGTCACGCCCACCACGGCGTGCAGACCGCGGCCTACAACCTCCCCAACGACGAGCGCACCGTCGCCGCGCACGGCAGCAAGCGGATCATGCTGAAGAACATCGACCAGGCGAAGTTCGACCGCACCCTGCTGCCCATCGCCAGGGTGGCCATCGCTCCCGCGCTGCTGAAGTCGGTGGAGTTCGACCCGTTCTTCACCCAGATCCTGATGCACGAGCTGATGCACGGCATCGGTCCCCAGCGGATCACGGTCGGCGCCCGGGAGACCACCCCGCGGGCCGAGCTTCAGGAGACCTACGGTCCTCTCGAGGAGTGCAAGGCCGACGTGGTGGGCATCTGGGCGATGCAGCGGCTGATCGATCAGGGGCAGCTCCCGGCAGAGATGGGACGCGGGCTCGGGCCGACGGTCCTGGCCGGCATGTTCAGGTCGATCCGCTTCGGGCTCAACGAGGCGCACGGAAAGGGCACCGCGGTGCAGCTGAACTGGCTGCTCGACGCCGGGGCGTACAAGGTCGCGCCCGACGGACGCTTCACCCTGGTCCCGGAGAAGGTGGGCCCGGCGTTCGAGTCGCTGGCCCGCGAGCTCCTCACCATCGAGGCCACCGGCGACAGGGCGCGGGCGAAGGCGCTCCTCGACCGGCTGGTGGTGAATCGCCCCGAGACCGAGCGGGTCCTGTCCCGGCTGGGGAAGGTCCCGGTGGACATCGCCCCCCGGTACGTCACCGCCGAGGCGCTCGAGGCCGAGTTTCCCTGAGGTCCCGCCGAGGGATTCGCCTCACTGCCCGACGACGGTCATCACCCCTCCGTTCATCGAGTAGACCCGGCCCTTCGAGTCCACGGCGATGGGCGTGTACGCCGCTCCGAGCGACTGGAGCAGGAAGCGCTGCTCGCGGAGTTGCCCACCCTGGCGGATGGAGTAGACGCGCCCGTCCTCGCTGTTCGCGTACACGGTCCCGTCGGGGCCGATGGCGGGGGCGTTGACGCACCATTCGAATCCGGCGGGGTGGTCGGAGACGCAGGTCATCCCTCCATCCGGCTCGGTGCTGCAGCTCCGGGTCTCGGTGGCGGTGTACTTCCATTCGGCCTTCAGATCGCGCGAGAGCTGGGTCATGTCGTAGGGGCCCTCGGCTCCGCTGGCCGAGAAGTAGTGGTTGTCCTTGGTGATGATCGAATACGTGTTGCCGTGGACCCAGACCGCGGGGGTGACGTCCCAGCCGAAGTCATAGGTCCCCATCAGCTTCCCGTCCGGGCCCACCTTGACC
Source organism: Myxococcaceae bacterium (assembly GCA_035519675.1). Lineage (GTDB taxonomy): Bacteria > Myxococcota > Myxococcia > Myxococcales > Myxococcaceae > RPRB01. Next base: position 84,036 of record DATIWB010000033.1, read on the forward strand.
AGGTGCCCCCGGGCGCCGTTGTAGGCGGTGAATCCCCCGTACAGGACCGCGCCGTCGGGGAGGGCCACCGGCACCGAGGAGCCCTGGTCGCTCACCTGGACGCTGGGCCGGAGCCCGGTGGATGGATCCACCCCGGTCGGCGCGCCCGACCGGCAGCTCGTGGCGAGGACGCCGCAACCGTCGTTCATCAGCTCTCGCATCCGGAATGTCCACCGGGGCGTCAGGTCCGGGTTCAGCGCCACCAGCGATGAGTCGTTCGGGGCGTAGTGCGCCCGGCTCACCACGAAGACGACGCCGCCGGGGCCGATGGCGGGGCCGGCATTGAACCCCGGGCGCTGCGAGCCACAGGGCCCGGTGGGGACGGGGACGGTCGCCGGGTAGGGGCCAGGGATGTTCCCGGCGCGGAAGGAATACGGGCACTGGGCCGAGGCCACCGGCGCGCCGTTCACGATGCTCTGGTACAGCACCGTGGTCGGTGCTCCCGCAGGCGGCACGCGCACCAGGTAGCCGCGCGCATCGCCGGACTCCGGCATCAGCGCGTCGAGCTCGATGACGTTGTAGAGCAGAGTGCCGTCGGCATCGACGACGAGTGGCCCGGTGACGTAGCGGTTGGGGTTGCTGTCGGTGAACGGGTTCACGGCCCGGAGGACGACGAGCTGCCGATCCAGGCGGAGCACCGTCCCCGAGCCGGCGGGCACCCAGACCACCTGGTCGTGGACCGCGGGCTGGAACACGGGTTCCCATCCGGCCACCACCGACGCCGGCGGCGGCTTCCAGCTGCTGCCGAAGCTCTGCTTGGGCACCAGGGCACCGGACTCCCAGGCCAGATGCTTCACCGTCCAGACCTGTTGGTCCCAGGCGTCGAACCCGCACGGATCCGGGTTGCCCAGGTTTCCCGGAGGGCTGCAGCTCACGTACACGCCGGACTTCACCGCCATGTAGAGGTCGTCCCCGACCACCAGCGGCGAGGCGTAGTGGACGAACAGGCCGTCGCGGCCGAAGAGCCCCGCGGCCTCCTCGACTTCCTGTGGCACGAAGGGATCGAAGGTGACGGTCGCCAGCGCGGTCCCGAATCCCTGTGCCGCGACGCACGCCTGTCCGGTGTGCGCCCAGTTCTGTCCCCATTGCGGCCAGTCGCAGCCGGCGTCTGCCCGCAGTGGATCGGAGAGGAACGGGAGCGGCTGGCCGGCGTCGTTGTCGCCCGGACCGTCCGAGCAGGCGGGCATGGTGAGCGCGATCAGCGCGGCGACGGTGAGGAGGGTCTTCATGGAGGGAATCCCCCGGAGTTCCCCTCGGCCTCCCGGGGAAGGCACAGTTCCGCCCGGCAGGGCCCGATCCGTCAAGCGGGAGGCCGGGAGTGGCATCCGGCCTGTCCCGGTTGTAACCCAAGCGGTGCCCTGCGCGTCTCCCGGGGAGGAAGCCCCCATGCCCAAGCCCGAGACCCCCGAGCCGCCCTCCCGCGAGGTCACCCCCGAACCGCTCTACCTCCGCCGGCGCGAGTTCCTGAAGAACGCCGGGCTGGGCGTGCTGACCGCCGCCGCGACCGGCGCCGGGCTGGTGGCGCTGACCCAGGGTGGGCCGGGGCTCTCTCGATCTGGACGAAAGGGGAAGCCCGCGCCAGAGCCGGCGCCGCTCCAGGTGCTCGGACGGTACAGCACCGACGAGAAGCCCACCCGCTACGAGGACGTCACCCACTACAACAACTTCTACGAGTTCGGGACCGACAAGACCGACCCTGCGGCCAACGCCGGGAAGCTGAAGACCCGTCCGTGGACGGTGACGGTGGACGGGCTGGTGAAGAAGCCGCTCAGTGTCGACATCGACGAGCTGCTGAAGTGGTTCCCGCTCGAGGAGCGGGTCTACCGGATGCGCTGCGTGGAGGCGTGGAGCATGGTCATCCCCTGGCTCGGCTTCCCGCTCGGGGACTTCATCAAGCGCGTCGAGCCGCTCGGCTCGGCGAAGTACGTCGCCTTCCAGACCCTGCTCGACCCGCAGCAGCTGCCGCTGCAACGCAGCCACATCCTCGAGTGGCCGTACGTCGAGGGTCTCCGGATGGACGAGGCCACCCAGCCGCTGACATTGCTGGCCGCCGGGCTCTACGGGAAGGCGCTGCCCAACCAGAACGGCGCACCGCTGCGGCTGGTGGTGCCCTGGAAGTACGGCTTCAAGGGCATCAAGAGCATCGTGAAGATCAGCTTCGTCGAGAAGCAGCCGCCCACCACCTGGTCGCTGGAGGGCCCGAGCGAGTACGGCTTCTACGCCAACGTGAACCCCGCGGTGTCCCACCCCCGCTGGAGCCAGGCCACCGAGCGCCGCATCGGCGAGTTCGAGCGCCGCAAGACGCTGCCCTTCAACGGCTACGGCGACGAGGTGGCAAGGCTCTACGCCGGCCTGGACCCGAAGACGCTCTACTGACCGATGGCCTCCCGTCGCCCGCCACTGCCCTGGTTGAAGCCCGGCGTCTTCGCCGGGGGGCTGATCCCCCTCTGGGTGCTGGGCTGGCGCGCCGCCCACCGGACGCTCGGGGCCGATGCCATCGCCGTGGCGCTGAACCAGCTCGGCTACCTGGCGCTGGTGTTTCTCGTCTCCTCGCTGGCCTGCACCCCGCTGAAGATCCTCACCGGCTGGACCTGGCCGATCCGCATCCGGCGCATGCTGGGGCTGTTCGCGGCCTTCTACGCCGCGCTCCACCTCACGACCTACGTGGGCATCGACCAGCAGCTCGACTGGCCGGTGCTCTGGGAGGACGTGACGCAGCGGAAGTTCATGATCGTCGGGTTCCTGGCCTTCCTGACGCTCCTGCCGCTCGTCTGGACCAGCACCGACGCCTCGGTGCGGCGGCTCGGTTTCCAGCGGTGGAAGGCGTTGCACCGGCTGTCCTACGCCGCCGGGGTGCTCGCGGTCGTGCACTTCGTCTGGCGGGTCAAGTCCGACGTCCGGGTGCCGCTCACCTGGGCGGCCATCCTCGGGGCGCTCTTCCTGGTGCGGATCGCCGACGCGGTCCGGATGCGCCGCCGGAAGCGCGCCCGGGACGTGGTGACCGCACGCTCGGTGGATCTGGGCACGCCGGGTTGAGCCCCGGGTCCAGGGTTGTGCCACGATCGCCTCCGGCGGAGGTCCGGCCGATGAGCGACGATCGCGGTGGTTCACTTCTCGACTGGCAGTGGTCGCTCTACCCGGCCGGACACCGATCTCCTGGTGCACGCGCTCACCGTCCCCCTCTTCCAGATGGGCACCTTGACGCTGTTGACCGCGCCCTTCGTGAGCGGCTGGCTGGCGGCGCTGGGCTTCGGCGCGATGGCGGCAGCGATGGCGATGCAGGGCCGGACGCATCGGCTGGAACGCACCGCTCCGGTTCCCTTCCGCGGGCCGGGTGACGTCGTGGCAAGGATCTTCGCCGAGCAGTGGATGACCTTCCCCCGCTACGTGGCGAGCGGCGAGTTCGGTCGCGCCTGGCGAGCCGCCGCGGCCCCGGGCGTGGGGAGCGGCCGCTCGGAAGGCTGAGCGAGTCCAGGGCGATTGCTCGAGGCCTCATCTGAACTTATGTTCAGTCACATGGAACGGACCGAGCTCCTGGCCATGGTGAAGCGCCTCGGCGCCGAGTTCCGGAAGCGCGGAATGCACGGGCACCTCGCCCCGCTGAGGCTCTACTGGCTCGCCCTCCGGCACGATCTGGTCCAACCCGAGCGCCACGGCCTCCAGGTGCAGCTCTCGGAGGAGATGGTGGTGGAGTGGTTCAAGCTGCTTCGCCTCCCCCCGTACGAACGCGCCTACCCGGTGCAGCCGCCGGGCGCGCGGTGCCCGCAGTGTCCTGGGGGCGAGGGCCCCACCGTCGAGGTGGTCACCGAGCGGACCTTCCCCGAGGGCCGCAAGGTCGCCTGCCTCGCCTGCCGGGCCGCCTGGCTCGAGCTCGAGCCGTCCACCCGCATGGGCCGCGGCTCGGATGCCGGGAGGAAGAAGCTGTCCTAGGGTCCGGCGCCGCATGGCGCGGTCGAGACGGGTGGCGGTGGTCGGCGCGGGGCACAACGCGCTGGTCTGCGCGTGCTACCTGGCGAAGGCCGGCCACCGGGTCTCGGTGTTCGAGCGGAGCCGGCAGGTGGGCGGCGCGGTGTGCACCGAGGAGCTCTTCCCAGGCTTCCTCTACGACGTGGGCAGCTCGGCCCACATCATGATCCACGCCACGCCCATCCTCGACGAGCTGCAGCTCGCGCGGTACGGGCTGGAGTACCTCGACATGGACCCCTGGGCGTACTATCCGACGCCCGACGGGCCGCACCTCGCCTTCTACCGGGACGTCGACCGGACCTGTGCCTCCATCGCGCGGGTGAGCGGCGAGGACGCCGAGGCCTATCGCCGCTTCGTGCGCGACTGGACCCCGCTCGCCGAGGCGACCTTCAAGGTGTTCCAGGAGCCACCGACGCCGATGGCGGTCGGCCGGCGCTTCGTCACCGTGCCGGGGCCGCGCAAGCCGATGGGCGCCGGGCTCCAGGAGATTCTCCAGAGCTACGGGGACGTCATCGAGCGCCGGTTCCGCTCTGCGCCGGTGCGCACGGCGCTGCTCTGGCTCGCCGCGCAGTCGGGCCCGGGGCCTGACGAGCGCGCCTCGGCGCCCTTCGTGGGCTGGCACGCGGTGGTGCATCGCACCGGCGCCAAGCACCCCCGCGGCGGCTCGGGGATGCTCACCCGGGCGCTGGCGAACCGCCTGGCCGCCGACGGCGGAACGGTGCGGACCGAGGCGACGGTCGAGCGCATCGACGTGAGTGGCGGGAAGGTCCGTGGCCTCACCCTCGCCGGCGGTGAACGGGTGGAGGCGGACCTGGTGGTGTCCGGCGCGCACGTGCGCACGACGCTGCTTCAGCTGCTCGGCGCCGAGCATCTCCCGGCGGAGGTTGGCGAGGAGGTCGCGGCGACGCGGGTGGGCAATGGGTTCGGAATGGCCGTTCGCTGCGCGACCGAGGTGCTGCCGGACTACCTCGGTGAGCCCTCCGGAGCGCCGGCCGACCGGCACATGGGGCTGCAGCTCCTCGCCCGCTCCGAGTCCACCGTGCGGCAGGCCTATGCCGAGTACCTCCTGGGCAGGAGCGCCTCGGAGCCCCAGCTCATCGCCATGACCTTCTCCGCCTTCGACCCGGACCTCGCCCCGGCCGGCAAGCACGTCTGTTACCTCTGGAGCCAGTACCACCCCTACGCGCTCTCCGGCGCAGAGACGTGGGACGGCATTCGCGAGCGGGAGGCCGACCGGATCCTCGAGCAGCTCTTTCGCTTCGCGCCCAACATGCGCGGGCGCATCCTCCACCGGCACATCCAGACGCCGCTGGACCTCGAGCGGCGGTTCGGGCTGCTGCACGGAAACGTGATGCACCTGGAGATGTCGCTGGACCAGATGTTCGGGTTCCGGCCGACGCCGTCGCTGTCGCGGTACCGGACGCCGGTGTCCGGGCTCTATCTCACCGGGGCGAGCACGCATCCGGGCGGCGGCGTCTTCGGGGCCTCCGGGCTGGCCTGCGCCCGGACCGTGCTCCGCGACCTCTGAGATGCCGCCATCGCGAAAGGCTGCCATTCGTTGCACCTCTCCCTCCGCTCGGCTACGAGCAGTTCGTGCCTCGGTGGGTGTGTGTCAGCGGTGGAGGCCGCCCTCGCCCGGTCCTCGGCGGCGCGCACCGGCGAGGACGGCCGAGGGGAGCATGAGTCTCTCCTCCGACCTCGACCCGGTCTGCGGAATGCGGGTGGATCCCGAGCACCCCAAGGGCGGGACCGCGACGCAGGCGGAGAAGACGTACGGTTTCTGCAACCCGAGGTGCCGCGAGCGGTTCGTGGCCGACCCCGGGCGTTACCTCGCGCAGCCGACGCAAGCCCTCGGGGCGCGGGACGGGGCTCACCCGGACACGGGGCACCCGCGGTCGGACCACCTCCGGCGCCCTGCGGCCTCCCCGGGCCAGCCCGCCGGCGCGTGGATCTGCCCGATGGACCCGGAGGTCGAGTCGAACCGCTCCGGCCCCTGCCCGAAATGCGGCATGGCGCTCGAGCCGAAGGCGCCGACGGCCGCGACTGCGACGCAGTGGGTGTGCCCGATGCACCCGGAGATCGTCCGCGATGCGCCCGGGGTCTGTCCGATCTGCGGGATGGCGCTCGAGCCCCGCACCGTCTCGCTCGACGAGCCACCGAATCCCGAGCTGGTGGACATGCAGCGCCGGCTCCTGGTGTCCGCCCCCTTCACCGCGGCGCTGCTCGCGGCCGCGATGGGCGAGATGGTCGGCTGGCATCCGCCGAGCTGGATCGGCTGGCTCGAGCTCGTCCTCGCCTCGCCGGTGGTGCTCTGGGCCGGCGCTCCGTTCTTCGCCCGCGGCATCGCCTCCATTCGCAACCGGAGCCCGAACATGTTCACCCTCATCGCGCTCGGGGTGGGCGTGGCGTACGGGTTCAGCCTGGTCGCGGTGCTGGTGCCGGGCTGGTTCCCCGCGACGTTTCGCGACCACGCCGGACGGGTTGGCGTGTACTTCGAGCCCGCCGCGGTCATCGTCACCCTCGTCCTGGTGGGCCAGGTGCTCGAGCTCCGGGCCCGCGCGGCGACCGGAAGCGCCCTGCGGGCCCTCCTGAAGCTCCAGCCCGCGTTCGCCCGTCGGGTCGAGGGAGACGTCGAGCGGGACGTCGCGCTCGCCGAGGTCCGGGTGGGTGACGTCCTCCGCATCCGCCCGGGGGAGAAGGTCCCGGTGGACGGCACGGTCCTCGAGGGCCGCACCAGCGTGGACGAGTCGCTGGTGACCGGCGAGCCGATCCCGGTGGAGAAGGGACCGGCAGACACGCTCATCGGCGGCACCATCAATCGACACGGCAGCGTCCTGATGCGCGCCGAGCGCGTGGGAGCGGACACGCTGCTCTCGGGCATCGTCCGCCTCGTCGGCGAGGCCCAGCGCAGTCGCGCCCCGGCCCAGCGGCTCGCCGATCGCGTCTCGGCCGTCTTCGTCCCGGCGGTGGTGGGCACCGCGGTGGTGACCGGACTCGTCTGGGCGCTCCTCGGCCCCGAGCCGCGACTGGCCCACGCCGTGGTGAACGCGGTGGCGGTGCTGATCATCGCCTGTCCCTGCGCCCTGGGCCTGGCCACGCCGATGGCAGTGATGGTGGGGACGGGGCGTGGGGCCCGGGCCGGGGTGCTGTTCCGGGACGCCACCGCGCTGGAGCGGCTGGAGCGCGCCGACACGCTGGTGGTCGACAAGACCGGGACCCTGACGATGGGCAAGCCGGTGCTGGTGGAGGTGCGCCCGGTCCGGGGCGCGAGGGAGGCGGAGCTCCTCGCCCTGGCTGCGTCGGTCGAGGCTGGCAGTGAGCACCCCCTCGCCGAGGCCATCGTCGGCGGGGCCCGGAGCCGGGGGCTGACCCTCGCGCCGGCCACCGAGTTTCGTGCGGACCCCGGGACGGGTGTGAGTGGCCGCGTGGGTGAGCGCCTGGTGGTCGTCGGACGGGAGCCACCGCCGGAGGTGGCCGACGCCGACGTCGCCGAGCTCCTCGAGGTGGCGCGTGGCTGGCGCGAGCGGGGCCGGACCGTCGCCTTCATCGTCGTCGACGGCCGGGCCGCCGGAGCGCTGGCCGTCGAGGACCCCATCAAGGAGTCGGCCCGCGGGGCCATCGCCGACCTCACCCGCGAGGGCATGCGGGTGGTGATCGCCACCGGGGACCACGCGGCGACCGCGGCGTCCGTCGCCCGCAGCCTCGGCGTCTCCGAGGTGCACGCCGGCGTGCTGCCCGAGGCCAAGGCCGCCCTGATCGCCGAGCTGCAGAAGGCCGGTCAAGTGGTGGCGATGGCCGGTGACGGGGTGAACGACGCGCCCGCTTTGGCCCGGGCCGACGTGGGCATCGCCATGGGCACCGGGACCGACGTGGCGATCCAGAGCGCGGGGGTGACGCTGGTCTCGGGCGACCTCCGCGGCGTCGTTCGCGCGCGCCGGCTCAGCCGGGCCACGGTGCGGAACATCCGGCAGAACCTCGCCTTCGCCTTCGGCTACAACCTCCTCGGCGTCCCGGTTGCGGCCGGCGTGCTCTACCCCTTCCTCGGCTGGCTCCTGAGCCCGATGCTGGCCAGCGCGGCGATGTCGCTGAGCTCGGTCTCGGTCATCGGCAACGCGCTCCGGCTCAGGAACGTGGAGCTGGGGTAGATGGCGACGGAGGGACACCATGAACGACGCAGTGTTCACGACCGTAGCGGCGCTCGATGCCGAGCGCGGTGGCGCTCAGCGCCCGTACCTCGAGTTCCTCCGGGTTCCGGCACTCAGCGCCGGGCTGTACGTCCTCGAGGCCGGGATGGCCGACCTCCAGTCGCCGCACACCGAGGACGAGGTCTACGTCGTCGTGGCCGGGCGCTGCCGCTTTCGCGCCGGCGGGGAGGAGCGGGAGGTCGGACCGGGCTCGGTGCTCTTCGTGCCCGCGGGGCTCGAGCACCGGTTCGTCGACATCGATGAGCGGCTGCAGGCCCTGGTCTTCTTCGGTCCGGCCGAGGGGTCGCGCGCCTGACGGCACTCGCTGGGCCTGCACTCAGCCCTTTCGCGATGCCAGCGGGGCGGCGAGCCGCAGCACCGGCACGCGGCGGATCCGCTGGTCGTACGAGGGGTGGCGAAGCAGAAAGAAGCGGCGTCGGGCGTCGGCATCGCCGGCGAAGGCCGGGTCGCGCAGCCGCTCCTCGAAGGCGGCCCGCAGCGCGGCGTCGCGCGCCAGCTCCGCCTCGGCCCACGGCTCGAGCAGGTACGCCTCGACGTACTCCTGCTGCTGGAAGGCGGCGTTGAACGTGCCCCAGGCGGTGAGCGAGTCGGGACCGGTGGGCTCGAGCAGGTGCGCAGCCAGGGTGGCCCGTGGCTGGGAGATGGGGACCACCAGCGTGCCGCGCGGCAGCTCTTGGGCCCGCGGCGCCGACCACGCGCCCGACGGCTCGAGCCGTTGCCGGCCCTCGTACGGCGCCGGGGTGGGACGGGGGTCGGTCAGCTCGAATGCGGAGACCCGCGCAGTGGTGACGCGGGGCAGCGTCCGGTGCTCGATGCCATGCCGCCCCAGCGCCTCGGCGACCACCCGGGCCCAGCCCGGCGGGATGGCCCACCCGCCCCGCGGCAGCTCCACCCGCTCGGTCGGCAGCAGCCGGCTGCGCAGTGGCACGCGCCAGACCTCGGGCCGGTCGAGGTGAAAGCGCAGGTACGTCCCGCCGGTCACGGGGGAAGGCGCGCGGTCGTAGGCGTAGGCGGGGAACTCGATGGTCTCGGTCTCGTCGCTGGCGGCGAAGGCCAGGTCGAGCGCGGTGGGTGGCTTGCGCGCCGTCTCCTCGTCCAGCCGGCGCATCCGCACCCGCCAGGCCGGCCCGTGCTTGCGGACGGAGGCGAGCGCCGCCGCCAGCACGTCGCGCGTCGTCACCACCCGCGTGCGGTAGTCCTTCCAGCTGTGGGTCTCGACCAGCACCGCCAGCCGGTTCCGGAGCCCCCAGTAGCTGTGGGAGAAGCGCGGCGGATACACGGTCCGGGTGAAGCCCGAGGCCGGATCGTCGTCGCGAACCAGCGAGGGGTAGAAGTCGAGCGGCAGGTGCCCGCCGGCTCGCAGCTCGGCGTGGACCTCCTCCTGGAGTACCCGCGCCATCGCCTGCATCGGCGGCGGGCCCTCGAAGAGCGGTGCCACCAGGAGCGAGACGTCAGGGAGGAAATGCGCGCCGTCGGTGACGTGGAGGTCGAGGAACACCAGTGGGTCCCAGGCCAGGAGCACCGGGAGCAGCGCCCGCATCTCGGGCGAGTCGGCCTTCATCCAGTCGCGGTTGAGGTTCAGGTTCCAGGCGTTGCTGCGCCAGCCCTGTTCGCGGGGTCCGTTCTGGTTGGGGCGGTGATGCGGCGAGGTGTGCTCGTGCCCGTCGACGTTGAAGATGGGGACGAAGACGACGGTGACCTCCCGGAGCACGCCGGGAAGAGCCGTGCCCTCGAGCAGCTCGCGGAGGAGCTGGAACCCGGCGTCCTTGCCGTCGATCTCCCCGGGGTGGATGCCGGCCAGGGCAAACACCACCGGCCTGCCCCGGCGGTGCGCCTTCTCCGGGGTGAGCGTCCCGTCGTCGCTCGCGGCGAGGACCCACAGGGGGCGGCCCTCCGCGCTGGTGCCGAAGCGCTCGGCGCGGACGCGGCCGCGGAAACGGCGGACGAAGGCAGGGGCGAGCGTGTCCACCTCCGCGGCGCGTCCGGTCTCGCCATATTCAGAACGCTCGGCGTGGGTCTCGAGGGGACGGGTCGGTCTGGGCATCGGGCATCGCAGTCTGGACGAGAACCCGGCTAGAGCGGCAGCACAGGTTGCAGCGCTCGCTCGTGCTGCAGCAGCCAGCGCTTGCGTTCCAGCCCCCCGCCGAATCCCGTCAGGCTCCCGTCCGAGCCGATGACCCGGTGGCAGGGAACGACCACCGGCACCGGGTTCTGCCCGTTTGCCGCTCCCACGGCCCGCGTCGCCTTCGGGTCGCCGACCTCCACCGCCAGCCGGCGGTAGCTCCAGGTCGTGCCGGCGGGAATCCGGCGCAGGGTTTGCCAGGTCCGGCGCTGGAACTCGGTGCCGTGCAGCCGGACGGGCACCGGCGCGAGAGCGTCCACCTCGCCGGCGAAGAAGCGACGGAGCGGGCCCGAGACTCCAGCGGGATCGGCCACCGCCACCAGCTCACACCGTCCGAGCACCCTGGCCGCCCACCCCTCCAGCGGCCCCGGTCCGTCGAAGGTGACCGCCACCAGCACCCCGTCCTCGGCCGCCAGCCCCAGCGGCCCGATGGGTGAGTCGACCACCGCCACCTCGAGTCTCCTCACGTCGCACCCTCCGACCACAGCCACAGCGTCGCGTACCCGCGCCACGGCCGCCAGCGCTCGGCGCGCCGTTCCACCTCCCGGGCGCTCGCCAGCCGCCGCCCGCGTCCGAGCGCCCGGCGGAGACCGAGGTCCGCCGCGGGGAGCGCATCGGGGTCGCCGAGGGCGCGCAGGGCGACGATGGATGCGGTCCACGGGCCGATGCCGCGGATGGCCCGCAGTGCGCTCTCCACCTGTGCCAGGGGCCAGCTCCCATCGAGCCGGAGCTCGCCGGAGCACACTGCCCGGGCGAGGGCGCGCACCACCGGCGCACGCAGCCGGAGCCCGGGGATGGTCTCGAGGCGGGCGCAGGCCAGCGTCTCCGGCGTGGGGAAGCCCCGCCACGGTCCACCGGGCAGCGCGGGGAACGGCGCCCCGAACGCCTCCAGCAGCCGACGGGCGACGGTCACCGCGGCCGCGACCGAGATCTGCTGCCCGATGACCGCCCGCACGGCGGTCTCGAACGGGTCCCACGCCCCTGGCACGCGCAATCCTGGCCGTCGGGCGATGGCCCGACGCAGGCGCAGGTCACCGTGGAGGCTCCGGCGGACCGCCGTCAGATCGGTCCGGGTGTCGAACAGGCGCTCGAGCCGTGTCCGGGTCGGCGGGTCCAGGCCGTGCGGCGTCGCAACCTCGAGTCCACGGTGACGGGCCTCCACCCGGACGAGAGCGGGCTGGCCACCGAGCCACGTTGCCCGTTCCCAGGTGGAGCCCTCCACCCGTTCAAGGCCGGGAAGCGCCCGCGCGCCGAGAAACTGGAACACCCACCTGGCGTCGTAGGGCCGTGTGACCGCGAGCGTCTCTCGCATCCTGCTCGGAGCGTCGCGGAGGGACGCTCCCCGGGTCTTGTCGCTTCCTGCGGAGGTGTTTGACACCTTCGGTAGACAGATACCTTCGGTGGACACCCTCCGGCGCGCTGAGGCGGGGAGTCGTCGCCCATGTCGTGTCGGTTCCTGTGCGTGTGAGTGACCCACGAACCGGAGTTCAGTAGGTCTAAAATACATCGTGAACAGAAATGTCGGGTCAAGGCTGGCCGGACGGCACACCCATCCCTACCTCCACGCCTCAACGTCAGCACGGGCGGGCCGCGGCGGCCGCCGACAGGAGGGAAGGACCTTGGGCATCATCACCATGATCGTGATCGGCCTCGTGGCGGGCCTCATCGCTCGGGCCATCGTCCCCGGCCGGCAGTCGATGGGTGTGCTCGCCACCATGCTGCTGGGCATCGTGGGCAGCTTCGTCGGTGGCCTGCTCGGCTCGCTCTTCAGCAGCGACGGCAACCTCATGGACCTCCGGCCGTCGGGCCTGATCTGGTCGATCGTCGGGGCGGTGATCGTCCTGTTGCTCGTGGGGTTTGCCGGCCGCCGTCGCGCGGTCTGAAGCGCCGTCAGCCGAGGACCGGTGCGCCGGGGTTGAATCCCGGGAACACCGTCGAGGGGTCACGCAAGGCCAGCTGAGCCGCTGCCGCCTCCCAGAGCACCGAGCGGACGTCGGTGCCGATCGCCAGGTCCCGCTCCTCGAAGAGCTGGGGCCTGGCGAGCCCGCGGTACCCGCCCACCACCCGGCCGCCGCGGACGCCGCCCCCGAGCACCAGCATGACCGAGGCGGTGCCGTGGTCGGTCCCGCGGTTGCCGTTCTCGCGCGCGGTGCGACCGAACTCGGTCATCACCACCACCTGGGTGTCCGCCCAGCGAGAGCCGAGGTCGCGGGCGAAGGCGGCAAGCGCGCCACCGAGCTCGGCCAGCCGCACCGCCAGCTGCCCCTTCTCCGTGCCCTCACCCACGTGGGTGTCCCAGCCGCCCATGTCGGTGGCCGAGACTTGGAGCCCCACGCCCGAGCGGATGAGCCGGGCGACGTCCTGGAGCCGGCGGGCGATGGGCGCATTCCCGTACTCGGCGCCGTTCGCCGGCGGCAGCTGGGCCAGCTTCGCCGAACCGGCCTCGCGCAGCGCCCCGAAGGTCTCCAGCCCCGTGCTGCGAAGCGCGGTGTCCACCGCCTGGGCATAGAGCGCGTCGAAGGCGCTGCTTCCGCCCGGTCCACCCGGAAGCCGGAACTGGCCGAGCGAGGACATCGCCACCGCCGGCGCATCGCCCAGCAGCATTCGGGGCAAGGTCGGCTGCAACGCCACCACGCGGAAGGCACCGTCCGGCCCCTGGGCGCGCTGCACCGCCCGGTTCAGCCAGCCGTCCCCGGTGGACTTGGTCCCCGGGGTGCCGCTCTCGCAGAAGTCCTGGGCGTCGAAGTGCGAGCGAGTGGCGCCGGGCAGCCCCGCGGCGTGGACGATGCCCAGCGTCCCGTCGCTCCACAGCGGGCGCAGCGGCGCCAGCGCGGGGTGGAGCGCGAAGACGTCGTCGAGCCGGATCGCCCCGCCGTCCCTTCCCGGCGGGGCGAGCGCCAGGGTCGGCCGGGCGGCCCGGTACGCGGGGTCGCCGACCGGTGGGACGATGGACAGTCCGTCGGCGCCGCCGCGGAGGAAGACCAGCACCAGCGTCTTCCCGGAGCCGGGGGTGGCGGCGGCGAGCGCGCGCGCGAGGAAGCCCGGCACGGCGCCGAGCGCCGCGAGGGCGCCGGCAGAGCGGAGCAGCTGGCGTCGACAGATGCGGCTCATTGGTTCTGGAACTCCGGCGCTCCGAGGAGCAGGCCCACCAGCTTCAGCCCGTCGATGGGGCGCCGCTCGCCGTCGGGCATCACCTCGGAAGCGCCCAGTGCGGCGAGCACCGTGGCCCGGGTCTGCTCGCCGAGCGGGCGGTGGAGGACGGCGCGGGCGGTCCGGTCCACCAGCTCTTCCGGCGGACCGCCGGCCGGGGGGAGCGGGATCGCCGTGCCGGTGAGACGCCCCGAGGCCAGCCTCAGCCCGAAGTCGATGCGAGCCACCAGCGCCCCCGGGTTCACCCACGGCTGGGCCACCTCCGGCCAGCCGGTGGGGGGCTGGGCGCGATAGAGGGGCTGCCCCATCCGGTTCAGCGCCTGGACCAGCGGGACGTCGCCGGCAGTCGTCCCGCCAAGCGCGCGCACCGCCGACACGGTGAACTCCAGCGGGGTCTTCACCTTGCTGCCGCGGGCGGCGTCGCTCCAGAACTCGGGGCTCTCGAAGAGCGCGCGGTAGGTGGCGGTCAGCTCACCGCCGCTCCGGAGGAAGACCTGGGCCACCCGCTCCACCAGCGCCGGAGGCGGCGCGTCCATGACGAACTTCTGGGCCAGCTTCCGGGCGATGAACCGGGCCGTCGCCTGCTGGGTGGCGAGCAGGTCCAGGACTCGCTCGCCGTCCTCCATCCCGCCGCCGGCCGGAATGTCCACTCCCAGGACCCGCTTGCTCCCGCGGTCGTGGGCCATGGGATGGAACTCGAAGCTGCCGTCCTCCTTGGGCCTCCGGATGCCCCAGCCGGTGAAGCAGCGGGCCACCTCGCGGACGTCCTCCTGGGTGTAGCCGCCATCGACGCCGAGCGTGTGCAGTTCGAGCAGCTCGCGAGCGTAGTTCTCGTTCAGGCCCAGGCGCCCCGAGGCCCAGTTGTCCAGGTAGAAGAGCATCGCCGGGTGGTGGGCCACCGCGCCGAGCAGCTCGCGGAAGGTGCCAAAGAGGTGCGGGCGGATCGCCTCCCGCTCGTAGGGCGACACCATCCACCGGACCGGGCCCTTGTCCGCCGAGACGTTGAAGTGGTTGAACCAGAAGTCGACCAGCTGTTCCTGGAATTGCCGCCGGCTCTCGGTGGCGCGGATGAGCCGGGCGGCGACGAGCTCGGCGCCCACCTGACGCGGCAGGTGGAACGGATTCACCACCTCGGCCAGCTCGGAACGGAGCGCCTCGGGGCTCTTGCCCTCGAGCGAGATGCCCTTCGCCTCGGCGACCTTCTTCGCCCTGGGGTAGCGGGCGACGAGCTCGCGGGTGCTCATCGCCAGGGAGGGGAAGTCCGCCAGGCGCCTCTCGATGGCGCGGTCGTCGATGTCTGCCGGGCGGAGCTGCCAGGAGATCCACGCTCCCGGACCCATCGCCTCGACCTGGCGGAGGTCCCTGGGAGAGGGTCCGTAGGCGAGCCGGTCCAGCAGGTGGACTGCCTGCTCCTCGCTGGACCACGAGACGCGGGGCAGCTGCAGCGGCGCGAGTCTGGCATCGGTGGCGGCCCCCGGCGCCGGGGGCGAGCTCCCCGGGGAGGCGGTGGCGCAGCCGAGGAGCAGAGCGAGGCCCAGCGGGGTGAAACGCATGCTGATGATCTCGAACACCGGGGCGGCCCAGGAGTTACCCTCCGGGACGCCACGTGGGTGTGGCACACGCATCGCGTCAATGCGACAGTCGGGGTCCATGGACCGACCGACCGTCCGGCCTGCTGGGCTGGCCCTCTGCGCCGCCGTCCTCTGTCTGCCCGCGACTGCCTGGGGGCAGGCCACCGAGGTTCACGCGGACACGGGGGACACGGCCTGGATGCTGGTCAGCGCCGCCCTGGTGCTGCTCATGACCCCCGGGCTGGCGCTCTTCTACGGCGGGATGGTGCGCCGAAAGAACGTGCTCGCCACCCTGATGTACAGCCACTTCGCGCTGGCGCTGGTGACGGTGCAGTGGGTGCTCTTCGGCTATTCGCTGGCGTTCGGGAAGACGCACGGCGGGGTGATCGGCGGGGCCGACCACCTGCTGCTCGAGGGCATGGCGGGGACGCTGAAGGGCAGCGTTCCGGCGCTGGTCTTCATGGCCTTCCAGATGAAGTTCGCGATCATCACCCCGGCGCTGATCAGCGGGGCCTTCGTGGAGCGCATGAAGTTCAGCGCCTACGTCGCCTTCACCCTGCTGTGGAGCACGCTGGTCTACGACCCCATTGCCCACTGGGTCTGGGCCGACGGCGGATGGATGGCGACGCTCGGCGTGCTCGACTTCGCCGGGGGCACGGTGGTGCACTGGACGGCGGGGCTGTCGGCGCTCATCTGCGCCCTCTTCATCGGCAAGCGGGTGGGGTACGGGCGCGAGAAGTTCATCCCCCACGACCTGCCCATGACCATCACCGGCGCCGGGCTGCTCTGGTTCGGATGGTTCGGGTTCAATGCCGGGAGCGCGCTGTCTGCGGGACAGACCGCGGCGCTCGCCTTCTCGACCACCCACATCGCCGCGGCCACCGGGGCGATGGCCTGGGTGGTGGCCGAGTGGGTGTTCCGCAGGAAGCCCACCCTCCTCGGCTTCGTCTCCGGCCTGGTCGCCGGGCTGGTGGCCATCACCCCGGCGGCGGGCTTCGTCTCTCCGGCGGCGTCGCTGGTCATCGGCTCGCTCGCTGGTCTGGTCTGCTGGGGCGCGGTACAGCTCAAGGAGCGGAAGTTCCACTACGACGACTCGCTCGACGCCTGGGGCGTGCACGGGGTGGGCGGCATGCTGGGTGCGCTCCTGGTGGGAGTGTTCTCCCGCAAGGCCCTGAACCCGGCGGGCGCCGACGGCCTGCTGGCCGGGGATCCCTCGCTGCTCTGGAAGCAGGCGGTGGGGCTGCTCGTCGCGGGCGTGTACGCCGCGGTGGTGACGCTGGGCATCCTCTTCGTGCTCGATCGTGCGATGGGCCTGCGCGTTCACGAGGACGAGGAGCGCGAGGGTCTCGACGCCACCCAGCACGGCGAGGCGGCGTACACCTCCTGAGCCCCGACCCTCCCCCCGCTACTGGGTCAACGGCGTCCGCGTGCAGTCGTAGGTCAGCCCGATGCGTGCGCTCGGCGCGGCGACCATCTCGAAGTCGGAGACTTGCAGCAGCGCCAGGTCCCTGGGCCCGAGGTAGGCGGTGGCGCTGCGGTCCATGGTGAGGGGGATGTTCCCGCCATCGGCGAGGATCATCCCGTAGGTCTGCAGCGCGACGGCCACCGCCCGCGCCGCGGCGTTGGGGAGCCGGGAGACGTCGAACGCTGACCGCAATCGGAACCGCGCCCCGTACGGTGGGTAGAGCGCATCGCCACTCGGCGCGCCGGCGTGCGTCGCCGGGTGCACGAAGACGCCCGCTGCCATCCGGGGGTTGGGAAGGATGAAGCGCAGCGCATGGGGGACCACCCCGGCCTGCAGCTCCGCGCCGGTGACCAGGAGCGGGGCGATGGGCAGCCCGGCCGCGTCGGCGCTGGTGCACTGGTCTCCGCGGCTGTACGGCGTGCCCGGCTGCCAGTAGTCGCGGTCCAGGTCCCAGACCACCGCGCACACCGTGGTGAAGGGCGAGCCGGTGGACAGGCCGCCGGCGATGTTCGCCTGGTACAGCTCGTAGAGGCGCCGGCCCTGGTACACGAGCAGGTGGCAGTCGTTGCGGGCCGTATCGCAGGCGTAGCTGCTCGAGCCCTCGGTTGCCCCGCCGGGAGGGACCGGAACCGGAACCTGGTCACAGTCGGGTGTGTAGTACCCGGGCGCCGGGGTGAAGGCGCGCGGCTGCACTGCGCCGTCCGCGTGCAGCACGTCGAAGCTGAAGTCGATCTGCATCGCGCCGGAACCCCAGCCGGCGTCCGCCAGGTGGCCGATGATCTGCGCGGAGCTGGGGTCGAGCGAGGCCTTGGAGACGTCCTGGTAGATGGTCGCGCTGGCCGGAAACCGGTCCCCGCCGTCCGTTCCTGCATCCGTTCCAGGGGGTCCACCGTCCGCGGCCCCGCCATCTGGCCGCCCGGCATCAGGCTGCCCGCCGTCCACTCCGCCTCCGTCACCCGCTCCGCCATCGGCACCGCTTCCTCCGGGACCGCCTGGCGGCTGCAGGCCTGGAGCTCCGGACGGATCGACCACCTGCCCGAAGCACGCGCCGAGGACGAGGGCGGTCGCAATGCAGAGCACGAGCGCACCGCCCCGAAGGCGGAGGGGACTCCGGGCGGCGGGCAGGCGCGCGAAGTTTCGCGGGAACATGAGAGGCTCATCGGGAACTGTACCGACCACCGGTCAGGCGACGAGAGGAGCCGAGGATGCGCGGGTGTGGGACAGAGCGATGAGGCGTCTTCTCGTCGCCATCCGTCTGACGCTCGGGTACGCCGCCACCCTGGTCGTGACCGCGATGCGGCGGACGACCCATCCGCCGCTGCGGCCCTCGTGGAGCGTCGGCGACGAGGCACGCTCGACGTTCCTCCGTGCGCTCTGGCGACGGCTCCACGCCATGCCAGTGGAGGAGCGCCGCCGGGAGATGGACTCGGTGCCGGTGCTCCGCCCGGCCGCGCTGCTGCGCACCACCCGGAGACGGGCATCGCTCGCCGGGGTGCCGGTGACCTGGGTCACCCCTCGCGCGGGGGCCGAGCCGCGGCTCGTGCTCTACGTCCACGGCGGCGCATTCACCATCGGCTCGTCGCACATGGTGCGTGACCTGCTCGCGCGCCTCGCCCTGGCGAGCCGGGCGCGCGTCCTCTCGGTCGATTACCGGCTGGCACCGGAGCACCCGTGGCCGGCCGGCCTCGACGACCTCCGGGCGGTCTGGCGGGCGGCGCTGGTCGAGCACGCGCCGAGCCAGGTGGTGCTCGCCGGGGACTCGGCCGGAGGCAACCTGGTCCTCGCGCTCCTGACCGTGCTCCGCGACCAGGGCGATCCCCTCCCGGCAGGCGCCGTGCTGCTCTCCCCCTGGGTCGACCTGTGCTGCACCGCCGCCTCGTTCCGGACGAACGCCGACGCCGACTTCCTCCATCGTGAGGGGATGCTCCGGGACGCCGCTGGCGTCGCCGCGGGGAGAGATCCGGGCGAGCCCGCGCTCTCGCCACTCCGTGCGGACCTCCGGGGCCTGCCCCCGCTGTATCTGCAAACCGGCGGGGCCGAGCTGCTCCGCGACGACGTCGAGGCCTTCGCCACCCGGGCGCGCAGCGCGGGCGTGCAGGCGACGCTCGACGTCTGGGAGGACCAGGTGCATGACTTCCAGACGTTCGGGGCGCTGTCGCGGAAGAGCCTCGAGGCGATCACTCAGGCTGGTGAGGCGGTCCAGGTCTTCGCCCCCGTCCTGAGGATGACCCGCGGCTGACGACCCGCATCGAACGCTCGCTCACACCGTGAGCTCCAGCAGTGGTCAGTGGCCCGCAGGCTCCACGGGGGAATACACCCGCTGGACGTACTCGGACATCATCCGCGCGGTGGTGAACCCGGCGCCGGCCGTCCGGAGCGAGGCCTTGACCCGCCGCACCCAGCCGACGGGCACGCCCGCCGCATCGCGCTCGTGGAACGACGGGACCACCTCACGCTCGAGGAGCTCGTAGAGCCTGGTCGCGTCGCGCGCATCCTGGCTCTGGTCGTCGCGCATCCCGTCCGCCGGGAGCGCCCAGCCGTTGGTGCCGTCGTACGCCTCGGGCCACCATCCATCGAGCACGCTCAGGTTCAGTCCTCCGTTGAGCGCGGCCTTCATCCCGCTCGTGCCGCTGGCCTCGAGCGGCGCGCGCGGGAGGTTGAGCCAGACGTCGCAACCCGCCACCAGCTGGCGGGCGACTTGCAGATCATAGTCCTCGAGGAACGCGACGTACCCCGTCGCTCCGGCCACGTCCTTCAGCTCGAAGATCCGCTGCACCAGTCGCTTCGCCCCGTCGTCGGAGGGATGGGCCTTGCCGGAGATGACCAGCTGCAGCCTCCGTGGCCCCTGGAGCAGCGCCAGCGCCCGCGCCGCATCGTGGATCAGCAGATCCAGCCGCTTGTACGCCGCGACCCGCCGCGCGAAGCCGAGGGTGAGCACCTCCGGGTCGAAGGTCCGGGCTGCCGCCTCGACGTAGGGGATGGGCTCGCCCCGGGCCAGCCGGTCGATGACCGTCTTGCGCCGGACGAACTCGACCAGACGGGTCCGGAGCGCGTTCCGCACCGCCCACAGCTCCCCATCGGGAATGGCCTCCACCGCCGCCCAGGCCCGCGCGTCCCCGGCGCGCCAGCTGGGCGGCAGCCAGTGGTCGAGGAGGGCCTGGAGCTCGGGGGCGATCCAGCTCGGGGCGTGGACGCCGTTGGTCACGTGAACGATGGGGACCCCGAGCGCCTTCCACATGCCCCGGGCGACCTCGGCATGTTTCGAGCTCACCGCGTTGGCGCTCCGGCTGGTCCGCAGCGCCAGCTCGGTGACCCCGAACGAGTCGGCATCGGGCGGGCGGGCGAGGCCGAGGAAGGTGCCCTGGTCGATCCCTAGCTCCTCCGGCACGTGTCCCAGCAGCTGGAGGATCTCCTCCTTGCCGTAGTGCTCGTTCCCCGCGGGCACCGGGGTGTGGGTGGTGAAGACCACGCGCTGGCGCGCCTGGGCCAGCGCGCGTTCGAAGGGCAGCCCTGACCGCACCCCGTCGCGGGCGAGCTCCAGGGCGGCGAGTGCCGCGTGCCCTTCGTTGAGGTGAACGGTGGACGGCTCGATTCCCAGGGCGCGCAGGGCCCGGAGGCCACCCATTGCCAGCACCGCGTACTGCATGACCCGGAAGGTCCGGTCGGCGACGTAGAGAGTGGAGGTGATCCACCGGTCGACCGGGACGTTTTCCCCGACGTCGGTGTCGAGCAGGAAGAGGGGCACCCGCCCCACCTGGACGTGCCAGATCTGCGCGAGCACCCGGTGACCGCGGAGGGTCAGCTCCACCTTTCGCGGCTCGCCGCGGGCGTCGACCTCGAGGCGCAGCGGGAGCTCTTCCGGATCGGCCGTGCTCCACCACTCGTGCTGCCACCCCGACCGATCCAGCCGCTGGTGGAAGAACCCGCGCCGGTAGAAGAGGCCGACACCCACCATGGGCACGCCGCTGTCGGAGGCCTGCTTGAGCAGGTCGCCGGCGAGCACGCCGAGGCCGCCGGAGTACACCGGCAGCGAGGCGTGCAGCCCGTACTCGGCGCAGAGGAACGCCACCGGGCGGTCGGCGCTCGCCCCTCCGCTGTCGTCGAACGGGCGGGCCAGCTCGTCCTCCAGCGTGCGCGCGAGCGCCTCGGCTCGGCTCACCAGCGCGGCGTCGTGCGCCACCTGGTCCAGGCGGCGGGGAGCCGCGTCACGGAGCAGCTTGATGGGGTTGTGGCCCGACCGCTCCCAGCGCTCGGGATCCACGGCCTCGAACACCGCGGCCGCCTCGGGATGCCAGGACCACCAGAGATTGCTGGCGAGCGTGGCCAGCGGCTGCAGGGGTCCAGGGAGCCGCGCCCGGAGCGGCTCTTCGGCGTGCATCGAGCAGGGCGAGATCGAGGCCATGCGAGACCTCCTGCACAGGAACGTCGGCCGGGGACCATCGCTCCCGCGCGCCTCGGACACCAGCGGCGTGGAACCCTCTTAGCCCACTTGTCGCGCTGCCCGGGCACCCGGGGACCTACGGGGCTCGCCCCTCCGCGCAGGCCGGGCCAGCCGCAAGGCATCCAGCTCCTCCTCGAAGGCAGCGACGATGCGCTCCGGATCCGGGACGAGGCCCACGTCGCTGTGGACGCCCACCCAGACCTGCCCGGCGTAGCTGAGCAAGCTCACTCCCAGTCCGAGATGCCCCGCGCAGGGCACCCAGAACATCGCCTGTCGGAGTCGTGCGCCGAGGATGGAGAGCGGCTCCCGCGGGCCCACCACGTTGGTCACCACCGCGGTGGCCTTGGTGGCGAAGAGGTCGATGACCGCATCGAACAGCGGACGTGGCAGGCGGCCCAGGACCCAGAGGAGCTCGAAGGTCGCCGCGGCGCCCGGGGACTCCTTGAGCGCGCGCATCCGCCGCCGCACCTCGGCCAGGCGGGCCCCGGGCCTCTCGATGCCGAGCGGCAGCTGCAGGAACACCAGCCCGAAGCGGTTGCCGAGCAGGTGGGCCTCGCTTGCCGGGCGCAGATTCACCGGCACCACGCCCCTGACGTCGAGCCTCCGCTTCACCGGGCCGTGCGCGAGCAGATACCGGCGCAACGCCCCGGCGAGCGCGGCCATCAGCACGTCGTTCACCGTCGAGCCGGTGGCCCGTCCCAGCCGCTTGAAGTCCTCGAGCCGGAACGGCCGCGACCAGACCAGCTTCTTGCCCGAGGTGAGGGGGCCCTTGAACCGCGTCACCGGGTCGGGCTTGAGGAGCAGGAGCCGGAGCAGCGCAGCGACGTGATCGGCCCCCTCGGGGACCACGCGGGTGGCGCCGGCGACACTCGCCTGGAGCCTCTCCCATCGGGAGCTCGGTGCGATGGGCCCGCTGGCCAGAACCTCGGGCGGCTCGTCCGCCAGGGAGAGCAGCACGTGCACCAGCGCCAGGCCGTCGGCGATGCAGTGGTGGACGCGGACGATCAGCGCCGAGCCGCCCTGGTACCTGGGGACGAAGTGGGCGCTCCAGAGCGGGCGGCGCAGGGGCAGGGGCCGGCTGGCCAGCGCGCTGATCAGCGCCTGCAGCGTGGCCTCGTCGCCGGGCGAGGGGAGCCGCTCGACGAACAGATGTCGGTCGAGCGAGAACTCCGGGTCCACCTCCCAGGAGGGGACGCCCACACCGGCCAGCGGCCCGGCGATGCGCTGCCGGAACCGCTCGAACCGGAGCAGCCGCCGCCGGAGCAGGGTGCGGACACGCTGGGTGCTGACCGGGGTGTCGAGCACCAGCACGCCGTTCACCACCATCGGGTTGCTCGGCTCCTCCATCCGGAACCAGGAGGCGTCGACGCTGGCGAGGGGCGTGCGCATGGCGGTCAGGCGAGCAGGTGCTTCCGGCCGGTCTGCTCGAGCCATTGCCGGTAGACGGGGTGAATTGCCCCGGTCACCGGCGCGAGGCGGAGGATGGTGGGAATGGGACCGCGAACCTTCACCCGTCCCAGCGCGACTGCGAGGGCCACGTTCTCCTTCCCCTGGAAGAACCGGTGGGCGGTCTCGCTGGACATGGTGAGGGTGATGGTCGGGGGCCAGTTCGCGGGTCCCCACACCCACTGGAGGTACCGGCCCTTGCCTTCCTCGGAGTCCGGGGCGGCGGTGACGTTGAGCTCGAGGCCGAGGTCGGTGAAGACGAACCGGTGCGGCGCATGGGCATCACGAAGCTTCCGGCCCACCTCGGGGTGCTCGTTCATCAGCACGAAGACGTGCTCGAAGACGTCCTTGAACTCCTGAGGATCGCGGAACCCCTTCATGGGGGGCACCTCCCCGGGAACCCTCGCAGCATGCCCCGTGCCGCGACCCCGCGGGGAGGAGGGCTCCCTCCGACTGCAGTCCGTGCGGACGCCCGTGCCCGGGGCCGCACGGGTTGCGCTGACGCTCTACACCCAAGGGCCAATGGCCGGTGCCGCACCGGTCCCCTAGTCTCGGTGATTTCCGATCGGAGGGGATGGATGCGTTCGCCCGGCGCAATCGGTGTGGCAGGCGCTCGAGGAGTCTGGCTGGCAAGCCTGCTGCTCGCGACCACGGCGGTGGGGCAGTACTACCCGACGCCTCCGCCGCCCCCGGCCCCGCCCCCGGGCTACTACCCGACGCCTCCGCCGTCCGCTCCACCTCCGGGGTATTACCCCGCGCCGACCTACCCAGCGCCCACCCACCCGCCACCCGAGCCCAAGCGCCGCGGAGACATCGAGATCGGCGGCTTCGTGGGCTACCAGCTCCCGACCGACGCGACCGCTGGCACCGGGAAGGTGATCATCGACCCGTCGATCGACTTCGGCGGGTTCATCGACTACCAGATCCGCCCCGGGTACGCAGTCGAGCTGCTCTACGTCTACGTCCCGACCAACGCCCGGTTCCAGACGTACGTGCCGGGGACGATCCCCGACAGCGAAAAGACCTCGGTCGGTAGCCACTGGATCCAGATCGGAGGAACCGTCGGTCGGAGCCTGGGCCGCATCGAGCCCTTCGGTTCGCTCACGGCCGGGATGGTGATCATCGCCCCCGGCACGCTGACGTTCACCAACGGAACCACCGCCACCGCGAACACCTCGGTGCAGTTCGCCTTCACCGGTGGGCTGGGGCTCAAGGTCTGGGTGACCGAGGTGATCGCCCTCCGCTTCGAGGCGCGGGCGCTGGTGCCGGTGTACTTCAGCGGCGGAGGGCTGTGGGTCGGCACCGGGGGGGCGAGCGTCGGTCTGTCCGGCGGCATCCCCTTCGCGATGTTCGACTTCACCGGCGGCATCTCGGTGAGGTTCTGACCCGCTAGAACCGGAACGACACCGAGAAGAGCAAGGTGAAGGTGTTGAGCGTGAGGTCGGCCGTCTCTTCGGGGACGGGCAGACCCGCCGGGGGGAAGAGGTTATCGGTTCCCGTCCCGCGCTCCCATCCGCCGCCGACGGACGCGGCGAGCTTGTCGATCCGGAACGACACCCCGGCGCGGACGCCCCACACGTTCAGCTGCCGGAACGCATGGCCCACCGCGGGATCGACCGGCGAGTAGTCGAGGTACGACCCCGCGCTGATGATGAAGTTCTGCGAGAGCGCGACGTGCGCCCCGACGCTCCCGTTCCAGATCTGCCGCGCCCGGTAGGCCACGCCGGGAAAGGCAAAATCGCTGATCGCCGGCGTCCCGGTGCTGGTGTCCACCACGCGACCCATCTTGGTCGAGCTGTACAGGTTGTAGGCGTCGGTGCCGTCGTGCCACCGCAGGTCGATCTCGACGCCGACCGGCCCGAATTCGAAGGCCGCCCCCAGCCCCGCCTCGAGCGGCAGCTTGTACTGGAAGTCGACGCCGGAGTCCTGGAAGAAGACCTGCCGCGTGCCGGTGGTGAAGGTGGTCAGTGCCTCGTACTGGAACGAGCCGCCGGACTTGATGTTCAGCCCCGGCGAGCGCACCAGCACCCCGAGCTTGAGCCAGCCGAGCGGATCCCACTGGAGCCCGACGGTCCCCCGGACCTTCAGCGTCGAGCCGGTGACGGCGAGGGTCCGCAGCGTCGCCCGGCTGGTAGTCGCGGTGGTGATCTCCCCCGACAGCTTCCCGGTGTTGGAGAGGCTGGTGTAGGGAAACTCGATCGAACCGCCGAGGCGGAAGCTGGGCGCCACCGCCCACCCCACCGAGAACGTGGGGGTCAAGGTGTCGAAGCTCGAGTTCACGGAGTACGAGGCACGCTGCCCCTCCGCAGGGGTGGTGCTGGCGATCGCAGTGAGGCTCGAGTGAATCGGGTGGACGACCGCGAAGCCGAGCCGGACCGATTCCCAGTCGATGACCTCCTTCCCCAGGACCACGCCCAGGAAGCTGGGCAGGGTCTCGAAGACTCCGCCCGACGATTGCTGGAAGCCGCTGCCGCTGATGGTGGTGAGCTGGTAGCCCTGCGCGCTGGCGTTCAGGACCGTCCGGTCGGAGAGGGCGATGCCGGCGGGGTTGTAGAAGAGCGCCGGAGCGCTCCGGGCCCGGGCGACGAACGCCCCACCCTCCAGGGCCTCGAGGAGCCCGGGGTAGACCCGGTCATAGTTCGGAATGAGCAACGTGGGTGGGACCGTGAAGTCCTGCTGCCCGAGTGCCGAACCGGCGGCGGTGACGGCCAGCAGCAGAGCCCAACGCCGCGCGCGTGACCCGCGCCGTGGGGACGAAACGGGTCTCTCGTATCGGTTCATGGAACTCCCCTCGCCCTGGCCGAGCGCCTGTCCCGCGCAGCCGTCTCCCGCGGTTGCTGGGTCGCAGCAACTGCGATCGCCCGCAATCGTCCAAAGTACCTAGGACTCACTCCGAGTGAGCCTGATCCTTCGGGAAGGGTTGCGCCGTTGCCACGGCGTGCGGTGAAGATTCCGGCCCGGTGCGCCTTCGGGGACCCTCCCCCTCCTGACTCAGGCGCCCGTTCGCAGGGCGTCCAGCGTCCGGCGCATGAGCCGGCGGCGCACGGCATCGCTCGTCGCCGGCTGGCTCCGCGCGCCCCGGACCGTCTGCGAGGGGGTTTCGCCGAACACCTCCCGGTAGTAGCGGGAGAACCGCCCCAGGTGCCAGAAGCCATGGCGCGTGGCGGCGTCGGAGACATTGGTCACCAGGCCCACGACCAGCGTGCTGTGCACCTGGTGCAACCGAGCCAGCCGCGCGAACCGGACGAAGTTGACGCCGAAGTACTCCTCCACCGCGAGCTGGATGCTCCGGATGGACACATCGAGTTCCCGGGCGGCTGCGGCGAGCGTCACCGGTGGAGCGCCCGGCTTGTCCAGCTGCCGCCACAGCCACTCCTCGAGCGAAATGGCGAGCGCCCGGCGGCGCGGATGCGGCGCCTTGATCTCATCCTCCACAGAGGCGACCGCTGACACCAGCGTCAACCGCAGCAGATCGAGCAGGTCCTCCCGCGCCCGCTGGATCCGCCGTGGCTCGAGCGCCAGCTCCTCGCGCTGCTCCAGCAGCGAGAAGTAGCCCTCGAGGAGCTGCCGCAGCGCCTCGGCGATGGGCGTCTCGTTCAGCACCACCGGGGTTCGAGCGGGGGTCAAGAGCGGGCTGGTCGCGACGCCCGCCCCCAGCAGCGTGGCGTAGGCCCGCCCCCGGGCGACGAGCCCGAAGCCACCCCCCTCGAGCTGGGTGGAAGCCTCGAACTGGGCCCCTGGCGGGGAGATGATCACCAGTTGCCGGCTGACCGGAACTCCGCTCAGTCGCAGGCCACGCCCGTAGGGGAAGAGCACCTGGACTGCGTCCTCGGCCAGCGTGCCGATGTAGCGGATCGCGCCCAGGAAGCGGACGTGCTCGGCGTCGACGCCGTCACCGAGGTGGACGCACACCGACTCATGGCGGAACGGTCCCTCCGCGAGCCGGTACACCACCTGGGTCCAGCCGGGAGAAGGGTGCCGGTTGACCTCGTCGATCTCGGAGGTGGCGAAGCGCTCGACCGGATCCCGCCGCACGTGTCCTTGACTCCCCGCGGCCCAGACCGCGTGTGCGTGTTTGGGATATCGCAAGAGACGACATCTGAGTAGCGTCTCCCACCTAACGAACGGGCGGTCGGTCCGCTCTCGAAGCGAAGCAGGAGGTGGCGGGGCCGGGGGTCAGGACGCCTGGGCGGTGACAAGCTCGGGACGAGTCCGGTCGAAGGGGGACAGCTTCGAAATCCTCCGCCAGGAATTTCAGGGCTTTGGAGACTTCCAAATCTCGGTCCGGCCTGGCGGACGTCCGAGGAAAGAGACTACGAGTGAAGGCGGACGGCAGGGGTCGCCGCGCGGCGAGGGAGTGGAGCGGTTGAGCGGAGACGGCAGGACGAGCGGGGAAGCACGATGACGCCAATCACACCGGGACAGGCGACGGTGCAGCTGATCGAGCACAACGACCGGGAGCGCGAGGGGCTGCAGCTGGTCCTCGAGTCACTGGGGCTGCGGGTCGAGGTGTTCACCTCTCTGGCCGAGCGTGCCGAGCGCGCGCCGGGCACGGGCCACTGTCTGCTCTGCGGCGTGGACGGAGTGGGGCCGCGCTGGCGCGAGTTCGACGAGCTCCTGGCCGAGATCGGCGAGGGAATGCCGGTAGTCCTGCTCGGCCGGGCCCCACCCCTGTCCCTGGTGGTGCGCGCCCTGAAGGCCGGCGCGGTGGACGTGCTCCGCAAGCCCGTCGACACCCAGGAGCTGCGGCGCGCGGTGCAGGAAGCCCTCGAGCGGAGCGACTCCGAGCGCGTGCATCGCACGCACATCCTCGAGCTTCGCCAGCGGCTGGAGCGCCTCACCACCCGGGAGCAGGAGGTCTTCGACCGGCTCATCACCGGCCTGCTCAACAAGCAGGTCGGCGCGGAGCTGGGCATCACCGAGCGGACGGTGAAGGCACACCGCGCCTCCATCCTGCGAAAGGTCGCGGTGGGCTCGGTGGCCGAGCTCGTTCGCCTCGCCACCACTCTCGAGTTCGCGCGGCGGCAGATGGTCGAGCGCGCCGGCGTCGCCAGCAAGCAGATCCTCGCCAGCTCCGAAGAGGCAGGCCCGCTCACCGTCTGAGCGTCGGCCCTGGTTCTCGGCCATCGGACCGGCGGCCTTGTGGGCGGCCCCGGGTCGAGGGCAGCCTGTGCTGTCGTGAGCCTCGACTCGCTTCTGACCGCCGCACCGCCGTGGCCCCGCCGCGTGGTGTGCCTCACCGAGGAGACGGTGGAGACACTCTACCTGCTCGGCGCGGGGGACCTGGTGGTGGGGGTATCCGGCTTCGTGGTGCGGCCGCCCGAGGCCCGGCGGAAGCCCCGGGTGAGCTCGTTCCTGGACGCCAACTTCGAGCGCATCCTCGAGCTGCGGCCGGACCTGGTGCTCGGCTTCTCGGATCTCCAGGCGGACATCGGCCGCGAGCTGTGCAAGCGGGGGGTGCCGGTGCACCTCTTCAACCAGCGGAGCGTGGGGGAGATCCTCCAGGCGGTACGGCTGACCGGCGCGCTGGTGGGCCTCGGAGAGGAGGCCGACGCGCTCGCCAGGCGCCTCGGTCAGGGGTTGGCCCCGCACGCCGAGGCCGCGGGGTCACTGCCGAGGCGCCCGCGGATGTTCTTCGAGGAGTGGCACGAGCCGCTGATCAGCGGCATCCGCTGGTGCAGCGAGCTGCTCGAGCTGGCGGGCGGGGTGGACGTGTGCGCCGAGAGCCGGGCGAGCCACGGCGCGCAGGGGCGTATCTTCCCGCCCGAGGAGGTCGCCCGCCGGGACCCGGAGGGTGTGGTGGCGAGCTGGTGTGGGCGAAAGGCGAAACCGGAGAAGATCCGCGGCCGGCCCGGCTGGGCGGGGGTGCGGGCGGTGGTCGACGACCAGCTCTACGAGATCAAGAGCTCGGTCATCCTGCAGCCCGGTCCCGCGGCGTTGACCGAGGGAGTGGCGCAGCTGGCCCGCATCGTCCACGCCGTCGCGCGTGGCGAGAGGCTCGCACGCCCGCGGGCGGGAGACCTCCGCACGGCCGGGTCGGCTCAGCCCTGACCGGAGGCGAACCAGAGACTGGAAGCGGGGCCCGGATGCGGCAGACTGGCGGATGCATGGCGCTCGTTCCCTGTCCGGAGTGCGGGAAGCCGATGTCCACCCAGGCCCCGTCCTGCCCTAGCTGTGGCTACGCGCCGCAGGCCGCGCCGGCCCGGTTCGCGGCGGTGGGCGAGGCCACGATGCAGGAGCCCGGCCGCCGTACCGAGGCCGTGGTGTGGGAGGGGAGCCCCTCGCTCAAGCTGCTCCTGGTCCAGGTGCTCCGCACCCTCATCGTCGCCGCGGCGGCCATCGTCGCCGCCATCCTGGTGCACCCGGTGGCGGTCTCGTTCTTCGAGGACCTGTCCGCGGGAAAGGGCGGCCGCGGGCCTCGCGACGGCTCACCGGCGACGCTCATCCTCATGATTCTCGTCGGCACCTACCTCGTCATCCGGGCGGTGGTGCTCACCATCTCCGTGCTGCGTCTGCGCTCGACGAGGTACCGGCTCACCAACCAGCGGCTGGTGGTCGAGCAGGGCATCCTCAGCCGCACGCTCGACGAGGTGGACCTCCGGACGGTGGACGACTCCGGCTTCTCGCAGTCGCCCCTGGAGCGGCTGCAGGGCATCGGCACGGTGTGGGTCATCGCCTCGGACCGGACCACGCCGCGGCTCGCGCTGCGGGGGATCCAGGATCCGCGCAAGCTCCGCGAGACCATCCGCGAGCACGCCTACCGGATGAGCCAGGGGCAGGTCTTCACCCGCTCCACCTGAGCGCCGGGGTCCCCTCGCAGCCCCGTCCCGGCGGGCGTACCCTCGGGGGCATGGTGGAGGTCCTCCAGGTGGACATCGCCACGCTGGCGGTGGACGCGATCGTCAACGCGGCGAACAGCGCGCTCCGCGGTGGCGGGGGCGTGGATGGGGCGATCCACCGGGCGGCGGGTCCGGACCTGCTCGCTGCCTGCCGGCGCATCGGGGGCTGCCCGACCGGTCAGGCGGTGCTCACCCCGGGCTTCCGGCTCCCGGCGCGCTTCGTCATCCACGCCGTGGGCCCGGTGTGGGAGGGCGGGGGACGCGGCGAGCCCGAGCTCCTCCGGAGGACCTACCATTCGGCGTTCGAGGTCGCTCGCGCCGAGCCATCGGTCCGCTCCATCGCCTTCCCCGCCATCTCCACCGGCAAGTACGGCTTCCCGCGCGAGCAGGCGGCGCGGATCGCGCTCGAGGTGCTGCGGCAGCGGTCAGCGGAGCTCGACCGGGTGATCGCCGCGGTGTTCTCGGCCCCGGACCGCGATCTCTACCTCGCCACGCTGGCCGAGCTCGACTGAGCGAGGTCGCTGGCGCGCCGCTGTGCGCTTCCGCAGGCATCCCCCTGGGTGCGGGGGCAGGCCCGGCCTCACTTCACCGCTGCGAGCGCGCGAAGCAGGCTGGCCTGGAAGAGCGGGGCGCGCTGCGCGTCGATCGCTCCCTCGAACTTCTCGACCAGCCTCCCGTTCCGGCCGTAGACGTACGTCCGGGGCATCGCGGTGCGGTCGTATTTCACGAGAAAGTCGTCGTTGGCCCAGCAGATCTGGTCACGGAACCACTGGGGCTGGGTGCTGAGCCAGCCGTCCAGCTTGTGGCCAGGTTTCTCCTGAGCGAACACCGGAAGGAAGACCACCCGGTCGCCGTACGCGGCCACGGAGTCGAGCACCACCGGCATCTGGGCAAAGCAGGGCTGGCAGTACTCGGCCCAGAACGTCAGGACCACCGCGCGCCCCCTCAGGTCCTCGAAGTTGCTCCTCGCCCCGCTCTTGTCGTGGACGATCTGCGGCGTGGCGCACCCGGCGACCAGGATGCCCATCACCGTTGCCATCACCGCGTTCCGCATCGACCCCCCTCCTCGAGCCCTGGACACTACCCGACCCGCTCGCCGGTCCTCCACCCTTCCGGCACTCGGGCGGACCGACCAGTCAGGGCACGGCGATCTCGCGCCCCGCCGCTGCCGCCGACCGCTGCACCACCAGGCCCACCAGCGCGCACGCCGCGCAGAAGAGCGCCCAGGCTGCCAGCAGACCGTGGTCGATGAGGAGCCCGGCGATGGCCGGGCCGAGGATCTGGGCCACCGACTGGAGGGAGGTGTTGAGCCCCAGCACCACGCCCTGCTCGTTCCTGGCCACCGCCTGGGTCACCAGACTGGTGAGCGCCGGGCGGAGCACGCCGGTGCCGAAGGAGCTGAACACCCCAGCCACCAGCAGCAGCGGTACCGCGTACACCCCGGCGAGCAGGCTGTAGCCCACGGTCATCGAGGCGAAGCCGGCGGCGACGAGCCAGGGCTCGCCGACGCGCCTCACCAGCCGCCCGAGGAAGCTCTGCACCAGGATGCCCAGGAACCCTGCATAGGCGAAGACGAAGCCCACCTCGCGGGCGTGGAACGGATGCCCGTTCCAGGTGAGTCGTCGCTCGAGGAAGAGCGCCAGCCCTCCGGTGAACGCGGCGAAGGCCATCACGAAGCAGAAGTACTGCAGCAGGAGCCGCGAGAGGCCCGGGCGCTGGAAGTACTGGCCGTACTCGCGCCAGGCGAGGAGCGACAGCCGCCGCCCCGCGGGGCCCGACGGCCCCTCGGCCAGCACCGGCTTGGTGGAGGGCAGCAGGAAGATGGTGGCGACGACGCTGACGGCGGACAATCCGGCCGAGAGGAGAATGGGCACCGCGAGCCCGTAGCCCGCCAGCGCGGCGGAGATGGCCGGCCCGAGCAGGAAGCCGATGCCGAAGCTGATGCCGATGACCGCGAAGGAGCGCGTCCGGTTCTCGGGCTCGGTGACGTCCGAGATGTAAGCCTGGGCCAGCACCAGATTTCCGGCGGTGAGCCCGTCGATGATCCGCGCCAGGTACACCACCCACAGCGTGCCGGCGCCGGCGAGCAGCAGCCGGGAGGCGAACGTGCCCAGCTGGGAGAGGATGAGCAGCGGCTTCCGGCCCGTCCGGTCGCTCCAGCGGCCGAGGAACGGCCCGGAGAGCAGCTGGCAGAAGGCGTAGGTCGAGACCAGGAGCCCCACCGCGGTGGGGCTCGCCCCGAAGTGCTCCGCGTAGAAGGGGAGCAGCGGCATGATGATGGTCAGGCCGAGGATGTCGGCCAGGACGATCAGGAAGATGGGGAGGAGCGGCGAGCGCTTCACGGGCCCACCCTCACACCAGAAGTCGCCCGCGCCGGCAACCC
>DATIWB010000034.1:0-10881 GCA_035519675.1 Myxococcaceae bacterium
CGACCTCTACCTCCTCAAGGGCGACAAGGACCTGTCCTTCGGCGAGCGGAAGATGCTCGACACTGCCCGGGCCCTGCTGATCAAGGAGCTCAGCCTCGCCAAGGAGTGTACCGAGGACGAGATCGAGGCCGACCTCCGGAAGATCTTCAGCATCACCTAGGTCGGCGGAGGGCTCCTTGGCGCGCCCCCCGCTGTCGGCCGAGGAAGCTCGCGAGGAGCGGATCCGTCAGCTCGAGCGGAGCACCCGCCGGCGGGTGACCGGCGTCCAGCTGCCGGCGGCGGTGGTCTGCTTCCTGGGAGCGGCCTTCCTCCTGGTGCGCGAGGCCCCCGACGTGGCCTACGTCTTCGCCACCCGGGAGCCCATCACCCTCGGCAGCGAGGGGGGCTACCACTTCGACCGGCTGCGGCCGAACGTGTTCGCCCAGGTGCACGGCGTCCCGCTCGGCACCGCGTTCTATGGGGTCGAGCGTGGGGCACGGATGGTGCTCGTCCCCCTTCAGGATTCGCCGCTCCTGGTGCGCCGGCCGCTGCTCCCCACCGAGGACTGGGTCCCCGGCAAGCGCCCTCCGCCCCCTGACCCGCGGCCATTCGGGGTGCGCGGGCGGTTGCTCCCGCTCGAGGACGTGCCGGGGTATCGCGACTCGGCCCCGCAGCTCCGCGCGCTCCAGGGGCTCCGGCCGGTGAACGGGCGGCTCTGGGTGCTCCGGGAGGGGGAGCGCCCCGGGGAGGACCGGGGTCCGCTGATCATCGGCCTGGTGCTGCTCGGCTTCGCCGGGCTGAACGTGGTGCTCGCCGTCCGCGGCGCGCAGGCGATCCTCCAGGATCGCGCAGCCCGGCGCCGGGCCAATCTCAAGGCGGTCTGAGGAGGCCGGCGGCGGCGCCGCGAGGGGCTCAGCGCGCGGGCGCGTGGGCCGCGGGGCGCGACAGGCGCAGCCAGCCCGGATGGGTCTGGGCCGTCCAGAGGGCCAGCGCGGTCGCGAGGAGGAATCCGGCGGTGGCCGCGAGCACCGCGAGCCGCAGCGGGCGCAGGGTGACTTCCCGCTCCTGTGCCCCCGGGCGCCGGCGGGGGCGGTCGGTGCGCGTGTGTCCTCCGGGGACACGGAGCCTCAGCACCGCCGGACCGATGTGGATCCGCTGCCCCACCAGGAGCTCGCAGGGTCCGGCGAGCCGCTCGTCGTCGAGGAAGGTGCCGTTCTGGCTGCCGAGGTCCTCGAGGAACAGCCGCTCGCCCCTGCGGGTGAGCCGGGCGTGGCGGCGGCTGATGGAGGCGTGTGGCAACCGGAGGTCGCAGCTGCTCGAGCGGCCGAGGATCAGCGCTCCCTCACCGACTGGAAGGAGCTGGCCCGTGCCAGGGCCATGCTCGGCGTAGAGGAAGATCTCCTGGTTGCCCGCGCCGGCGACGGTGGAGACCATCGACGCCGGGCCGATGGTGTCCCGGCCGGCGCGGCGCTTGCGGCCCGGGCGGACCGGGTAGGTCGTCACCCGCTGCGGGGCAGGGTCGTCCGCGTTCAGGGGCGTCGCCTCGCGCTCGTCGAACGGGAGCTCGCCGGTGTCCTCGGAGTCCTTCGTGCCATCCTCGGGGGGAGGTCGCCGTGGAGGTCGCTTGGGGTTGGATGGCGCCATGCTGGTTCGCGGGGTCCCTCATCCCCCGGCCGTGCAATGATGTCACGTTCCTCGAATCCACGCGCCACTTCCCGTGTCCGCCGCCCACAGTCCCCCCGCGCTGTCCGTCCACAACACGCTGACCCGTCGCAAGGAGCCCCTCGAGACGCTTCGCCCCGGTGAAGTGCGTCTGTACGTGTGTGGTCCCACCGTCTACTCGTGGGTGCACATCGGCAACGCCCGGACGTTCACGGTGTTCGACGTCGTGGTGCGTTATCTCCGGCATCGCGGATACCGGGTCTTGTACGTCCGGAACTACACCGACGTGGACGACAAGATCATCAACGCCGCCCGGGAGGCCGGGGAGGATCCAGGCGTGCTGGCCGACCGCTTCGTCCAGGCGTTCGAGGAGGATGCCAGCGCCCTGGGCCTGCTTCCGCCGGACGTCGCCCCCCGCGTCACCCAGGTGATTCCCGAGATCCGGGCCCTCATCCAGACGCTCCTCGACCAGGGCGTGGCCTACTCCGCCGGGGGCGACGTGTACTTCCAGGTCTCGCGCTGGCCCGAGTACGCCAAGCTGTCCCGGCGCAACCTCGACGACCTGCGCGCTGGCGAGCGCGTGACCCCGGGGGAGCACAAGCGCGAGCCGCTCGACTTCGCGCTCTGGAAGGCGGAGAAGCCCGGCGAACCCGCCTGGGACGCGCCCTGGGGCCGCGGCCGTCCGGGGTGGCACATCGAGTGCTCGGCGATGAGCGAGAAGTTCCTCGGCCAGACCTTCGACATCCATGGCGGCGGCCTGGACCTCATCTTCCCCCACCACGAGAACGAGATCGCCCAGTCCGAGGCGGCGCACCACGCGCCGCTGGCCCGGGTGTGGATGCATGCCGGCTTCCTCGAGCTCGAGGGTGCGAAGATGTCCAAGAGCCTGGGGAACGTGGTCAAGCTCCGGGACGCGCTGGCGAAGGTGGACGGCGAGGCGCTCCGGCTCTTCTTCGTCTCCAGCCACTATCGGACCAACCTCACCTTCTCCGAGGACGCGCTCTTCGTCTGGGAGAAGAGGATGGAGTACTTCTACGAGACGCTCCAGCGGGTCGACGCGCGGCTCGGCGGCCGGGAGGTCGAGCCCGGGCCACTCCACGGCGATCCGGAGGCGCACCTCCGCGCGTTCGAGGAGTCGATGGACGACGACTTCAACACTGCCGGGGCGCTCGCGGCGCTCTCGGGCCTGTTCAACGGGATGAACGAGCTGCTCGACCATCCCCCGGTGCCCGACCGCGCCACCGTGGTCCGCACCCTGGCGACGCTTCGCGCGCTGGTCCCGACCATGGGCGGCGTGCTCGGCGTGCTGGGAAGCCCACCGGCGGCCTGGCTCGAGCGCCGCCGAGACCGGCTGGTCGGTCAGCGCGGGCTCGACCGCGAGCGCATCGAGGCGATGCTCGCCGAGCGTGCCCAGGCACGGAAGGCGAAGGACTTCGCCCGCTCCGACGCCATCCGCGACGAGCTGCTCGCGCTCGGGGTGGAGCTGCGCGACGGCCCCGGCGGGACCCAGTGGAAGGTTCGCTCCTGAGGGGCGCGCGCTGCCCGGGGTCAGCGGGGCTGGGTGATCCGGATGGTGAACAGGTGCCGCACCGACACCGCCCTTCCCTCGACCTGCGCTGGTCGGTAGTGGCGGGCCTGGAGCGCGGCGAGCACGGCGGCCTCGGCGAGCGGAACGCCCTTGAGCACTTCGCACTGCTCGACGGACCCGGCGGAGGTGATCACACACCGCACCAGCATCGTGCCCTCCACGCCACCTCGCCGCGCCTCGGGGGAGAGCGTCACCTCGGGCCCGGAGAGCAGGACGGGAAGCGCCGCGACCACGTCGGGGGAGTAGATGGTCTCGCCGCACGGTGGCGTCGCGCACTCCGGCCCGGGCTCGCCGCCGGGCCGGCCCTTGCCTGGCTCTCCGAGATCCGTGCCATCGGACCGCGCCGTGCCCTCGCGCGGCGAGGACCCTGACTCGGCAGGGCGTGGCGCCTCGGCCGCCCTCGACGGGTGGGATCTCACCGGCCGACGAGCCTTGCGGGCCGGCGATGGGCCGGCGGGAGCGGCGCCTCCGCCCGCCGGCGCGCCCGTCGGCCTGACCCAGTGGATGGGCCCTGGCTCCGGGACCCTGGGAGCCGCGGGACGGGACATGACGAGTGCCCACGCGAGCAGCACGGCGTGGGCAGCGACCGACAGCAGGATGGCCGGTCGCCACCGTGTGGGTGCGCTGGACCGACCGCGAACGGCGTCGAACATCGGAGAGCCTGCCCGGAGGCCACCGGCGGTCGTCCCCTCGGCGAGGGCCGCCCTCGGGCGACGGACAGTCTCCCGCCCGCTCGTTCGCGCTGTCCAGCCGTCCCTGGGGATGGACGGCGGCCCTCGCCCCGGGGCAGAACG
Source organism: Myxococcaceae bacterium (assembly GCA_035519675.1). Classification (GTDB taxonomy): domain Bacteria; phylum Myxococcota; class Myxococcia; order Myxococcales; family Myxococcaceae; genus RPRB01. The sequence goes on from DATIWB010000034.1 coordinate 4,024, forward strand.
GACCGGGCCATGGTCACTGCCGCCCTCGCGCTGGCGCTCGCCGCCGCCCCGCCCGCCCGGACCTCCGCGGTCGCCGAGCGGGCCATCAGCGCCGATGCCATCCGCGCCCACGTCCGCTTCCTCGCCTCCGATCTCCTGGAGGGCCGGGGCCCGGGCACCCGGGGAGACGCGCTCGCCCAGGCGTACATCGCCGCGCAGCTCGAGGCGCTCGGGCTGCGGCCGGCCGGCACCGAGGGCTTTCTCCAGCCGTTCGACATCGTGGGTGTGGACGGGCACGCGGAGACGGTGCAGTTCACCCGCGGCCGGGAATCGCTCGTCCTCCGGCACCCCGACGAGGTGATCGCCGTCGCCGGGGACGAGGCCGCGCACACCGCCCTCGACCGCGCGGAGCTGGTCTTCGTGGGCTACGGCATCCGCGCGCCCGAGTACGGGTGGGACGACTTCAAGGGGCGCGACCTCCGCGGCAAGGTGCTGCTCATCCTCAACAGCGACCCCGAGGATGACCCGGCGCTCTTCGCCGGCCGGACCCGCCTCTGGTACGGCCGCTGGGACTACAAGTACGAGATGGCGGCGAAGGTCGGCGCCGCGGGGGCCATCATCCTTCACACCCCGCATAGCGCGGGTTACCCGTGGCAGGTGGTGCGCAGCTCCTGGACCGGTCCGCAGTACTCGGTGCCGACCACCGAGCGCCGGGTCCCGCTGCGAGGCTGGGTGACGGAGGACGGGTGCCGGGAGCTCGCCGCGCTCGCCGGCAAGAGCCTGGAGGAGCTTCTGCGCGCAGCGAACCGCCGCGAGTTCCAGCCGGTGCCCCTGGGCATCCTGGTCAGCACCGCGTTCGACAGCCGCATCGAGCGGACCCGGACGGCGAACGTGCTGGCGCTGCTCCCGGGGAGCGACCCCCGCCTCTCCTCGGAGGTGGTGCTCTACACCGCACACCACGACCATCTGGGGATGCGGGCCGACGCGCCCCCGGGAGAGGACGCCATCTACAACGGCGCCGAGGACAACGCCTCGGGCGTGGCCCTCATGCTCTCGGTCGCCAGTGCCTACGCCGCACTCCCGGCGGCTCCGCGGCGGAGCATCCTCTTCGCCGCGGTGGCCGCCGAGGAACAAGGACTGCTCGGCTCGGAGTACCTGGCTCGCCACCCGCCAGTGCCGCTGGGGCGCATCGCGGTGGACGTGAACATCGACGGGGCGAACGTCTTCGGCCGCACCCGGGACGTGACCGTCATCGGGCTGGGGAAGACCGACCTGGACGTGACCCTCCGGGCCCTCGCCCGGGGGCAGGGACGGGTGCTCCGCGGCGACCAGCTTCCAGACCGCGGGTACTTCTACCGGAGCGACCAGTTCAGCTTCGCCCGGGCCGGAGTTCCCTCGGCCTACTTCGAGAGCGGGCTCGACTACCGCGGCCGCCCGCCGGGCTGGGGCAGGGAGAAGCGTGAGGCGTGGGAGGAGACCCGCTACCACCAGCCGTCGGATGAGCTGTCGCCCGACTGGGACCTCTCCGGCGCGGTGGAGGACGCCCGGCTGCAGTTCGCGCTGGGCTACAGCGTCGCCCAGGCCACGGCACTGCCGGCCTGGACGAAGGGAGACGAGTTCGAGGCGCCCCGGCAGCGCTCGCTGGAAGTGCTCCGGCAGCGTCCCCCAGGAAGCACGCCGGCCAGCGGAAGGTGAGCCGGAGCGTTAGGTTGCATCGCTGGCCATGGCCGGGTTCGAGCTCGTCACCGACTACAGACCGCAGGGAGACCAGCCGAGGGCGATCTCCGAGCTGGTGGAGGGCATCGTCCGGGGCGACGCGCACCAGACCCTGCTCGGGGTGACCGGCTCGGGGAAGACCTTCACCATGGCCCAGGTGGTGGCACAGGTGCAGCGGCCCACGCTGGTCATCGCCCACAACAAGACCCTGGCGGCGCAGCTCTACGGAGAGTTCAAGGAGCTCTTCCCCCGGAACGCCGTCGAGTACTTCATCAGCTACTACGACTACTACCAGCCCGAGGCGTACATCCCCTCCTCGGACACGTACATCGAGAAGGACTCGTTCATCAACGACGAGATCGAGCGGATGCGGCACTCGGCGACCCACTCGCTCCGCACCCGCGACGACGTGCTCATCGTGGCCTCGGTGTCCTGCATCTACGGCCTGGGCACTGCCCGGAGCTACATGGCCCTGGCGGCCACGGCGCAGAAGGGCGCGGAGCTCGGGCGCGACGTGCTGATGCGGCGGCTGGTCGACGCGCAGTACACCCGCAACGACCTCGACTTCCACCGGGGAACGTTCCGCGTGCGCGGGGACACCGTCGAGGTCTTTCCGGCGTACGAGGAGGAGCGGGCGGTCCGGATCGAGTTCTTCGGGGACACGGTGGAGCGCATCGCCGAGTTCGATCCCCTCCGGGGCCAGTCGCTGGCCGAGGTGGAGAAGATCGTCATCTTCCCCGCCAGCCACTACGTCACCGAGGAGGAGCAGCGGGCGCGGGCCATCCGCGACATCCGGGACGAGCTGCGGGAGCGGCTGCAGTGGTTCCGGGGGCACGGGAAGCTGCTGGAGGCGCAACGGCTCGAGGAGCGGACGATGTACGACCTGGAGATGATGGAACAGGTCGGCTTCTGCAACGGCATCGAGAACTACAGCCGGCACCTCTCCGGTCGGGCCGCGGGCGAGCCCCCGCCCTGTCTCCTCGACTACTTCCCGAAGAACCTCATGGTCTTCCTCGACGAGAGCCACCAGACCGTGCCCCAGATCGGCGCCATGTACCGGGGGGATCGGAGCCGCAAGGAGACGCTGGCCGAGTACGGCTTCCGCTTGCCCAGCGCGATGGACAACCGGCCGCTGAAGTTCGACGAGTTCGAGGCGATGGTCCCGCAGGCCGTCTACGTCAGCGCGACTCCCGGGGAGTACGAGCTGCAGCGGAGCCACGGGGTGGTGGTGGAGCAGGTCATCCGCCCGACCGGCCTCACCGACCCGCTGGTCGAGGTGCGGCCGGCGCGGAACCAGGTGGAGGACCTCCTGGAGGAGGTACGCCAGCGCGCGGCGGCCAAGGAGCGGGTGCTGGTGACCACCCTCACCAAGCGGATGGCGGAGGACCTCACCGAGTACTTCGCCGACGTCGGGGTCAGGGTCCGCTACCTGCACTCGGACATCGACGCTCTGGAGCGCACCGCCATCATCCGCGACCTCCGCCGCGGCGAGTTCGACGTGCTGGTGGGAATCAACCTCTTGCGCGAGGGCCTGGACATCCCCGAGGTGTCGCTGGTCGCGATCCTCGACGCGGACAAGGAGGGCTTCCTCCGCAGTCAGGTGAGCCTCATCCAGACCATCGGCCGCGCGGCGCGCCACGTGGACGGTCGCGTCCTGATGTACGCCGACCAGGTGACCGAGTCGATGCGGCGGGCGCTGGACGAGACCGCCCGGCGGCGCGAGCTGCAAGAGGCCTGGAACCGCGATCACCGCATCACGCCGCAGGGGGTGAAGAAGGCCATCCTCGACCTCAGCGAGGTGCTCTACCGGTCGGACAGCCTGTCCCTGCCCAAGGTCGCCGAGGACGAGCTGCTCACCGCCGAGGAGATTGCCCGGCTGACCGGCGAGTACTCCGCCGAGATGCACCGCGCGGCGGACGACATGGAGTTCGAGCGGGCGGCGGGGCTGCGGGACAAGGTGCTGCTCCTGAAGGACATGGACCTGGGGCTCAAGCCCCCGTCGCGCTCGCTGCTGGAGACCGGGGTCGAGCGTGAGGAGCGGCCCGGCACTGCCGGGGGACGGGTGCGAGGTCGGCGCAGGAGTGCCGGCGCGGATCGGGCTCAGCCGCAGGCAGGCTGGAGGGCCGCGGGGCGGGGCAGGAAGCGGCGCTGATGCCGTCGAAGGCGCTGGACGAGAGGCTGGAGCGGCTCCCTGCCGCGCCGGGCGTGTACCTCATGAAGGACGCCCGGGGAGAGATCATCTACGTCGGCAAGGCGGTGAACCTCCGCTCTCGCGTGCGCTCCTACTTCGGGCGGAGCAGCGACACCCGGGCCTTCATCCCCTTCCTCGAGTCGGTGCTCGCCGACGTGGACACGGTGGTGGTGAGCAACGAGAAGGAGGCGCTCCTCCTCGAGAACGAGCTCATCAAGCGGCACCAGCCTCGGTTCAACGTCCTCCTCAAGGACGACAAGAACTTCATCTGCCTGCGGCTGGACCCGGCCGGAGAGTGGCCGCGGCTGGAAGTGGTGCGCCGGTTCAAGCGCGACGGGGCGATGTACTTCGGGCCCTACGCGAGCGCGAGCAGCATCCGGGAGACGCTGCGGATCATCAACCGCTACTTTCAGCTGCGAACCTGCTCGGACCACGTGCTCCACCACCGCAAGCGGCCCTGTCTGCTCCATCAGATCGGCCGCTGTCCGGCGCCGTGCGTGTACGAGGTGTCGCGGGAGGAGTACGCCGAGTCGGTCCGTGAGGTGGCGCTGTTCCTGGAAGGCAAGGGCGGGGAGCTGCTCGCCGGGCTCCGGGCGCGGATGAAGGTCGCGGCGCAGGCGCTGCGCTTCGAGCAGGCGGCGCGCCTCCGCGACCAGCTCTTCGCCATCGAGCGGTCGCTGGAGCGGCAGAAGATCGCCACCACCGAGCCCATCGACCAGGACGTGTTCGGCTACCACCGCGAGGCGGACCGGCTGGTGGTGTACGTGCTCTACGTCCGGCAGGGGCGGCTCAACGGCGGCCAGGCCTTTCCCTTCACCGGGCAGGAGTTCCCGGACGAGGAGCTGCTGGGCAGCTTCGTCAACCTCTACTACGGCGAGGACAACGTGCTTCCGGACGAGGTGCTGCTCCCGCTCCGGCCGGAGGGCGGGGTGGAGCCACTGGCCGAGCTGCTGACCGAGAAGCGGGGACGGAAGGTCCGGGTGACGGTGCCTCAGCGGGGGGAGAAGCTCCGGCTGGTGGAGATGAGCGCTGCGAACGCCCGGCAGGCACTGCTCGACCAGCGGCGGAGCAGGGACGAGCTGGAGAAGGTTCTCGAGCGGCTCAGGGACCGGCTCCACCTCGGGACGGTGCCACGCCGGATGGAGTGCTTCGACATCTCGCACTTCCAGGGGAGCAGCATCGTCGCCAGCCAGGTGGCGATGACCGACGGTGAGCTGGACCGGGCGCGGTACCGGCGGTTCCGAATCAAGAGCGTGCAGGCGCAGGACGACTTCGCCTCGATGTACGAGGTGGTGGGCCGGCGGCTGCGGCGTGGGCAGGAGGCCCGAGACCTGCCCGACGTCCTGGTCGTCGACGGCGGCAAGGGCCAGCTCGCTTCCGCGCGGGCGGCGATGAAGGACGTCGGGGTCACCATCGACGTGGTGGGCCTGGCCAAGTCGCGCGAGCTGGACTCGGATGACCAGGCCGGCGCGGTGGCCCGGAGCCCCGAGCGGGTCTTCCTGGTGGACCGGAAGGACCCCGTCGTGTTGCCGCAGAACTCGCCCGAGCTGTTCCTGCTGGTCCGCCTCCGCGACGAGGCGCACCGCTTCGCCATCACCTATCAGCAGAAGCTGATGCGCCGGCGGAACTTCAAGAGCGTGCTCGAGGACATCCCCGGGGTGGGCGAGGGCCGGAAGAAGGCGCTGCTCCGGGCCTTCGGGTCGCTGAAGCGCATCCGGGAGGCGAGCATCGAGGAGCTGGCCTCCGAGGCCGGGGTGGGGACGACGCTCGCCGAGCGGATCCACGCCCACCTGCACGCCACCGATGCCGAGCTGCGCCGGGAGGTGGCCGAAGGACAGGTGGACGGGGACGCCGTCCGTGAAGCCTCGCTGGAAGATGCGGCGGCGGCCGAATCGCCCCCCGGCGGCGCCTCCTGAGGGCTACGCTGCTGCTGCGGCCGGAGGTATCGCGTGCGACGACGTTCTCCGCCCGAAGGTCCTCGCGGTGATGAAGAAGCACCTCGACCTCGAGCAGAGGCCGCGCCCCAGCCACTCGGGTGGGGGAAGCGCTCCACTGCCGAGTTCCCGGGGGGAGCCCTCGGGTGGGATGCCGGCCGAGGCGCGGGTGTCGGACGCGCCGCCGCGCCCGGCTCCCCCCGCAGAAGGACCCCGATCACGTCGAGTGAGCGGCGAAACCGGGCGCCGTCAGGTCCATCGGGCTCGACCGGTCGCCTGCTGACGAGGGCGAAAAAAGTCCCTGTTTTCGTTGCGGCGCGGCCCCCGCCCTGATGTATAGCGAGGGCTTTCACGAGCGACGCCGGCAGTCAATCTTCGGGGGCACCGCCGGTACCCAGGAAGGCTTATGAGGCTTTATCCCAAGGTGATTCCCGTCATCTCCCGCGAGACGATCCAGCTGCTCATGCAGGACGGGGACATCGAGGTCGAGCCGATGCGGATCGCCGACGCCGAGATGGACCTCTCGGCCATCATGCGCGAATACCTCACCAACGAGGAGCGCGTGAACCAGGCGACCCGGGAGGCGCTCGAGCGCCGGGGCTACGACTACAGCAAGTTCAACCAGGTGAAGCGCGAGATGGCGGACGTCCGCGGCTTCAAGATGGGCGACGAGGGGATCGAGTACGTCATCAACCAGATGATCGAGTTTCTCCTCATCAGCCGGAACGTCGAGGAGGTCTTCGCCGCGGACAACGTTCTGCGCCAGAAGATCTTCGCCGTGATGAAGAAGCACCTCGATGTCGACGAGGAGATCGACCGCGAGGCGCGCGCCCGCCTGAAGCACCTGCAGGAAGGCACGAGCGCCTTCGACATCGAGTACAACAAGACGGTCGAGCAGATCCGCCGCGCCCGCGGCCTGATCTGACGCTCGGGGCCGTCCGGCCCCCCGTCCGACCGCCGACGTCTCCTCCCACCCATCTGCAGCTTCGCGGTCGGCGGCCGTTCGCCGCTCCCGGACGCCGTGCCACGGAGGCGGTC
>DATIWB010000035.1:0-4108 GCA_035519675.1 Myxococcaceae bacterium
GCCCGTAGGGGTACACCGTGCCGACGAGCACCATGCGCCGCACGCCCTCGGCGATCGCCCCCTCGAGCGTCTGCCGCATCACCACCGGGTGCTGGGCGAACTGATGGTACGGAACGCCCACCAGATAGATCAGCGTGTCGAGCCCCCGGAGCGCGGCGCGGACCGAGGCAGGGTCCTCTGGATTCCAGGTGACCCGCTCGACACCGGGCATGCCCCGGAAGCTCGCCTCGAGCGCACCGGCCGAGCGTCCGATGACCCGGAAAAACGGCTTGCCCCGCTCGACCAGCGCCTGCCCCACGCTCTGCCCCATCGCGCCCGCAGCACCGACCAGCCCGATTCGCTCCACCATGACCGCCTCCGCTGAACTATGAGTTGTTGATGAACAATGTTCACTGAACGTAGTTCATTTATCGATGGCTGTTCCGGCTGTCAAGCGGTAAGACAGAACCGTGGGAACGACTCAGCGGCGGGAACGGGAGAAGAGCGAGCTCCGCGGGCGCATTCTTGACGCAGCGCGCAACATTGTCCGGCGCGAGGGATTCGGCGCCCTGACGGTCCGGAAGATCGCCGAGTCGATCGAATACGCGCCGGGGACGCTCTACCTCTACTTCGAGAACCGGGACGCCATCGCCCGCGAGCTGTCGTTCGAGGGGTTCCGGAAGCTGCTCGAGGCCTTCGCGCCGGCGGAGGCGGTCGCCGACCCACTGGCCCGGCTCGAGGCCATCGGCCGGGCCTACGTCCGCTTCGGAATGGAGAACCCCGAGACCTACCGGCTCATCTTCATGGAGGACCCGCAGCTCACCACCGCCGTCTTCAAGGCCGCGGGCGACGACCCGGGGCAGCGGGCGTACCGGGCGCTGCTGGATCCGCTCGAGGAGCTCCGCACCGCGGGGCGCCTCCGGCCCGGCGCCGACGTCCAGGCGCTCGCGGACACGCTCTGGGCCGTCGTCCACGGCATCGTCAGCCTGAAGCTCACCTGCCCCGGCTTTCCGGTGACGCCGGTGGAGCCGCTGGTCGACACCGCCATGCGGACCTTCCTCGACGGCCTGGTCCGCCCGGTGCCGCCTACGGAGTTGGTGGCGCGGTGACGTGACAGCCCAGGCGGTGCACCGTCTCCACCAGGTGCTTGGCCGCGTCGGGTGAGGTGGGCGGCAGGATGCCATGCCCGAGGTTGAAGATGTGGCCCACCGGGCCCGCGCGCCGGAGGATGTCCGCCACCCGGTGCTCCACCTCGGCCGGCGGAAGGAAGAGCGCCAGCGGGTCGAGGTTCCCCTGGAGCGCGACGTCCGGCCCGGCGAGCGCGCGGGCCTGGTCGAGCTCGATGCGCCAGTCGCAGCCGAGCACGTCGGCGCCGGTCTTCCGGAGCAGCGGCAGATGGGTGGACATGGCGGTGCCGAAGACGATGACCGGCACGCCCTTCGACTGGAGCGCCTGCACCATCCGCGTCAGGTACGGCAGGCTGAAGGTCTCGAAGTCCCGCGGGCTCAGCTCGCCGCCCCAGCTGTCGAAAATCTGGACGATGCGCGCGCCGGCCTCCACCTGCATCTCGAGGTAAGGGATGAGGGTGCGAGTGAGCCGCTCGAACAGTGCGTGCGCCACCTTCGGCTGCTCGAAGAGGAGCCGCTTGATGAGGATGAAGCTCTTCGAGCCGCCGCCCTCGACCATGTAGGCGGCGAGGGTGAACGGCGCGCCGGCGAAGCCGATGACCGGCACCGCGTCGTGCAGCGCCGTACGGGTCCGGCGGATCGCCTCGGCCACGAAGCCGGTCTTCTCCACCGGGTCCGGCACCCCGAGCTTCTCGACGTCCGCCCCGGTCCGCAGCGGCGAGGGGAAGTGCGGTCCGCGGTCGCCGAGCTCCAGCTCCATTCCCATCGCCTCGGTGGGGATGAGGATGTCGGAGAAGATGATCGCCGCGTCGACCCCGAGCCGGCGGACCGGCTGGACGGTCACCTCGGCGGCGAGGTCCGGCGTCTTGCAGAGCGGGAGAAACTCGATCTTCTCGCGGATGGCCCGGTACTCGGGAAGGTAGCGTCCGGCCTGACGCATGATCCACACCGGGGTCACGTCCACCGGCTGCCGCCGCGCGGCGCGGAGAATCCGATCGTTCACGGCCGGTGGACGTAGCAGGAACGACCCGGGGCTGGCGAGGGGCGGGTGGCCGCCGCGGTCAGACGCCGTCGCCCGGCGCGAGCCCCGAGGCCGCGGCGAGGACCTCCGGCAGCAGCTCGACCCACGCGTCCGGGGCACCCTCGCCTCCCTGCATCGGCGCGAGCTCCCGCTCCCGGAGCCTCGAGCGGACCCTGCCGACGGGCCTGAGCTGGAGGTCCAGCGGGCTCACCGCGGTCCGGTGAAGAGCGCGTTGAGCTCCGGGTAGGGCATCGCGCCCTCGAGCATGGCCTCGTAACCGCGGCCCTCGAGGAACTGGAGGGTGGCGCGCCGGGTGAGCCCGTGCACCGCGCTGGAGATTCCCGAGCCGGCGCTGACCCGCCGGACGCCGAGACCGGCGAGCTCGGACAGGGCAGGCAGCCGTGCCCACACCAGGACGTTGAGCGGCAGCGGGACGGCGGCGGCGATCTTGCGGATGGATGCCGGCTCGACGACGCCGGGGACGAAGAGGCCGTCGGCGCCGGCCTCGCGGTACTTCGTTCCGCGGGCGATGGTCTCCTCGACGGCACGCTCGGGTGCGGTGAGCCCCCGGAGGTAGACGTCCGTCCGGGCGTTGACGAAGAGGTCCACCCCGGCCCGGCCGGCGCCGCGCTTGGTGGCGGCGATGCGCTCGCAGAGCACCTCGGGGCGGTCCGTCCCGTCCTCGAGGTTGATGCCCACCGCGCCGGCGCTGGCGAGGGCGAAGGCGTTGTCGGCGATGGTGGCGGGATCGGACGCGTACCCCGCCTCCATGTCGACGGTCAGGGGCACGGAGATGACCCGGGCGATCTCCATCACCGCGGTGAGCAGCACGGAGACCGGCAACGCGCCCCCGTCGGCGTACCCGCGGGACCAGGCGAGGCCGGCGCTGGTGGTGGCGATGGCCTGTGCGCCACAGGACTCGATGACCCGAGCGCTTCCGGCGTCCCAGGCGTTCGGGAGCAGGAGGGGTGTGGTGCCGTGGTGCAGTTCTCGGAAGCGCTTTGCGGCGGCGCGGGTGTCCATGGTGGGGTCTCCCTGGGGTGTAGACTGGCCCTGGCGAGCGGGCTCGGAGGAGGCACAGTTCGCAAGCGTCGTCCTTGACACAGCTGGAACCGGGACCGTACAAGCGCCCCGTCTTTGAGGAGCGGAGCCGGGACCGGGCGGGTAGCTCAGCGGTAGAGCATCGCCCTTACAAGGCGAGGGTCACAGGTTCGATCCCTGTTCCGCCCAATCGAAGACCTACGTCGTACTGGGGAGTTAGTTCAGCTGGTTAGAACGCCGGCCTGTCACGCCGGAGGTCACGGGTTCAAGTCCCGTACTCCTCGCTTCGGAAGCTGCTGCCGTCGCTGATGAATTCGGAGCGATGGCGGGCTGCATTGAGCGTCCCGAAATCGTCTGCAGCACATCTGCAGCATTTCTTGCCGCGGTTTGCTCCGAATTCGGAGCAACTCGGGTCGAGGCATCCGCGCCGAAGAGCCGCATGCGCGAGAGCTCCGCGTGCAGGTACTCGGGCGCGAGGTGGCCGTACACCCTCGAGGTGAGTCGCGGGTCCCGGTGCCGCATCACCTTCTGCACGACTGCCATCGGCACGTTCGACTGGAGCAGGAGCGAGGCCGTGGTGTGCCGGAGGTCGTGGAAGCGGATGGGCCGGACGTTCGGCTTGGGCCAGAGCGCATCCCCGTGGACGGGGCAGCGGCGGAGGTCCGCGTCGGCTGCCTCCTCGCGGCGGGTGCAGCCGCGCTTACGGCAGACGTGGCTGTAGCCCATGACGATGCCGGCCCGGGCCATCGCCCGGCGAAGCACGCTCTCCAGCGCCACGTCCGGGGCCATCATCCCGGTCGGCCCGGGGCACTGGACGCCCTTCGCGCTGCAGCCCGGAGCGCAGACGTGGGGGAAGACGAACAGCCCCGGAAAATGCGCGAGCGCGTGCTCGAGGAACGGCAGGAGCTCGGGATGAATGGGGATGACGTCTCCGTGCCCA
>DATIWB010000036.1:0-4660 GCA_035519675.1 Myxococcaceae bacterium
GCCTCGCCCAGGCGCGGAAGAGCTCCGGTGGAAGGGGTCAGCTGCTCGCGCTGGACATCTCCGAGAAGGCACTCGCCGCGCTCGCGGAGCTGGGCGTGTCCGAGGTGAGCCTGCGCGTGGATGCCACCCGTGCCGTGGACGTGCTCGAGGCGGTGCGGAAGGCCACCGGTGGCGCGCTGTGCGACCTGGTGATCAACTGCGCCTCGGTCCCCGGGACGGAGATGGCGACCATCCTCTCCACCCGGGAGGGCGGCACGGCGATCTTCTTCTCCATGGCCACGTCCTTCACCGCCGCCGCGCTGGGAGCCGAGGGCGTTGGCAGGGACCTGACCATGCTCATCGGCAACGGGTACGTCCCGGGGCATGCCGATCTCACGCTGGACCTGCTGCGGACCGACATCAGGCTGCGCGAGTTCTTCGCCGCCCGCTACCTCTAGGGGTTGCCTGCGGAGCGGAGCAGTTGCTCGAGGGCGGCCTGGTCGTCGCGGCCGAGCGCATCCTCCGCCAGGAGGCTGTCCCGGTCCCGGTAGACGCTCGCCATCGCCACCACGCGACCTGCCTGGCGGTAGGCCACCAGCGCGTTCCGCTCCGGCAGCGACCCTGCGACCTGGATGGCGTCCCAGCCCTCGCCGGACCCGACGTAGTTGATGGGGACGTCGTAGTGCTGGCTCCAGAAGAAGGGGACGTCACGGAAGGGAACGCCCACCCCGAGCATGTCCCTCGCCGCGGCCTGGCCCTGCCGCTCGGCGACCACCCAGTGCTCGATGCGTCGCGAGCCGTCGCGGTACGGAAAGCGGGCGATGTCCCCGGCCGCCCAGACCCCGGGAGCGCTCGTTCTCAGGTTCGTGTCGACCACCACCCCGCGATCGACGTTCAGCCCGCTGCGCTCCGCGACTGCGAGGTTGGGCCGGACGCCGACGCCCATCACGACCAGCTCCGCAGGAATGGTCGAGCCGTCGTCGCAGGTCACCGCGGAGGTGGTGATGGCGGTCGGCTTGCGCCCGAGGTGGAACGCCACGCCCTTCTCCTCGTGAAGCGACTGGACGAAGGCGCCCAGCTCCGGGCCGAGCACCCGCTCCAGCGGCCGGTGCTCCGGGGCGACGACGGCGACCTCGACCTGCCGGGCCCGGAGGGACGCGGCGACCTCCAGGCCGATGAAGCTGGCGCCCACGACGACGGCCTTTGCTCCCGGGCGCAGGGCGGCGACGAGGCCCTTCATGTCGGCGAGCGTCCGCAGGACGTGCACCTGCGGCAGGTCGGCCCCCGGGATGGGGAGGCGGATGGGGGTCGCACCGGTGGCGAGCAGCGCGGCGCCGTAAGGCAGCGACCGGCCATCGCTCAGCCGCGCCGCCTTCTGCTGGGTGTCGAGTCGGGTGATCTCTCCTTTCAGCAGCTCGATCCGCTGCCGGGCGTAGAACTCGCCGCCGCGGATGGGGAGCCAGTCCTCCGGGGCGGTGCCGGCCAGCACATCCTTGGAGAGGTTCGGGCGGTCGACCGGCCAGCCCTCGTCGTCCTTCGCCACCATGGTGATGGGGCCGTCGTAGCCACGCCGGCGAAGCTGCTCTGCGCAGGCGTCGGCTGCTGCGCCGGCGCCCACGATCAGGACCGAGGAGGGTGCCACCTTCACCCCGCGGACCGCCGAGGGCTCGAGGCGCGCGCCCGTCTTGACGCGAGAGCCCTCGCGGACGACCTCCCACCTGGGGAGTCCACGCGGGGAGGGCGGGCCAACGGCCTCTCCGCTGCGCACGTCGAACCGGGCGTGGTGCCACGGACAGCGCAGCTCGGTTCCGAGGAATACCCCGTCCCACAGCGGCGCCCCGTAGTGGCCGCAGGTTGCAGCGAGGACGAAGACCTCCTCTCCACGGCGCGCCGCGACGACGGGCTCGCCGCGGACCTGTGCCACGAGCATCCCCCCGTCGGGGATCTCGGACAGCTCGACGCCGGCAGACAGCTCCGGGCCCGACGGCTTCAGCGGCTCACTCATGGCGTCCTCCGCGCGGGTCTCCCGCGCCCGGGTGGAGCTACCGCAGTCCCTGTCGTGACGCGAGTGGCTTGCCGGCCTCCGAGTTGACGATCAGAGGCCCTGCTCGTCGATCCAGCTGCGCCACCGGTCGAGCTCGGCCTGCCGGCGGCGGGCGATCCGCCCGAACCACCAGGGGACGAAGAAGGCCAGGGTGACGCCGAACAGGAAGCAGCCCAGGGTCATGAGGCGCACCGAGAGCGGGGAAGCGTGCTCGATGTACAGGACCTGCGTGGCGATGCCTCCGAACAGGCACATGCCGAGGTAGACCCACCGGACGAGGCGGGCCATCCGGAGCTCGGCGCCCAGGCGGCGCTCCAGGAACCCGAGGGCCTCCCGCGGCCCGGCGAAGCGCCAGGACCCGACGCCGCGCTGGATGACGAGGAAGCCGATCCCCATCGCCGCGCCGAACGCCAGGATGGCCCAACCGATGGCGTGCACCGCCCCCTCCGGAGCGGCGAATGCGGGCACTGCTCCGAGGGAGGCGATGGCGGCGAGAAGGAGGACGGTGACCTGGGTCCGCCGGTGTCGCGAGGCCTCGCGCTGTGCACGGGCACGGACATCGGGGAGCGGACCCGAGGCTCCGGCCCAGGTGGACTGCCAGGAATCCCAGCCGGTCATGCGGCCTCCTTCTCCAGCGAACGCCGGAGCGCCTCCCGGGCCCGTCCCAGCCGGACCGCGACGTTCTCCGGGGTGATGCCCACCAGCGCTGCGATCTCGGCGTGGGACAGGCCCTCCAGGGCGAGCGCCAGGACCTGCCGCTGGCCGAGCGGGAGTGTGCGCAGGTGGCCGAGAAACCGTTCGGTGCGCTGGTGTGACGCGAGCTGATCGTCGGCGCCTGGACGCGGATCGGGCAGCTCGACGAGGTCGACGTCGGAGCTCGAGGGTCGCCGCGCACGCTGCCAGGCATGCGACAGACAGCGGTTGTGGGCGATCCGCAGCAAGAACGTCTTCGCTGAGCTCTCTCCGCGGAACCGCGGCAGGGCCTGCCAGACCGCGACCAGGACTTCCTGGGCGAGATCGTCGCGCTCCTGGCCACCGGGCGCGTAGCTGGCGATCACCCGCCAGAGCGCCGGGCCGTGCTCGCGCAGGCACTGCTCGAAGTCCATCGCCTCCATAGTCTCGCTTCGCCGGCGGACCTAACACGCAGCGGTGCGGGTGGGAGCGGCCCCGGGGCGGCAGTGACGCCCACTGGAGAAGGGGGCGCTGTGGTCGACCACCTCGCAGCGCGTCACCGCTCGCGGTCGGGCGGCGGCCAGGGGGTGGCATGCCCCTCACGGGCCGTGATAGCCGACCCGGGTCATGCCAGGACCCTTCGTCGACGACGCGCAGGTCGCCCAGGCCCGCGGCATCGCGTCGCAGGTCATCGAGCCGGTGTTCGACCTGATCCGCCGGCACACCACCATCTCGGTGGAGCGCACCGTGCTGCGCCTGTTCGGGATGTCCGACGCCGGCCCGGGCGGCATCCCGCTCACCAATCTGATGACCGACCGGCTCAAGGCGGCGGGGGTGCTCAACCGGGGCGGGGCGTACTGGTACGGCCGGGCGCTCCAGCTCGGGGCGGCGAGCCCGCTCGATGCCGTCGAGCGCATCGCCGCCTTGCCGGTGAACAAGCTGGCGCCTCTGTCGCCGGAGACGGAGGGGAACCTCCGCGCCGAGGTCCGCCGCGAGGCCGAGGCGGCGGTGGACGAGCTCCGCCGGCGCATCGACGATCGCGACGCCCTCCGCAGTGAGTTCCCGATGTCCCCGGCCCCCCACCGCTACGTCATCGTCGCCACCGGGAACATCTACGACGACGTGGACCAGGCCCGCGCCGCGGCCCAGGCCGGGGCGGACATCATCGCCGTCATTCGCAGCACCGCGCAGTCGCTCCTCGATTACGTGCCCCACGGCGCGACCACCGAGGGCTACGGCGGGACTTACGCCACCCAGGAGAACTTCCGGATCATGCGGGAGGCGCTCGACGCCGAGTCCCGCCGGCTGAAGCGCTACATCCAGCTCACCAACTACTCCTCGGGCCTGTGCATGGCGGAGATCGCCTTCGCCGCGGCCTGGGAGCGGCTGGACATGCTCCTCAACGACGCGATGTACGGAATCCTCTTCCGCGACATCAACATGCGCCGGACGTTCATCGACCAGTACTTCAGCCGCCGCATCTGCGCCCTGGCGGGCATCATCATCAACACCGGCGAGGACAACTACATCACCACCGCCGACGCATACGATGCGGCGCACACCGTCATCGCCAGCCAGTTCATCAACGAGGCCTTCGCCAAGCGGGCAGGGCTGCAAGACTGGCAGCTGGGGCTCGGGCACAGCTACGAGATCGATCCCCACCGTCCGGAGACGCTGCTCCTCGAGCTGAGCCAGGCGATGCTCATCCGCCGCTGCTTCCCGGATGCGCCGCTGAAGTACATGCCGCCCACCAAGCACAAGGAGACGGACATCTTCTTCAGCCACGCCTACGACGTGATGGCCGACCTGGTGGCCATCTGGACCCGGCAGGGCATCCAGCTGCTGGGGATGATGACCGAGGCGATGCACACCCCGCTGCTCGCCGACCGCTACGTGGCGCTCAAGTCCGCGGCGTACATCCACCGCGCGGCCCGTGGCATCGACGAGGAGTTCGTCGTTCGGGAG
>DATIWB010000037.1:0-3644 GCA_035519675.1 Myxococcaceae bacterium
TCTTCGCGCTCGGCGTCGTCTTTCCGGCAGCCGGGGAGGAGAAGCTCCAGGTCGTCACCACCATCGAGACCTTTGCCGACTTCGCCCGGCGCGTGGGCGGAGACGAGGTCGAGGTCCAGAGCCTGTCCCACGGCTATCAGGATCCCCACTTCGTCGAGGCGAAGCCCAATCTGGTCGTCATCCTGAACCGGGCAGATCTCCTGATCCGGGTGGGGCTCGATCTGGAGATCGGCTGGTTACCGCCGCTGGTGGTGGGCTCGCGGAACGCGCGGATCCAGCGAGGACAGTCCGGGGACCTCGATCTCTCGACGGTGATCGACCCGCTCGACGTCCCGACGACGAAGGTCGACCGCTCGCAGGGCGACATCCATCCCCTGGGCAACCCGCACTACTGGCTGCCGCCGGTGAATGCGGTGCGCTGCGCCCGGGGCATCCGGGATCGCCTGGCCGAGCTCCGGCCGCAGCGGAAGGCCTACTTCGACGAGCAGTTCAGGAAGTTCGTCGATGATCTCAAGGCAGCGGCGACGCGCTGGGAAACGGTGGCCAGACCGCTCTCGGGCCTGAAGGTCGTCACGTACCACAAGAGCTGGAGCTACGTGTCGCGGTGGCTGCACCTGGTGGAGGTTGGCTACATCGAGGACCGTCCCGGGATTCCACCCTCGCCGTCTCATCTCGCGCAGCTGATCGAGACCATGCGCATCCAGGGTGTCCGGGTGATCATCGTGGAGAGCTTCTACAACCGGTCCATCGCCGAGAACGTCGCCGACAAGGCCGGGGCGAGGGTCGTCCCTTCGCCGTCCGACGTGGGAGCGACGCCCGGGATCAAGACCTACTTCGATCTCGTCGACGCCTTCCTCAAGGGTCTGCTCGACGCGATGCCTCAACCTGGCTGAACAGGCTCCGAACTCTCGAGAAGTGACAGATCCGCTCTCTGACCTCGGGCTTCTCGTTCGTCGGTGCTGCGGTCTCCTCGCGTTTCATCCGGCGACCAGCGCGTCGCGGCGAGGAAGGCCAAGGTGGGCAGCGTCCAGAGATCCTGGGTCCTCCACGGCACCTAGCTTGCGGTCCGTGAGACCTGCGGAGTAGACACGCATCCCGATGTGCGGCCCGAGTGCAGCGCGATGCCTGTCGAGAACCGTCCTGCTGACGGCGCTCGCACTCGTCGCCCTGCACCTCGCCCAGCTCGGCCACCTCCTCCTCGCGCGACACGGCATCTGTCCGGAGCACGGCGAGATGATCGAGCTTGGGGCGGACGAACATGCGAAGGCGGTCGCTCATGCTCCGGGACTCTCCGGGAGGCCGAGCGAGGAAGCGCCGTGCGGGCTCGAGCACGTTCATTGCCCGGTGCTCTATGGAAGGCGCGACGTCCTCGCCCCAGCACCTCCCGTGGTCCGAGTCCTGGCGCTGCATCCGCCTCCCTCGGATGTCGACACGCCTGCGGTCTGGCCGCCTGACTTCTCCGGGCGCCTCGAGGTCGCACCCAAGCACTCCCCGCCGGCGGCGTAGCGCGCCGCCGATTCGGTGACCTGGCGCTCGCCCCGGAGGTGTTCGAGGGCGAGGGTCAACGGACCGTCGCGGCGCGCCGTGGTCGGGCCCTCCGGGCTTCCTCGCCGGACGTGCGCCCGGCCGCGCGTCACGTGGCGCGTGGGCAGAGCAGAGCCCGCGCACTCTCATCGGTCCAGCTGCCTTCACTCTTCTCGAGGTCATCCACATGCGTCGTGTCGTTCGTCTCGCAGCAGTTTCGCTGCTTCCCGCTCTCGTGGGCTGCGGAAGCAGCCCCGACAACCCTGACGGCGGGGGCGGCTCCGACGGGGGTCTCACCCGCGCCTTCACTCCACCGTTCACTCCATCCACCGCCGAGATTGCCAAGTCCATCCGGGTGACGTTCTCCGGCGAGACCTTCGGCGTGGATGGATTGCCGTACCCCTCCAGCTTCACCTCCTGTGACGACCTCACCGACCCCTACTTCGTCGACGGCTGGAGCGTGTTCCTCGACGAGTACCTGGTGGTCATCGACAACATCCGCCTGAATGCCACAGCCGGGAACGTCGACCAGACCAACGTGGGTGCCGTGGTCGCCTCCTCCACCGGAGGGCCGTGGGTGCTGGACATGCACAAACCCCAGGGCTTCGTGGGGAAGGACGGCACCGAGCCCGCCGGAGCGCTGTACCTGTTCACCCAGACCGGGAACGGCAGCCAGTTCGATCCCTCGGTCAAGTACGCATTCAGCTACGACGTCGCCCAGGCGAAGAGCGGGACGGTGAACGTCAACCTCACCGACGCGCAGGTGACCTCGGACTTCCAGACGATGGTGACCAAGGGCTACAGCAAGTTCGTCCGTGGTCGGGCGGTCTTCGCCGGGACGCCGGGGTTCAGCGGCAACGCCACGGCAGACCAGCTGTTCCGGGCCATCCCCACGACCATCTACTGGGTGTTCGGCTGGGACGACCACGGGAGCGCCATCAACTGCATCAACCCCGACTTTGGCCTCGAGGACACCGACCCCGCTGCCCGGGGAGTCCAGGTGAGCCCGACCGGGGCGGTGATCGCCCAAGTCACCCTCCATGTCGATCACATCTTCTGGGACAAGCTGCGGATCGAGGGAACTCCGTTGCGCTTCGACCCGGTCGCGGTTTGGTTCAACTCCGGCAACAGCGCCACGAACCCGCTCGACCTGGCGACGCTCGGCAAGCCCCTGAACACGACGTTCTCCGATGGGACGGCGCTTCCCGACCGCTCGCCCCAGCAGCCCACCGCAGCGTGCGTGCCGGCCAATGACCAGCCGAACCCCGCACAGGTGGTGCTCGATCCGGCCGGGGTTCCCGCCTCCGCCGTGAGCAATCTCGCCGACTTCCTCGCCTTCGCGGGGCAGTCGCAGATGCACCTGAACGCGGACGGGATCTGCTTCATCACCGGGCAGCAGCCTCCGTTCTACGCGCCGGGACTGCCCAAGTAGCGCTCGGGCGTGGTCCGGCCAGCCAGCCCGGCTGGCCGGGCCTCCCCGATTCCCCGGAGCCTCTTGCATGCCTCTGACCGAACACCTCAAGCACGTTCTCCTCGATCTCCACGCCTCCTGGGTGATGTGGATCCTCCTCGCCCTGTCGGTGGTCAGCATCTGGCTGATGGTCGAGCGGGCGCTGTTCTTCCGGCGGATCCACGACGACATCCCAGCGCTCTCGCGGGAGCTCGATTCGCTGCTCCGGGCGGGTCGCTACCGGGACGCGATCGAGCGAATGTCGCGCTCTCCGTCCGCCGAGGCCGCGGCGGTCCTGGCGGGGCTTCGAGCCGCGGACCTCGGGCCGATGTCCGCCGAGAAGGCCATCGCCGGTGCGCTGGCGCTGGAGCGCGCCCGGATGGAGCGGGGGCTCGCCTTCCTAGGGACGCTGGGCAACAACGCTCCCTTCGTCGGGCTGCTGGGGACGGTGATCGGCATCGTCGAGGCCTTCGAGGTGCTCGGCCGGCCCGAGGCGCTGTCCGCGGCGGGGACTCTGGCCCCGGCAGGGATCATGGGGAGCATCGCCGAGGCGCTGGTGGCCACGGCGGTTGGCTTGTTCGTCGCCATTCCCGCGGTCGCCGCCTACAACCTCTTCCAGAGGAAGGTGGCCAACGTCCTCGCCCGGAGCGAGGCGCTGACCAACGTCCTC
>DATIWB010000038.1:0-2585 GCA_035519675.1 Myxococcaceae bacterium
GGCGGCCGGGCCGAGGGAACCCCCATGGCTGACCGGACCGATGTGGTGCAGGAGGCGCTCTCCCGGGTCCAGCGAGGGCTCCTCGAGGCGCGAGCTCCCGGGACAGTCCTCCAGGTCACGGGACCCGTGGTGGACGTGTCCTACGCCGGAGCGCTTCCACCCATCGACCAGCTGCTCCGGGCCGGGGACGCCGTGTCCGGCCTGCCCCTCGAGGTGATGCAGCTTCTCGGCGACGGGGTGGTGCGCACGGTCGCGCTGGGTTCGACGGACGGGCTCGCGAGGGGGAGCCGGGTGTTCGACACCGGCGGCCCGATCCGCGTCCCCGTGGGGCCGGAGACGCTGGGGAGGCTGTTCAACGTCCTGGGCGAGCCGATCGACGGGCGCGAGCGGCCCAGGACGAGCCGGACCGAGGGCATCCACCGGGCTGCGGTCCCCTACCGGGAACTGGAGATCGCGCCGCGGGTCCTCGAGTCCGGACTGAAGGCGATCGACCTCCTCACGCCCTTTCCGCGAGGCGGGAAGATCGCGCTCTTTGGCGGGGCCGGTGTGGGAAAGACGGTCATCGTCATGGAGCTCATCCGGAACATCGGGGTAGAGCACCGCGGGGTGTCGGTCTTCGGTGGCATCGGAGAGCGAACACGCGAAGGGAACGACCTCTGGCTGGAGATGCGGAGGTCAGGCGTCCTGGACCGGGCCGTGCTCGTCTTCGGCCGGATGAGCGAGCCACCCGGTGCTCGCTTCCGGGCGGCGCTCTCCGCGCTGACGATGGCGGAACACTTTCGCGACGAGCAGAGGCAAGACGTTCTCCTGTTCTTCGACAACGTCTATCGCTTCGTTCAGGCCGGTCTCGAGGTCTCATTGCTTCGCGGGCGCCCCCCTTCCGAGGTCGGCTACCAGCCGACCCTGTTCACGGAGATCGGCCAGCTCCAGGAGCGCATCGCCTCGACGAAGCACGGCGCCATCACTTCCATTCAGGCTGTGTACGTCCCTGCGGACGACCTCGGAGACCCCGGGCCGGCGTCGGTGTTCGCGCACCTGGACGCCACGGTCGTCCTCTCGCGGCGAATCGCCGCGCAGGGACTGTATCCAGCGCTCGATCCGCTCCAGTCCTCCTCGCAGATCCTGGAACCGGAGATCGTGGGGAAGGAGCACGTGGAGGTGGCCACCCGGACCCGGGCCTACCTCCAACGTTACGGAGCGCTTCAGGACTTGATCGCGATCCTCGGGGTCGAGGAGCTCTCGGAGGAAGACAAGATCGTCGTCCGGAGGGCGCGCCGCCTCCAGCGCTTCCTCTCCCAGCCGTTCTTCGTGGCCGAGGCCTACACCTCCATGCCGGGCCGCTACGTTCCGCTGGCCGAGACCATCCGCGGCTTCCAGGAGATCGTGGAGGGCCGGCACGACGATGTTCCCGAGCAGGCGTTCTTCATGGTGGGGACCATCGACGAGGCCCTGCAGGCGGCTAAGACGCTCAGAGGAGTCAGGACGACGGACACCTTCGCGGTGCGGAAGGCCGGGTGAGGCATGGGCACGCGGAATCTCGCCCTGGAGATACTCACTCCGGATGGTCCGATGGTGACGGAGCGCGGCCTGGATTCGGTGGTCCTGCGCCGGCGAGAGGGGCGATTCGCGCTCGGGAGCGAGATCGCCATCTTTCCCCGTCACGCCCCGACGTTGATCCGGATGTCGGTCGCTCCGCTGCGCTATCGCCGAGGTGGAGAGACCTTCCATCTCGCCGTGGGCGGCGGCTTCGCCGAGGTCGAGCGGGACCGGGTGCGCATCGTGACACCGCGGTGCAAGCGCCCTGCTTCGCGCGAGCCGGATCCACGCTCCGCGGTCCGGGATACCTGCCGGCGCTGGCAGCGGGAGCGGATCGACTCCCGGGAAGCGATGGCCGGCTACCCCGAGCCGTAGGGTCCGCCCACTCCAACCTCCTAACCCTTGGGCTCCCCCTGCATCCGCGCACGGTGCGCCGCGAGCTCAGCCAGCCCGAGTTCGGAGAGCCGGCGCCGGATGCACTTCCCGAACTGGCCACGGATCTTGCGATACCCGCGCATCCCTTTCGGGGGTGTCCGCAGCCCTTGTCCCTGACACCTCCCGGCCTTTCGCCGAAACTGCCCGTTCCTTCTTTTCGACGCCGGCGGCAACCGATGGGCGACGTAGCTCAACATGAGGATCAAGAGCTCCGGAGGAGAAGATGAAAGTCCAAGAACTCATGTCGCGCCCTGTTCGAACGTGCACCGAGAACGACACGCTCAATCGTGTTGCCCGGCTCATGTGGGAGCACAGCGTCGGTGCGATCGTCGTCGAGGCGGAGGGCCGCGTGCGCGGCCTGCTCACTGATCGGGACATCTGTCTGGCAGGCCGGTTCTCCGGAAGAGCCCTGTGGACGATCCCAGTTTCCGAGGTCATGAGCGGAAGAGTCCAGGTCATCCGGAGTCAGGACTCGGTCGACGTTGCCGAGCGCCTCATGCGCACCCGGCACATCCGACGGCTTCCAGTCGTGGACGACACCTGGAAGCTGGTCGGACTCCTCTCGCTGGATGACCTGGCTCGCGAGAGCCGGCAACGCCATGGCAGGCGAAGGA
>DATIWB010000039.1:0-25004 GCA_035519675.1 Myxococcaceae bacterium
CGCAGGGCTATGCCCCGCAGCAGCCGCCGCCCCAGCAGACCTACGCGCCCCAGCAGGCCGCACCGCAGGGCTATGCCCCGCAGCAGGCCCCCCCACAGGGCTATGCCCCGCAGCAGGCGCCGCCACAGCAGACCTACGCGCCCCAGCAGGCCGCGCCACAGGGCTATGCCCCGCAGCAGGCGCCGCCACAGCAGACCTACGCGCCCCAGCAGGCCGCACCGCAGGGCTACGCCCCGCAGCAGGCCCCGCCACAGGGCTATGCCCCGCAGCAGGCGCCACCCCAGCAGACCTACGCCCCGGTGTACGCGCCGCCCGCCGCGGCTGGCGCGGCCGCCGGCGCCGCGGTGGGAGCACAGGGTCCACAGGGCCCGGCCGGAGCCTCGCAGCAGACCCCTGCGCCGGCAGCTCAGGCCGCGCCTCCGCCGCCGGCCTATGCGCCCCCTCCCCCCGCCTACGCCCCCCCGGCGGGCGCGGGTGCTGCCGCAGGCGCTGCAGTCGCGGCGCCCGGCGCCGCTCCGCAGGGTGTGGGCCAGCAGTCCGCCCCGGCCGCCGGAGCCGCTGGCGCTGCGGCATTGGGCGCCGGGACCACCGCCCCCGCGCCCACGGTGCAGGACGTTCCTTCGGCTGGCCCACGGCTGCCGCCTGGCGCCGTGCCGGTCCCGCAGAGCGCGGCCCCTGCGCCCGCACCCACCCGCTCGGGTGAGGCAGACATCGGCTCGGCGCCGCCACCTCCCGTGCCGCCCGGCCATGCGTCGAGCGTCCAGAAGTCTGCTCCGGTGGATGACCGGTTGATTCGCCTCGAGTGGCGCCCGGCCCACGTCGAGGGGAGCCGGGGCTGGGGCCCGATGGTCCAGGTCCCGGTGATGGGGCCCGAGAAGCGCCCGCTCAAGGGCCGCTCGCTCTACACCGCCCTGGATCGGAACGACCTGGCCGAGGAGTACGAGCGCCGCCTCGCCGCCAAGCGCATCATGGGCACGGGCAGCGCGCTCCTGCTCATCTCCGGCATCGCGGTCGGGATCAGCGCCTTCGCCATTCACGGCTGCAACCCCGGTGACGTGAAGTGCTGGAACGACCGTGACGCGCAACTGCGGGAGCGCTTCTACTGGTCGGGCGGCCTGGTGCTCGGTGGCGCGGTCCTCGGCATCGCCTCGAGCGCGTACAGCGCCCACCCGGTCTCGCGCGACGAGCTGGTCGGCCTCATCCGCCAGCACAACGACCAGATTCGCAGCCAGGCCGGCGTCCGGGTTGGCGCCATGGCGCTCCCGGGCGGCGGGGGCCTCAGCCTCGCCGGAGCCTTCTAAGCGGGCCGGGGCGCCACCCGGTCCAGCGCCGCGACGAGGGCGTCCAGGTCGAAGGGCTTGCTGAGCACGCCCGCCACCTGGTCGCCCACCGCAGCGTAGGTGGCCGACGGGTCCGCGGTGGAGAGGATGACCGGGAACTCCCTGCCCCGTGGCAGCTCGCGCAGCCGCACGAGGAACGCCGGGCCATCCAGCACCGGCATCCTCCAGTCGAGCAGGATGGGGCACGGCTCCTGCTGCTCGGCCGCCAGACTGAGGCCCTCGAGCCCATCGGAGGCGGCCAGCACACGGAATCCCATCTCGACCAGCACCTCGGCCAGCGCCTCCCGGATGGCGCTGTCGTCCTCCACCAGGAGTACCCGGCGGGCGGACGGGGTCTCGGAGTTCATACCCCGACCAGGTGAAGCGCGAGCCGGAGCACGCCGCCGGCGGCGACAATCCAGGCGGGGTTGAGGTCGTAGCGCACCAGGGTCAGCGCGGCGGCCCCGGCGATGGCCAGGCTCACCGGGCCATGAAAGCTGCCGCCGAGCACCACCGCCGCCGAGCCCATGAGCCCCACCACCGCGGGGAGCAGACCGTTCGCCGCAGCCTGCACCACCGGGTGCTCGCGGACACGCGCGAGCCAGCCACCCGCCAGCTGGACCAGGGCCCAGGGTGAGGCGAGCAGCGCGAGCGTGGAGGCCGCGGCCCCGGACCAGCCGTGGTGCACGTACCCGGCGAAGGTGGCGAGCAGCAGCACCGGCCCCGGGGTGAGCAGGGCGACCGACACCCCGTCGGCGAGCTGCCGCCGGGTCAGCCAGTCGAGTGCGTCCAGCCGCTCGCTGAGGTGCGGGATGATGGCCACCCCGCCCCCGTACGCTCCGAGCCCGGTGCGGAAGTACAGCACCAGGGCCTGCGCCACCTGCCCATCGAGGCCGGTCAGGTGCACCGCGGCCAGGACGGGGAGTGCGGCGATGAGCACCGAGCGCACCGTGCTCGCGCCCTCCGCCGGGGGAGGCGGAACGGAAGGGTCCTTGGCGCGACGCCGCCGGAGCCCGAGCTCGACGAAGAGACCGGTGGCGGCCCCGAGGAGCACCACCTCCGTGGGCGAGGCCTTCCCGGCGACGGTGAGGAGCAGCGCCGCGCCTGCCACCAGCATCTGCCAGCGCGCGTGGACCGCGCCCCTGACCCGGCGCAAGGTGAGCGCGAGGATGGCGCCCACCGCTGCCCCGCCGAATCCACGGAAGAGAGGCTCGAGCCGAGTGCCGAGGTCGAAGCGGACGTACAGCCAGGCGACGGCCATGGTGACCAGGACGCCGGGCAGGACGAAGCCGAGGTAGCCGAGCAGCGACCAGGTCCAGCCCCCGAGCCGCTGACCGACGAGCGCCAGGGTGTTGGCCGAGGGCGCGCCCGGGAACAAGTCCAGCGTGCGGAGCAGCGCGGCGTGCTCCTCCTCGGTCACCCAGCGCCGGTCTCGGACCAGCGCCGCCTCGAGCGGCGCCTGCATCCGCTGGCTGCTTCCGAACGCGACCATCCCCAGCCCGAGCGAGGCGCGGAAGAACGCGAGCCGACCCCGCTCCGGCCGGGTGGACTGTGCAGGCTGCTCCACGGCTCCGTCTCTAAGCCAAAGAGCGTCCGGAGCCCACCCCCCGCGGGGAGGGGACGCCGTGCGCCAACAGCCCCCGGAGCCCCCGGAGGCGGGGGAGGACCGCGAAAGCCGCTCACCCGAGCGCGTGGACCTCGGCGTCCACCGCGGCGTGCAGGCGCTCGGGGGGACAGGGCTTGTTGAGCGCCGCCGTCACGTGGTCGTGCCCCTCGCGCCGCTCCACATCGAGGTTCGCCGAGAGCACGATGATCCGGAACGGCCGGGCCGGCGGATGGCGCGACACCTCGTCGAGCAGCTCGTCGCCGTTCATCACTGGCATCTGGAGATCGAGCAGCATCAGCACCGGTTCCTGCCCGACCCTCAGCCGCTCGAGCGCCTCGCGGCCGTCGCAGGCCGTGCTGACCCGGTACCCCCAGATCGAGAGCAATTCGACCAGGGCAGTCCGGAGATCTGCCTCGTCCTCCACCACCAGCACCAGCGCGCCCACGGCCCGTCCGCCTCCCGACACTTCCTCGCCGCCTGGGCGGCAGGGTTTGCACGGGGACAAACATGCGGAACCCGTGTGCCGCCATGTGCGCAACCCGGGCTCTCTCGCCTGGCCGGTCGGCGGCGTGGCCGAGCACGTTGGCTGCATCTTCTGCACCGCCGAGCGCGTGGGTGAGGCAGACTACGAGCCGAGGGGGGACCTGGCGCCGGGGCGGGGCATCCCGGGCGAAGGTGTTCTCGCTTGCTGCGTCTTGGTCGTGCGCTGGAGGTCGCGCAGAGCGCGCACCCGGCGCTGCACGTGGACCCGAGTGCATTCCTCCGCTTCCTGTCTCGCCGCCGTCCCCCGCTCGACGTGGAGGGGGTGCCGCTCCACGTGGAGGACCTCTACTTGGTCGCCGCGGCGCTAGAGGGCGAGGTCACGGCGCTCGAGCTGCTCGACGCCCGGCTGCGGGCGCTGCTGCCTCGGGCGCTACGGCGGCTGCGTGCCGACGACGAGCTCCGGGGCGAGGTGCTGCAGCGCACGCGCGAGCGGCTCCTGGTGGGGCCACGCGTCCCGAAGCTCGCCGAGTACCAGGGGCGCGGAGGCCTCGATCCATTTCTCCGCTCGGTGATGGTGCGGGTCGCGCTGAACCTCCTCGAGGCCCGTCCGCAGGGGGAAGAGGAGCTCCGGGCACTGGCCGAGCTCGCCGCGCCGGGTCCCGACCCGGAGGTGTCTCTGCTCCGCCGCTCCGAGCAGGCGGCGCTCCAGGCCACCCTGGTGGACGTGCTCGCCGCGCTGGACGTGCGGACGCGCCACTTCCTCGCGCTCTACGTGCTGGAGGGGCTCACGCTCGAGGAGATCGGCCGGCGCGCCGGGACTCACAAGTCGACGGTGTCCCGGGCGCTCAGCGCCGCCCGCGCCCGGGTGATGACCGCGCTTCGCCGCCGGTTCCGCACCGGGCCAGGAGGGGACCTCGACTCGTTGCTCGGCATCCTCGGGGAGAGCGGGGCAGACCTCCCTTTCGTCCTGCGCGAGCTGCTCGCCGGGAGGGACGGGAGCTGAGTCGGCGGGTGGTCGCGTTCGCATCGCGGGGAACACCGCTCGGCACGGGGAGGGGCGGCGGAGCAGCTCTCGGCTTCCCCAGGCGCCGAGCCGCCCGGGCCGGGCACGGCAGCCGCCTCACCCGAGCGCCGCCAGCCGCCTCTCCAGGAACCGCCGCTCCGCCGGGTGGCGCACCAGGGCCAGCGCCCGCCCGTACGCGACCCGCGCCTCGTCCGCGCGCCCGAGCCGCCGGAGCAGATCCGCCTGGGCAGCGGGGAGCAGGTGGTAGCCGGCCAGCATCCCCGAGCGATCGAGCCGCTCCATCCACTCGAGCCCCGCCTCGGGTCCCCTCGCCATCGCCACCGCGGCCGCGGCGTTCAGCTCCACGATGGGGCTCGGACTGTGCCGGAGCAGCGCGCCGTAGAGCGCCGCGATCTGCGGCCAGTCGGTGTCCTCGGGACGGGCGGCCCGGACGTGGAGCGCGGCGATGGCCGCCTGCAGCTGGTACGGGCCCGGGGCGCCCCGGGCCACCGCGCGGTCCAGCACCGCTGCGCCTTCGTCGATGAGCCCGCGATCCCACCGCGACCGGTCCTGCTCCTCGAGCGGCACGAGCGTCCCATCCTCGGCGGTGCGTGCCGGACGGCGCGCGTCGTGGAGGAGCATCAGCGCCAGCAGCCCCTCGGCCTCGGCCTCGCCGGGCAGCAGCTCCACCACCAGCCGCCCGAGCCGGATGGCCTCGGCGCAGAGATCGGGGCGAATCCACGACTCTCCCTCCGTCGCCGAGAACCCCTCGTTGAAGACCAGGTAGATGGTCGAGAGCACACCGTCGAGCCGCTCGGCGAGCCGGTCCGCCGGAGGCACCTCGAACGGGATGCGCGCCTCGGCGATCTTCCGCTTCGCCCGGACCAGGCGCTGGGCGGTGGTGGGCTCGGGCTCGAGGTGTGCGCGGGCGATCTCCCCCGTGGTGAGCCCGCAGAGCGTCCGGAGCGCCAGCGCGATCTGCGCCGGCTGGGCAAGCGCCGGGTGGCAGACGGTGAAGAGCAGCCGGAGCCGATCGTCCTCCACGTCGGGCGTCCCCCCCGGCTCCACTGCCTCCGCCGCGAGCGCCTCGGACAGCGCCGGCTCGAGCGGGACGTCGGGAGGGCGGCGACGGACGAGGTCCAGCGCACGCCGGCGGCCCACCGTGGTGAGCCAGGCGCCCGGCCGCTCCGGCAACCCCCGCCGCGGCCACGCCTCCAGCGCCTGCGTGCATGCCGCCTGGAACGCCTCCTCGGCGAGATCGAAGTCCCCGCTCCAGCGGATGAGACCCGCGAGGACCCGCGGGCCCTCGCGGCGCACCAGCTGGTCGATGGCGCGGGCGAGCATCGATCGGGCCCTCGCTAGCCCTGGGCGCTCTGGGCCAGGGGACGCACCTCGATGGAGCCGTCGCGCGCCGATGGACACCGCGCGGCCCAGTCGAGCGCCGACTCGAGGTTCGGCACCTCGATCACGTAGTAGCCCCCGAGCTGCTCCTTGGTCTCGGCGAACGGACCGTCGGTGACCTGCCGCTTGCCGCCGCGCACCCGCACCGTGGTGGCAGTGCTGGCGGGCTTCAGCTCGCTCCCGGCGCGGAGGACTCCGGCCTTGGCCAGATCCTGGCTGTACTGCGCGTACTCCGCGTACATCTGCTCGACCTGGGGCTTCGACATCGAGCTCCAGCCCTTCTCGCTTCCGTAGATGAGGACGATGTACTGCATGGCGTGGCTCGCTCCTGTGCGCTGAGGGTACCCGGTCCATCCGGGAACACACCCACGTCGTGGCGGCGGGCCGGAGATCGACATCCGGTGCTCGTTGTCACGCTGCCGTCACACGGGGTTCCGGACGATTCCGGCGCCGGCCACCGGGGATCCAGCGATTTTTCCTCGGGAAGTCGGGGCGTTTTGAGCTGAGGTCGCCCGGGCGGCCACGGTAGCGTCCTCCGGCATGCGCGAACACACCCGGATGCTGCTCGGGCTGGTCGTCGGTGCAGGGCTGGGCCTCGTGGCCAAGGCTCTGGCCGGCGACGCACCGTGGCTGGCGTGGACCCTGGCCAACGTCACCGGGCCCATCGGGCAGGCCTTCCTGCGCCTGCTCTTCATGCTGGTGGTGCCGATGATCTTCTCGGCGCTGGTGATGGGTGTGGCGGACCTCGAGCTTCGGCACCTCGGCCGACTGGGCGCGCGGGCGCTGGGCTACACCGTGGTCATCTCCACCATCGCGGTGCTCATCGGGCTCGGGCTGGTGAACCTGTTCCGTCCCGGCGAGGGGATGAGCGACGAGGTCCGGGCGCTGGCCCGTTCGAGCGTGGTCCCCAAGGCCGCCGCTGCTCCGAGCGACACCGCACCGGCAGCGCTGCTGGTCTCCATCATCCCCGACAATCCGGTGAAGGCAGCGGCGAACGGCGATTACCTGGGGCTCATCTTCTTCGCCCTGGTGTTCGGCATCGCGCTGGGGCTCACCCGGACACCGGCGGCCGAGCGGCTCAAGGAGGTCATCGCCGGGCTGTACGAGGTCACGCTGGTGCTCATCCGCGGGGTGCTGAAGGTCGCGCCGCTGGGCGTCGCCGCGCTGCTCTTCGGCTTGACCGCGCGGCTCGGCTTCGACGTCCTCCGTCAGCTCGCGGCCTACGTGGGGGTGGTGCTGCTCGGGCTGGCGCTGCACATGTTCGTCGTCTACTCGCTCTCGGTCCGCTTCTTCGGCGGCCGGAACCCGGTGCAGTTCTTCCGCGACGTGCGGATGGCTGCGATCACCGCCTTCTCCACCGCCTCGTCCAACGCCACCCTTCCCACCGCGCTCAAGGTGGCCGAGGAGGAGCTGAAGCTTCCGCCCAACGTCGCCCGTTTCGTGCTCACTGCCGGGGCCTCGATGAACCAGAACGGGACCGCGCTCTTCGAGGGCGTGACGGTGCTCTTCATCGCCCAGCTCTTCGGGGTTCACCTCAGCCTGCAGCAGCAGCTGGTGGTGATGTTCATCTGCGTGCTGGGGGGAGTCGGCACCGCCGGGGTGCCCGCGGGGTCGCTTCCGGTCATCGCGATGATCCTCGGGATGTTCCGCATCCCTCCCGAGGGGCTGGGGCTCATCCTCGGTGTCGACCGGCTGCTCGACATGTGCCGGACCACGCTGAACGTGGTGGGCGACCTCGCCGCCGCGGTCTACGTGGCCCGCGGCGAGCCAGTGGGGGAGACCCCGGCCGCGTCCACGTCCTGACCGCGGAGGACGGCGAACGCACAGCCGGCCATCCAGGCCACCGCGGCCAGCAGAGCGAGCCGCTGCATCGCCGGCACGGCCACCGGCAGTGGCGCCTCGCGGAAGGTGAGGTAGAGCCCGAGCTCGAGGGCCGCGAGCAGCAGCGACACCACGCCGAGCAGCGCCAGCCCCGGGCGATGGCGGAGGCCGCGGATCACCAGCACCGCGGCTGCGAAGCCCGGGCCCGCGCCGGACACCAGGGCCACGCCGTGCGGCACTCCGCGGGTCACCGGCGCCAGCAGAAGCCCGAGCGTGGAGAGCGTTCCCAGAACGCGCACCCGCCTCCCGGCGCCCTTCCCCTCCAGGACCGCAGGCACCATCCACCAGAAGAGGAAGAGCGCGGCGATGAACGCCCACTCGGCGACGCGGCCCCAGGCAGCCGCCGGGTTGGGCCGTCCGTTCACCGCCATGTCCCGGGCGATGTCGCAGAGGAAGTTGGCCAGCAGCGAGTGTCCGGCGGCGTCCGGGTCCACCCAGTTTCCGCCGGGGTACCCTGCCGCGGCGACCGCCGTTCCCACCGCACCCGCCCCGAGCAACACCAGCAGCGCCGCGGCGAGGGCGGAGGTCCAGCCGCCCGAGCGCGTCGAAGGCGAGGACATCCTCTGCAGTCCACCACGAGCGGCCAACCGAGGCCTAGACCGCAGGCGCTGGTAGCTGGCCGGCCACCTCGAACTGACCCCGGGGGAACACGAGGCGGGTGCGCTCGAACCAGTCGAGCTTCTGCATCTCCACCCGCTCGCGGGTGGCGACGCAGCGCCAGGTCTGCGGAGCGCGCGGGCTCCGCCGGGCGAGCGCACGGGGTGTGAAGAGCGCCACGTTCGGCGCGCCAGCGGCGTCACGGGCGCTCGGGTAGCGCACCAGCTCCACGCCGTCGGCCCGCATCTCGGCGCCGAGTCGCTGCGTGGAGTCGTACCGGGTGCGCGAGGCGAGCACCCGGTGGTGCACGTCGAACGGGGGACGGGTGAGGTCCACCCCCGACCGGGTGCGGACCTCGGCCCGGAAGGCGCTCAGCTCCACCGTCACCGGCGACAGCGGGGCCTCGCTCCCCTCGAGGAACAGCAGCCGGTAGTACGCGGTCTCGGCCATCGCCGTCTCCAGCGCCTCGCTCCCGTAGAACAGCGAGCGCTCGGCCCGGGTGCCGAAACGCGAGCCGTGGATCAGCGGTGGATGGCGGAAGGGCGTGAGGAGCAGGTAGTGCAGCCCCTCGAACTCGGGGCCGGCGGGTACGGGCGGCTTCACCCGGTCGATGAGGGATTCGAGCGTCTGCTGCTCCGCGTCCGAATCGACCAGCCGCCGGGTGGCGTTCCGGTGCTGGGCCTCCACCACCCGCCAGACCGGGCCCTCGTAGGGGCGGAGGTTACGTCTTCCCCCGCACTGCATCCAGATACTCGTCGACACGTACCAGCCCCGCCACGCTCTGGATGCA
The DNA here is from genome assembly GCA_035519675.1 of Myxococcaceae bacterium. Classification (GTDB taxonomy): domain Bacteria; phylum Myxococcota; class Myxococcia; order Myxococcales; family Myxococcaceae; genus RPRB01. Next base: position 9,081 of record DATIWB010000039.1, read on the forward strand.
CTCTAGGGGTACGGCTGACAGGTGCGCGTTCCGGGCGCGGAGCCAGGCCCGGGCCTTCTCCGCGTCCCCGCCCACCAGCGCGTCCAGGCTCCGGTAGAGCCGGAGGAAGAGCAGGGCCAGCTCGCCCTCCTTGCTCCCGGGGTCCACCGTGCGCTGCCCGGCGGCCAGCCGCGACCAGGAGGCCGCGCTCACCCCGACCACGCGGGCCATCGTCCGTCCGTTGAGCCCGAGGAGGGACGCGGCGCGGAGCAGCGCGCGCGAGAGCACCCCTGCCGGATCGGGCGCGGGCAGGGAGGCTGAGGACCGCCGGGTCATTTCTTTCAATTGAAATTCTAAGGACGTACAGGTTCAATTGCAAGTCGAGCCGCTGCAGCACGGCCAGTGCAGGCGGCATCGTCCGACACGACCGCACCCTCGAAGTGGACGGAAGCTGCCAGCGCAGGGGGCAGATGCCTTGTTCCGCCCGCCCACGGCGTTAGGTTCCATGCCCCGAGGTTCGCCCATGCCGCTGCGCCGCATCGTCGTCGCCATCGATGGATCGGAACCGGCCGATCGCGCACTTGGGCTGGCCGCAGAGCTCGCCCGGACCAGCGGCGGCGCCACCCTGACCCTCGTCTCGGCCATCTCGGATCCAATCACCGTCGCTCCCACGCCCGTCGCCGGCCTGGAGCTGGTGCTCGAGGCCGAGCAGCAGGGGGCCGAGCGAGACCTCGCCCAGCGGGCCGAGCGCCTGCGCGGGCAGGGCTTGCCTGTCGAGACCGTCGTCCAGGTCGGAGCCGCGGCCGACGTCGTCGCCGGGGTGGCGGACGCGACCGCTGCCGACCTGGTGGTGGCCGGGAGCACCGGCAAGGGGGCGATCGAGCGCGCCCTGCTGGGAAGCGTCACCACCCGGCTTCTTCACTTCCTCCGCAGACCCCTGCTGGTCGTTCCCTGATTCCCTTGACCTGTGCCCCCTGTAAGGTCCGCAACCCATGGCTACCTGGACTTTCCTGACCAACCACGCCCACGTCCTCGTCTGTGTCTGGGAAGACTCCGAGGCCCGGGTCCGTGACATCGCGATGCGCGTCGGAATCACCGAGCGCGCCGTCCAGCGCATCCTCCAGGAGCTCGAGTCGGAGCAATACCTGGTGCGCGAGCGTGTCGGCCGCCGGAACCGGTACCGCGTCCGGGGCGATCGTCCCTTCCGCCACCCGGTGGAGGACCACCGCCCGGTGTCGACCCTCCTGCAGCTCGTCGCTCATCGGAAGGCGACCCGCTCACCCGCGCGCACTGCCGCGCGCCGGAGCGCCCCGCCCCGGACACGGGCGCGCGCCGGCCGGTAGCCCCCGGGCTCAGGGCGGGGTCCAGGTCCAGTCGCGCACCTCGGGCATGTCCTCGAGGTGCTCCTCGACGTAGGCGCGGTGCCGCTCCAGCAGATCCTTGAACCGCTGCACCAGCGCTGGCGAGCTCTCGGGGATGCGCCGCGCGCGCCGGAGCGCCTCGATGGCCAGGTGGTACCGGCTGATGCCGTTGAGGACCACCATGTCGAAGGGAGTGGTGGTGGTGCCCTGCTCGCGGAAGCCGCGTACGTGGAAGCGCGCGGCGTTCGGCCGCCCGTGAAGGGTGTGGTGGATGCCGAGCGGGTAGCCGTGGAAGGCGAACACCACGTGCCGGTCGCGGGTGAAGAGGTCGACGAATCGCTGCTCGTCCATCCCGTGCGGGTGCTCCTCGGGGGTGAACATCGACATGAGGTCCACCACGTTCACCACCCGGATGCGCAGCCCTGGCGCGGCGGTGCGGAGGAGCCAGGTGGCGGCGAGCGCCTCCATCGTCGGCACGTCGCCGGCGCAGGCCATGACGATGTCCGGGTCACCCTCGTCGTTGCTGGCCCACTCCCAGACCGAGGCGCCACGCTGGCAGTGCCGGTGGGCAGCCTCGAGGTCCAGGTACTGGAGCTGCGGCTGCTTGTCGATGACCAGGAGGTTGACGTGGTTCGGATGGCGAAAGCAGTGGTGCGCCGTCCAGAGCAGGCAGTTGGCGTCGGGCGGCAAGTAGATGCGCGACACCGTCGGCTTCTTGGTGAGGACGGTGTCGATGAAGCCCGGGCCCTGGTGGCTGAAGCCGTTGTGGTCGTTCCTCCAACAAGTACTGGTGAGCAGGACGTTCAGCGAGGGCACCGGCTTGCGCCACTCGAGCTTCAGCGACTCGTCGAGCCACTTGGCGTGCTGGGTGGCCATGGAGGCCACCACCATGGCGAACGCCTCGTAGGTGGCGAAGAGGCCGTGCCGGCCGGTGAGGAGGTAGCCCTCCAGCCATCCCTCGCAGTTGTGCTCGCTCAGCACCTCCATCACCCGCCCGTCGGGTCCGAGCGACTCGTCGGTAGGCTCCAGCGGGAGCATGAAGGCGCGCTTCGACGCCTCGAACACCGCGCCGAGCCGGTTGCTGTTCGACTCGTCGGGGCAGAAGAGGCGGAAGCTGTCCGGGTTCTCCCGGTAGAGATCGCGCATCAGGAGCCCGAGCCGGCGGGTGGACTCCTCGCGCAGCGTCGCCGGCGCCTCGACCTTCACCGCGTAAGGCTCGAGCGAAGGCATCTTCAGTGGCTGGCAGGTCTCGCCGCTGGTCCTCGGGTTGGCGCTCATCCGCATCGAGCCGCGGGGAGCGAGCGCCTGTAGCTCCGGGACGAGCGCTCCGTGCCCATCGAACAGCTCCGCCGGCCGGTAGCTGCGCATCCAGGCCTCCAGCATCCGGAGGTGCTCCGGGTTGTCCCGCACCCCGGAGAGCGGAACCTGGTGCGCGCGGAAGGTGCCCCCGACCTGGACTCCGTCGACGACGCCGGGGCCGGTCCAGCCCTTCGGGGTTCGCAGGACGAGCGCCGGCCAGCGCGGCCGCTCCTTCACCCCGGCCGAGCGGGCCTCCTTCTGGATGCGGCGGATGCGCTGGAGGCATCCGTCGAGCGTGGCGGCCAGCGCCTGGTGCACGCGCGGCGGGTCGTCTCCCTCGACGAAGAGGACCTGGTAGCCATGCCCCTCGAGAAGCGAGCGGATCTGCGCGTCGGTGGAGCGGCCGAGGACGGTGGCGCTGGAGATCTTGTAGCCGTTGAGGTGGAGGATGGGCAGGACCGCGCCGTCGCGGGCCGGGTTCAGGTAGGTGATGCCCTTCCAGCTGCCCTCGAGCGGCCCGGTCTCGGCCTCGCCGTCGCCCACCACCGCGATGGCGACCAGCTCGGGGTCGTCGAACACCGCGCCGAAGGCGTGGGTCAGCACGTAGCCCAGCTCGCCGCCCTCGTGGATGGAGCCCGGCGTGGGCGCGCTCACGTGGCTGGGGATTCCTCCGGGCGTGGAGAACTGACGGAAGAGCCGCCGCATGCCCACCGCGTCGGGAGTCACCCGCGGGTAGATCTCGCTGTACGTGCCCTCCAGGTAGGTGCAGGCGACGACGGCCGGCCCGCCATGCCCCGGGCCGGCGAGGAAGATGGCCGGGAACCCGTCGCGCCGGATGAGCCGGTTGAGGTGGGCGTAGACCAGGCTCAGGCCCGGGCTCGTGCCCCAGTGGCCGAGGAGCCGTGGCTTGATGTGCTCGGAGCGGAGCGGCTCCCGGAGCAGGGGGTTGTCCTGGAGGTAGATCTGCCCGACGGTCAGGTAGTTGGCCGCCCGCCACCAGGCGTCGATGAGCCGCACTTCCTCGGGAGTGAGCGCGTCGGGCATCGGTCGGCCTCCGGTTCGTCGGTGGAGTCCGTTCTACGCGCTCCGGGCCGAGCTGCCAGACCCTGAATGCTGGACGTGGCGATCCTGCGACATCGCAAGTGCTCGTCCGCTGCTCGACTGCAGAAGCCAGGCCGGCGCAAGCTGCGCCCCGGACGCGTGGGCGAGAGGTCTCCTCCATGAGCGACGCGCTGTTCTGGCACCGCCTGCACTTCGGCTTCACCGTCACCTTCCACTACCTCTTCCCCCAGCTGACGATGGGGCTCGCCCTCCTCATCCTCCTCTTCAAGTGGAAGGCGATAAGGACCGGGAGCACCGTCCACGACGAGGCAGCCCGCTTCTGGGCCCGCATCTTCGGTGTCACCTTCGCGCTCGGGGTCGTCACCGGCATCCCTCTGGAGTTCCAGTTCGGGACCAACTGGTCGCGCTTCAGCCAGTTCGCCGGCGGAGTCATCGGCCAGACCCTGGCGATGGAAAGCATCTTCGCCTTCTTCCTCGAGTCCACCTTTCTCGGCCTCTTCCTCTACGGCGAGAAGCGCTTCGGTCCGCGGCTGCACCTGGCCTCGGCGGTGGCGCTCTGGGCTGGCAGCTGGCTGTCGGGCTACTTCATCATCGCCACCAATGCCTTCATGCAGTCACCGGTCGGCCACGCCATCGGTCCGGACGGGCACCTGCAGCTGGCGGACTTCTGGGCCTTCGTCCTCAACCCCTGGGCCATCTGGCAGTACCTCCACAACATGACCGCCTCGGTGGTGACCGCCTCCTTCGTCGTCGCCGGGGTGGGGGCGTTCTGGTCGCTCTCCGGGCGTCACCCCGCGCACGCCTCGCTCGCGCTGCGCACCGGAGTCATCGCTGGGCTGGTGGCCTGCTGCCTCCTCATCTTCCCCACCGGAGATCGGCACGGAAAGCTCCTGGCCGAGCAGCAGCCGGCGACGCTGGCGGCGATGGAGGGCCTCTTCGAGAGCACGCCCGGCGCCGAGCTGGCGATCATCGGCCAGCCTGACGTCGTGCATCGGCGGCTGGAGAACCCGGTGGTGGTCCCGGGGATGCTCAGCTTCCTGGTCTACGGCAGCTTCGGGAGCACGGTCACCGGGCTCGACGCCATCCCCAGGGACCGGTGGCCGGACAACATCGAGCTGCTCTACTACGCGTACCACGTGATGGCGGGACTGGGGACGCTGTTCATCGCGCTCCTCGCGCTCAGCGCGTTGCAGCTCTGGCGAGGCCGGCTCGAGACGTCGCGCCCGCTGCTCTGGGCGCTGATGCTCGCCATGCCCTTCCCCTACATCGCCACCACCGCCGGGTGGATGACCGCCGAGCTGGGACGCCAGCCATGGCTGGTCTACGGGCTGATGCGAACGGCGGAAGGCACCTCGCCGCAGGTCTCGGCCGGCAACGCCCTCTTCACCCTCATCGGCTTCTCGGGGCTGTACCTGGTGATGGGCATCCTCTTCCTCTACCTGGTGGGACGGGAGATCGCGCATGGCCCCGGTGGGGCGCACCGGCCGACCGAGCCCGCGGAGCACTCGCCGCTCGCGGGGAGGGCCGCCTGATGGAGGCGCTCTGGTTCGCCATCGTGGCCGGCATGCTCGCGGTGTACGTGGTGCTCGACGGCTTCGACTTCGGCGCCGGTTTCCTGCACCTGGCGGTCGCGCGGACCGATGCCGAGCGACGCACCGTGCTGGCCGCCATCGGCCCGGTCTGGGACGGCAACGAGGTGTGGCTCCTGGCCGGCGGGGGCGCGCTGTTCATGGCCTTCCCCCGCGCCTACGCGGTGGGGTTCAGCGGGTTCTACCTGCCGCTGATGCTCCTGCTCTGGGTGCTCATCCTTCGCGGCCTGTCGATCGAGCTCCGCAGCCACGTCACCAACCCACTCTGGGCAGCCTTCTGGGACGCCACCTTCGCCCTGGGGAGCACGCTCATCGCCATCGTCCTCGGCGCGGCGCTGGGCAACGTTCTGCGCGGAGTCCCGCTGGACGCCTCCGGCACCTTCCACGTCCCGCTGTTCGACAGCTTCTGGCCGGGCAAGGACTCCGGGGTCCTCGACGCCTACACCGTGCTGGTGGGCGTCTTCACCCTCGTCGCGCTCGGCGGGCACGGGGGGCTGTACCTGGCGCTCAAGACCGACGGCGCGGTGCATGCGCGGAGCCTCCGCGCCGCACGGCTCCTCTGGGTCGGCGCAGGCGCCCTCTTTCCGCTGGTGACCTGGGGGACGGTGCGCGTCGCCCCCGAGCTGCCCGCCCTCGCCGCGGCACGTCCGCTGGTCTGGGTGCTCGCCACGCTCCTGGCGGCCTCGGCGGCCGCGCTCGTCTGGGGTCTCGTCCGCCGCCGCCCGGGGCTCGGATTCCTCGGCTCGGCAGGCACGCTCTTCACCCTGCTCGGGACGGGTGCCGCCGCGCGTTGGCCGGTGCTCCTGCGCTCGAGCCTCGGCCCCTCGCTCTCGCTCGACGCGTTCGCCGCGGCCACCACCCGCCACGCGCTGCGGGTCGCGCTGACCTGGTCACTGCTCGGGCTGCCCCTGGCGTGCGGCTACTTCCTGTTCCTGGCCCGGCTGTTCCGGGGCAAGGTCCAGGTGGCCGGGCCCTGACCGGGGGTGGGCGCGAGCGGGGCGAGGGCCGATGCGGTAGGCTCGGACGTGCGTGCCCAGGACGGTCCCACTCCTGTTCCTGCTGCTGGTGGCGAGCCCCGTGCGGGCGCAGCCGGCGGTCCCGGTGCAGGTGGAGGTCGGCAAGACGGCCAAGGTGAACGTCGGACTGGCGCAGGGGCTGAACTGCGACGACCTGGCGGTGGTGGACGCAACGCTCGTCCCGTCGAAGGACAAGAAGAACGTCTTCCTGGTGCTGAAGGGCAAGGCCGCGGGCGAGACCTACTGCCGCGCCGGCACCGGTCTGGGGGCGACGGTGCTGGTCCACGTCACGGTGACCGAGCCCGAGCTCTGAGGTCCCTGGCCCGCGCCGCTCAGCCCCGGCCTGGAGCGTCCTCGACGTTGGTGGTGGCCCAGGGCAGGGCCTCCAGCCGGGCGAGGGGGATGGGCTCGCCGGTGAGGTCACTCAACCCGTAGGAGCCTGCGGCGAGCTTGGCCAGGGCCCGGTTCACCTGGGCGAGCTGGGCCCGTTCGCCCTCGGTGAGGGTGTTCCGGGTCGTCCGCTCCACCTGCTCCTCGGCGACGTCGGCGGCGTCACCCGGGTCGGCGAGGCCAGGCATCTCCGTGGGAGTGTCCGAGTTGGTGAGCCCGAGCAGCCGGGCGCGCTCGCGCTGCAGCCGCTCCTCGAACCGGGCCAGCTGAGTCCGTGTCAGGTGCGGGGTGGAAGCCATGGTGGGCGGCACCCTAGCACCCCTCCCCGGAACCGGCGGACCCGCTTACCCTGTCTGTCGATGGCCCGGCGACCCCCCAGCACGGCGGCGAGCCCGGCCGGCTCGGGCCGGGGTGCCTGGCCGGCCGGGAGGAGGGCGTGAGCACGTTCCGGGCGCGCTTCGGGGCGGAGCCGGAGGTCAGGGCGGCCGCGCCGGGGCGAGCGAACCTCATCGGAGAGCACACCGACTACTCGGGCGGCCTGGTGCTGCCGGTCACCATCCCCCGGCACACACGGGTGGAGCTGCGGCGGCGCCGGGATGCGACGGCCCGCGTCCACTCGGAGCAGCTGGGGAAGACCGAGGAGTACCGGGTGGGCGCCGAGGCGCCCCGCCACGACTGGCTGGACTACGTGCAGGGCGTGACGGCGCTGGCCCGCCCCCGACCACTCGGGGGGTTCGAGGCGCGCATCGACTCGGAGGTGCCGCCGGGGAGCGGGCTGGCCTCGAGCGCGGCGCTGACGGTCTCGATGCTCCGCGCGCTCCGGCAGGCCTTCGGGTGGGAGCTGGACGACGTCCGGCTGGCGTTGCTGGGGCAGCGGGCGGAGGTGGAGTTCGTGGGCGCCCCGGTGGGGGTGATGGACCCGATGGCCTCGAGCCTGGGCACGGAGCACGCGGCGCTGTTCATCGACACCCAGTCGCTCCGCGCCGAGCAGGTTCCGCTCCCGCCGGGCCTCGCCATCGGGGTGGTGCACTCGGGCATCTCGCACCACCACGCCAGGGGTGAATACCGGGAGCGCCGCCGCGAGTGCGAGGAGGCCACCCGGGCGCTGGGGGTGACGAGCCTCCGGTCACTGACCCTGGACGAGCTGCCGCGGGTGGAGCAGCTCCCGGCACCGCTCGACCGCCGGGCCCGGCACGTGGTGACCGAGAACGCACGGGTGCTGGCGGCGGTGGAGGCGCTGCGGTCCGGGGAGCTCGAGCGGCTCGGCGCACTGCTGGCGGAGTCGCACCGGTCGCTGCGCGACGACTACCAGGTCAGCGTGCCGGACCTCGACCGGCTGGTGATGCTCGCTGCGGAGGCGCCGGGGGTCTTCGGAGCCCGACTCACCGGGGGCGGATTCGGCGGGGCCATCGTGGTCGCGGCGCGGCCGGAGGGCCTGCGGACCTCGATGGAACGGGTGGCCGAGCGGTACCGGATGCAGACCGGCCACGCGGCGACCGTCCTGGTGCCGATCTGAGCGTTCACCCGCGCTCCGGACCGGGTCCTACCCCACCCCGGGAGGCAAGTCGGCCGCTGGACAGCGGGCACGGCCGTACTCTTCTCAGCCCCCGACTCCGCATTGCAGACTTCGCCCATTCAGAAGCCGCTGCCATTCCCGCCGCCCCAACTGGCCGGGCGTTCACATTCGAACGACGGTCGTCCCGGGGAGGCAGGAGGAAACTTTGCCTGGGGTGTCGCCCTGCCGATAGACGCGCCTGACATGGGGCCTGGAAGCGTCCTGCTGGTCGAGGACGACGCCGACATCCGCGAAGCGCTGACCGACGTGCTTCGCATGGAGCGCTGGACGGTCGAGCCTGCGGCAAACGGGAAGGCTGCCCTGGAGCGTCTGCGTGCCGGGCCTCCGCCGGACCTGATGCTGCTCGATCTCATGATGCCGGTGATGGACGGCTTCGAGCTGCTCGAGCGGCTCCGCGGCGAACCGGGACCGACCACGGTGGTGCTCTCCGCGAGCCGGGAGGTGGACCGGGTCCGGGAGCACCCGCTGGTCCGGGCGACGCTCGGCAAGCCGGTCGAGGTCGGCGAGCTGCTCGGGTTGCTCGAGCAGCTGCGCCAGGCCCAGCGGACCCACCGTCGCGGACACTCCGGTCCGATGGGCGAAGGCGGGACCGACGAGAGCCGCTGAGGCCGGACCCCGCACCGGGCCACCGGGCTCGAGGCATCGGTCCTGTGACACGGCCGGTGGCCTCGGCCACACTGCTGACTGCGGTCCCCGGAGGTTCCAGTGCTGAAGCTCTTCGGTCATGACGCATCGCCCTACGTCCGCCGAGTCCGGATCGTCCTCGCCGAGCTGCAGATTCCTTTCGAGCGGGACACCCACGGCTGGCAGGACCCGGCGCCCGAGTTCAGCGCCTCCTCGCCCATCCGGCGCGTGCCGATGCTCGACCTCGGGCCGGCGGCACCGGTGCGGCACGTGTTCGAGTCGCGGGTCATCGCCGGACTGCTCTACGGGATGCCGCATCCCCGTCCGGGCGGAGACCCTCCGTTCCAGGACACGATGTTCGACCCGGGGCTCGCGCTCCTGGACCAGAACGTGGTCTCGGCGGCCGACGCCGCGCAGGACAGCCTGGTGAACGTCTTCCTGCTCGAGAACGACGGTATCCGGACCGAGCAGTCGGCGTACCTCCGGCGCCAGGTGGAGCGGGGGCGGGCGTGCCTGGACTGGCTCGAGGGGCGTTACCAGGGGAAGCGCACCCTCGTCCCGGGACGGCTGGCCTACGCCGACGTGGCGGTGATGAGCCTGCTGGGGTGGATCCGCTTCCGGAAGCGGATGGACCTCGCGCCCTGGAAGGCGCTGCTCACCCTGGAGGCGGCCCACGCGGCGCGGCCGAGCATCGCCTCGACGCAGCCGGCCTAGGTCTCGAGGTAGTCGAGGTCGCGATCGAACGTCTCGGGCGACCCGAGCACCGCGGCGATCGCCACCCCCACGCACACCGCGCCGACCACGCCCGCACTGCCGCGGATCCCCAGCGACGGCACCAGGGCGTGGAAGAGCGCGGCGATGGGGATGATGGCCCCACGGACCAGGTTGGAGATCGAGGTGGCGACGGTGGCGCGGAGGTTGGTGCCGAACTGCTCGGCTGCCGAGGTGACGAAGAGGACCCAGTACCCCGCGCCGATCCCCAGCGGGATGCAGAGGGCATAGAAGGTCGACGGCGAGAGGCCGGTCCACCCGAGCATGGTCCACACCGTTCCGCCGAGGAGGACCAGGTAGATGAGCATCACCGCGCGGCGGCTCCGGAGCGCCTGGCTGAGGAGCCCGCTGGAGATGTCCCCCACCACGAAGCCCAGGTACATGTTGAACAGCGCCGGGGCGACGGCGATCGGTGCGCTGACTCCCAGCCCCTTCCCCACCTCGGGTGCGAGGGAGATGAGGATGCCGATCGCGTACCAGATGGGCAGACCGGTGAGGAATGCCCGGAGGTAGCGCCAGAGCCTCGCCCGTGATCCGAAGAGCATCAGCAGATTGCCCCGGGGCACGGAGCGCTTCTCCACCGACCGGAACAGGGGCGACTCGTGCACCGCCAGCCGCAGCCCGAGCAAGGTCAGCCCCGCGACTCCGCCGACCACGTACGCCGTGCGCCACGGGAGCGACGTACCCACCCACGGCGCCACCAGCCCCCCGGCCAGCCCGACCGAGGCGATGATCGCCGTGCCGTAGCCGCGCTTCCGGGTGGGCATCAGCTCGCTCACCAGCGTCACGCCCGCGCCCAGCTCGCCGGCCAGGCCGAGCCCGGCCACGAAGCGGCAGGCGGCGTATGCCGGCACCGAGTGCACGAGCGCGTTCGCCAGGTTTCCCAGCGAGTAGAGCAGGATGCTTCCGAACAGCACCGAGCGCCGCCCGGACCGATCGCCGTAGATGCCGAAGAGGATGCCGCCGATCATCAGGCCCGCGTTCTGGATGCTGAGCAGGGTGAGCCCGGTGCCGAGCTGCTCGCCCGGAGGAACGCCCAGGTCGCGGAGGCTGGCCACCCGCACCACCGAGAAGAGCAGGATGTCGAAGACGTCGACGAAGTAGCCCAGCGCCGCGACGGCGACCGCGAGCACCATCGCGGCCCGGAGCCCGGAGACGGGCGCGGAGCCTTGCAGCGAGGCGGAGCCGGTCATGGTCCCTCCCTGGACCAACGTCGAGCGCGGGGGCAGAGTGATCCACGGATCGATCTCGCTGGCAACAGGTCAGCGATCGACGTCCCGGGTGTAACGCGGCGCCCGGGCGGACCCTCTACCGGGGCAGCCCCCCATGAATCGCCGCGACGCGCACGCCCTGGTGAACCTCCCCCCGGCCCGCAAGGTCCTGTCCACTCTGGGGTTGCTCGCCGGAGCGTCCCTCTTCGTCGGCGGCGTCGCGCTCTCGGTGCTCCTCACCAACTGGACGGTGACCTTGGGGGGATTCCTGGGCTGGGGCTCGATGCTGATGAAGGTCCGGACCTACGACGGGCCGTGGTTCCACGGGCTGTTCCTCGCCCATGTGGTCTCGCTGGCGCTGGTCGGGAACGTGGCCTTCCGGCTGTTCCGCCAGGTGGCGCTCGCCCGGCGCGCCCGCGCCGCGGTGACCGGCCTGCTGCTTGCGCTCGCCGTGCTCGACCTCGTCTGCTGGCTCCTGCTCCCGATGCTCGGCATCGCCCGAGCACTGCTCGGCCCGGTGGTGCTGCTGCTGGGAATCGGTCTGGCCTACCTCGTGGGCCGACCGATCGGAGACATGTGGCTCTACGAGCGCTGGGCCGCGCCGGAGCGGGCCGAGCCCTACCGGGTGGTGATCGTGGGCGGCGGCTTCGCCGGCCTGTACACCGCGATGGAGCTCGACCGGCGGCTGGGGCATCACCGGTCGCTGGAGATCATCGTCCTCGACCGGCGGAACTACTTCCTCTTCCCGCCGCTGCTCCCCTCGGTCGCCACCGGGGCCATCGAGACGCGCCAGGTGACGTACCCCTTCCGTCGCATCTTCGAGGCGACCAACGTGGTCTTCCGCAAGGAGACGGTGGAGTCGATCGACGTCCCGGCGAAGGTGGTGCGGACCCGCGCCGACGTCGACGAGCAGTCCGGCGCCTGCCACCGCGAGATCCGCTACGACGCCCTGGTCCTCGCGCCTGGCAGCGACACCCAGACCTTCCGGACGCCGGGAGTCGCCGAGCACGCGTTCTTCATGCGCGAGCTGGGCGATGCGGTCTCGGTCCGCAACCACATCATCGACTGCTTCGAGCTCGCCGCCCAGGAGTCCTCCGCCGAGCGCCGCGCCGGGCTGCTCCGCTTCGTGGTGGTGGGCGGAGGGCCGACCGGGGTGGAGCTGATGGCCGAGGTCCGCGACCTCATCGAGCACGTCCTGTCCGTCCGCTACCCAGAGGTGAACCCCGCCGAGGTGGACCTGGTCCTGGTGCAGTCGGCGCCACAGCTCCTGCCCGGCTGGCATCCCACCGTGGTGCAGCGGGCCACGGACCAGCTCCAGTCGCTCCAGGTCCGGGTGCTCACCGGACGGAAGGTGCTCTCGGTCAGCGAGTTCAGCGTGGCGCTCGACGGCGGCGAGACCCTCGCCAGCCGCACCACCGTCTGGTGCGCGGGGGTCAAGCCGGCGGCGCTGCTCGGCGCAGTCGACCTGCCCAAGCACCCCTCGGGGCGCATCCCGGTGGGCGAGGACCTGCGCGTGCCCGGACACCCGGAGGTGTTCGTGCTCGGCGACGCCTCGCTGGCCCAGCACGACGGCAAGCCGCTCCCGCCGCTGGGCCAGGTGGCCTTCCAGCAGGGGACCCATACCGGGACGAACCTGGCCCGGATGATCCGCGGTGAGCCACTGAAGCCCTTCAAGTACTTCAACTACGGCGCCCTGGTCTCGGTGGGCGAGCACTTCGCCGCGGTGGACCTGCTCGGGGTCCGGATGTCGGGGGCCCTGGCCTGGTTCATCTGGCGGACGCTGTACCTGACCAAGCTGGTGGGCTTCGGGAACAAGGTCCGGGTGGTGCTCGACTGGAGCCTGGACCTCCTGGTGGAGCGGAGCATCAGCCAGATCTCCGCCAGCCGTCAGGACCTCCGGGCCGCCGCCGGGGACGCGCACGTAACGCTCCGGGCCGGCGGCAACACCTGACCCCCATGCTTGGCCCGGTCGTCCTGCTGCTCCTCTCCGCGTCGACAGTCCAGACGCTCCGCGTCGACGGGGAGGCCGGGAACAACACCCTGAACGGAGTTTTCGACGCCCCTCTGGGCGAGCGCATCACCGCGGTCTCCTCCGCCGTCACCTGCGACATCCAGGTGGACCGGGAGGCCCGTAACCTCTCCGGGCGTTGCTCCGTACCCCTGACCAGCATCACCGTGGACGCCGACTCGACCAAGACCGAGCACTTCCGGCAGTGGGCCACCAACCGCAAGGCCGACGCTGCTCGCTGCATGCTGGGGGCGCAACTCGACCGGATCGCGGTGTCCTTGCCCCAGGCATCGGGTGAGAGCACCGAGTTCCAGGCCGAGGTTCCCTTCACGGTGTGTGGCCGCCCCCGCGAGGACGGCGGGCGCGAGCACGTGACCGGGACCCTCCTCCGCCTGGAGGATGGGTTCTACCGGGTCCGGGCCCGGGTCGAGCATTTCCACCGGGAGGCCTACCGCATTGGCCCACGGTTCACCGAGGGCTGGCTGGCCCGCGTTCAATCCCTGGCCAAGGTCGTCGCCGAGGAAGGTACGCTGGAGCTGACGTTGTTCGCCTCATCCCCCGGCAGTTCCGCCCGCCCTCGTGCGAGCGGAGAAAACGCGCCGTGTGTTCCGCGGCCGTCCACCCGCAGTTCCGAAGAAGAGAGGAAGTGTCGAACATGAACGGAAAGAATCTGAAGGGGGCACTCATCGCCTCGGCCGTGTGCGCGATGTTCGCCACCGCCGCCCACGCCGGAGACAAGGCCGCCGCCGGGCACGACAAGGCCGGCGGCGAGGTCAAGTGTGCCGGCATCAACTCGTGCAAGGGCACCGGCTCCTGCGCCGGCGGTGGCCACGGCTGCGGCGGCCAGAACGGCTGCAAGGGCCAGGGCTGGGTCCCGACCAAGACCGAGAAGGAGTGCACCGACAAGGGCGGCAAGGTCGTCGTCGCCAAGAAGTAGTCGACGTCTCACCCCACGCCGGAGCCGGAGCGTCCCGTCGCGGGCGTTCACCGGCTCCGGTGTGCTTTTCTCCCAGCCCCAGAACTCATGGTCCCCTTCCTCGGGCACGGCATCGGCCTCCGCACCAAGCACTTCCCGGATCTCCTCGAGCAGGGGCGGCGGGCCGACTGGTTCGAGGTCATCACCGAGAACTTCCTGAACGTCGGGGGCAGGCCGCGGGCGGTGCTGGAGGCGGTCCGCCGTGACCGGCCGGTGGTGCTCCACGGGGTGTCGCTCTCGGTGGGCTCGGTCGACCCGCTCGATTCCGACTACCTGCGCGACGTGCGCGCGCTCGCCGACGCGGTGCAGCCGGCCTGGGTGTCGGACCACCTCTGCTGGGGGACCTTCGGGCGGCACAACGCCCATGACCTCCTCCCGATGCCCTTCACCGAGGAGTCGCTGGCCCACGTGGTGGGGCGCGTCTCCGAGGTCCAGGAGCGGCTCGGCCGGCGCTTCGTCCTGGAGAACGTCTCCAGCTATCTGACCTACGCCGCCTCGACCATCCCGGAGTGGGAGTTCCTGGCCGAGGTGGCGCGGAGGGCGGACTGTCTCATCCTCCTCGACGTGAACAACGTCTTCGTCAGCGCGACCAACCACGGGTTCGACCCGGGCGAGTACCTGCGGGGAATCCCCCGCGACCGGGTGGTGCAGTTCCACCTCGCCGGGCACCAGGACCTGGGCACCCACCTGCTGGACACCCACGACGCCCCGGTGGCGGACCCGGTGTGGGCGCTCTACCGCGACGCGGTTCGCCGCTTCGGCCGGGTGAGCACGCTGGTCGAGTGGGACGACCACATCCCGCCGCTGGACGAAGTGCTGGCCCAGGCGGAGAAGGCGCGGGCGTTGGAGAAGGCGGTGCTGGAGGGAGCGGACTCGTGACCCTGGCCGAGCTCCAGGCTCTCCTGCACGGGCGCATCACCGGCGCGGTGGCCGGGCGCGAGGACCAGCTCCGCGAGGAGGTGGTGCCCCGCCCGCCGCTGGATGCGCTGGAGCGGGTGGAGATCTACGCCCGGATGTACCTCTACCGGCTGGTGGATGCGGTGGCGGAGGACGTCCCGCACACCTCCCGGGTGCTCGGACACGATGCCTTCGTGGAGCTGGTGGGTGACTACCTCCTCGAGCACCCCAGTCGCTCGCCGGACATCGGGCAGGCGGGGCGGCTCTTCGGGTCCTGGCTCCGGACGCGGGAGGGCTTCCGCGCGGACCTGCCGGACCTGGCGATGCTCGAGCGGGCGCGGTCCGAGGTTCGCACCGCGCTGGATGCGCCGGTCGCGGGGGCCGAGGCGCTCCAGGGCCTCCCGCCCGATGCGCTGCCGGCAGCGCGCTTCCTCTTCGCCCCGTCGGTGCGGGTCCTGCGGCTCCAGCACGACGTCCGGCCGCTGTGGGACGTGCTGGAGGAGGACTCGGGGGAGGTCCCGGCGGCGATTCCCGGACCGACCACGCTGGTGGTCTGGCGGCACGGGTTCAAGGTCTTCCACACCGGGCTGTCCGAGCCCGAAGCTCGGGCGCTGATGGTGGCCCGCGAGGGCGGCTCGCTCGAGGACGTCTGCGCCACCTTCGCCGGCGAGCCCGAGCCGGCGCAGGCGGCGTTCAAGACGGTGCTGAGCTGGTTCGCCGATGGATGGGTGGCGGCAGTGACGTCGCAGCGCGGCTGATTTCCTCCACGCCGCCGTCACGCTCGAGCTGCGAAACGGACCGTCCGCGCGGATGGACTGCCCGCGGCATGGGCCCTTCGGCCCATCGACGGGCCCCGGGGACAGGGCTAGGGGAGCGGCCTCGAAGCAGGGAGGTGAGCCATGCGTCCGGGAAGCTCGGACGGCCTGTTCGGCAAGGCGGTTCAACACACCACCCAGCAGGGCGCCCGGCCCCGAGTCCTGCACTGGTTGCGCGGGAACCGGACCCAGAGGCTCATCGTCTTCTTCGCGCTCGCTGGCCTCATCCATCTTCTGCCGGGGTGCGGCGCCCAGCCTCTGGACCCGCGATTCGCAAGGACGTGGTCCGGGACCGCGCTCGAGCTGCTCGGGTCGGCTGCGTTCCAGAACCCGATGCAGATCGAGGTCAC
>DATIWB010000040.1:0-68948 GCA_035519675.1 Myxococcaceae bacterium
CCAGCGCGCGCGCGAGCGCAAACAACACCGGCCGCCTTGCGAGCGGGACCACCTTGCCTTCGCCACGCACGACGTGACGGCAAGCGTCCACGACGAGCGCGTTCGACGCCAGCAACGCTTCGACCTCCTCGAGCAGCAGGAGTCGCTCGTTGCCGCTCGCGATCAGGCGAGCGGCGGGCGAGGCCAGGAGGAGGAGTGCGCTCTCGACCTCCGCCGTCAGCGCAGGGATGCGCGCCTGGCGCGCTGCGCGCTCGGCCCGAGCGAGCGCAGCGCGCGCCGCCTTCGTCCGGAGGCGCCGCACCGCGATCCCCGCGACCACCAGCTCGTGGGCAGTCCTCGACGCGGGAGGGAAGGGCGCGGGGTCGAGCTCGGCGAGCGCACGCTCGGCCTCGTCGACGCGCCCGATCAGGAGGAGGCGCCGGACCTCGAGATGCCGCGCATGCGCGGCGTTCGCCCGGTCGCCGTGCGCTTCGAGCGTCGCCCGCGCCGCGTCGAGCGCCTTCGCGGGCCAGCCCAGGTCGCGCGAGACGAGCGCGATCTCGGCCTCGGCGACGACGCACTTCGCGCGGGCCACGGCCTCTCTCGGACCGAAGGCACGCGCAGCACGTCGCAGGAGAGCCTTCGCTCGAACGAGCTCGCCGAGCTGCGCCATCGCGATGCCTCGAAGCGCGAGAGCAGGCGCGTCGTCGCGCAGGGCGACCCGCTTCAACGCGCCGAGGGGATCGCCCGCTGCGAGTGCACGCGCCGCGGCGGTGATCAGCGAGTCCATCCGAATCCCGTCACATTTGTAACTCCCATCGGTCGATTTGCGGCGCTAAATCTATCTCATGACCGGCAGCCCATCGGCGGCTGCGCAGGCCGTCGACCCCACGTGGGACGGGAGGGGAACGAACGATGAAGGACACCCAAAGCGAGGAGAGAAGAGCGATGACGAAGCACGTGACCGGGACAGCTCACGAGTGGCTCGCGGCGCGGCTCGAGCTGCTCGAGGCGGAGAAGGAGCTGACACGGCGCAGCGACGAGCTGGCGCGGCGGCGGCAGGAGCTGCCTTGGGTTCGGATCGACAAGGAATATCGATTCGAGACCGACGAGGGGAGCGCCTCGCTGGCAGACCTCTTCCGAGAGCGCTCGCAGCTCCTCGTCTACCACTTCATGTTCGGGCCCGACTACACGGCGGGGTGTCCGTCCTGCTCGGCAATCGCGGACGGGTTCAATGGCCTCGTCGTCCACCTGGCGAACCACGACGTCACGCTCACGGCGGTGTCACGGGCGCCACTCCCCAAGCTCCAGGCGTACAGGCAGCGGATGGGGTGGACGTTTCCCTGGGCATCCTCGTTCGGCGGCGACTTCAACTCGGACTTCAGCGTCGGGTTCACCGAGAAGGAACAACGCGAGGGGGGCGTCGAGTACAACTACCGGCGGGAGGCGCCAGCCCGGGACTTCGCCAGCGAGGGGCCTGTCGCAGAGTTCGCGGCCATGAGTGGAACCGACGTGGCCACGTACATCCGCGAGAGGCCGGGCGTGAGCGCATTCGTGCTGGAGGACGGCGTCGTCCACCACACGTATTCCGCCTATGCGCGCGGGGTGGACGCCCTCTGGGGCATGTACCAGTGGCTCGACCGCGCGCCCCGGGGACGCAACGAGACGGGCGGACTCTGGTGGCGCCGTCACGACGAGTACGACAGGAGATGACTGAAGGAACGGAGCCTTCGGTTGCACCAATGGATTCGATCGGGCTCGCGTCCATTCCTTTCATCGACGATGACCGGTCCCGACGCGGGCAGGTGGCGCCGGTGCACCCACGCCGGCGCAGGTGACGGAATACGCTCCTGAATCCATCGAGTCGGATCAGCGTGACGCAAGAATGCAGCGCGCTGGGAATAGGCGGTCCCACCCGGGCCGTGCTCCACGCCCATCTCGATGGAGAGCTTTCCCTGGAGGGGTCCCTGTCGGTGGAGGAGCATCTCGACGAGTGCTGCTCCTGTCGTCTCGAGCTGGAGATCATCGCCGCGCTTCACCGGATCCTCCGGGCGGAAGCAGGAGGCGGCTCGACCACCGAATCGCCCTCGGCACCGCCCCGAAGATGGTGGCGACGCTGGTGGTAGCGGCGTCGGTCGACTCGAGCGGATGGAATCAACGGCGCTCGGTCGAGGTCTCCGGAGCATCCGCCCCGCAGGGGCAATTCATGGAGACGAAGATGCGCCCACTGATTCGCTCGCTGTTCCTGCTGTCCCTCGCTGTTGCTCCCCTCGCCGCCGCCGCGAACCCGGTCGCGGAGACCGTCTCGCCGACCGGGGTGATGACCGCGGTTGCCGCTGACGCCGTGTCCGTCGTCCCCGGCACCAAGGATGTCGCGCTGGTCGAGTCCGACGTCCAGAAGCTCGAGGCCACCATCGACGGGCTTCGCCGCGAGGTGGCACAGCTCCAGGAGCGGGAAGAGGCTCGGGCGCGCGTCATCGGCGACCCGAACAACCACTCGCTCTGGCCGTGAGTCGCACCCCGCGAAACATCGACGCAGAAGTGTGAATCGGGTCCCTGGGCGAAATGACCTGGGGCCCGATTGCCATGTGCCCCCTCAGCGCGGGCAGGGGCTTCGCTGTTTCTGGGCTAGCATTCATCCCCGATGGAGACAGCGGCTCTTGCCGGATGTCCAGCGTGTGGTGGGAGGCTGCTCGCCCACGCGCGGTGCGCCGCTTGCGGTGTCGCGGCGCGGGTCAAGGACTACGTCGTCCAGGAGGTTCTCGCCCAGCACCCACACGCGCGGGTGTACGCCGGCCGGTCACCGGACGGTGCCAGGGTGGCGATCAAGGAGCTGCTCTTTGCACTGGTTCCCACCGTCGCGCAGGTCGATGCCTTCACCCGGGAGGCCGACTTCCTCCGCGGCCTCACCCATCGGCACACGCCTCGATTCGTCGACGCGTTCAGCGTGGGAGAGGGGGTCGAGACAAGGCTCTATCTGGTCCAGGAATTCATCGAGGGGGAATCGCTCCTGGTCCGGCTGCAGCGCGAACCGCTCAGCGGTCCGGCCTTCGATGACGTCGCTGCCCAGGCCCTGGAGATCCTGGTCGCACTGCACGGACGGACGCCGCGGATCGTTCACCGGGACATCAAGCCCGCCAACCTCGTCTTTCGTCAGAACGGCGAGCTGGTGCTGGTGGACTTCGGATCGGCGCGACATCTCGAGCGGAACGTCACCTTCGGTTCGACCCTCGTCGGGACCCTGGGGTACATGCCGCCCGAACAGCTCGGCGGAACGGTCGACGAGTCGAGCGACCTGTATGCGCTGGGGGCGTCGTTGCTGCACGCGGCGACCGGCCAGCCCCCGTCGGCATTCCTGGTCGACGGCATGCACCTCGAGATCCCGGAGGTGCCTCACCTCTCGTCGAAGCAGAACGCGTTCCTAGGACGCTTGACGGCGTGGCGACGCGGCGACCGGTTCTCCAGCGCGGCCGAGGCACTGCAGTGGTTGCGCTCACCGCACCGGTCCCCGCGCTCTCGCTGGGTGCTGCTCGCGGCCGGCGGAGTCGGCCTCCTGGCGGTGGGCGTGCTTGCGGCGACCCGCGGTCTCCAAGGGGGCCACCCGAAGGTCGAGGCGGAAAGGCGCGTCGCGGAATCCGAAGCCTCCCGAACGGAGAGTGCGCCCCCCGGGGCGCTCCTGGCCGAGGCGCAGGCGGGAACGCGCGCGCTCTGGACGGCCGAGGCGAGCTACTACGCGGAGCGCGACCGATTCACGAGCGACCTCGCAGCCACTGGTTTCACTCCCGACCGGTGGTGTCCCGATGGCGCCCGGCTGCGTCACACCGAGCAGCCGCTGCCTGGTGAGGTGGTCGGTTGTCACTTCTTGTACGGCGTCATGATCGAGGGGGCGGCGCCGGAGCCGCGCCTGTACGTCTACGCGCGCGGTGCACTCGCGCCGGTCCAGGGCCGGGCCTGGGTGACTCCCTTCCAGGGCCTGCGGGCCGGCATCCCCGAGGAGTGGTCGAAGGAGAAGCTCCTGTCCGTGCTCGCGTCGCGACACTCCTTGCCGTGAGGGAGAGGGCACGCTTGCCAACGTAGGTGCGGACCGTTATGGCCGCCGGCGCGTTCGAGCGACCCCTCAGCCGAAAGGAAGACAGTCCATGGGCAAAGTCACCACGAAGGACGGCGTCGAGATCTTCTACAAGGACTGGGGCAAGGGGCAGCCCATCGTCTTCAGCCACGGCTGGCCACTGTCGGCCGACGACTGGGACGCGCAGATGATGTTCTTCGTCACTCGCGGCTACCGGGTCATCGCCCATGCCCGCCGCGGCCATGGCCGGTCGACGCAGGTCAGCGACGGCCACGACATGGACCACTATGCCGATGACCTGGCGGCGGTGACGGCGCACCTGGATCTCAAGAACGCGGTGCATGTCGGCCATTCCACCGGTGGCGGCGAGGTCGTGCACTACATCGCCCGGCACGGCCAGAGCCGGGTGGCCAAGGCAGCCATCCTCAGCGCGGTTCCGCCCTTGATGGTGAAGACGGCGGCCAACCCCGGGGGCCTCCCGAAGGAGGTGTTCGACGACTTCCAGGCGCAGCTGGCCGCCAATCGCTCCGAGTTCTACCGGGGCATCGCCGCCGGGCCTTTCTATGGGTTCAACCGTCCGGGCGTGAAGGCCTCCGAGCCGGTCATCCAGAACTGGTGGCGTCAGGGAATGATGGGCGGTGCGAAGGCCCACTACGATGGGATCGTTGCCTTCTCTCAGACGGACTTCACCGAGGATCTCAAGAAGATCACCATCCCGGTCTTCGTGGGGCACGGGGACGACGACCAGATCGTCCCCTACGCCGATTCAGCGCCTCTCTCGGCGAAATTGCTGAAGAACGGGACCCTGAAGACCTACAAGGGTTTCCCGCACGGAATGCCCACCACCCACGCGGACACGATCAATGCCGATCTGCTCGCGTTCATCAAAGGCTGAAGGGGGTTGGCCGGCTCTAGCGCGATCTCGGCCGGCGCCGAGGCGCGAGCGCGATGGCTTCCATGGCAACCAGGGAGCCTTCGGGCCATCGGTCACCTTGGATGGTGGATCTCGCCGGTGGGTGATCGGCGCCGAACGCCTCGGCGTACGCTTCGTTCATCCCCTGGAAGTGCTTCCAGTCCGTCAGAAACACGGTGACCTTCACCACACGGTCGAGGCCGCTTCCTCCCGCCTCGAGGACTGCTTGCAGGTTCCGGAGTACCTGCCGCGTTTGCTCCTTCACCCCGCCGTCGACGAGACGGCCGGTCCGGGGGTCGAACGCCGCTTGACCGGCGCAGAAGAGAAAGCCGCCGGCTCGCGTCGCCTGCGAATAGGGCCCGACGGCCACCGGCGCCTCTGGCGTCGAGATGACTTCGATCTTGGTCTTCACGGATGCTCCCTCCGGGCGTTCGCTCGAGGTCGCCCGCCGGTTCGTGAGAACTCTACCGCGAGGCCGGGGGTCGCTCCGAGGCACACCCACTTCCCCGTGCCCGCCGGCGTCACCTGGAGTTGCGGGCGCGTGAGCTGCGCAGGCGGCGCCGCCACTTGCAAGAATCGATGGAGCTCGTGCCCACCGAGCCCTGGGTGCTGGCCTGCGTGACGCCGCCCATCGAACGGCCGAGGCGAAACCGCTACAGGTCGAGCGGGCCGAAGTGCAGCGGGGTGTCCTTGTTGATCAGCCCCGGCCGACCCATCTGGGGAAGGAAGTTGGTGCTGAAGCCCCCGGCGGTGGCCAGCGTGCCCGTCGAGCCGTAGGTGGTGTCCGAGCCGCCGAGCATGCGGAGCACCTGGGCGTAGAGGTCACCCAGCGAGTTGACCTGTCCCACCACGTGCCGCCCCTGCCCCTTGGGGAAGGCGCTCTTCATGCCCGCCAGCACCACCGGGTAGTTGTAACAGTAGTGTCCAGAGCCGTAGCCCAGGTCGCTCACCCACACCACCAGGGTGTTGTCGAGCATCCGGCTGCCGTCCGTCTCCTGAATGGCGGCCAGCCGCTGGATCAGCCGGGTGTAGTACTTGGCGTAGAACCCGAAGCCCTTGGTCAGGCTGGCGGGGCTGGGATCGTTGGGGCTGCCGTCGCCGTGGATGCTGGCGTGCCAGTTGCCGCCGATGTACGGGCTGTTCGCCGGAGCGAACTCGGTGACGAAGCCGGGGTCGCCCGCGGCCCAGAAGTTCAGGCTGGCGGTGCGGGTGACGTCGCAGGCCAGCGCCTGCACCAGGCTCTCGATCTGGGTCTGGGCGAAGACGTCGTCGTGCTCCCCCTTTCGAAAGCTGGGCCAGTCGTAGTTGGGCACCGAGCCCGTCGACGGCGGCGCGCAGCTCTGAGGGAGCGGCGGCGGGGTGGGGGGAACGGTGGGGTAGCGAAGCTCGGTGTCGCGGATGAACTGGGCGTGCTGGTCGAGGCGAGCGCGGTCAGCCGAATTCAGGCCGGCGCGAAAGCTGGTGAAGCCCTTGGCGACGGCGTCGAGGATGCTCCCCCGCCGGGCGGTGAGCCGGTCGTTCAAGGTGGGCGTCGGAGGCGGTGGCGGCGGCGGGCCTACCTGAACCGAGGCGAAGAGGTCGCGGATCAGCTGCGCCGGGTCGATGGCCTGGTAGTTTCCGGGCGTCCCGTTGGCCCCGAGGAACACGTTGTTCTCGGTGACCGAGTTGTCGAAGGGCGCCGCCTGCGCCGGGATGACGATCGCCATCTTCTGCGCCGGGCTGGAGCGCAGACGCAGGCCCGCCACGTAGTCGATCGACGGCCCTCGGGCATTGCCCCCGTTGGGCACGACGCAGGTCATGCAGGTGGCGCTGGCGCTCGCGTGGCCGTCGGGGTCGCCCGAGGTGTGCCGCACGATGTTGTCGATGTTCGACAGGGTGACGATCTCGTTGCTGATCGGTGCCAGGGCCGCCAGCGCGACGCTGGGCGCCGTCCCCACGCCCGGCAGAGGGCCGGTGGTGGTGCGCGGCGACCAGTTCTCGTTGCTCCCCGGCCCGACCACCCGGCCGTGGGGGTGGAACACCACCACCAGGCGCCTGGGAGGTGCCGCGGTCTGGGCAAACGCGGTGCGGGGCGCGAGGGCCTCGAGCATCGGCAGCGCCAGGAGCGAGCCACCGGAGCCGATCAGGAAGCGGCGGCGATCGATCCGCTGGCTCACAGGTCACTCCGGTGGGTGAAGGCGTCGGTGGAGACCATCGCCATGATCGCCTGGCTCAGCGTGCCACCCGAGGCGGTGAGCGCATCGCCGATGCCCTGGATCGCGCAGACGTCGTCCGGGGTGTCCATCCGCGAGACCGTGAAGCGAAACACCTGGGTCGCCAGACAGGTGGTGACCTGCGGCTCGCTCGCCAGCTGGTCCATCATCGCGGTCTGGTCGGCAAACGACAGATCGCGCCCGGCCACCCCCGGCCTCCCCCCCACGCTGGGCAGGACGCCCGATGGGTCGATGGTCTTGCCGCTGCCATAGGTGGTGCGGTACTGGCCCACGGCATCGAACTGCTCGAAGGCCAGCCCGGCGGGGTTCATCAGCGAGTGGCACCCCGAGCACTCGGCCCGGGCGACCACCGCCGCCGAGATGTCCTTGCCGGTGGGGTTGGGCGGCAGAGGGAGTGAGCCGAAGATCGACTGCGCGTCGGCCGGCGGGGCCCCCAGGTTCTCGCAGAGCAGGTGCTTGCGAATGAATCGGCCACGGAAGACGAACGAGGTCTCGCTGGAGTGGGCCAGCGAGGCCAGCATCGCCGGCTGGGTCACCACGCCCGAGTAGCGCCGGGCGTCGAGCGAGACCTTCGCCCACTGGCCCGGGGGCGGAGCCGCGACCCCGAAGAACGAGGCCATGTTGGCATCGACGAAGGCGTCGGTGCTGCGCAGCAGCGTGCGCACCGTGCCCTGGTTACGAAGCTGGTCGACCACGAAGCGATCGAAGGAGTCGTTCATCGACTTCGCGGTCGCCGCGTCGAAGAAGGGGAAGGCGGTCTGGTCCTTGTCCCCGGGACTGACGCGGAAGGTGCCCGTCCACTCGCGGAAGAACCGGGCGATGGCGGTGTTGGCCTTGGCCGCCGCCAGCAGCCGGGTGGCCTGGGCGGTGAGCGTCGCGGGACTGGTCAGGTTGGGCGCGGCGGCCAGCAGCGCATCGTCGGGGATGGAATCGGTCAACATGAAGGACAGCCGGCTCGCCAGCTCGTAGCCGTCGAGCGCCCGTCCGGTCCCGGCGGCCGCTTCGGCCAGGTACAGGAACTGCGGCATCTGCAGCAGGTGGTCGACCAGCATGGCCATCGACTCGGCGAAGCTGGCGCCCGAGGCGACGCCGGCCCGGTACTCATCGAGCAGCTCGTTGCGCTCGGCGGTCGACAGCGGCCGCCGGTAGGCCCGGGTGCCGTACTTGTCGAGGAAGGTGTTCACGCACGGCTCGCCCGGAGCCGACGATGCGCAGGGGACCATCTGGGTCAGCACCCCGGGCACCTGCAGCGCCACGTCCTCGGCCGCGAACATCAGCTGCTCGGCTCCACCCGCCCCGATGTCGTTGAAGACCGCCTCGGTCGAGAAGCCGGTG
Source organism: Myxococcaceae bacterium (assembly GCA_035519675.1). Taxonomy (GTDB): domain Bacteria; phylum Myxococcota; class Myxococcia; order Myxococcales; family Myxococcaceae; genus RPRB01. The sequence goes on from DATIWB010000040.1 coordinate 8,510, forward strand.
ACCGACTTGCCCACCGAGCCCGGGTACTTGGTGCTCGCAGTCAGCCGGCCGTCGAACGCGTCCGAGATGGCGTTCTGGTACTCGGTCGCAGTCAGTCGCCGGGCCTGGGTCGCCGCGGGGTGAACCTTGTCGTTGCACACGTAGCGGCCGTTCGGCGTCTGCACCGGCGGGCCTCCGGGGGGTGAGCCCGGGGGGGGTGAGCTCCCCGGAGACTGGGGTCCGGTGATCGATCCCGTGCACGCTGCCAGCGAGAGAAAGAGCACGGTCCAGGAGCGAACTTCCATCGCGCTCGGTCAGAGCACGTTGCGCGACCGGTGACTAGCCACGAAATTCGATCGCTGCAGCACGCACGAAATCGTGCGGTCCCTCTCGAATGGCTGTGCCACCGCGACCTACAGCCCCAGCAGACCTCGCTCCACGGTCGTGCGCCCGCAGGCGCTCCGGGTTCGCGCTGGCCGCCCAGGGGGCGGTGCCTCCAGCGGGTGGCGGCGATGGTCGATGGTCCGCGGTGGCCGGGCTCCTCAGTCCTGGCGCCGGTAGGTGAGGGTCATGTCGACCGGCGCCGCGAGCTTGCTGCTCCGCATCACCCGGTGAACCAGCAAGGTCTTCCCGTCCTCGCCGGGAGTGAACACGGTCTCTCCCGAGCCGTCCGGGTTCCATCCGGCTTCCACCAGGGTGCCACCCTGGACGCGGAAGGTGGTCTGGCTGTGGTCGCCGAACCGGTTGGTCAGAGACACCGGCGGTCCACCGACCTCCCCGCGTTCCTCCGGATCGTCCGGAGAGGTGATGCGCACCGCGGTTCCTTCGAAGGCGAGGACGTACTGGGCACGGGGGCGAGCGCGCGGCCGCAGGGAATCGGAAGCGATCTTCCGGGAGAGCGGCGGCAGGTTCGCGACGGCACGGTCCACCGCGGCGTCGACCTTCGCCTGCTCCGCGTCTCCTCCGGCGTACACCCAGGTCCCCGAGAGCGCCTCGCGCAGTCCGGAGGTGAGCGTGGTGGCGGGCGCTTCTGCCGCTGGGCCGGCCGCGGCCGACATCCCGAGCAAGAGCCGGAAGAACAGCGCGGACAACACGAATCGAGCCGTCGGACACATGGATGCCTCACTGGCTGGCAGCGAAGCAGTCCGACCACCTGGGCGCAAATCCGAGAGGACCAGTTCCCAGGTCTGGGCGTGTCACCAGTGAGGTCGTGACCGCTGGCGCGCGCTCGATCGGAGGGGGCCAGCCAAGATGACCATCAGGAGGGCCATCCAGGGGAGGGGGGCGCTGCCGGGGGTGCTGCAGCCACCACCGCCTCCGCCTCCGCCGCCCGATCCGCTCAGGCTGAGTGCAGCCTGGTCGTTGGCCGAGTTGTAGTTCGAGTCCGAGGCGACGGTGACGCGGATGCTCGCGGGGCTGGCCGAGCTCGCCCGGAAGGTGGAGGTGATGATCTTCGACGTCTTCGGAGGGATGTCGCCGAGGGCGCAGGGGAACGCGGTCGCGCAGTCCCCGGTGTTGGAGACGAAGGTGACTCCGGTCTGCGTGCTGGAGAGGCTCACGCTGCCCGCGGGCGATGGACCGGGGTTGGTCACGGTGAAGGTGAACGTGCCGGTGGCACCGGAAGCGAGCGTGCTCGGCCCGGTGCCGCTGACCGAGAGATCGACCAGGAACCATCCGATGTCCCGGAGCAGGGGAACGGTCAGGTCGAGGTTCGAGGAGAGGGACGGACTGATCACCGGCTCCATGAGAAGGGGAGGAGCGGCCGACGTGTCCCAGTGCACGAGCGAGGAGCCGACCTGGACCTGACCCGGCGCGTACATGAGTGCTCGCGCCGAGGTGTCAGCACCGGCAAAGCCCTTGCTCGGATCGCGCCGGAGCGAACCGGTCACCGGGCCCGCGGCCACCGCGGCCTTCAGGGTGCTTCCGTCGTCCTGGGTGATCCCCACGACCGGGATGGTGACGTCGGGAGCGTTGCCGCCCGGCGGGATGATCCCCGAGGTGTAGTTGGCGATGAGGACGCCCACGGCTCCGGCAGCCTGCGCGTTCCTGGCCTTCTCCACGAAGGTGCAGGGAGCGGCCTGCGGCCCCCGGTCGACGATGGCCAGGGCTCCGCTGAGCGGCTGGAGGACCCCGCTGCTGGTACAGGCGTCCACCGGAGAGGCGATCTGGAGCGGCGCCGAGATCGACGTCGTCCCCACGACGGCTCCGAACTCTGCCGGGGCGAGGTCGAGGTAGTCCCCGATTGCGCTCGGCGTCTGTGGCGCAGCGGTCACGCTGAACACCAGCGCGGGGTCGAGCGAGGTCGGGACCAGAGCCTTGACCGCCGGTCCATCCCAGGCGAGCGCGTTGCTGGACACCGAGGCCTTCCGGCCGTTGTCGTCGAGGTCCACCCAGTGCTTCCCGCTCCCTTGGTCGAAGAGGAAACGCGACCAGATGTCCGTCTGATCGTTGAGGTTCTGCCCGGTGGTGGGGTTGACGAAGGAGGAGAAGCCGAGCCCGTGTCCGAACTCGTGGAGCACCACACTGAGGAGGTTGATCTTCTCTCCGTGGTTCCCGTCCAGGCCGTAGTACCAGTCCACCCCGCCGAGGCAGGTCGACGTCCCGACGGTGGAGTTGAAGTTGGCGACGATCTCGTAGTTAGTGGGGCTGGTCCCGGTTCCCGAGAGAAGGGCCCGTCCGGCGAATCGCTCGGTCTCGGCGGCGACGTACCAGGTGTTCTGCTCGGGGAAGGCGATCCCGGAGGTCCCGCTGGCATAGACCGTCGGCGAGTACGCCCGTCCCAGCACCCCCGAGGTGGCGTCGCAGGTGAGAGGCTCGAAGTTCGCCTGGATGTTGATGGTGACGTCGCTGTCGATGGACAGGCCCCACAGGCGCGCCGCCTCCTGGAAGACGGCGAGGCGCTGCGCACCGACCGTCGTGCCCGGATTTCCGCCGACGGGCTGGACGGCCGTCGCATCGTTGAAGCCGACCCCGGCAGAATCGGCGTTGTGGACCACCAGCGTGGCGCTGGCCCGCGCCTCGACGCTGGCGAGGACCATCGTGGCCACCACGGCCTCGAGTACCCTCACTTGCCGGCCCCTCCGCTCGCACTCCCGGAAAGGAATGCTTCGGCCTGCGGGGCGCTGTCCACGCAGGCGGTGGAGACGGTCCCATCGGCCTCGAGGCGCCCGACGACCACGTGCTGGTAGCCAGAGCCGAGCGTGACGCGCTGCAGGTGTCCGCCCTCGGGGACGGCGACCGACTCGGTCTTGCCCGGTGCACGGGTGGTGGCACTGCGGACGGCCTCCACGACCTGGGGGGAGGCGCGCCGTGCTTCGGTCGCGGAGGCGGCGGCCGAAGCCGGGGCGGCGGGTTCGGCACACGCCACGAGCTCGCAGATGCCGAAGAGCAGGACACAGCGAGGGGCAAGGCGACAGCTCAGGCGCATACGTCCTCCACGGCCCCTCAACGCCCGGCTGAGCGAGTTCATCCTGAGGGGGTCAACTGTCCCACAGAGGCTCAAGCCGATGGCAAGAGCCGGCGGTTCAGCGAGCAACGCTCGGGTGGCGCCGCGGTGCTGCTTCAGCGAGGCAGCGCGGGTCGATGGACCTGACACTGGCCCCGGACGTCCCAGCGAATCAGCTCTTCCCGTCGCTCCTCGGGATCACCTCGCCAGTGAAGCCGGTCGCTCCGAAGACGAGCATCAGGGAGAGCCCGAATCCGAAGGCCGGGTGCATCAGCTCCAGCTGACCGGGCGCAGCGGCGGTGACCAAGAGATCGAGGGCCCCGGCCACCGCCGTGAACCCGACCGCCGCCGTCAGCGGCTCCTCGACCTCGCCACGACGGAAGTAGTGCGCCGCCACGAGGACGGCCAGCGCGGGAGCGCCGAGGGTGTAGAGCCCGCTCGCCAGCGGGAGTGAAAGCATCGAGACCAGGACGAGCAGAAGCACGGCGCCGAGGGCCCACGCCGCGAGGCCATGGACGAGGAGCCGGGACAGCGAGCTCGGGGCAGGGATCACATGACTCGCCGTGACACGCATCGGTCAGTCCTCCTGACGTGCGTTCGAGCATCGGCCGTGCCGGGACAAACCTTCCCGAAATCCGCGAGGTCGCGAGGTCGGTCGCGCATTCACGAGCAGTGCGCGGAGCATCGCGCGCAGATCTTGCGCGTAACCTGGGCCTACCTCCGCTGTCGCTCGGCGCTGCGGCGCAGGAGCGGAAGCGCGAACCACAGCGCCCCGAAGAGGAGTCCTGCGGCGATGCTGATCGGCACGGCCACGGACCTGCCGGCGATGGCGACGCTGAGGACGTAGACCGCGCTGGTCATCGCCAGGGCGAGCAGCACGACTCCGGCGATCGCCAGCTGGTTGCAGGTGCGGAGCATCAGCTCCTTGTCCCGTACGTCCCGACGCCAGTGGAGCCGGTGGTACACCGAGGGCGCGATGAGGAAGGCGCAGGAGGCGGTGGTGGTCAGGAAGCAGAAGAAGTAGCCGTACCGGATGAGGCCGCTCATCGCCCGGAAGGCGTCGCTGAACGGAGCGGCGAGGAGGAACCCGAACAGCAGCTGGACGCCGGGGAGGGCGACGCGGATCTCGTTGAGGATCTCGCCCCACTCCCGTGCGAACTCGCTGCTCTCGGGCGTGCTCGCTGCCGGGTCGCCTCGCGGGTCCATTGCCCGAGCCTACAGCGTCACCGCCGGGGCTCATCGCCTCCCCGATCGCGGCCGGGCTGGTACGACCCCTGCGCCGGACGGGACCTGGCCGCGACCCGACGTCCCGCCCCCTGTACCGACGTGCCTTGCACCTCCGGACAGCATGGTCCGCTGGGACGGAGCCCGAGCTGGCGTGCTACAGGCCCCGGGTTCTTTCTTCCGGGGGTACAGCGTGGCGCTCTGGCAACGGGCAGCGGCGGAGCTGGTCGGGACGTTCTGGCTCGTGCTCGGAGGGTGCGGCAGCGCGGTGCTCGCTGCGACCTTTCCCGGCGTGGGCATCGGTCTGCTGGGGGTGGCGCTGGCCTTCGGGTTGACGGTGCTCACCATGGCCTTCGCGATCGGGCACATCTCGGGCTGTCACCTGAACCCGGCGGTGTCGGTCGGCCTGACGGTGGGTGGGCGCTTCAAGGCGACCGACCTCCCCGCGTACATCCTCGCCCAGGTGCTGGGTGCGGCGCTGGCAGCGGGCACGCTGTATGTCATCGCCAGCGGGAAACCAGACTTCACCCCTGGTGTCCTCGCCAGCAATGGCTACGGGGCGCACTCGCCCGGGCATTATTCGATGTTCGCCGGATTCCTCACCGAGGTGGTGATGACCGGCATGTTCCTCTTCGTCATCATGGGTGCCACCGACGAGCGCGCGCCCAAGGGCCTGGCGCCGATCGCCATCGGCCTCTGCCTGACGCTCATCCATCTCGTCTCGATCCCCGTGACCAACACCTCGGTGAATCCGGCGCGGAGCACGGGACCGGCGCTGATCGTCGGAGGGTGGGCCCTGGAGCAGCTGTGGATGTTCTGGGTGGCTCCGCCCATCGGAGCCGCGCTCGGGGCACTGGTCTACCGATTCGTCGCTGCACCCAGGGGGACTGCGGCGCCGGCCGTGGCCCGCCGCTAGCCAGGCGAGCGGAAGGCCCAGTACGACGGTCATGCCCTGGGCCCGCGTGCCGAGCCACCCCGGCCCCGCGGGCTGGGACCTTGGTCTCATTGCCGGAAACCCCTGGATGCGCTTCGAGTTGCGCGGAAAGGGAGGTTCCATGTCGAACCGAATCATCGGGGCAGTGGGGATTGCGTTGCTGCTCGTCGCCTGTGGACCGTCCAAGGACGAGTTCGCGGCAGCCCAGCGTGATGCCGCCAACTACAAGAAGCAGTTCCAGGACGAGACCGCCAAGACCGCAGCGCTGGAGAAGAAGGTGACCGATCTCCAGGCCCAGAACGAGACGCTGACCAAGTCGACCACCCAGCTCACGGAGGAGAAGGGGGCGCTGGAGGCCAAGAGCAAGCAGTACGAGGAGCTCGCCGGCTCGCTCAAGGACCAGATCGAGAGCGGCCAGGTGGAGATCTCCGAGCTCCGGGGGAAGATGACCGTCAAGCTGAAGGACAAGGTGGTCTTCTCCTCCGGCTCGGCCGCCATCAACAAGCAGGGCCGAGATGCCCTCGACGCCGTGGCCAGGGCTTTCAAGGGTCTCCAGGGCAAGACGGTGATCGTCGCCGGGTATACCGACAACGTGCCCACCGCCGCGAAGAGCGCCTTCAAGGACAACTGGGACCTGTCGACCGCCCGCGCGGTGAGCGTGGTGCGCTACCTCCAGTCCAAGGGGGTGGAGCCGAAGATCCTCGGCGCCGCGGGGTTCGCGGAGTACCGGCCGCTTGCCGCCAACGACTCGGCGCAGGGACGGAGCCAGAACCGCCGCATCGAGATCGCCCTGGCAGCCAACGAACCGGCTCCCGTCGTGGACTCTCCGACGCAGGCCGCGCCCGCCCCCGCACCACAGCCACCTGCCGCGCCGGCTCGCTGAGAGGCTCGATTCCCCCCCAGGTAGTACTCGACAGGCCCACGGGATGCCGGTAACTCGACGTTCCGGAGCATTTCACCCTCGGAGGAAGCATGGCGCGGACAGGCGTCACTGGGTCGGTCATCGCAGCTGTCCTGGGGGCGCTCCTGGTGTCCGTTGGCTGCAAGAAGCCCCCTCCAGCGCTTCCTCCGCCGACGGTGCTGGTGACTCCGGCGGTGCAGCAGGACCTCAGCCTCTCGGCGGAGCTGGTGGGTACCCTCGACGGGTACGTCAACGCGGAGATCCGGGCGCGGGTGAAGGGCTTCCTCAAGACCCAGGACTACGCGGACGGGGCATACGTGAGGAAGGGGCAGCTGCTCTTCACCATCGACCCCGCCGAGTACGAGGCGGCGGTGGCAAAGGCCAGGGGCGCGCTGGCCCGGGCGCAGGCGACCCTGGGGCAGGCGAAGGTGACCGCGGATCGATACCGACCGCTGGCGGCGAAGCAGGCGGTGAGCCAGCAGGACCTGGACAACGCGGTGGCAGAGCAGCGCGCCGCAGCGGCCACGGTGGACTCGGCCAAGGCAGCGCTGGACGAGGCGCAGCTGAATCTCGGGTACACCCGCATCACCTCTCCGGTGGATGGAGTCGCGGGGACGCCGCTGGTCCGGGTGGGCAACCTGGTCGGCCAGGGAGAGCCAACCTTGCTCACCACGGTGTCGCAGCTCGATCCGGTTCGGGTGACCTTCCCGATCAGCGAGGCGGACTACATGCGGGTGGCCTCGCGGGCGGTGGCGCTGGAGAAGCTGGACCCGCTCGATGCCGGCCCCGAGCGGCAGATCCTCGAGCTCATTCTCGCCGACGGCTCGGTGTACGCGCACAAGGGCTGGTTCACCTCGCTCAACCGCGAGGTGGAGAAGGGCACGGGAACCATCCAGGTGCAGTCGGTGTTCCCGAACCCGGAGCGCATCCTGCGCCCAGGCCAGTACGCCCGGGTCCGCATCCCGCGGCAGGAAGCGGGAAAGGCGCAGATCGTGGTCCCGGAGGCTGCGGTGAAGGAGCTGCAGGGGTCCTACACCGTGGCGGTGGTAGGGCCGGACGATACGGTGCAGATCCGCGCAGTGGAGGTGGGGCCGCGGGCCGGTTCGCTCTGGGCAATCACCAAGGGCGTCAACGCCGGTGACCGGGTCATCACCGAGGGGGTGCAGAAGGTCTCTGAAGGACTCAAGGTCACTGCCAAGCCCGACCCGTCCGTCGGGGCGAAACCCGGAAGCGCTCCGGGCGCGGACGCAGGGAGCTGACCGGTGATCTCCGCCGTCTTCGTCCGCCGGCCCATCGTCGCGATCGTCATCGCCATCGTCACCGTCATCGGCGGCGCGGTGGCTGCGCTCCGGCTGCCCATCGCTCAGTTCCCGGAGATCGTCCCCCCACAGATCCAGCTGACCACCACGTACACCGGCGCCGACGCGCTGACCATCGAGCAGTCGGTGGCCACGCCCATCGAGCAGCAGATGAACGGCGTGGACAACATGCTCTACCTCCAGAGCACCAACGCCAACGACGGCACGCTGACCCAGACGGTCACCTTCGCCCTGGGGACCAACGTCGACATCGACAACGTGCTGGTCCAGAACCGCTACAGCCAGGCGCAGGCCACGCTGCCCTCGGAGGTCAAGAACTACGGGGTCACGATCAAGAAGAAGCTGCCCTTCCCGCTGATCATCGTCTCCCTGTTCTCACCCGACAACCGCTACGACGCCCGGTTCCTCGGAAACTACGCCACGATCAACATCATCGACGCGCTGAAGCGCGTCCCGGGCGTGGGCGACGTGGTCCTGTTCGGATCGTCCGACTACGCGATGCGAATCTGGGTGAAGCCGGACACGCTCACCCGGCTCAATCTGACGATCAACGAGATCCAGTCGGCGATCAAGGCGCAGAACGTGGTGAACCCCGCCGGGCAGATCGGCGGTGAACCAGCGCCCGAGGGGCAGAAGTTCACCTACGCCGTTCGGGCGCAGGGCCGGCTGATCACCCCGGAGGAGTTCGGGGAGATCGTGGTCCGCGCCAACCCCGACGGGTCGCAGGTGCGGCTGAAGGACGTGGCCCGCATCGAGCTGGGCTCGCTCAACTACCAGCAGGATGGTCGCTTCAACGGCAAGGCCGGCGGGGTGATCGCCATCTTCCAGACCCCGGGCTCGAACGCGCTGAAGGTCGGTGATGGGATCAAGTCCACCATGGCCGGCCTGAAGAAGGGCTTTCCCCAGGGGCTGGACTACGAAGTGGCGCTGGACACGACCCTGCCGATCGTCGAGGGCATGGACGAGATCGTGAAGACGCTGTTCGAGGCGATGGTCCTGGTGATCATCGTGGTCTTCGTCTTCCTCCAGAGCTGGCGAGCGACGCTGATCCCCTTGCTCGCGGTGCCGGTCTCGCTGGTGGGGACCTTCGCGGTCTTCCCGATGCTCGGCTTCTCCCTGAACACGCTCTCCCTCTTCGGGCTGATCCTCGCCATTGGCCTGGTGGTGGACGACGCGATCGTGGTGGTGGAGGCGGTCGAGAGCCACATCCACCACGGGCTGTCTCCGAAGGAGGCGACGCTCAAGGCCATGCACGAGGTGCAGGGCCCGGTGATCGGCATTGCCCTCATCCTCTCGGCGGTGTTCGTCCCGGTCGCCTTCATTCCCGGCATCACCGGAAGGCTCTACCAGCAGTTCGCCCTGACCATCGCCATCTCGGTGCTCATCTCGGCCTTCAACGCCTTGACCCTCAGCCCGGCGCTCTCGGCGCTGCTCCTCAGACCGAAGCAGGAGGGAAAGCAGGGCCTGGTCGCGCGGCTCGGCGGAAAGTTCAACGCCTGGTTCGACCGGATGACCGGCGGATACGTGAGCATCACCGGCCGGATGGTCCGGAAGATGGTGCTCTCCCTGGCCCTGCTCGGAGGGGTGGCAGTGCTGGCGGGCTTCCTCGGCTCGAGGATCCCGGCGGGCTTCGTCCCCGACGAGGACCAGGGCTACGCGCTGGCCTTCATCCAGCTGCCGGATGCGGCCTCGCTCCAGCGGACCAAGCAGGTGGGCAAGAAGATCGAGGAGATCATGGCCAAGACTCCGGGCATCCGGAGCTACACCGTGATCAGCGGCTACAACATTCTCACCAGCACCGCGGCCAGCTACACCGGGACGGTGTTCATCGCCTTCCAAGAGTGGAAGGAGCGCAAGCACGAGAACGAGTCGGCGGCGGGGATCATCCGCGCGCTCAACATCGCCTTCTCGCAGATCCCCGAGGCGCGCGTGCTTGCCTTCGGTCCCCCGGCCATCCCCGGCATCGGCACGGCCGGCGGCGCGGACATGATGATCCAGGATCGGAGCGGCAAGTCGGTCGAGTTCCTGGCGGAGAACGTGAACAAGTTCCTGGCCGCGGCCCGGAAACGCCCCGAGTTCCAGGCGATCACTGCCAACTTCTCGCCGGCAGTCCCGCAGATCTTCGTCGAGGTGGACAAGGACAAGGTGCTCAAGCAGGGCGTGGCGCTGACCGACGTCTACGGTGCGATGCAGGCCTTCCTCGGCGGTAGCTACGTGAACGACTTCACGCGCTTCGGGCGGCAGTGGAAGGTCTTCCTTCAGGCCGAGGGCGAATCGCGGGTCAACGCCGAAGACATCCGGAACTTCTACGTCCGCAACAGCAGAGGCGACATGGTACCGCTCTCCACGCTGGTCACGGTGAAGAACGTGAGCGGTCCCGAGTACACGGTGCGCTTCAACCTCTACCGCTCGGCCGAGGTGATCGGGTCGGTCGCCCCCGGCGTCAGCTCCGGCGAGGCGCTGAAGGCGTTCGAGGAGGTGGCGGCCCAGACGCTGCCTCCGGAGATCGGCACCGCCTGGACCAACCTCTCGTTCCAGCAGAAGGCGTCCGAGGGCGGGACCGCGGCGGTCTTCGGGATGAGCCTGCTCTTCGTCTTCCTCATCCTCGCCGCTCTGTACGAGAGCTGGTCGCTTCCCTTCAGCGTGCTCCTCAGCACCCCGATCGCCGTGCTGGGAGCGTTCCTGGGGCTCCTGATGCGCCACTTCGACTTCGACGTCTACGGGCAGATCGGCCTGGTGATGCTCATTGGCCTGGCCGCGAAGAACGCCATCCTCATCGTCGAGTTCGCCAAGATGCAGCACGAGCAGGAAGGGAAACCGCTGGTGGAGGCTGCCCTGGAGGGCGCCAGGCTCCGGCTCCGGCCCATCCTCATGACCTCGTTCGCCTTCATCCTCGGCTGCGTTCCCCTGTGGACCGCCGCCGGCGCCGGGGCCGCCTCGCGGCGCATCCTCGGGACGGCGGTGATCGCCGGGATGTCGCTGGTGACCGGACTGGGCGTCTTCATCATCCCGGTGCTGTACGTGATGGTGGGGAAGATCGTCGGAGAGAAGAAGGGACCCGAGCCGACGCCCACGGTGGCCCATGGAGGAGGGGCGACGGCCGTCGCCCAGGGTGAGCCGTGAAGAGAGCGCTCGTCCCTGCGATCATGGCGGTGGCTACCACCGGCTGCCTGATGGGGCCGGACTACCAGCGCCCGGTGGTGCCCACGCCGGCGACATACCGGGATGCTCCGCCCACCCAGGACGCCGCCACCATCGCCGACCTTCCGTGGTGGACGGTGTTCAAGGACCCCGAGCTGCAGTCGCTCCTCGCCGAGGCGGTGCAGAACAACCGTGACCTGCGAGCGGCGGTGGCCCGGGTGGAGCAGGCCCGGGCGCTGGCGCGGATCCAGAAGGCGCAGATTCTCCCCGCGGTGACTGCCAATGCCGGCGCCAGCTACGGGCGGGGCAGCCTGACCGCCCCCAGCGAAAATCCGGTGAGCGGCGCCGTCTTCACGCTCGACGCGCAGGTGTCCTGGGAGATCGACGTCTGGGGGCGCATCCGGCGCGGCACCGAGGCCGCGGTCGCCGAGTACCTGGCGACGGAGCAGGGCCGGCGGGCGGCGACGGTGAGCCTGGTGGCCGACGTGGCGGTGGCCTACGTGCAGCTGCGGCAGCTCGACGCCCAGCTGGACGTGGCTAGGCGCACGGTCAGCAACTACCAGCGCACGCTCCAGCTGTACTCGGACCGGCTCCAGGGCGGGGCGGGGAACAAGCTTCCGGTGACCACCGGACGGGCGCAGGTGAACGATGCCCAGGCGGTGGCGCGGGACACCGAGCGGCTCATCGTGCGGCAGGAGAATCTCCTCTCGCTGCTGCTGGGGAGGCCGCCGGGGCCCATCGCCCGCTCCAACGCCCCGCCCACGCTGCAGACCGGACCCATTCCCGCCGGGCTTCCCTCGACCCTGGTGGAGCGCCGGCCGGACGTGCTGGCGGTCGAGCAGAGCCTGGTGGCGGCGAACGCCCGCATCGGGGTGGCCAAGGCCGACTTCTTCCCCCGGTTCAGCCTGACCGCACTGGCCGGCTTTGCCAGCCCCGACCTCACCAAGCTCTTCGACCCTTCCAAGTCCTTCGTCTGGGGGGCGGGCGGAAGCGTGAGCTGGCTGGCCCCCCTCCTCCAGGGCGACGCGCTCCACGGCCAGGCGGAGGCGGCGTCGGCGCAGTGGGAGGAGGCGAAGAACAGCTACGAGCAGACGGTGCTCACCGCGTTTCGTGAGGTCGCGGACGCGCTGGACGACGTGCAGCGGCTTGACGGCGTCCTCCAGCAGCGCGAGGAGGAAGTGGCGAACCTCACCGAGTCGGTCGGTCTCGCGGTGGACCGGTTCTACGGAGGCGTGGCCAGCTACCTGGAGGTGACCACCACCCAGAACCTCCTGTTCCCCGCGGAGCTGAACCTGGCGGCCGTCCACGCCCAGCGCACCGCGGCATTCATCAACCTGTACCGCGCGCTGGGAGGCGGCTGGCAAGTGCCACCGCCTGCGGCGCCGGCCCCTGTCGAACCCACGGCGGCCAAGCCGCAGTAGTCCCCACGAAGGAGGTACACGATGCGTCTGTCGAACTCTGTGCTCATCGCCGCCCTGGCACTGAGCGTCCCCGCCCTGGCGGATGACGCGCCCAAGAAGGCGCCCAAGGCCACGTACTCGAAGAAGGACCTCAAGACGGTGAAGGCCACCGTCAAGGAGATCGACGTGCCTACCCGGCACGTGGTGCTGCAGACCGCCGATGGTCAGACCCACGCCTTCACGGTGGGGCAGCAGGCTCGGAACCTGGCGCAGGTCAAGGTCGGGGACGAGGTCATCATCCAGTACCAGGAGGCGCTGGCGGTCGAGGTGAACGAGGCCGACCCCACCAAGCCGCTCCCGCAGCCCACCGAGGCAGTTGCCACCGAGCGTTCCGAGGCGGGCAAGAAGCCCGAGGGGGTCATCGCCCGCACCGTCACCCTCAACGGGACGGTGGAGTCGATCGACATGGCGAAGAAGACGGCGATCATCAAGGGCTCGGGCGGCAACACCGTGGAGGTGAAGATGCAGCACCCGGAGCGCTGGGAGAAGGTGAAGGTCGGCGACACCATCACCGCGAAGTACTCCGAGGCGCTGGCCCTCTCCGTCCAGCCCGCGGGTCCGAAGAAGCCGCCGGCGAAGAAGGCGCCCAAGGCTCCGCCGGCGAAGTAACCGTCCGAGTGTGAGCGCCCGCGGGGACCTTCCTCCCGCGGGCCTCGTGCTGCCCGCCGGGGCTACGCCGCCGCGCCGGCGGCGCGCTCGGTGAGGTGCACCAGGTCCACCACCGAGGTGGCGCCCAGCTTGTGCATCACCCGGCCGCGGTGGACCTTGATGGTCTTCTCGCTGGTTCCCAGCTCGGCGGCGACCTGCTTGTTGGACTTGCCCGCTGCCACGTGCTCGAGCACCTCGCGCTCCCGCGGGGTGAGGGTGGCGAGGAGTCCCGAGGCCTGCTCCATCCGGTTGCGGGCCTGCCGCCACTCGGCCTCCCGGGCAAGGCCACGCATCACCGCCGCGAGGAGCGTGTCCGGGTCGACCGGCTTCTCCAGGAAGTCGATGGCGCCTTCCTTCATCGCCTCGACGCTGCTGCCCACGCTGCCTTCGCCGCTGACGAAGACCACCGGGATGGGCTCCCCGCGGGCGTGGAGCAGGTGCAGCAGGTCCAGGCCGGTGAGCTCCGGCATGGCGAGGTCGAGCACCAGGCAGCGGGGGCGTGCCTGGCCCAGCCGGCCCAGCAGCTCCTGTCCGGACCCGAAGGTCTCGACGCCCAGCGCGGTGGAGCGGAGGAGGCGAGAGAGCGCGGTGCGGACAGCGGGATCGTCGTCGACGACCCACACCTGCGGCCTGTCGTCCGGGTCGACGGAGGAAGAGAAGGGCTCGGCGAGTGAGGAGTGCACGGATGGCCCCCGCGTTCAGGAATCGTGCCTACCCCCGGCGCGCTCGCTCCACCATTGAACTTTGAGACAAACCCCGGTCAACGGGGCGGCGAAGCGCGCAGATTCTGCGCGACGATGGAGCTCAGGCGCGGCGGACGGGGAGCCAGACCTGCATCGTGGTGCCCGGGCCAGCCTGGTCCAGCGGCTGGATCCGGCCCCCGTGCGCCTCGACGATCGATCTGCAGATCGCCAGGCCCATCCCCAGGCCATTCGGCTTGGTGGTGAAGAAGGCGTCGAACAATCGGCTCCGGACTTCGGGGGTGAGACCCGGGCCGTGATCGACCACGTCGAGGCGAAGCCGCCCGTCCGGTTCGGTGGTGGAGCGGATCTCGAGGCGGCGCTGCCGGGGCGGCACTGCCTCCATTGCCTCGGCGGCGTTCATCAGCAGATTCACCAGGACCTGCTGGAGCTGGACGGGGTCAGCCCGGATGGCTGGGAGCCCGTCGCCCAGGGCGAGGGAGATCGCCACGCGGCGTCGGGCCAGCTCGGGAGCGAGCAAGCTCCTCACCGTCTCGATCACCGCGTTCATATCGGTGGAGACGAGGTCGGTGGGCTTCCGCTGGAGGAAGCTGCGGACCCGAGCGATGACCGCGCTGGCGCGGTTGGCGTCCTGCACGATGTCCTCGAGCGCCGCCCCGATCTCCGCGAGGTCGGGCGTCTCCCTGGCCAGGAGCTGTTCGGCGGCCCGGGCATTGCTGACGATGGCGAACAGCGGCTGGTTGACCTCGTGGGCGACGGAGGCCACCACCTCACCCATGGTGTTCAGCCGGGCGCTGTGCGCGAGCTGCTCGCGCAGCTTCAGGTGCTCGTGGGCTGCCTGCTTCCTGGCCAGCGCGTTGGCGAACACCTCGCTGGTCATACGCAGAGAGCGCAGCAGGTGCGGCGTCCAGTGCATCTCGTGCCGGAAGGACGCGAATCCGATCGCGCCGATCACCCGCTCACCGACCAGGAAGGGGAACGTGAGCTGCGACTTCAGGCCAATCCCGATGCAGTACTCCCGCTCGGCGGTGGCCTCGGGAGGCAGGTCCTCCGGGAGTCGATCGAAGCGCAGCATCTCTCCTCTGCGGATCATCCCCGCGAACCAGGGGAGGACCGCCGCGAGGTCACCCATTGCCAGCGGGGGGGCGCGCGCGGTGGACCGGCTGTGGGTGACCTCCAGCCGCTGCCCGTCGGCAGAGAGCTCGGCAATGCTGCTCCGGTCGAGATCGAGCGCCTCGAGGAGCAGCTGCAGACCCCAGTCGATCTGTTGATCCACCTGCTCCGGCGTCAGCGAGACGAACGTCGCGGAAAGCTCCGCGAGCTGCTGCTCGAAGATCTCTGGCCTGTCGAAGGCGGTCATCGATCGGGCCACCCGCGGTCCCTCGCTCCCAGGATGAGACCAACGTCGTATAGCAGTCCCCTGGCCCCTGTCCCTAGGGTACCCCGAACCTGTGGCGGAGGACTGGGATGGGTGCGAGTCGAACAGTCTCGTCGCTTCCCACGCCGAGTCCGATGGTGGCGGTGGTCGATGACGACGCCGCCGCCCGTCGAGCTCTGGGTCGGATGCTCCGGGCCCACGACTACCGGGTCGCGTCGTTCTCCAGCGCGGAGGAGCTGCTCCAGGCCTACGCCGCCACCGTCCCGAGCTGCCTGGTGCTCGACGTGGTGCTCCCCGGGATCAGCGGGCCGGATCTGCTGGAACGGCTCCAGGCCACCCCGGGCTGTCCGCCGGCGATCTTCGTGACCGGGCGCATCGACGCAGCGCAGACGCTCCGGCAGCGGGGGATGGGTCACGTTCCCTGCCTCCAGAAGCCGTTCGAGCCTGCGCTGCTGGTGGCGGCAGTGAGGCACGCCCTCGAGCAACTCCAACCCGGTCATGCTTGACTAGACCTCCGCCGCGCGACCGACGGAGTGAAGAGAATGCCGATGATCACTGCCCCGGGACTCCTGTTGACGGCGCTGCTCGCCGCCGGGCCGGTGCCACCGGGGACGAAGACTTCGGTCAAGGTCGTGTACGAGGAGACGACCAAACCCGAGCTCGCCCCCATCGCGGCGAAGATGAAGGAGCGGCATGTCCTCGAGGGCGCCGCGCAGATGTTCTCCGCCCTCAAGCTCCCCAGGACGTTGACCTTCAAGGCCGCGAGCTGCGGCGAGTCCAACGCCTGGTACGACAACCAGACCGACGTCATCACCTTCTGCTACGAGCTGGTGAACGACTTCATCAAGGTCGCCAACCGGTCCGGGAAGTTCAATCTCACCCCGGAGCAGGCGGTCATCGGGCCCTTCCTGTTCATCGTCCTGCACGAGACCGCGCATGCGGTGTTCGCGCTCCTGGCGGTGCCGGTGCTCGGCCGCGAGGAGGACGCCGCGGACCAGGTCGCGGCCTACGCCGCCACCGAGATCGGCGGAGACTTCTCCGAGCGGATGCTCCGCTCCGCGGCCTTCATGTACGACCAGGACTCGAGCGCGCGGAAGCCCGGCGAGGACGACTTCGCGGACGTGCACGGCCTCGACCGGCAGCGATTCTACAACGTGCTCTGCATCGCCTGGGGCTCGGACCCCAAGCGGTATGCCTTCGCCAAGGAGCTGGGGAAGCTCCCCGACGACCGCGCCGAGGGCTGCGCCGAGGAATACCAACAGGTCCGCTACGCCGTCCGCACGCTGATCCGCAAGAACGTGGACCAGAAGGAGATCGAGCGGGTGCGGGCGAAGGCGGCCCGCTCGAAGTTCGCGAAGTGAGGGCCCGGATCCGGGCTACTTCTTCGCCGCCTTCTTCGCCTCGGCCTGTCGGGTCTTGGCGGTCTCCAGCACCTGGTACCGGAAGCTCGCCTTGGGCGCCTTCTTGCACAGGTCCTCCACCGAGCTGACGAAGCTCCGGGCCGCCGCCGGGTCGAGGATCCAGTTCTCGCCCCCGGCGTGCGTGTACCCGTGTACCCAGGCGACCAGCATCGGCCGCAGGTCGTCCGCCTGGGCCAGGAACGACTCGCAGCTGAGGTTCTTGACGTCGACCCGCTTGGTCTCCTCCGCCGCCACTGGCGCGGAGAGCGCGAGCAACGCCACGACCATGGACCAGCGAAGAACACCTCGTCGAGTCATCTGACGTCCTCCCTCAGCTGCGAGCACGACCCAAGGTTGCCACAGCTACTTCACCGTGTACTTCTTTCCTTCCATGCACGCGGTGTAGGCCTTCTTGAAGGCGTCGATCTGCTGGTTGACCGCAGCCGCCTGCTGCTGCTGCGCTTGCGCCTCGGCCTGCTGCTTCGCCTGCTTCTTGCCGCCGACGCCGCCCATGCCGCCCGCCGCCGCGCCGATGGCCGCGCCCTTGCCGGTGTCACCGGCGATGGCGCCGATCGCCGCGCCCGCCGCGGCACCCTTGGCCGCGCCCTTCACCGCCGAACCCTTTCCGGCCTGGCTGGTGTCGGCCTTGGCGGGCACGGTGGGATTGGTCGGGTCAACGCCGGTCTGCTGCTTGGCCCAGCCGTAGCAGTCGTTGGAGTCCTTGGCCTGCACGTCCGGGGTCTGGTTGTTGGCTGGGAAGACGTAGACCTTCAACAGCGAGGCCGCCGCATCCTGGGTCGGAGCCGCGGCAGGAGCGGCGGGGGCAGCCGGGGCCGGTGCCGGTGCCTGGGCAAGCGCCGCGGCGCCGGTCACCAGCAGGGCGATCAAGTTCAGTCGATTCAGGTGTTGCACGGTCGATTCCTCCTGAGGCTCGAATCATCTCTCCCAGGCATAGCCCAGGCTGAAGGTCAAGAACTGCTGGAAGGGCACTCCGCCTGCGGCGAAGGCCATGTTGTAGCGGGCGTTGATGAAGACCGCGCCCACCGGGTTCTGGATGAAGACTCCGATCTCCGGAGCCAGGCCGAAGTGGTAGTGCGTCTCCTGGGACGAGGTCAGGCCCACCGCGAAGTAACGCTCGATGATGTAGCCCCCGACGTTCGCGCCGAGGTACGGCTGGATGTCGCGGTTGGACGAGATCTTCGGGAACCAGCGGGCATTGGCCAGCGTGGGCCAGATGTTCAGCGTCCGGTCCTGGTTGCCGCTGATGTCGGTGCCCCGGATGTTGACGGTGGAGGTGACGTTCTCGTGGAACACGATCCAGCCGAACGCCAGGCCGACGGCGAGATCCTTCCGAACGAAGGTCGCGACGTCGAGCCCCACTCCCCGCCAGCTGACCGGCGGGGTGAAGTTGTAGGTCTCGCCGATGGGAATCGAGAACTGGTACGAGAGGCCGACCAGCGTCGGCGGGATCTCCGCCCGGGTGTTCGAGGCCGACAGGGCAAGGATGAGCGCTGCGAGGGGCATCAGCTTCCGGTGCGTGCTCATGGCTTCCCCAGGTATGGCGACTGGATGAATGCCTGCGAGATGCCGTTGACCACCCGCTGCTGATCGGTGGACTTGCTCCCGGTCTCGATGCCGCGGATGACCGCCGTCCACACTCCCTTGTACTGGTTGCCGGGAGGCGTGGCGGAGAACGGCACCATGTCGACCAGCAGGGTCCCCACGACGTAGGTGCTGACGCCGACGACGGGCGGGTAGTACGGGTAGCAGCCGTAGTACGTCCAGTAGGTGCACCAGTAGCCGTAGTAGTAGTTGACGTTGGTGACCTTCAGCGCCGCGGCGTCCACCGCGAGGTCAGGCGACTGGCCGACGGGAACCTGGGTGTAACCGCTCGCGTCCATCTCGGTCTTGAGCGTGGTGAGGATCAGCTGCTCGAGCACCGGGTCGACGCGCGCCGGGGGCGTGACGGTCGGGTCGCCCTCGACCAGGTAGACCGCGTTGGGCAAGGAGTACGTGTTCGGGGTGGTGAAGTTGAACGTGGCGTCGTGCGTCGTGGCGACCACGTCGAGGTCGCTGATGTACTCGACGCCCGTCGGATGGCAGCCGGCGAGCAGCAGGCCAATTGCTAGAATGGGTGGTGCAAAGCTCTTCCCGACACGGGACATTGCGCGGGCCTCCTCTCCCTTTGGAGGGGGGAAGGCTCTCAGCGGGGGGTCGGCTCCCACAATGAGACCAAGGTCCCACGATTCCCGGCGGATGCGGTTCGGGTAGGGAGGCGTTTGCGGGCTCGGGGTGGGTGGCCGCTCGCCCGTCTCGAGCCGGGCTGCTCGGCGGGGTCTGATGGCGCACCTTCGGTGCATCGGCGGTCTCGGTCTGACGATGGCGTTGCTGACCGTGCCCGGGGCGCAGGCGGCAGCTGACGCGCGTGTGTCATGCGAGGAGAGCAGCGTGTGCCGCGCACGGCTCGGCAACGGGTCCGTCTGTCAAGCGGGACAGTGCGAGCCCTACCGCGACGAGACGGACCTCTTCATCGCGGTGGGACTCGCGGAGAAGAGCCCCGCCCGGCCGAAGGCGTTCCAGCCGATGCTCGCGGTGCTGCCGGCCTTCGCCTACAACCCGAGCGTCGGCTTCCTCTTCGGCGCGGTGGGCATCTTCGGAATCCACCTCGGAGACCCGGAGACGACGACCATCTCCAATCTCCAGGCGATGGTGCTCTACACCACCAGGAACCAGTTCATCACCCAGGTGAGCAGCACCTTTCTCACCGAGAGGAACACCTGGGAGTTCCAGGGGGACTGGCGCTTCATGCTCTTCAACCAGGACACCTTTGGGCTCGGCACGGGCCACACGCCGGTGAGCTCGGGGTTCACGCTCGGTGGCTTCGGCACCACCGCCGCGGTCGAGGGCAGCCAGCCGATGAACATGAACCTGCTGCGGTTCCGGCAGAACGCGCTGCGAAAGGTCTGGGGCGACCTCTACCTCGGCCCTGGCCTCTCGTTCGATCGCTACTACGGCATCGAGGATCTGCGGCTCGACCTGAACGCCAACCCGCCGGTGGTCACCAGCCACTACGCGTACAGCCAGGTCGAGGGCTTCGGGACCAAGGCCTACAACACCAACGGGATCAGCCTGAACCTCCTCCTCGATACCCGCGACTCGACCATCAACCCCTACCGCGGCGTCTACGCGAGCGTCTCGTACCAGTGGAACCCCACCTGGTTCGGCAGCGCCCAGGACAGCGGGCTCGTCAGCGCCGAGCTTCGGACCTACCTGGGGCTGTCGTCGGCGGTGCCCCGGAACGTCCTCGCCTTCTGGGTGGTGGCCCAGGGTCAGGTGGGTGGACACCTCCCGTACCTGGCCTTGCCGGCGATCGGCTGGGACGCGCGAAACCGCACCGGACGCGGCTGGGTGCAGGGCCGGTTCCGCGGGACAGCGGAGGTCTACACCGAGGCCGAGTGGCGCTTCCGCATCACCGAGAACGGGCTGCTGGGCGGGGTGGTCTTCGCCAACATGTCCACCTTCACCCGGCCCCCGGTGAGCATCCCGGGGTACGCCGAGGCCGGCGAATCGCTGTTCGAGCATCCGCAGTTCGCCGGCGGGGTGGGGCTGCGGATCATGATGAACCGGCAGTCGCGTACCAACATCACCCTCGACCTGACGGTCGCCCAGCACACCACCGGCTTCTACTTCGGGGCCGGCGAGGCGTTCTGACCTCCGCTCACCAGGCCCGGATCCGCCGCCGGTCGACGAGGGCGAAGCGGGCGAGGAGCCGATCGCTGTCGTACTCGGTGCCCACTCCGACCAGGTCCTGGAAGCCTCCGTACCGCACGTCGCCCCCCGCGAGGGCCAGCAGCTTGCGTTCCCGCGTGGCGAGGTAGCCGTCGAGGTGCGTCCAGATCTCGTTCTTCCCCCATCCCCGGCGCTGGCACACCGCCCCGTAGATGTCCGGAGGCACGCAGACCAGGCGGAACCGCCACGGGTCGAGCCCCAGCGACTTCACCAGCTCGGGCCCCTTGCCCTGGAGGGTCCGCTCGATCTCCATCCGGTCGAGCCCCCAGCGGCGCTTCAGTCCCAGCGCCTCGGAAAGCCCGTTCTTTCCCACCTCCGCCCCGGCCGGCCCCTCGTCGAACGTCTCGACCAGGAGGTCCTCCTCGACCAGAGGCGGAAGGAACCGGGCGCCGCCCGAGCTCAGCACCGGCCGGGTGATGAACATGACGATCCGGTCGCGCTGGGCATCCGGGGTGTCCTTGGGCAGCATGGCGCTGACCCGCGCGCCGGCCAGGTTCCCCTCGGCCTCGAAGAACACCGGGTGCCAGAGGTGCCGGAAGAGACCACGGAACTTCGAGCGCAGGTTGTCGAAGTGCTCGGGCTCGAGCCCCAAGGCCTTCGCCTTCTGCAGCGTCTCCGGGGAGAACTTGAAGGCCAGCGGCGCCGGCTCGACGTCGTCCGTGGCCTCGGCAGTGCTCGGCCCGCCCGTCCCGCTTCCGGCCTGCTGCAGGCTCCCGGCAAGCTTCTGCAGCTCCTCGAGATTGCCAGAGGCGAGTGCCTCGCGCGCCCGCTGCTCCATCTCGCCCCGGCCCGTGGCCGCGGAGGCGGTCGCCGATGGTTCGGCCAGCGGCACGGCCTTCAGGCACTTCTCACGGTCCTCGTAGAGCGGCTTCCACTCGGGATCGATCCGGGCGGCCTGCTGCAGCTTGCTCAACGCCTCGTCCCGGAGGCCCGGCAAGGAACGCTCCTCGCGGCGGTGGTACCAGTAGAAGCCCGGCGAGAAGGGGTCGACGTGGATCGCCTCGTCCTCGTAGAGCCGCTCCCCGCACTTGCGGAGCGGGCCACGCTCCTGCACGAAGCGCTGCTTGCCGCCGAGCTCGTCGGTGAGCTTCTTGACCTCCTCCCACTTCCCGTCGTCCATCGCCCGCCGGATGTCTCCAGGGAGCGACTCGAGGGCCTGCTCGGCGTTCTGCAGCGCCTTGAAGTCCGAGGCCGAGAACTCCTTGGCGGCGATCTGGCGGGCCCGTTGGCGGTAAAGGTCGCCGTAGGCGGTGTCCAGGCGGACCAGCTCGAGGAGCAGCTCGGTGCGGCTCACCCAGGTTGGAGACGGGGCAGACGAATCCTTGCGAGCCATGGGCGCACCTCCCTCGGGTGTCACCACCACTGTAAGTCCGCGATTCCGGCCGGCACCTTGGACGTTGGTCGTATGGCCCCGAGCCCAGGGCTGGGCCTCAATGTGTCCATGCCCAGGTCCCCCCCGCGTTCATCGTCAGAAGAGAAGCTGAGCGGGAAGAAGTACCGGAAGGAATTGCTCAAGCTCCAGGCCGAGCTCTGCAAGTTGCAGGAGTGGGTCAAGCACAAGGGCCTCAAGATGGTCCTGGTGTTCGAGGGCCGGGATGGGGCGGGGAAGGGGGGCACCATCAAGGCCATCACCGAGCGGGTGAGCCCCCGGGTGTTCCGGGTCCTCGCGCTGCCGGCCCCGTCCGACCGGGAGAAGACTCAGATGTACGCCCAGCGGTACCTGCCCCACATGCCCGCGGCAGGCGAGATCGTCATCTTCGATCGCAGCTGGTACAACCGGGCGGGCGTCGAGTACGTGCTCGGCTTCTGCACCCCCGAGCAGCGCGACCGCTTCCTGGAGTTGGTCCCGGCGTTCGAGCGGATGATGCTCGAGAGCGGCATCATCCTCCTCAAGTACTGGTTGGAGGTGAGCAACGACGAGCAGGCGAAGCGGTTCAAGGCCCGCATCGACGATCCGTTGCGGCAGTGGAAGCTGAGCAAGACCGATCTCCCGTCGCGGGCGAAGTGGTTCGAGTACTCCCGGGCGCGGGACGCGATGCTCGCCGCGTCCGACTCGAAGAACGCTCCGTGGTTCATCGTGCCCTCGGACGACAAGAAGCGCGCCCGGCTGAACGTCATCCACCACCTGCTCGGGCAGATTCCCTACCGGAAGGTGCCGAGGGAGAGGGTGGAGCTCCCGGACCGGTCGAAGAAGCATGCCTACGATGACCGCGCCTCGCTGAAGGGCCGGCGCTTCGTCCCGGCGCGGTACTGAGACGAGCCGCCGGCCGACCCCAAACCGTCACCGAGGCGGGACCCCGGGCGGCGAAGGCCCGGCTCCCGTACGATGGGCTGCGGTCCGGACACGTCGGGGAGGGAACGATGGCCGAGAGGCGCGCGGACGCGGAGCAGACCCGGCTCGAGGAGACCCGCAGTGGCAGAGCCGACTGGAAGCAGTGGGGCCCGTACCTGAGCGAGCGGCAATGGGGCACCGTCCGCGAGGACTACAGCGAGGACGGGAACGCCTGGAACTACTTCACCCATGAGCAGTCCCGGTCCCGTGCGTACCGCTGGGGCGAGGACGGGCTGGCCGGCGTCTCGGACAGCAAGCAGCGGCTGTGCTTCGCCCTGGCCCTCTGGAACGGCCGCGACCCCATCCTCAAGGAGCGGCTCTTCGGGCTGACCAACGGCGAGGGCAACCACGGCGAGGACGTGAAGGAGTACTACTTCTACCTCGACAGCACGCCGACGCACTCGTACATGAAGTACCTCTACAAGTATCCGCAGCGCCGGTTCCCGTACGAGGACCTGCTCCGGACCAACGCCGCGCGCGGCAAGCACGAGCTGGAGTACGAGCTGCTCGACACCGGCGCGTTCGCCGAGGACCGCTACTTCGACGTCTTCGTCGAGTACGCCAAGGCCGGTCCCGAGGATCTGCTGATCAAGATCTCGGTGGCCAACCGCGGACCCGAGGCCGCGAGTCTTCACCTGTTGCCCACGCTCTGGTTCCGCAACACCTGGTCCTGGGGCGGTGGCGGGAGCAAGCCGCTCCTCGAGCGGGTCGAGCACCCTGGGGCCAGCGTGGTCGGGACCCGCCAGACCGTCTCACTGACCCAGGAGGCGCTGCCGGACTACTTCCTGTACTGCGAGGGGTCCCCGGCGCTGCTCTTCACCGAGAACGAGAGCAACCTCCAGCGCCTCTGGGGACAGCCCAACGCCTCCCCCTACGTCAAGGACGGGATCCACGAGGCGGTGGTCCACGGGCGCAAGGACGCGGTCAATCCCGCCGGCCGCGGCACCAAGGTCTCGGCGCACCTCCCGCTGAGCGTGGGAGCAGGGCAGACAATCACCGTCCGGCTGCGGCTCACCCGCGGCGCCCCGGCGCAGACCCCGACACCGTTCGGGGACTTCGACGCCGTGCTCGGGCAACGCCTCGCCGAGGCGGACTCGTTCTACGACGGAATCACCCCGCCGGCGGTCAAGGCCGACGCCGATCGAGCGCAGGTCATGCGGCAGGCCCTCGCCGGGATGCTGTGGGGCAAGCAGTACTTCCACTACGACCTCTCCACCTGGCTGAAGGAGCACCGGGTGGGACCGGAGTCGCCCCCGTGGCTGCGCCAGCGGGTGCGAAACGCCGAGTGGTTCCACATGCTGAACGACGACATCATCTCCATGCCCGACAAGTGGGAGTACCCCTGGTACGCGGCGTGGGACCTGGCGTTCCACGTCATTCCCCTGGCGATGGTGGACCCCGATTTCGCCAAGTCGCAGCTCGACCTCATGCTGCGCAACGACTACCTCCACCCCAACGGCCAGATGCCGGCGTACGAGTGGAACTTCGGCGACGTGAATCCACCGGTCCACGCCCATGCCACCATGCAGGTCTACCTCCTGGACAAGGAGCGGAACGGCGGGAAGGGGGACCTGGCCTTCCTCACCTACGCCTTCGCCAAGCTCCTGGTGAACTTCACCTGGTGGGTGAACCGGAAGGACCGCAGCGGGAACAACGTCTTCGAGGGTGGCTTCCTGGGCCTGGACAACATCGGGGTGTTCGACCGGAGCTCGCCGCTGCCCACCGGCGGCTGGCTGGAGCAGGCGGACGGCACGGCCTGGATGGCCTTCTTCAGCCAGCAGATGCTGCGGATCGCCGTGGAGCTCGCGCTGCACAACCCGGCCTACGAGGAGTTCGCCACCAAGTTCTTCGAGCACACGCTGTGGATCTCCTCCGCCATGGACCGGGTCGGCGAGAACCAGGACGACATGTGGGACGAGGAGGACGGGTTCTTCTACGACGTGCTCCGCTTCCCGGACGGCGGAGCCACCCGGCTGAAGGTGCGCTCGATGGTGGGGCTTCTGCCGCTCGCCGCGGTGGCGGTGTTCGACGAGGACACCACCCAGCGGCTCCCGACCTTCACCCGGAACGCGCGTCAATTCGTCCTCCGGCACCCCGAGCTGGCCGCGAACATCCACCTGCCGGCCGAGGCGGGTGTGGGCGGGCGGCGGATGGTCTCCATCGCCGACGAGAAGAAGCTGCGCCGGATCCTGACCCGGATGCTGGACGAGAAGGAGTTCCTCGGGCCGCACGGCATCCGTGCCCTCTCGCGATACCACCTCGAGCACCCGTACGTGTTCCGGTACGGCGGCCAGGAGTTCCAGGTGGCCTACGTGCCGGGGGACTCGGACACCGGGATGTTCGGCGGAAACTCCAACTGGCGCGGCCCGGTGTGGATGCCGGTGAATCTCCTCCTCTGGGCGGCGCTGATGCGGCTGGCGGCATACTACGGCGACACCTTCCAGGTGGAGTGCCCCACCGGATCGGGCCAGCAGATGAACCTCTTCGGGGTCGCGCACACGCTCGCCGAGCGGCTCATCCGCACGTTCACCCGCGACGCCTCGGGACGGCGGCCGGTCTATGGCGGGTCGGAGAAGTTCCAGACCGATCCGCACTGGCGAGACCACATCCTGTTCTACGAATACTTCCACGGCGACAACGGCGCGGGCATCGGCGCGAGCCACCAGACCGGGTGGACCGGGGCCGTCGCCCGGCTCATCCAGCTCAACGGCTTGGTCACCGAGGCGATGCTCTACGCGCCGGATGTCCGCGAGCGGGTCTTCAAGGCGGGGAGGTCCTAGTGCACGCCGGTCGAGGCACTGCCCGTCAGCGGCGGTCGGGCGACGCCGCGACCGGAACCCCGGCATCGGAGGTGCCTGGCGCCGGTGGAGCCTGGCCGAGCACCGGGTTCCGCGGCTGGAGCACGAAGTGGGGGGACATGATCTGCAGTCCGGCGGCGTTGAATCCGTCCTGGATGCGCGCGTGCAACGCGGAGGCGACCAGCGGGCGGTCGACCGGGTTTTCCACGGCAGCGATGAGCTCGTACTGCACGTAGAAGTCGTCCAGCGCACGCTGGAGCACGTAGGGCCCGGGCTCGGCGCGCAGCCCCGAGGTCTCCTTCGCCGCGCCGAGCAGCAGTGCGTGCACCTGCCTCCAGGGCGCGTCGTAGCCGATGCTCAACTTGGCCGAGACCAGCGCCCCCTGACCCGCGCGCGCACGCCCGAAGTTCTTGACCGGCCCGTTCACCACCACGGTGTTGGGGATGGTGACCTCCTCGCCCTGGATGGTGAGGATCCGGGTGGAGAGGATGTGGACCTCGGTCACCACCCCCTCGATGTCGCCGATGCGCACGCAGTCCCCGCGGTAGAGGGCGCGAGAGTAGATGACCACCAGCCCGCTCATCGCCTGGGCGACGACGCCGGTGGACCCCAGCGAGAGGCCCAGCCCCACCACCAGGCTCAGTCCCTTGAACGCCTCCGAGCCCGAGCCCGGCAGGTACGGGTAGGCCGCGGCGATGGTGATCAGCCACACCGCGCCGACCAGAAGCCGCCGGGTGGCCCCCGCGGTCTCGGGGTGGATGAAGGGCACGATGCTGGTCCCTTCCTCCACCCGGTGGACCACGGTGGAGACGAACCCGGCCGCGGCCCGCCCGACCAGGAGAATCACCACCGCGGTCACGAGATCCGGCAGCCCGGCGAGGATGGCCTTCCCCACGCGCCCCAGCAGACGGAGGACACCGCCCAGCAGCGCGTCGGACCAGGGACGGGTCACCGGGAACAGCGAGAGGACGTAGGTGACCCAGACCTCGACCACCGAGAGGACCAGGGCCCAGAAGACCACGAAGGTGAGTCCGCGCAGCCCCGAACGGATGATCGGCCCGAAGTCGACCCCCCACAGCCGGAAGCCCTCCCGCCGGGTGACCCGGGAGACTCCCCCCAGGGCCAGCCGCCTGCCGCGGACGAAGAGCCAGAGCAGTCCCGCGGCGATCGCCGTGGCGGCCAGCCCGAGGAGTGACGATCGGACCAGCAGCCGGACCGAGCGCTGCTCCCGCTCGGCCAGCAGCGCCTCGGAGAGCACCTGCGCCGCCTGGGCCGCCACCTTCTCGGTGCTCTCTCCCGCCTCGCGGTCCACGTCACCCTCGGCGACGTGGAAGACGAGGCGGGGGCCCACCATGACCGCCGTGCCTCGCTCGTTTCCGACCTGCACCGGGCGGGTCTCGACCTTCTCCACCGGGCCCCGCATCGGGAGCTGGTCGAGGCGCGCCTGGGCGCTGGCCAGCCGCTCGGACGGGCTGCTGCCGGCAGAGGTCGCGCGGAAGGTGAACACCCGACGGTTGGCCACCTCGAGCGTGGCCGGGGAGTCCGCGGGACTGGTCGCGGCCAGCGACACGCCCAGGAGCAGCCCGGGGAGTCCTCTCATCGCGCCCATTGTGCCAGAGCCTCGGTGACCGGACGGTCCTTTCTCATGACCCACCTCCGGGACGGAGCACGGGCTTCCGCTCTCGCCGCGCGCTCCAGGCGTAGACGGCCATGATCAGATAGGCGGCCACCGCATAGCAGGCCACGGCCGGAAGTGCGTCGCGGTGGTAGAGGTAACGCTCGCTCAGGAGCAGGGCGAGTCCCACGTGACGGTTGACGTTGCTGATCCCCAGCGTCGTCCGGATCCGCTCGTCCGCCCCGGGGAGGAGCAGCACCGACCCCAGGCAGACCAACCCGAGCACGAGGACGCCAGGAACGATGCCCGGGTTCACGCGCAGCAGTCCAGGACCGATCTTCACCAGGAGGAGCACGAAGATCAGCATCAGCAGCGCGTTCCCCAGCGCATTCAGTACCGGCTGTAGCCGCGCTGCGAGCGCGGGCAGCAGCGCCGCGGCGAGGAGGCCGAGCAGCATGGGAGCGAACTGCTTCTCGGCGATCTCCCCCAGCAGCATCCGCGGGGGGATCCACACCTCCCGGTCGTAGAGCCGCGCCGCGAAGTGCACGGTGAGCGGGATCATCAGCGGAGTGAGGAGCGCCCCCCAGACCTGGTAGCTGGCGGCCAGGTGCATGTCGAACCCGCGCCGGGCGATGTTCCGGGTGAGCAGCGGCGCCCCCGGGGTCGCGGCGACCATGAAGAGCCCTGCCCGGGTGGCTGGATCGAGGGAGAGGGCCCGGGCGAGGATCAGCGCAACCGCCGGCGGAAGAACAAAGGTGAACACCAGGAGCCAGACCCAGCTGGTCAGCGGCACCGAGCGCCAGCTGGCCAGGAGCCCGCGCGGACGGAGGCTCATGCCGATGGAGACCATCAGCATCATCACCGCGGCAGGGACGAGCAGGGCCTGCATTCGAGTGCTCCCCTGGCCTCAGCCGGATCTGCGCCGCTTCAGCGCGGCCTCGTCGAGCGGCTTGAGGAACTCCCGCAGCGCAGCGTTCACCTCGTCCGGCGCGTCCAGCGGTGACCAGTGGCTCCCTGCCGAGAGTCGCCGCGTCTCGATGCCCGGGCGGAGCGGGGTGGGGAGCGATTCGCCGGGCGCGGCGAGGATCAGGACCGGGCCGGGGTAGGTGACCAGGCTCCCCGAGAGGTCGGTTCCCGCCGCATCGGCCAGCATCGCCCGCATCGCCGGGATCCTCGCTTCGCGGGCCGAGGCGAGCACCTGGTCCCGTGTCCGGGGTGTGGCGCGCCCCAGCAGCGTGCCGAGCCAGGCCTCGAGCGCCGGCCGGAACTCGCCGTCCGGCAGGTCGTCGACGCGGGCCGCCTCGGCGTTGGCGCTCACCGGGTTGACGAGCACCAGGCCCAGCACCCGGGCTGGGTTGCGCTCGGCGTACCGGGCCACCACCTGCACCCCGGTCCCGTGGCCGACGAGGATGACCGGGTCGAAGCGGACGGCATCGAGAACCATGCCCAGATCGCGCACCCGGGTGTCGAGGTCGTAGAGCCCCTTGGGCGCATCGGCGCTTCCCCCGCAGCCGCGCTGGTCGAAGGCCAGCACTCGCCGTCCGGTGCGGAGGTCGGTCAGCTGCGGATCGAAGAAGTGGTGGTTGCCTCCCACCCCGTGCATGAAGGTCACCGGGACCGCGGGACCGAGACCGAGCGCGCTCCCCAGGAGCCATCCATCGGCCCCCGCCAGCCGGCGTTCCTCGGCCTGGTCCGTGGGCGCCGGAGGCGGGTGGGCACAGGCCCCCGCGAGCACCGAGGCGGCGAGCGCAAGTCCCACTCGGGTGCCGGCGTGGCGATGGCTCATGCTTCTCCCCGGCGGTGCCGCGGCCGCCCAGGTGGCTTCGCGGCTAGCGGCCCGACTTCGGGAAGAGTCCCGACTCCTTGAGCGAATCGGCGACCGGCTTCGCGATGTCGTTGGCGAACTTGGTGGGGGCCGTCCGGCTGGTGTTGCTCCGGGCCATCCAGTAGGGCCGGTTGTCGCGCAGACTGTAGAGCACCGTCTCGACGATGAACTCGTTGGTCTCGGTGGTGTACGTCCCCATCGCCACCGGCGTGTAGTAGTAGTCGTAGAAGCCCACCGCGTAGCCGCCACCGACCCAGACCGGCGTCGACTCGGTCTTGGTGGTGCGGCGGTCGACCCGGCTCACCAGCGCCCCGTCGATCTGCTTCTCCTCCAGCCGGCGCATCACCTCCTCCTTCGAGGGGTGCTCGTCGTAGGTCACCAGGTCGTACCCGGGGACCGCGGGGAGCCCGGCCTCCTTCAGGCGGGTGGTGAGGGTCTCCTCGTAGGCGATGCGCCCCGAGGGAGAGCCGGTCACCGCGAAGACCGCGAACTTCTGGATCGGCTGAGGAGGGGGCTGGTTCGCCGTCCAGGTGTTCTCGATCTTGGTGGCCGCGCAACCCAGGAGCAGGCACGTCGCCAACGCCGCAGTGTGAACTCTCATGGTTCTCCGGTGTCCCCTGGCCTCACCAGCCGGACCAAGTGGGACCTAGGTCGTACCGTCAATCGAAGTCGTAGCGAAGCGAGAAGATGCCGGAGATGGACGTGGTGAAGACGTCCTTGGTTCCCAGCGGTGAGCGCCTGTACCCGAGGTCCAGCCCCAGGGTGAGCCCTGGGCGGCCGGTGTAGAAGATGCCGAACCCGAGCACGTAGCGCCGGAACCTCTTGTTCTCCACGCTGTAGCCCGCGCTGTAGTCGAGTGCCAGCCCCAGGGGGATGCTGCCCAGCTCGCGGAGGTCGAGATCGAGCGCGCCCTGCACCACGGCCATGTCCAGGTCGCTGCTGGTGGTGTTCACCTCCACGACCCCGTTGACGTACGCGGCGTTGACCACCGCGCCGAGCCCGCGGGTCACTGCCCAGGCCAGCGAGAGTGCCGGGGTGACGGTCGTGGAGTACTGGTTGGTCACCGGGGTCTGCACGCTCCCTTCGGAGATGCTCTGCCGGATGGCGTCCAGGATGCTGATGCCGATCGAGGGGCCCCAGGCGACGTCCACCAGTGCGCCGAGCCTGAGGTTGTCGGCGAGCTTGAAGCTGAAGCTGGTCCCCACGCTACCCCGGATGACCCCGTTCACCCCCACCCCCGCGGCGCCGGAGGCGTTCGCTCCGGTGTACGCGGTGCCGAGCATCCTGAGCCGGACGGCCCAGAAGTCCGCGATGCCCCACTGGCCGGTGAAGAGCTGGGAGTAGGAGACGATCTTGTAGTCCTCGAGGTTCACCGGGTTTCCGTCGAGGTCGAACGTCGGTCCGGTGGCGCTGCCGGACGAGACGCCCGAGCTGCTGGCGACGAAGCTGCTGGTGAACGGATTGCTCACCTGCTCGCGGGGAATGAACCTGTGGCCCGCGAGGCTCGAGCGGGATGGGCTGCTGGTGACGTCCTGTGCCCGGGCCGAGAACGGCACGAGCAGGACTCCCGCCACGAGCACCCAGGGTGGCAGCCGATGCATACACCCCTCCTCGGCGTCCGATTCGAGCGGCCTCGCCAAACCGGGACAACGTGCCTTTGGGCCTATGTCGTGGCGAGTCAGGGCGTCAATGGCCCAGGAGCCTGAACCGGTCGCTCTCCGCCAGCGCGGCCAGTGCGGCCTCCGGCTCGAGCAGCGCCCCGTCGGGGGCGACGGCAGGGGCGACCGCGGTGGTCAGGTCCGCCCCCCAGCGTCTGAGCGCCGCCCCGGCGAGGGCCCATCCGTGGTTCATCAGGACCGACTGCTCGGCCGGAGAGAAGCGGTCGAGGTCGGTGCGGACGACGCGGAGGCGGTCCAGCACCGGTCCCGAGTAGCCGGGTGGGCGTTCCATGCCCGGCGCCTGGTACTCGTCCCGGTCCGTGCCCAGGCCCCAGTACGCGCCCCGGTACACGCCCCGGAGGTATGCGGCGACGAGCCACCGCTTGCGCACCGCGAGCGCCTGGTTGGCGACGACCTGGAAGGAGCGGAGAAGCCTGGGTACGAGCCCGGTGCGGGCCCGTGCCCGGACCTCGAAGGGGGTCCCGCCGTCGGAGACCAGGACCACCTGGTGGATCTTCCAGGCGGGCTCGAGCCCCATGTTGTCGTAGACGCCCCCGTCGGTCAGGGCGATGCGCGGGCCGGGCCGGAAGCCGGTCGCCACCGCCTGCGGGTCGCCGCCCACGAAGGCGTCCAGGTCCACCATGCGCACCAGCGGCGGGAAGGCGAAGGGAAAGGACGACGACGCGGCGACCGCCTCGGCCAGGGTGAACCGGCCGGGCTCGGAGTACCCGAGCACGTAGTCCCCGATGGACCTGGCCGACAGCTCGAAGCTCACCCCGGTGAGGAGGTTCGCCGCGCAGAAGACGAAGCGCGGATGGGCGGGGAGGGCGCTCAGGGGGATGGACCCCACCAGCCGCTCGTATTCGGCGACGAGGAGATCGGTGGCGCTGAACGTGGACGAGAGCAGGCGTGGCCAGTTGCGCGGGTCGAGCCGTCCCCAGAGCAACGGCCGGTTGCGGATGTTGCGGCCGCAGAAGGCACGCAGTGGTCGCTCGAACAGAGCCTCGAGGTTGGTGAACCATCGGCCGTCGCGCTCCAGCCTCGGCCAGACCGCCGCGAGCAGCGCGCTGGCGATGGAGCCTCCGGAGACGGAGGAGATGGTGCGAAGCTGCGAGAGCAGTCCCAGCTCGTTCAGGCGGCGGATGGCGCCGGCGTGGAACAGCGCCGCCCGGAAGCCCCCGCCGGAGAGGCAGAGCGCGATCCCCTCCCGCTGCGCCCGCGGTCGGTACCGCGCCTCCACTGTCGACGTGTCCACCGCCGGTCTCCTCGGGGGCGCACTCTGTTCCCTGGCCCTGACGCGGCCGTTTGCCCGCTGCAGGGCAGTGGACGCTGGAAACCGTTGACCTCCCGGACCCGTCGGCCGCAGGGTCGCCGTCATGGTCGAACCCGCGGTGGCTCTCCGCCGCCTCCAGGACGGCAACGCCCGCTTCGTCAACAACCTCCGCCGCTCCGAGGCGCTCACCTCTGCCGTCCGCCGCGCGGAGGTGGCCGACAACCACCGCCCCTTCGCGGTGGTCCTCGGCTGCTCCGATGCACGGGTCCCGGCGGAGATCGTCTTCGACCAGGGGCTCGGCGATCTGTTCGTCATCCGGGTCGCCGGCAACATCGTGGCCCCATCGCAGATCGGCAGCGTGGAGTTCGCGGTGGAGCGCTTCGGCGTGCAGCTGGTGGTGGTGCTCGGACACAGCCGCTGCGGTGCGGTCGAGGCAACGCTGGAGGCGCTCGCCCGGCCCGGCCAGCCCCAGAGCCCGGGGCTGCGGTCCATCGTGGACCGGGTGCGCCCGCCCATCGAGGGGCTCTTGCACACCGAGCTGGCCGTGGACCGCTCGCGGCTGGTGCAGGAGGCGGTGCGGGCCAACATCCGCGCCTCGGTGAACCAGCTCCGGCACGGGTCGGCAATCCTCGAGCGGCTGGTGCTCGGCGGGCAACTGCAGATCTCCGGTGCCGACTACGCGCTCGACTCGGGCGAGGTCAGCTTCCTGGACTGACGCGCACGCCTTGCGCGGCTCCTCGCGGCGTTCCCTCCGGGAGCCACTGGCACAGCGTTTGATGGTCCTGAGGAGCATCTTGGACCCTCCCAGGCCACGTTCTCTGCTGGTGGCCGCGCTGCTGCTGGCTGCCCCCGCGGTCGCCGAGGACGTATGGGTGACCGGGGAACGGGCCAACGTGCGCCTGGGGTCTGGCACGCACACGCCGGTCATCGGCGAGCTGGAGCGGGGCGCCCGCCTCAACGCCGAGTCGAGAGAGCCAGACCCGTCCGGATGGACGCGCCTCCGGCCGTACGGCGCGGTGCGCACCCGCTTGCTCAGCTTCGACCCGCCGGAGGGCGGAGACCCGCTGGCCGGTCCGTTCCGGTACGTCCGCATCCGGGCCCAGTCCGCGGAGGTCCGGGATGCGCCGGACCCCGAGGCGAAGGTGCTGGAGGTCCACCGGCGCGGGCACATCCTCGCGGTGCGCGAGGAGCCCACCGACGCAGGCGCATGGCTGGAGACGCCCACCGGAGGGTTCCTCGCAAGAAGTGCGGTGACGCTGTTGGAGCCGAGCCCCTTGCGTGGCGTGGCCGATCCACCCGCGCGGCTGGCCTTCCTGCTCCGCGAGGTGACACCCAGGGACCCCGGGGCCGAGTCCCCCGGACCGCTCCCGCGCTACACGGCCGTCGAGGTGCTCGAGGTCGGAAAGCGGGTGCTCACCACCGCAGGGTCCCTGCCCCGGAGCGCGGTGCGCCTCGCCTGGGCACGGCCCCGTCCCGAGGGCATCCCTCCCTCGGAGCGGTGGATCCACGTGGACACGGACGAGCAGACCCTGACCGCCTACGAGGGCGACCGGCTGGTGTTCGCGACGCTCGTCTCGACCGGAAAGCGCGACTGGGAGACGCCGACCGGCATCTTCCGCGTCTGGCTCAAGGTCCGCCACGCCCGGATGCACGGGCACCGGGTGCCGTACCTCGTCGAGGAGGTGCCGGACATCCTCTGGTTCTCGCGCGACGTCGCGCTGCACGCCGCCGTGTGGCACGACCGCTTCGGCACACCGGTCTCGCACGGGTGCGTGAACGTCTCGCTGGCGGACGCCGAGTGGCTCTTCCACTGGGCCCCTCCGGAGCTGCCCGATGGATGGCACGCGCTGAGCCCCGGGGCGGCCGGCCAGGCCACGCTCTGGGTGGTGGTCGAGGGAGCCCAGCCCGGTGGCGGCGCGCCCAGGCTTTCCTCGACCTCGTCCCCATGAGTGAGGCCCTCCGGGTCGCCCCGGGCCTGCCGCAGTGCTAGGAGCCTGGGCGCAAGGAGGAGCTGCGCATGCGGGTGCTCGTCGTCGGTGCGAGTGGAACCATCGGGCAGGCGATCGTCCGGGCGCTGTCCCCGAAGCACGAGGTGATCCAGGCGAGCAGGAGCAAGAGCGAGTTGAAGGTCGACATCGCCGAGCCCGAGTCGATCCGTCGGATGTACCGGAGCGTCGGCAAGCTCGACGCGGTGGTCGCCGCCGCAGGCGAGGGTGTCTTCAAGCCGTTCGCCCAGCTGACCGACGACGACTTCCGCTTCACCCTGTCCAGCAAGGTGATGGGACAGGTGAACCTGGTCCGGTACGGGGTGGATCAGCTGAACGAGAAGGGCTCGTTCACCCTCACCACCGGCATCCTGTTCGAGCATCCCAGCCCGGGAAGCGGCGTGCTGGCGCTGGCGAACGGGGGCCTCATCGGCTTCGTCCGCGCAGCCGCGCTGGAGCTGCCCCGCGGCATCCGCATCAACGACTGCTGTCCAGGCTGGGTGGCCGAGACCCTGAAGGCGATGGGCATGGACCCGAAGGGGGGAACGCCGGCCGACGTCGTGGCCCGGGACTACCTGGCCAGCGTCGAGGGGACGTTCACCGGCCGTTCGCTGCGCAACGCTGGCGGGTGAGGCCCCAGGCGCTCGAGGTCGGCAGCGCCGGCCGCTCGGCTCAGAAACTTCCGATGGCGTGGACGCCTACCTGGCCCCTCATCGGTGCGATCAGGAGGAACATCTGCAGGCTCGGTGGCGCGTCGCGGCCGGAGCGGTGTGGCTTGACCACCGCAAACTGACCCAGAAAGCCCCCCAGAAACGCGGTCGGCGGCGACTCCGCCGGCGCGGACGGTGAGGGCTGTGCCGCGGCGCCGCTGGTGTCCCCGGGGCCGATGACGAGGAAGACCGCGCCCTTCGGCAGCTGGCTCGCCACCGCCAGGGGAGGCGGAGAGGCGAGCACCGTCGCGGCCACGGCGAGGGAGAACAGCATGGGCGGGAACCAGTTCAAGAAGCGGGCCCTGGAGCACGTTCGACCCCGGTGGTGACAATCTTGATTTTGTGATGGCGGTCGGGCCCGGTCCGTCCGGAACACTGGACCCGCCATGAGATCCTCGCGCTCGCTCTTGCACCCGCTGCGCATCCTGTTGCTCACCACGGCGACGCTCGCCGCCGCTCGCTCGCCGCCTGGGCCCGCGCGGTTCGAGGAGGGACTGGTCTCGACCGGCCACGACGACGCCCACGTGAGCTTCTCGCCCGATGGGCAGACCCTCTACTTCCTGCGGAACACGCCCGATTTCGCCCACTGGACGGTGCTGGTCTCCCGGCGCACGGGGGGACGCTGGGGGCCGGCGAGCATCGCCTCGTTCAGCGGCCGCTGGAACGACGGCGACGTGACCATCACCCGGGACGGCAAGCGGCTCTTCTTCATCTCCAATCGCCCGGTGGAAGGCATTGCGCCCCGGCCGGACACCGAGATCTGGACCATGGAGCGAACCGCGACCGGCTGGGGACCGCCCCGGCACGTGCCCGAGCTCTCCAGCCCCGGAGACGAGTGGTTCCCGACCATGACCGACGACGGCATCCTGTTCTTCGGCTCGGAGCGGTCCGGAGGAAGGGGCAAGTGCGACCTGTGGCAGGCCCGATGGCTCGGGGACCACTTCGCGGCGCCCGAGAACCTGGGCGAGCCGATCAACACCCCTGACCAGGAGATCGAGCCGTGGATCTCCCCGGACGGACGGATGCTCGTCTTCAGCGGCCGGGGGCGACCGGGCGGGGCAGGGGACTACGACCTCTTCGTCAGCTTCCGCTGCCAGGGCAAGTGGACCGACCCCCGGCCACTCGGCGCGGGCGTCAACTCCACCGGATGGGACTTCGGTCCCCGCTTCTCTCCCGACGGGCGGACCTTCTTCTTCACCAGCAACCGGAGCGACTGGCAGCCGCCGCCGACCCCGATGACCGCGGAGCAGCTGGAGCGGCGCCTGTCGTCACCAGGCAACGGGCTGCGCGACGTGTACCAGGTCCCGGCCGCGGCGCTCGACCTGCGTTCGCCCTGTCCTCCGGCGGAGCACTGAGGGCTGGACGGTTGCAGCGAACGGTTGCACCCGGCCCTGGCCCGGCCGGGGTTGCCGATGACAGGCTCCGCGCCCCACGTCAGGAGGGTGCATGCAGCGAAAGGGGAACGGCCCGGGTCGGCTCGACGAGCTCTCGCGGCGGCGGCTGTTGCAGCTGGGGGTGGCGGGGGCGGCGCTGCTCGGCGGCGAGCGCGCGGTGGCTGCCGCCCCGGTCGACGCGGCGGATGGGGGCACCGTCGCCTCGCTCGACGAGCTGACCGTCGACGTCCTCCAGCAGAGGATGGCGAGCGGCGAGGAGACCAGCCGGTCCATCACCCAGAGGTACCTGGACCGCATCGCTCAGCGCGACGGACGCCTCCGCTCGGTGCTCGAGACCAACCCGGACGCGCTCTCCCAGGCCGAGGCGCTGGACCGCGAGCGCAAGGCCGGAAAGGTCCGGGGCCCGCTGCACGGCATCCCGGTGCTGCTCAAGGACAACATCGCGACCAGGGACCGGATGCACACCACCGCCGGGTCGCTGGCGCTCATGGAGGCGTCGGTGCCGGCGGATGCATTCCTGGTGGGCCGGCTGCGCGAGGCGGGCGCGGTGCTGCTCGGAAAGACACAGCTCAGCGAGTGGGCCAACTTCCGCTCCACCCACTCCTCCAGTGGCTGGAGTGGCCGGGGTGGTCAGTGCCGGAACCCATATGCCCTGGACCGGAGCCCGTCCGGCTCGAGCTCCGGCTCGGGCGTCGCGGTCAGCGCCAACCTCTGCGCCGTCGCGGTGGGAACGGAGACCGACGGGTCCATCATCTCTCCCTCGTCGGCGTCGTCACTGGTCGGGCTGAAGCCGACGGTGGGGCTGGTCAGCCGGAGCGGCATCGTGCCCATCTCCCACAGCCAGGACACCGCGGGCCCGATGGCGCGGACCGTACGCGACGCGGCGCTCCTGCTGGAGGTGCTGGCCGGGCGCGACGCGGGCGATGCAGCGACCGGGGCGAAGGGGGCCAGGTTCGACCTCCGGTACACCGCTGCGCTCGACCGGGGGGCGCTGAAGGGAGCGCGCATCGGCGTGCCGCGGCCGAAGTACTTCGGCTACCACCCGGCGACGGACGCGCTGGCCGAGGAGGCGCTCAATCTGCTGAAGGCCGAGGGGGCCGTCCTGGTCGACCCCGCGCCGATCGCCACCGCGGCGAAGCTCGACGAGCCCGAGCTGGAGGTGCTGCTCCACGAATTCAAGGCCGATCTCGAGGCATACCTCTCGAAGCTCGGCGGCCCGGGCCCACGGACGCTGAAGGCACTCATCGAGTGGAACCAGGCCCACGCGGACACCGAGATGCCGGTGTTCGGCCAGGAGATCTTCCTCGACGCCGAGAAGAAGGGGCCGTTGAGCAGCGCGGCGTACCGCAAGGCGCGGGAGGCGTGCATTCGCCGTTCACGCCATGAAGGCATCGACGCGGTGATGGACAAGCACA
This sequence comes from Myxococcaceae bacterium, assembly GCA_035519675.1. Taxonomy (GTDB): domain Bacteria; phylum Myxococcota; class Myxococcia; order Myxococcales; family Myxococcaceae; genus RPRB01. The sequence goes on from DATIWB010000040.1 coordinate 45,834, forward strand.
AGCTCGACGCCCTGGTCGCGCCGACGCAGGGCCCGACGTGGCTCATCGACTTCGTGAACGGAGACGCTTCCATCGGGAGCTGCACCACTCCCGCCGCGGTCGCGGGCTATCCGCACGTGACGGTGCCGATGGGGCAGGTGCGCGGGCTCCCGGTGGGCCTGAGCTTCTTCGGCCGCGCGTGGAGCGAGGCCCGGTTGCTCTCCTTCGCCTACGCCTACGAGCAGGCGACGCACGCCCGGAAGCCGCCGACGTTCGCCGCCAGCGCTGCGCTCCCGGCGGTCTGAGGAGGGACTTCTCCGGCCTGGTCACTGGAGCCCGGCGGCGTGGGAGAGCCATTGCCGGCCGGGCTCGGGGTCCACGCCGAAGCGTTCCAGGCCGGGGAACACCACCTGCTCCAGGGTGCCGAGAAACACCTCGCGCTTCCTGGCCAGCGGCAGCACGCCGAGCCGGAGGAGCCCCTCGGGGTCCTCGTCCGCCGGCGGGCTGCCGAAGAGGCCCTCGTCGATGGTGCCGGCGAGCATCCCCGGGATGAGCGGGGAGAGAAACGCCACCTCGGCGGAGCTCGACTCGCGTGACAGGTGCGCCCAGCCCATGCGGGAGTGCACCAGCTCGTCGCGGGAGATGCTGTGGAGCACCTCGCGCACCTCGGGGTCTGGCTCACCAGCCAGCAGGGTGGTGAGGGTCGCCATGCTCTCGGTCTCGGTGATGCAGCAGGCGGCCACCACCTCGTAGAGCGCGGCCTGGCGCGCGTCGAGCGTCCGGGGCGCGATCGCCGGCAGGTCTGCCGCCGGATCCAGCGTCACCGGACTGCCCAGGTTCCGCGCCAGCCGGGAGCACAGCTCGGTGTGCCGGCGCTCGTCGTCTGCCGCCCGGCGCATCATCGCCGGGACGGGCGAACCGGGATCGAAGCCGGCGACGATGGCCGCCAGCCGGTCGAACCGCTGCGCTGCCTCCTGCTCGACCCGCGCGCGGAAGGCCCAGGCCTCCGCCGCCGCGCGGCGGGCGGCAGTCACCAGCCCTTGACCCCGCCCCCGGTCTGGGTGCCTGCGTCCACCGGCGGCTTCTTGTCCTTGTCCTGAGCATTCGCCTGCGCGCAGCCCGAGCTTGCTCCCACCACCGCACCACCGAGCACCAGCACCTGGAACAGCTTCTTGAAGTGCATCCCTGGGACCCTCCCGGCCAAGTCCAGCCCCAACGAGCATAGACGGAACCGGGGAGCGGAAGGGAAGTCCGCCGGTCTCAGGCGAGGACCGGCGACAGTTCTCCCGGACGGGCCTCGGGTGCTGTGGCCGGGCCGTCCGCGAGGCCCCGGCCCTTCCAGAGGAAATACACCGCCGGGTACACCAGCAGCTCGAGGACGAACGACGTCACCAGCCCGCCCACCATCGGGGCGGCGATCCGCTTCATGAGATCGGCGCCGGTCCCGGTGGCCCAGAGGATGGGCAGCAGGCCGGTGAACGCCGCGGCGACGGTCATCGCCTTGGGGCGCACCCGCTTCACCGCGCCGTGGACGATGGCCTCCACCAGGTCCCCGCGCGTCTTCAGCCTCCCCGCGGCCCGGGCCTCGTCGTGCGCGAGGTCCAGGAAGAGGAGCATGAAGACCCCAGTCTCGGCATCGAGGCCCATCAAGGCAATCATCCCCACCCAGACCGCGATCGAGACGTTGTAGCCGAGCAGCCAGAGCAGCCACACCGCGCCGATCGCCGAGAAGGGGACCGCGAGGAGAACGATGCCCGCCTTCACCGCCGAGCGGGTGTTGACGAACAGCAGCCCGAAGATCAGGAACAGCGTGACCGGGAGGATGAACTTCAGCCGCTCGCGGACCCGGAGCATGTTCTCGTACTGCCCGCTCCAGGACATCGAGTAGCCGGGCGGGACTTGCACCGCGGAGGCGACGGCCTGCTTCGCCCGGTCGACGTAGCTGCCGATGTCCACCTTCGAGGTGTCGAAGTCCACGTACACGTATCCGGCGAGCAGACCGTTCTCGTTCCGGATCATCGATGGGCCCTGCACCAGCCCCACGTCGGCGATCTCCTCCATCGGGATCTGCCCACCCTGCGGCAACGGGAGGAGAACCCGGCGGAGCGCCTCGAGGTCCTCGCGGTAGTCGCGTGCGTACCGGACGTTGATCCCGTACCGCTCCCGCCCCTCCACCGTCACGCTTTGCTCCTCGCCGCCCACGGCCGTCAGCACCATCGCATTGGCGTCGTCGATGCTGAGCCCGTAGCGGGCCAGCCGGTCGCGCTTGAGCACGAAGTCGAGGAAGAAGCCCTCCGACACCCGCTCGGCGTAGACGCTGCGGGTCCCAGGGACCTTGGACAGCGCCGCCTCGGTGGTCACCGCGACCTTCTGGATCTCGTCCAGGTCGGCCCCGGAGATCTTGATGCCGATGGGCGTGCGGATGCCGGTGGAGAGCATGTCCAGCCGCCCCTTGATGGGCATGGTCCAGGCGTTGGAGATGCCGGGCAGCCTGAGCGCGGCGTCCATCTCGGCGCGGAGCTCAGCCTCGCTGATCCGGTCGTCCCAGATCGGGCGCAGCACCGCCTTGAGCCAGCCGGGTGCCCAGTCCGAGTACCACCGGGGGGCCTCTCGCCACTGCGAGCGTGGCTTGAGCACCACGGTGGTCTCCATCATCGACAGCGGGGCAGGGTCGGTGGAGGTCGTCGCGCGGCCGGCCTTGCCGAAGACCCGCTCGACCTCGGGGAAGGTTCGCAGCAGCTTGCTCTGCAGCTGCAGCGCCGCCTGGGCCTCGGCCACCGACATCCCGGGCTGAACCGCCGAGGGCATGTAGAGGATGGTCCCCTCGTCGAGCGGGGGCATGAACTCGGACCCCAGTGTCAGGTAGACGGGCACGGTGAGCGCCACCAGCACCAGGCTGGCGAGCACGGTGGCCCGGGCGTGGCCCACCACGAAGCGGCACGGCCCCTCGTAGAGGTGGTGGAGCAGTCGGCTGATGGGGTGCTTCTCCTCCGGATGGTAGGTGCCGACCAGCAGGCCCGTCGCGAGCCAGCTCAGCGGGCGCGGCCGGAACCGGAACGGCTCGATCCGGGCGAAGAGCATCCGGAGCGCCGGATCCACCGTCACCGCCAGCAGCGCGGCGATGGCCATGGCGAAGTTCTTGGAGAAGGCGAGGGGGCGGAACAGCCGCCCCTCCTGGTCGACCAGGGTGAAGACCGGGAGGAAGGCCACCGCGATGACCAGGAGCGAGAAGAAGACGCTCGGCCCCACCTCCATCAGCGCCGCCAGCCGCACGTCGTGAAAGCTCCCCGGCCTCCCCGCGGCGTCCCATCGCTGAATCTTGTTGTAGGCGTTCTCCACCTCGACGATCGCGCCGTCGACCAGCACGCCGATGGAGATGGCGATCCCGGCGAGAGACATCAGATTGGCGTTCAGCCCGAAGAGCTTCATCGGGATGAAGGCCAGCGCCACCGAGAGCGGGATGGTGACGATGGGCACGATGGCCGAGGGCACGTGCCAGAGGAAGATCAGGATCACCAGGCTGACGATGATGATTTCCTCGATCAGCTTGCTCCGCACCGTGTCGATCGCCTGGCCGATCAGGATCGACCGGTCGTAGGTCGAGACCACCTCGACGCCCGGGGGCAGAGACGGCTTCAGCTCGACCAGCTTCGACTTGATCCGCTCGATGACCGAGAGTGCGTTCTCGCCCTGGCGCATCACCACGATGCCGCCCACCACGTCGCCCTGCCCGTCGAGGTCGGCGACCCCCCGGCGCATCTCGGGCCCGAGCGTCACCTGGGCCACGTCCTTCACCGTGATCGGCGTTCCGTTCTCGGTCCGCAGTGCGAGGGACTCGAGGTCATGGACGGACTTCACGTAGCCGCGGCCGCGGACCATGTATTCACGGCCGGAGATCTCCACCAGCCGGCCGCCCACGTCGTTGTTGCCTCGGCGCACAGCCTGGATCACCGCATCCAGCGGGATGCGGTACGAGGCGAGCGCGTTGGGGTTGACGGTGATCTGGTACTGGCGCACCTGGCCGCCCACCGTCGCCACCTCGGAGACACCGGGCACTGCCTGCAGCGCATAGCGGAGGAACCAGTCCTGGAAGCTCCGCAGCTCGTCCGAGCTGTGCTTGCCGCTCCGGTCCACCAGCGCGTACTGGAACACCCAGCCCACGCTGGTGGCGTCGGGCCCGAGCTCGGTCTTCACCCCCGGCGGCAGCTGGGAGGTGATCTTCGACAGGTACTCGAGCACCCGTGTCCGGGCCCAGTACGGGTCGGTGCCGTCCTCGAAGATGACGTAGACGAAGCTGTAGCCGAAGTCGGAGAAGCCGCGGATGGCCTTCACCCGCGGCGTGCCCAGCAGCGCGGCGGTGATGGGGTAGGTGACCTGGTCCTCGAGGATGTCGGGGCTCCGGTCCCAGCGCGAGTAGACGATGACCTGGGTGTCCGAGAGGTCCGGCAGCGCATCCAGGGGGATGGTGCGCATGGTCCAGAAGGAGATCCCCAGCAGCACCAGCGCGCAGGTGAGCACCACCCAGCGCTGCTCGGCCGAGAAGCGGATGAGGCGGCGGATCATCTTCCCGCCCCCTCGAGCGCGCCGAGCGATGCCCGGAGCCGCGACTCGGAGTCGACCAGGAAGTTGGCACGGGTGACCACCTGGTCCCCCGCCGAGAGCCCCCCCAGCACCTCCGAGTGCTCACCGTCGCTCGCCCCAATCTTCACCTCCCGGGGCCGGAACTTCCCCTCGCCCAGCGAGACGAAGACCACCTTCCGCGTCCCGGAGTCGATGATCGCGTCGGTGGGAACGCTCAGCCCGGTGCGCGCCGGCGTACGGAGCGTGACCTCACCGAACATCTCCGGCCGCAGCTCACCGGTCGGGTTGGGGAAGGCGAGCCGCACCTTCGCGGTGCGCGTCTTGGGGTCCATGATCGGGTCGATGAAGATGACCTTCCCGAGGAACTCCTTGTTGGGGAACGCCTGCAGGGTGAGCGTCGCCGGAGTCCCGAGCTTCACCCGGCCCAGGTCGGACTCGTAGGCGTCGGCCAGGACCCAGACCTGGCTCAGGTCGGTGATCTCGTAGGGCATGTCACCCTCGACCACCCGGTGCCCCATCACCACGTCCTTCTTGGTCACCACCCCGCTCATCGGCGTGTAGAGGGTGACCGTGCGCAGGGCCTTCCCGGTGCGCTCGAGCCGGCGGATCTCCTGCTCCGGGATGTCCCAGAGCTTGAGCCGCTCGCGGGCCGCGGACACCAGGTCCTCGCCGGCCTGCGCCGCACCCGCCCCGAGCGAGGCCCGGGTCCGGAGCGCCAGGAGGTACTCCTCCTCGGCCGAGACCACGTCCGGGCTGTAGATGCTGAACAGCGGCTCCCCGGCGCGGACCTGCTTGCCGATGTAATCGACGAAGACCTCCTCGATGAAGCCCGAGAACTTGAGGCTCACGTGGTGCACCCGCGTCTCGTCCACCGCCACCCGCCCCACCGTTCGCCAGCTGCCGCCCACCGGCCCCTCGGTCACCGGGGCGGTGCGGAGGCCGATGAGCTGCTGCCGCTGCGGATCGATGCCCACGGTGGCCAGGCCGGCGACCGAGGGCGAGGCGCCGCCCACCTCGTCCGCGTAGACCGCGATGTAGTCCATGCCCATCTCGTCCTTGCGAGGCGTCGGCGAGGTCACCTTGGGGTCCATCGGCGAGCGGTAGAAGAGGAGCTTGTGCTCGGTGACGGCGGGGGCGCTCGCCGCGACCAGCTGCATGCCGCAGATGGGGCACTCCCCTGGCTTGTCCGAGGTGATGCTCGGGTGCATCGGGCAGACGTAGGTGGTGTGGGCGTGCGGCGCGCCGGCGGAGGCCGTGGCGGTCGCGGCCGGCCGTCGGAGGATCAGCGCGGTGGCGCCCACCCCGGCGGCGACGCCGAGCACGAGCACCGAGACCAGGACGAGCGGACCGAAGCGTCGGGTGCTCATGGGTGACTCCTTCACATTCCAGGTGTGGAGGCGGGGGCGGCGGCCGCGCCCGCTCCGGAAGAGGTTCGCGCCGCGCTCGGGGCCGAGACGCCGGGGATGGTGCGTCCTGCCGACGATGCCACGCCCGATCCCGATGCGGGCTGGAGGCTCACCTCGCGCAGGGCGATGAGCAGCCGCTCGGCGTCGGCGAGCGTCGAGAGGTAGCCGCCCTCGTCCGTCACCAGCCCCCGCATCACCTCCAGCACCGAGGCGAAGGACACCTTGCCCACCCGGTACTGGAAGAGCGTGGAGCGCACCGTGGCGTCGGACTGGACGAGGAGACCGTGACGGTAGACCTCGAGCGCCTCGAGCACCGCGGCCAGGGCGGTGTGTCGCTCGCGGGTGCGGAGGGCCAGGAGCTGGCGAATGGACTCGGTTCCCTGCAGCTCGGCGTTCCGCGTCTGCTCGGCCTCGTCGACGGCGCGCGACCCCTTGTCCCACCAGTAGATGGGAAGCGACACGCCGACGCTCGCCGCCCACATCGGCACGAGCGCGCCCCGGGGCATGATCGCCGCGGTGAAGGAGAGGTCCGGCCAGCGCTCCCGGTAGGCGCTCTTCACCTTCGCCTCGGCGACCGCCGTGCTCCGCGAGGCGAGCGCGAGGTCCGGGCTGCGCGCCTCGGCGTCGGCCAGGAGCGCCTCCGCCGGGGGGAGCGGCCCCGGACGGTCGGCGGTCAGCGGAACCGGGGTGTCGAGGGGCTCGTCCAGCGGATGGACCCGGAGCCGGTTGATGCCCTGCAGCTCGGTCCGCTCGCTCGCCTCGAGTGTCAGCCGTACCAGCCGCAGCCGGGTGCGCTCCAGCTGCGCCCGGAGCAGGTCGGACTGCGGAACCTCGCCCACCTGGTAGCGGGCGCGGGCGATCTCCTCGGCCTGCTGCCAGAGCGACTCGAGCCGCTGCTGGAGCTCGAGCTGCCCCCGGACGAGGCGCAGGTCCAGGTAGGACCGCTCCACCTCGCCGAGCAAGGTGAGGCGGACCCGCTGCAGCGCCGCCTCGGACACGGTGACCCGGGCCGCCGCGGCCTCCTCCCGGTATCCGCGCTTTCCCGGCCAGGAGAGGGGGACGTTGAGGAGCACCTGCCAGAAGCTGGTGGGCTCGACGCCGATCTGGATGGCGGAGAAGCCGTCGTTCTGGATGCCCAGCACGAGGGTGGGATCTGCGAGCGCACCGGCCTGCGGCACGCGCTGGCGCTCGGCCGAGACCTCCGCCCGGGCGCGGGCGTGGTCGGGGCTCCTGGCGAGCGTCTCGGCGACCAGCCCGGACAGGACCGGATCGGCCGGGTCGCCCCGGAGGAGGGGGGGAACGGCGTCGTCACCGGGCGCCGACCGGGTGAGCTGCAGCAGGACGAGACAGAGGAGCGAGGGCACGAGCGGAGCCTCCGCGAAACAAGACGAGTGAGAGGACGTCCCGGGTCCGGCGCGATCAGGCCGTCACGGGAGGGATGCCGGGCGCGGGGTGCGCGCCGCGGCAAGCTCGGAGCGCCGGGAAGGGGCGCCCCGGTCTCACGACAGCAGCGGGAGGTTCCTGGGAGGCGGAGGCGGTGCGGGCGCGTGCGACGCGGGCAGCGCGGCACAGGCGACAGGGACAGTGACCGGCGTCACGACGACGTGGGGCGGAGCGAGCGCGAGAGACGAGGCGGGGTGCGAGGCCCGGACCGGCTCGGACACCGCGGTCTCCACCGTCGCCGCGTGCAGGACGCAGCAGTCCGGCAGCGCGGGGTGGAGCGCCACGTCGGTCGGCGGAGGAGGGCAATGCTCGCACCCCGAGTCCTCCGCAGTGCGGACACGCTCCAGCATCGGACACGACGCAGCGTGCACGGCGCTCGCCGCCTGGGCGACGAAGGCCAGGAGCAGCACGGCGGTGATGGCGACGCGAGCCACGGTGACGGCTCGAGCAGTAGCAAGGCGTGGGCCGGGCCACAACTTCCGGGTCCGCTCCCACCCGGGCCCACCCGCGGGTGCCGCGAGACTTTCGCCCCCTTCGCGGGTTCCCGCTGGTTCGTGCAAGTCTTGCGGGGTCCGGTGATGCGCGTCCGACGGCTGTTGCTGCTCCTGCTGCTCGGCGCCCGGCCGGTCTGGGCGCACTCGGTCAGCAACGAGGTGGCCCTGGGCCTGAGCGAGACCTCGCCGGCCTCTCCCCATGGTCCGCACATCGCCGACCAGCTGATCTTCCGCTTCGACCTGGCGGACGACTGGAGCCTCAAGCTGGGCGGCGCGTACACCTACGACACCGAGACGCCGCCACCGACCGGCGGGGCATTCGGAACGAGCAGCGCGCAGATTCTCATGGTGGTCGGCGGGCTGGAGTGGGACGTCTCGCCCAGGGCCACGGTCTACCTCGAGGCCTCGGGGTCCCCCCGGGCGAGCCAGACCTTCGATGCGGCCCTTCCCTTCGTCACCCCCGGCGGCGTCGAGCTGCCTCCGACGAACGTGCTGCTCTACAACGCCACCTCGAGCGTCGGCGTCCTCGGCGGAGCCACCTTCGTGGTGGGGGGCAACGAGTTCCTGGGCACGGTGCTCGGAGGGACGATCATCGACCTGAGCGTGGGGTGGACGCTGCTCACCACCCAGCAGCGGGTGGACGCGATCGTCGATTCCAACCAGAGGCCGGTCAGCCGGTCCGCGCTGCTCGCGCTGTGCAAGCTCGCCCCGAGGAGCACCGGCTGCCGGACCATCGTCCCCTACCTGAAGGGTGGGGAGGACAGCCTCAACCAGCTCGTCCTCTCGCTGGCGGTGCTGCAGTCCGTCGGCGCGAGCACCGACCTGGGACTGAGTGGCAGCTACTACGGCTACGACCAGGACCCGACGACCGCGGTCTTCTTCACCGCCCGGGCCAACGCGGCAGCAAGCGATTCGCTCGGGGGAGGCTTTCCGCTGGCGCCGGTCCGCTGGTCGATCAGCCCCAACCTGGCGCAGCGGTTCGGCAGCTGGACCCTCGCTCCCTGGTACCAGTTTCTCGAGTACGCCTCGTCGCTGGGCCAGGCGCACGTGGCCGGCCTGCGCGTTTCCTGGCGCATCGATCCGGCCTGGACGGTCTGGGTCTCCGGGAGCGCCCAGTGGGACCTGCTCTCGGACCCGTCGAGCACCTCGACCGAGAGCGCGGCCAGCACGCTGGTCCTCTCGGGCCGGGTGGCCCTCGGGTTCCGTGCCCGGTTCTAGTGCCCACGGATCGGCCTCCGGCCTCGGTCGGTCGGTAGGGGCGAATTAGGGAACTCTTAGGCTCGGGAGCTGCCCGGGGCTGGCACACCTCTCGGTCATGAACCGACCCAACCGTTACCAGCCCATCCACAAGGCGCTCCGCGCCGCGCTCTTCGACGCCACCGTCCTCGTCGCCCGGACCGAGTTCGCCCACCCCGGGGAGGCCTCGATGGCCTCGCGGACCGTGGCGACCCTGCTCGACCTCCTGGATGGCCACGCCCACCACGAGGAGGAGCTGGTGATGCCGCTCGTCGGGAGGCACGCCCCGGCGCTGGTCGCCACCCTGGAGACGGAGCACAACCGCCTCGAGGGGCTGCAGGCGGAGCTGCGGGCGCTGCTGCCCCGGACCTGCTCCGACGTCACCGCGGAGCGCGAGGCCGCCGGTCAGCTCCTCGGGCGGGCGTTGACGCTCCTGGTGGCAGACCACCTGCGCCACATGGACCGCGAGGAGACGGAGGCCATGCCCGTCCTCTGGGCCCACTGCACCGAGCAAGAGCTCGACGCGATGGATGCCCGGATCCGCGCCGCCGTCCCGCCCGAGCGCATGCCGGTCATGCTGCGGCTCATGCTCCCGGCGATGAGCACTCCCGAGTGCGCGCAGCTGCTGTCCGCGGCCCGGGCCCAGATGCCGCCCCCGGTGTTCGCCCAGCTGTCGGGCCTGGCCCGCGAGGCGCTGGGCCCCGAGCGCTGGGCGAGCACCGCCCGGCGTGTCGGCCTCGACAGCGCGGCCTCCAGCCCGCGGGCTGGATGACAGCTCCGGCGCGCGAAGGGTAAAACCCGAGTCGCGCGTGGTCTCGATCGACGCTGCCCTCATCGAGTTCCTCACCTCCGGGCTGGTGCTCGGCGCAGCGACCCGGGACGACCGCCTCGTCCCGGACGTGGTCCGGCCCGCGGGGCTGCGGGTCGAGCCCGGCGGCCAGGAGGTCACGTTCTTCGTGGCCACCATCACTGCCGGGCAGATGCTGAAGAACGTGGAGAGCAACCGTCGGGTGGCGCTGGTCTTCAGCCATCCCCAGGACAACCGGTCGGTGCAGCTCAAGGGCCCGGTGCTGGAGATCCGGCCCGCCCGGGAGGACGAGCGTCCGCTCATGGACCAGTATCGGGCCCGGTTCGCCCGGATGCTCGAGCCGCTCGGGGTGCCGCCGTCGTTCGTCATGCGCACCCAGCTCTGGCCGGCGGTGGCGGTGCGCTTCGCCGTCGAGCAGATGTTCCTCCAGACGCCTGGGCCCGCGGCCGGCGCGCCGTTCGAGGGTCCGCTGCGCAGCCCGGGGCCGCAGCCGTGATTCCCCTGCGCGAGATCGCCACCTGCTTCGAGGGCGTCATCCCGGCGATGATGGCCACCTGCTCCCTCGAGGGTGAGCCGAACGTCACCGAGATCAGCCAGGTGCACCTGGTCGACGAGAAGCACGTCGCGCTCTCACACCAATTCTTCAACAAGACCCAGCGGAACGTCCGGGAGAATCCGAACGCCACCATCCTGGTCTTCGCCCCGGTGACCTACGACCTGTACCGGCTGCAGCTGCGGTTCGATCACCCCGAGAGCGAGGGTCCGCTGTTCGAGGAGATGTCGGCCCGCCTTCAAGTCATCGCCTCGCACACCGGGATGCTGGGCATCTTCAAGCTCCGCTCGGCCGACGTGTACGAGGTTCTCTCGGTCGAGCAGCTCACCAGCTACTTCCTCCCGGCAGACCCGCGGCTCGACCCGGCGGCGCCGACCACGGGGGTGCTGGACGCGATGGCGCGCGAGCTGCGGAGCCTCCGGGCCATCTCCGACCGGGTGAACCGCGCCAGCTGCCTCGAGGCACTGCTGGAGAATGTCCTCCAGGCGCTCGACGAGGAGCTCGGGTTCCACCATTCCATGGTGCTCCTCCCGGACGAGCGCGGGCATCTGGTCACCACCGCCAGCCATGGGTACGGAACGGCCGGAGTGGGGGCGGAGGTTCCGCTGGGCGAGGGGCTGATCGGGACGGTGGCCGCCCGCCGGCGCCCGATGCGCGTCGCGGGGGTGGGAGCCGAGCTTCGGTACTGGCGCACCATCCGCGCCGAGCTGCAGCACGCGGGGAAGGCGCCCGCCGCGCCGGAGATTCCGCTGCCGGGGCTCCCGGACGCCCAGGCCCAGCTCGCGCTGCCGCTCCTGGTGGGGGATCGGCTGGTGGGGGTTCTGGCCCTGGAGAGCCGTGAGGCGATGGCGTTCGACGCCTGGACCGAGACCTTCCTCAACATCCTGGCCAACCAGATTGCCCTGGGCATCGATCGCGCCGCGACTGCGACTGCGGACGACGAGGCCGAGCCGCCGCCCGGGCAAGCCGGGCGAGGCCGGAGCGCTGCCGCCGGTCCGCGCACCCGGGTGTTCCAGCTGTTCCGGAACGACGACTGCATCTTCGTCGACGGCGAGTACCTGATCCGGAACATCCCGGCGAAGATCCTCTGGAAGCTGCTGCGGGCGAACGCCGAGACCGGGCGCACCGAGTTCAGCAACCGCGAGCTGCGGCTCGACGACTCGCTGGGGCTCCCGGAGCTGCGGGACAACCTCGAGTCGCGGCTGATCCTCCTGAGGAAGCGGCTGGAGGAGAAGTGCCCCGAGGTGCAGATCCGTCCGGTGCGGCGGGGGCGGTTCGAGCTGCAGGTCGGGTGCGGCGTTCAGCTGCGAGAGAGTGACTCGGCCTGACAGCGGAAACCCGGTCTCCGCCGTGAGGGCGAGGCTCAGGAGAGCAGCGAGTCCGGCGAACCGCTGATCCTGGGTGAGCCCCTGGCGACTCCTGGACCGCTGCCTGTAACAGAGGCGGTGGCTCGGCAACCAACGCAACGAAGGGCGTCCGGGCAGCCGGAGGGAGCCACTCCGGTGGACTCCAGATGAGCGTTCGTCTCGGGCACTCAGGGTCCGCTCGAGCTCGAGCCGTCGCAGGGAACCTCCAGAGGAGAATGTCCCTCTCTTGGTCGGCAGCGCCGCAGCAGCTGCCTCCGCCCAGCGGATGAAGCCGGTGCAGGAGTCCGCACCAGCTCAGCACCACGTCGCGAGGCGTGATCGCCGGAAAGCGCAGAGCGCTTGGTGATCGGCCTGGCCGTCCTCCACGTTGCGAGCCCTCGGTGCGCGCACGGTGTCGTCACCGGGCGTTGTGTCAGCTCGGGGGTGTCAGCGCTCCTCGAGTGATTCCTTCAACCCATGGAACCACGGGAGGTCGCCGACGGCGTGCTGGTTGCAGTCTGGCCTCGGTCCATGGGGCTCCCTGAAAGAGAGGGGACGGATCGAAGGGTGCGCCAGGCAACGCTCGCCTGGCGCCGAAATGCCCCACGACCGAGATGAGGGGGTTGCTGCTTCTCATCTCTTTCTGCGGGTTGGGCTGCGGCATCCCTCTCACGCCCGATGCCGTCCGCTGCGGGGAACATGAGACGAGCCTGGAGATCTGGTCCGACTCCAAAGGAATGACCTGCGAGCAGGCCATGGCGACGGTCGACCAGGCCATCGCCATCGGCATCGACCATGGATTCTGGGATCGCGAACCCAGGGTCTTCCTGTCCGGGATGCGTCTGCAGTTCATCGGCGACCAGGATCTCGCCGCCGTCGGACACAAGGAAGACCTGGGATTCACGATGGACGTTCTCTTCGCGCACACGGCGGCGGTGGCCTACGGCGGGGACCAGAACGCTGACTACACGAGGCCCTACGTCCGAGGGCAGCAGACCTGGCCGTCGGCCGTCATCCTGGCCCACGAGATGACCCACATGTGGCAGTGCGACGGATTTCTGGACCTCGGAGCCCTCGGCAACGACACCCAGGACCACTGCAGATGGGCCAATGAGCAGGCTCCGCTGTACGCGGACCTGGGGTGGAGCCAGTTCTCCTCGAACTTCACGGACAACTGCGAGAAGAAGCGCTGCAGCGGAGCGGTCTGCAAGTCGGCGGACTGAGCTCGCTCCATCTGCCGGGTCAGGGAGCGGTCGATGTCGTCATCGCGTGCCAGCGCGGAGGTACCGGTGATCGGCATTCATGAGCTTGAGGGATTTCCCGGTGCCGGAGGGCTTCGCGAATTGCCTGCCCCATCGCATCGCGCGTTACCATGTCCGGGCGCCATGCAGACCTTCGTTCCGTCCGATCCCGACTTCGATCGCCGCGTGCGAACGAGCTTCGCGCGCCAGAACATCATGTCCTTGCTCCAGGCGACGATCGTGCGAGTGGCGCCGGGTCAGGTCGACGTCGCGCTTCCGGTGCGCCCGGAGTTGGGCCAGCAGCACGGCTTCGTGCATGCGGGCGTCGTCACGGCCATCGTCGACACTGCTTGCGGTTATGCCGCCCTGACGCTCGTGCCTCCGGGGACCGGCGTTCTCAGCATCGAGTTCAAGACGAACCTGCTGGCGCCCGCGCGAGGCTCGACCCTGAACGCACGGGCCAGAGTGCTCAAGCCCGGGCGAAACATCTGCGTCTGCGCCGGAGATGTATTCGCCCTCGATGACCACGGCGAGACGCTGGTCGCCACCATGCTGGCGACAATCATGGTCGTCCGCGGCAGGCCAGGGCTGGTGGATTGACCCCGGGTAGGGCGGTGGCCATCGGCGGGCACTGGACCTGGCCGGCCAGCGTTTCAGTCGAGGAGCTTGCTGATGCGGTTCCGGTCCACCGCCCGAACCGCCACCTGCGCCAGCAGCGCCACCGCGAAGCCCAGCCCGGCGAACCGTTCGTCCTGCGTCAGGCCCTGCCGGTAACGGAAGTAGATCTGCTGGGCGATGACCGCGACCTTGAAGAGGCCGAGCACGTACTGGAAGAGCACGTCGTCCACCGCACGCCCGCTGCGGGTGGCGTAGCGCTGGACGATCTCCTCGCGGGTCAGGTTCCCGGGCAGCGCGGTGGGTCCGAAGGCGGCCGGGCCCACCATCTCCGCCTCGCCGGGCTCGAACCAGTAGGCCAGGGTCATCCCCAGGTCCGAGACCGGATCGCCGAGGGTGGCCATCTCCCAGTCGAGCACCGCCCGGACCTGCGTGAGGTCCGCGGGATCGAGCACCACGTTGTCGTACTTGAAGTCGTTGTGGATGATCGCCCCCGGCCTGTCGGGCGGCAGGTGCGAGGCCAGCCAGCCGGCGAGCCGCTCCATGTCCGGCACGTCGTCGGTGCGAGCACGCTCGTAGCGCTCGGTCCAGCCAGCGACCTGGCGCTGAACGTAGCCCTGCGGCCTTCCGAAGTCGGCCAGCCCGGCGGCGGCCGGGTCCACCGCGTGCAGCTCGACCAGCGTGTCCACCACCGTCTCGGAGACGGCGCGCATTCCGGCGGCATCGAGCACCACGCCCGGCGGGAGCACGGTCCCGCGGAGGATGAGCCCCGGGACCCGCTCCATCACGTAGAACTGCGCGCCGAACGGGGACTCCTCCTCCGGGACGTAGAAGAGGGTGCGCGGCACCTTCGGCCACACGGTTCGCAGCCGGGTCAGCACCGTGTACTCGCGGCGCATGTCGTGTCCGGCCTTGATCTGCTTCGCGCCCTTCGGTGGGCGGCGAAGCACCAGCTCGGCGCCGCCGACCCGGAGAAGGTAAGTGAGGTTGGAGTGGCCTTTCGGGAACTGCTCGACCACCACTGGCCCGGTGAGCTCGGGGGAGTACCGGTCGAACATGCGGCGGAGCGCCTCCGGATCCAGCTCCTCGCCAGGTCGGACGGGCCGGGTCGGATCGAGCGAGGTCACCCTGGTCCGCCCCTCCGGTCGGGAAGCCCGCGGGCCCGGAGGATGTGCCGCGCCACCGACGCCTGGTGCACCTCGTCCGGGCCGTCGTAGATGCGCGCACCCCGCTCGTGGCGGAACCACCAGGCCAGCGGGGTGTCGTCGGTGATGCCCAGCGCCCCGTGCGCCTGGATGGCCCGGTCGAGCACCCGGAAGAGGGTGTTGGCCACCACGAACTTGATCATCGAGATGTCGTCGCGGGCGACGTAGGCCCCGTCCTGGTCAATGCGCCAGGCGGCGTGCAGCACCAGGAGCCGCGCGGCGTCGATCTCCGCCCGGCTCTCGGCGATCCACTGCTGGATGGTGCCCTTCAGCCCCAGCGGTCGCCCCGGGGACAGCTCGCGCGAGACGGCACGGTCGCAGAGCAGGTCGAAGGCACGCTGGCAGATGCCGATCCACCGCATGCAGTGGTGGATGCGGCCAGGGCCGAGCCGGGCCTGGGCGATGACGAAGCCCGCTCCGCGCTCGCCGAGGAGGTTCGCCGCCGGCACCCGGACGTTCTCGTAGGAGATCTCCCCGTGGGACGCCCAGCCTCCGCCCGCCTCTCCCATCACCGGGATGTTCCGGACCAGCCGCACCCCCGGGGTGTCCATGGGGACGATGATCTGGCTCGCCCGGGCGTAGATGCTGGGCTCCTCGGGATCGGTCACCGCCATGACGATGGCGAAGGCGGCCCCCTCGGCGGCGGTGGTGAACCACTTGCGCCCATCGATGACCCACTGGTGGCCGTCGCGGCGCGCCAGCGTCCCCATCCAGGCGGGGTTGGAGCCCGGCATCGCGGGCTCGGTCATGGAGAAGCAGCTCCGGATGCGTCCGGCAGCGAGCGGCTCGAGCCAGGTGCGCTTCTGCTCGGGCGTCCCGAATTCGTGGAGGATCTCCATGTTCCCCACGTCCGGCGCCTGGCAGTGGAAGCTGTAGTGGCCGAGCGGGGTCCGCCCCAGCTCCTCGCTGACGAAGGCGAACTCCATCAGCGAGAGCCCCATCCCTCCCTGCTCGCGGTGGAAGTGGGGCGCCCACCACCCCCGGGCTCTCACCTCCTGGCGCACGCGCTCCAGCTCGGGCTCGAGCACCGCCCAGCCCTCGGACATCCGCCGCTCCAGCGGCTGGATCCGTTCGGCGACGAAGGCGTGGATGGCGGGGAGGAGCTCGGCGACGCGCGGGGGGATGCTGAAGTCCATGCTCAGTGCCTCGACTGGCCGCCCTAGAGGAAGAAGTCGGGAATCAGCTCCGCCCCGGGCACGGTGGCGTACTTCGAGAAGTCGGTGACGCCCTCGGCCCGGAGCACGTCCTCGTCGACGCAGAAGTTCCCGGTGAACTCCCGGCTGGGCCGGGTGAGGATGGCATGTGCGGCGTCGGCCATGATCTCCGCCTTGCGGCTGCCGCGGACCGTGTCGTCCCCCCCGAGGAGGTTCTGCACCGCGGCGGTGGCGATGATCGTCTTCGGCCACAGGGTGTTGACCGCGATTCCCTCGTCCCGGAACTCCTCGGCCATCGCCAGGGCGCAGAAGCTCATCCCGAACTTGGCCAGCGAGTAGGCCACGTGCGGGGCGAACCAGCGCGGGTCCAGGCTGGGCGGCGGGGAGTTGTTGAGGATGTGGGGGTTCTTCGCCTTCCTCAGATGCGGGATGCAGACCTGGGAGCAGAGGAAGGTGCCTCGCACGTTGATGCCGTGCATGAGGTCCCACTTCTTCATCGGGGTCTCCACCGTGCCCGAGAGGTGGATGGCGCTGGCGTTGTTCACCAGGATGTCGATGCCCCCGAAGGTCTTCACCGTCTTCTCCACCGCGGCCTGGACCTGGTCCTCGAAGCGGATGTCCACCACGCAGGGGAGCGCCCGACCGCCGGCCCTCTGGATCTCCTCCGCCGCGGTGTAGAGCGTCCCGGGCAGCTTCGGGTGGGGCTCGGTGGTCTTGGCGGCGATGGCGACGTTGGCGCCGTCGCGGGCGGCCCGCAGGGCGATGGCCAGCCCGATGCCGCGGCTGGCGCCGGTGATGAAGAGCGTCTTTCCCTCGAGGGTGCGCATGTCGGCGCCGGACCCTATCACCGCCTTCCCGGGGCGCGTGGGCCCACGTAGCGCGCGCGGGGACGGAGGAGCTCGCCGGAGCTGCGCTGCTCGGCGACGTGGGCGCTCCACCCCGCGCTCCGCCCGATGCAGAACATCACCTGGCCGGCCCAGGGCGGAAGGTGCAGCGCGTGGGCGACGGCCAGCAGCCCCACGTCCACCGTGGGCTGGCCGAGGTCGAGCCGCACCGCCTCGGACACCAGCGCCTCGAGGGTGGCCAGCGCTCGCCTGGGCCGCGGCTGCTGCGAGGCAAGCGAGAGGAGGAGGGCGCCGCGGGGATCGCCGGCGGGGTAGAGCCGGTGGCCGAACCCGGGCAGCGCCTCGCCACGGCGCACGCGGGCCAGGACGGTGGCGCGGGCTCGCTCGGGCCGGCCGGCCTCCGCGACCAGCGCCTGGACCCGCATGCTCTCGGCGCCGTGGCGGGGCCCGCTGAAGGCCGCCAGCGCGGCGAGCGCACACGCCTCGAGGTCCGCGCCGGTCGAGGCGGCGACCCGGGCGGCGAACGAGGAGGCGTTGAGCTCGTGGTCGGCACAGAGCACCAGCGTCGCCTCGAGGAGCCTCGCTCCGCGGGCGCGGGCTCCGAGGGCGCGCTGGAGGCCGGAGGCCACGTCGGTGGCGGCCAGGGCGTCGGCGGGGCGGTGTCCACAGGCGACGGCGACGAGCCCCACCAGGGTCCACACCAGCTCGGGCCCCCCGGGCTCGGTCACCGACGGTGGAGCATCCGGGGCGCGGGACGAACCCGGTGCGGCGCGGCGTGCGCGGAGCCCGGGCCGAGATCGCGCTGCCCCCACCCGAGGCGCGGCCTCGTGGGCGCGGTGCCGCGCGAGCCGCACCGCGGACAGACCGGCCAGGAGCGCGTCGATGGGGTCGCCCGGGCCTCGCGGAAGCCCCGCGGGGAGCGTCCTGGGACGAGGCCAGACCGGGGGCGTCGCCGGCAAGACGCCGGTCCACAGCAGCTCGGCGACCGCCTCGAAGCGGGCGGTCCGGGCCAGCTCCACCGCCTCGTGGCCGCGGTACCACGGACCGTCGGGCCGGATCTCGGTCAGCGCCGAGCTGAGCACCGGCTCTCCCCACCGCAGGGCGCCGGCCGCCACCGCCTCGTGGCCCAGCCGGGCGTCGGCCCGGTGCCGGAGCGTCTCCAGGTCCTCGCGGAGGTAGCGCCGCTCGCGGTGCCGTCCGGAGGGGAACGAACGAACCCAGCGGCGGCTGGCGTAGGAGTACAGCGTGGCCACCTTCACCCCCAGGATGCGCGCGGCCTCGCGCGCATCCACCAGGGCCTCATGTGGATTGTCGAATCCAGATGGATCCATATGAGACCCACGCTAGGACAGGTCGACCGGAGGTGCACATGGCAGATTCGGCGGCATCGGGGCTGGAGGGGGTGGTGGTGGCGGACACATCCCTCAGCGAGGTGGACGGCGAGCGCGGCCGGCTGGTGATCGCCGGCCACGACGTCGAGGCCATCGCCGGCCAGCGCTCCTTCGAGGAGCTCTGCTGCGAGCTCTGGAACGCGATCCCCGGCGCCACCTCCCCGGCCGAGCTGCGCGGTGCGCTCGGTCGCGAGCGGGTCTGGGCGTTCGAGCAGATGGAGGGGCTGGGACGCGCGCTCCTCGCCCCGGACGGCATGGACGCCCTCCGGGGTGGACTGGCGCAGCTCCCGGCCCAGGGCAGCGGCTGGGACCTCTCGGTCCGGCTCACCGCCGCCACCGCGGTGTTCACCGCCGCCTGGTGGCGCCGGCGGGAGGGGCTGGCTCCGCTCGCCCCGGATCCCGAGGCGGGGCACGCCGAGGACCTGGTGCGGATGCTCCGGGGCAAGGCGACCACCCATCGGGCCAGTGGCCTGGAGACCTATCTGGTGACGGTCAGCGACCACGGGATGAACGCCTCCACCTTCACCGCCCGGGTCATTGCCTCCACCGGCTCGGACGGGTTGTCGGCGGTGGTGGGAGCGATCGGCGCGCTGAAGGGGCCGCTGCACGGAGGAGCTCCCGGGCCGGTGCTGGACATGCTCGACGCCATCGGCCGGCCCGATGCCGCGGCTGGGTGGCTGGAGCGCGAGCTGCTGGCCGGGCGGCGGATCATGGGCATGGGGCACCGCATCTACCGGACGCGCGACCCACGGGCGGCGGTGCTGGAGCGGGCGGTGGAGCGGCTGGAGAAGGACGGGCACCGAACCCCGCGGCTCGAGCTGGCGCGAGCGGTGGAGCGTGCCGCGGAGGACGTGCTCCGGCGGCGTTACCCGGACCGGCCGCTGCGGGCCAACGTGGAGTTCTACACCGCGGTGTTGCTCGATGCGCTCGGGCTCCCGCGCGAGGCCTTCAGCCCGCTGTTCGCCTGCGGGCGGGTCGTCGGCTGGCTGGCGCACATCGACGAGCAGCGGCGGACGGGCCGGCTCATCCGCCCCGAGTCGCAGTACGTCGGCCCCCGCCCGGACTGAGCGCCCGCCACGGTCAGCGCACCGGCCGGCGGGTGTGGCGGGCCACCAGCGCGCGGCAGGAGGCATCGCACTCCGGGAACCGCTCGAGGAATTCCAGACGGGAGCGGCATTCCTCCTCGAGCTCCGGCCGGGCGCAGAGCGCCTCGGCCTCTGCCCGGGTCCGGCGGAACAGCTCTCCCCGGAGGTCCGGGTCCATGCTGGCGAGCGCGCGCGAGTCGGCGTTCCGTAGCCAGCCCAACAGCACGAGCAGCAGCACGGCTGCCAGCACCAGGCCAAGCCGCACCGACCACGGGAGCGTCTCCTGACGCCGCCGCACCGGAAGCCGGCTCAAGGGTGAGGGGCCGCTGCGCATCCGCTGATCCGGAGGGCATTCTCCGTGCCAGCTCGGCCACTGCGGTGTGTGCCGGCCGGGAAGGCCAGGCTCGTGCAACCTGCACGATCAGGAGGCGCACGCCTTGCGGTTTGCATGCTGGGCGACCGGCTATCCATGCCTGACGCCCGGGGAATCGGGTGGCGCAGTTCCTGCTCAGCAGCTCGCGGCACATGCGAAACGCACTTCCCAGCCTGCTCCTGTTGTTGCTGGCGTTCCCTGCCCGCGCGGTGGACCTTCCCGGAAACATCCAGCTCCACGGCGCAGTGGACGTGTATGCCGACGCGAACTTCAACGGCCCGACCGACCATTCCAACTGGTTCCCGGGTGTCGGCACCAGCGCGAAGCGCGCCAACGAGGCGTCGGTGAACCTCGCCTCCATCGAGCTGGTCAAGGACCCCGAGCCGGTGGGCTTCCATCTGTGGCTCGGCGCCGGCACCGGGGCGAACGTGGTTCACTCCGGAGAGTTCGTCGGTCCCGCCGCCGGTCCAGACGTCTGGCAGTACGTCCAGCAGGCCTCGGTGTCGGCCAAGGTCCCGGTCGGCCGCGGGCTGATCATCGAGGGAGGAATCTACCCGAGCCACATCGGCGCCGAGGGGCTGGCCACCCAGGCCAACTGGACCTACACCCGCGGGTGGATGGGCGAGCTCTCGCCCTACTACCAGACGGGCATCAAGTTCTCGTACGCGTTCGACGACTCCTGGAGTGTGCAGCTCCACCTGCTCAACGGCTGGCAGCGGATCGGGGACAACAACAACGGCAAGGCGATCGGCACCCAGGTTGCCTGGAAGGCCGGACCGAGCACCCTGACCTTCAACACCTTCTTCGGGCCCGAGCTGGACAACGACAACGGGAGCTGGCGCTTCTTCGGCGACATCGTCTGGCTGCTCGCCCTGAGCGACTCGACCCAGCTCCTCGTCTCGGCGGACGCGGGCCTCCAGCAGCGCCCGAACGTCGACGCCGCCACCTGGCACGCCGCCCAGGCCTCGGTCCGCCATCAGTTCTCGCCGAAGTGGGCCGGAACCATCCGTGGCGAGTACTACCGGGACACCGACGGGTTCATCACCGGTGTTGCCCAGACGCTGGCCGAGGGCACGCTGACCATCGAATACCGACCGTGGGATCTCCTGATCCTCAAACTCGAGGGCCGCTACGACCACTCCACCGCCTCGGTCTTCAACACCTCCACCGTGCTGCCCGATGGCACGCCGGGCAAGGCGACGGACCAGGTCCTGGTCGTGCTCGGCGCGGTCGCCGCCTTCTGAGGAGACCCCATGCTCGATCTGATCTTCGTCGCCGTCACCGTCCTCTTCTTCGTCGTGAGCCTCGTCTACGTGCGGGGCTGCGACGCGCTGCTGGAGAACCGTCAGCCATGAACCTCGACGACATCCTCGGCAGCGTCGTGGCGGTGCTGCTCACCGTCTATCTCGTCTACGCGCTCGTCCGCGCAGAACGCTTCTAGGGGAGACTCCCGTGACCCTCGCCGCCTGGGGCCAGCTGGCCCTCTTCATCGCACTCGTCCTGCTCACCACGAAGCCGCTCGGCCTGTACATGTACCGGGTCTTCGAGGGGGACCGTCGCCCACTGCCGCGGGTCCTCGGGCCCGTGGAGCGCTTCCTGTTCCGGCTCTCCGGCGTCGACCCGAACCAGGAGCAGACCTGGGTCCGCTACGCCGGATCGGTGATGATCTTCAGCCTGTTCGGCGTGCTGGTGACCTACGCCATCCTCCGGCTGCAGGGTCTCCTCCCGTTCAATCCCCAGAAGTTCGGCGCGGTGGAGCAGGGACTGGCGTTCAACACCTCGGCCAGCTTCACCACCAACACCAACTGGCAGGCGTACTCCGGCGAATCGACGATGAGCTACCTGTCCCAGATGGCGGGACTGGCCTGGCACAACTTCACCTCGGCGGCAGCGGGCATCGCGATCGCCATCGCCCTGGCGCGCGGCCTCACCCGCCGGCTGCCCGCGGGCTCGCCGCGCACCCTGGGGAACTTCTGGGCGGACCTCATCCGCTGCACCGTCTACGTGCTGCTTCCGATGAGCCTCGTCTTCGCCCTGGTCCTCTGCAGCCAGGGAGTGATCCAGAACCTCTCCGCCTACCGCGAGGTCACCACCGTAGAAGGGGCGAAGCAGTTGGTGACGCTCGGGCCGGTCGCCTCGCAGGAGGCGATCAAGGAACTGGGCACGAACGGCGGTGGCTTCTTCAACGCCAACAGCGCCCATCCGTTCGAGAACCCGAGCCCCTTCACCAACCTGGTGGAGATCTGGCTCATCTTCTCCCTCGGCGCCGGTCTGACGTACACCTACGGACGGATGGCGCGGGATGCCCGCCAGGGATGGGCGATCTTCGCGGCGATGGGGTTGATGTTTCTGGGTGGAACCCTGGTCGCTCACTGGGCGGAGGCCAAGCCGAACCAGGCCCTGGCCTCGCTGGCGCTGAACCACTCCGCCGGGAACATGGAGGGCAAGGAGGTCCGCTTCGGGACGTCCACCTCGGCGCTCTTTGCCACGATCACCACCGACGCCTCCTGCGGCGCGGTGAACTCGATGCACGACAGCTTCAACCCTCTCGGGGGACTGATCCCGCTGCTCAACATCGAGCTCGGGGAGGTCATCTTCGGTGGGGTCGGCGCCGGCCTCTACGGGATGCTGGTCTTCGTCGTGCTCTCGGTCTTCATCGCCGGGCTGATGGTGGGCCGCACGCCCGAGTACCTGGGAAAGAAGATCGAGGGCCGAGAGATGAAGCTGGCGATGCTCTACGTGCTCATCTTCCCGCTGATCATTCTCGGGTTCACCGCCTGGGCCTCCGTCACTCAGTGGGGGACGTCGTCGCTGAACAACGCCGGACCCCACGGGCTGAGCGAGATGCTCTACGCCTTCAGCAGCGGTGCCGGGAACAACGGCTCGGCCTTCGCCGGCCTCAACGCCAACACCACCTGGTACAACACCACGCTCGGCCTCACCATGCTCGGGGGCCGGTTCCTGATGATCATCCCGGCGCTGGCCATCGGTGGGGCCATGGTGGGCAAGAAGGTCGTCCCGCCCAGCCTCGGGACGTTCCCCACCAACGGCGCCCTCTTCACCGTTCTTCTCGTCTCGGTGGTTCTCATCGTCGGCGCGCTGACGTTCTTCCCCGCGCTGTCCCTGGGCCCCATCGTCGAGCACTTCGCCGGCCTCGCCGGAAAGGTCTACTAGCGTCATGGCCACCAATAGCCGAGAGCTGTCGCTCTTCGATCCCTCCATCGTCCGGCCGGCGATCTGGGAGAGCTTCCGGAAGCTGTCTCCTCGCGACGTCGTCCGGAACCCGGTGATGTTCGTGGTGGAGGTGGGCGCGCTGCTCACCACCATCGAGTTCCTCCGGGACATCGGAGCGCCGCACCG
>DATIWB010000041.1:0-113848 GCA_035519675.1 Myxococcaceae bacterium
GTGGCGTGGCGGGCGGTGAGGGCAAGTACGGCACCGGGATCGGGATGGGCAAGAAGGCCTCGGCCGACATCTCCATCACCAACTCCGATCCGGAAGTGACCGGGTCGATGGACCCCGAGCTCATCCGGCGTGTCGTGCGCAGCCATCACGATCAGCTGAAGTACTGCTACGACAACGCGCTCACCAAGAACCCGAAGCTCACCGGCAAGGTCTCGGTCCGGTGGATCATCACCGAGGGTGGCACGGTCGCCTCTTCCAACGTGGTGAACACCACGACCAACACCCCGGACCTCGACAAGTGCATCGCTGGCCGCGTGCTGACCTGGATCTTCCCCAAGCCCAAGGGCGGCGGCGTGGCCGTGGTGACCTACCCGTTCGTGTTCAAGCAAGCAGGGGAATGACGCCCACATGAACCGCTCCCTTCTGGGGATGGTGGTGGTCCTCACCTCGCTGTGGGCCGGCCCGCTCCGGGCGCAGGCCTCGGCGCCGATCCTCGCCTCGACCGAGCCGCCGGTGGACGAGGTCGAGCGCGGGGTCTTCTTCGGCCTGGACATCGGGCCGGCGTTCCTGACCGCGGCGCCAGCGCCGACCGGCCAGAACAAGCCCTTCAGCGCCGGAGCCACCCTCCGGCTCGAGGTGGGTTACGACATCGGCCGCTTCGTCTCGCTGAGCCTGTTCTTCGCCGGCAACACCTATTCGGCGAACGCCGACTACGTCGGGAACTCGGGGGGAACCGCCTCGGGTGACTTCTCGAGCATCGCCACCGGACTGGCGGTGCGGTGGAACTTCCTCGGGTTCGCGGACAGTCAGGGCGTCCAGCGAACCTGGCTGTACCTCAAGGCAGGAGGGGGCTTCGCGCTCCTCAAGCCCAACGCCCTGTTCGCCTCCGACCCTACCGACAGCTACGGAAGCATTCTTGTGTTCGGCGGACCCGGGTTGCAGTACTACACGCGCCTTCGACACTTTTCGGTGGGCGTGGAAATCGTGGGTTCGTACCTGTTGAAGCCGAAGTCGTTCGGCTTCGCCATCACGCCGAACCTGCGCTACGCCTTCTAGCGAGGGCAGCCGTGGCAGTGGACAGTGGACAGGGACCTGGGCGCCCGGGGCAGGGGCGCCGCGGCGAGGGACCCGCAGGACGGGGCGGCGGTCGCGGTGACCGAGGTGGACCGGGCGGCCGTGGCGGCCGCGACCGGGGCGATCGCCGTCGCGAGGGCGGCCTCGGAGGCACCGGCGGACGCGTGGTCCCCGAGCTCTCGGTGCTGGAGAAGGCGCTTGCCAGGGGTGACTTCGCGGCGCAGATCCAGCCGCTCGACTCGGTGGTGAAGGCGCTCCGGCAGGCGCGCGCCCGCTCCCTTCAGGATCTGGACATGGACACCCGAGGGCGGCTCATCACCACGCTCTCCCGGGTGGCGCGCCAGGCGAGACCCGCGCCCGACCCGGAGGCGCCCGCCGCCCCCGAGGCGAGCGCCGGTCCGGTCACCGTGCCGGGCGAGGCCGAGCAGGCCGCGGCCACGACCGTTCCCCCGGAGCCGGTGGCGGAGGAGGCCGCGATGGCCGACGCCGGGGCCGAGTCGGCTCCTGCCCCGGCTGCTCCCGCGGAGGCAAGCAGCGGCGCCAGCGAGGGCACGCCCTCCACCACGCCGGCCGCGGTGGTGACCCCGGCGCGGGCGTACGCAGAGGTGCTGTTCCGGGTGGGGCTGGCCTGGGCGGCCGTCGGCGAGCAGGAGCGGGCGGATACCGCCTTCGCCGCCGCCGGGCGCCGGCCCGGTGCGGAGGAGCTCCAGGCCCCATCGGGACCGGTGGCCTCCGAGCCAGCCGGCGGCGAGCGCGGCGCCGGCGGACGCCGGGGCGGCCGTGAGCGTCCGGAGCGTGGCGAGCGGCGCGAGCGACGCGAGCGGCCCGGACGTCCCGAGCGCGTGCCGCGGGTCGAGCGGGTGGCCGGTGTGCCCCGCGGTGGAGTCCTGGAAGTCCCGCCCGAGCTGGCCGGGGACTGGAAGGGCCAGGCAGACTTCCTCGAGTCGCGCGGCCGGACCCGCGACGCCGCGCGCCTGCACGACAAGCACGGCTCGTTCCTGGACGCGGCCCGCCTCTTCGAGGCCGGGGGGGATCTGCGCTCGGCGCTCCGGGCAGCGGTCGCCGGCAAGGACATGGACGCCGGTCGACGGCTGGCGACGCAGCTTCCGCCCGGCGAGGCCCAGACCCTCCTCGAGAAGGGGGAGGCCTGGGAGCTCCTGATGGAGCTGCACGTGAAGTCCGGCCGCTTCGACGAGGTGGCGAAACTCTACGAGCGGGCCCAGCAGTTCGATCAGGCGGGGCTTGCCTGGGAGCGCGCCGGCAAGCTGAGCGCGGCGCGGAAGGCGTACGAGCGCGCCCGCGACATGGCCTCGGTGGACCGGGTGCGGACACTCGAGGTGGACCGGCTGGTGGAGCGTGGTGACCGCCTCGGCGCGGCGCTGCTGATGGTGCAGGCCCGCCGGCGCGAGCAGGCGGCGAAGCTGCTCGAGCCGCTGCCGCCACCGAAGGCGTTCCGCTTCATGCACCAGCTGGGGCTGAACGCCGAGGCGAAGGCGCTCGGCGAGCGGGAGCTGCAGCGGGCGACCGAGGAGTCCAAGTCGATGGCCCGGGCCCGGTGGCTCGAGCTGCTCGAGCGTCCGGCCGACGCGGCCGAGGCCTGGGAGGCCGCGGGCCGGAAGGACAAGGCCTTCCCGCTGCTGGAGAAGGCCGGTCAGTTCGGCAAGGGCGCCCGTCTGGCGGAGGAGCTGGGCAACAGGAACGAGGCCATCCGCCTCTTCCGGCGCGCCGGGGAGGATGCCGAGGCCGACCGGCTCGAGGCGCTCCCGCCCGCGCCGCCGCCGGAACCGATGCCCGAGCCGCCGGACCACGAGGGCGTCGGAGGCGTCGGGGGCGAACCGTCCGAGCAGGTGCAGCCGGCCAGCGACTCTGCAGCCGAGGGGAGCGGGGCGTCGGAACACGTCTGATGACTCGCAGCTGGGCCGCCTGCCCCTTGTCCCGCGGTACGAGCGCGGGGTCAGGCGGCCGCTGTTAGGCTAGGCGCCCTCCTTGCTCGCTCTTGTCTTGCCCCAGGTCCTCGCGGCACTGTCCGTGTCGCGCATCCTCCACCTGCAGCGCGCGGCCGCCCTCGCGGCGATCACCGCGATGATCTGCACCGCGGTCATCGCCTGCGTCCCGCGCGTGGCCGCGCGCTTCCGTGCCTCGCGCCGGACCGCGGCGAACCGGAAGCGGCTCCGGAAGCGCTGACGGCTCGCCCGGGCGTCCGCGAAGGCGTGGTCTACCGGGAGACGAACTCGTCCGACCAGGCGCGTCGTTCCTCGAGGTCGTGATCGATCGTGTCCTCGTCGCCGTCCTCGATCCACGCCCCGAGCTTCAGCTGACCTCGCGCCAGGGCAAGCGCGCCGAGGATGCTGCGAAACGTCTCCAAGTCCTTCACGACGAGGACGTCGCCGAGCCCGAGCGAAAGGAGTTGCTCCCACGCTGCGGCATAGGAGCCGGCCAGCCATGAAGGGAGCGGTGGGTTCCGGCTCCGGTGCCGCTCGATCTCGATGAGCGACGCCAGCGCGTACGGATTCCAGTCGCGCGCGACGCGAGCGGAGGCGATCCGGACGAGATGCGGCACCGCCGCGTAGGAGGCCTCGCCGACGTCGCCCTGGTGGTGAAGCTCTTGCCAGAGCTCCTTCCAGACGTCTTCTCCGCGTTCGAGACGACCGAGCGGGACGGAGGCATCGTACGGAACACGGTATCCACCCTCGAGCGTCTTCCAGCGCGGATCGTCGAGTCTCAGCATGGTGGCTCCTCCTCGGCTCAGCGCGCGGCCGGCGTACCTGCGTCGGGTCGCGGAGTGGGGGCGTCTCGGGGCCCGGGCGGAATCCACCGCTCGAAGAAGTCCACCAGCCGCCCGTAGAGGTAGAGCGCGTCGTCCTCGCGAGCCGTCCAGGCGTGCGTGGCCGTGGGAGTGAAGGCGAGCTCGAATCGCTTGTGCGCCTTCACCAACGCCTGGGCGAGCATCACCGAGGTCTGGAAGGGGACCACGTCGTCGGCCATGCCGTGGATGATCAGCAGCGGGTCCCGGAGGCCGGCGACGTAGGGCGCGGCGCGTCCCCGGTCGAAGACCTCGGGGTGCGTGGCCGGAGTCCGGGTGATGGCCACGTCGTCGCTCCCGTAGTAGCGCGGGTCGGTCGCCGGCGCTCCTGCCACCCCGGCCTGGAACAGTCCCGGCTTCTTGAAGAGCGAGAAGACGGTCAGCAGCCCGCCGTAGCTACTCCCGAAGATGCCGATGCGACCGGGGTCGACGAAGCTCAGCGACTTCATCCCGGCGACCGCGTCCTGATAGTCGTCCAGGTCCGAGCGCCCCCACTCGAAGAGGAACTTCTCGCGGAACGCCCGGCCGTACCCGGTGCTCCCCCGCGAGTCGACCTGCACCAGGACGTAGCCGTGCTCGACCAGCAGCTGCATCAGCCCGCCGAAGTGGGCGTCCCACCGGTTGCGGACGGTGTTGCTGTAGACCGGGCCGAAGAGCACCGGGTACCTCCGCTTCGGGTCCAGGTCCGCCGGGACGACGATGCGGACGTGCAGCGGCACGCCGGCGGTGGTGCTGGGGAAGGTGCGGTACTCGACCCGGCCCCACCGGACGCGGTCGAACTCGGGCGGGGGAGAGTGGGTGATGCGACGCGGGCCGATGTACAGCTCCCTGGGCGCGCTGTCGTCGCTGTGCAGGAAGGCCACCCTGGTGCCGTCCGGGGAGACGAAGGGCACGTTCGTGCCCGGCAGGGGGCTGACCCGGGTGGGCGTCCCGCCGGCCGCCGGGATGCGCCACACCTGGCGCTCCGCGGGGCTCGGGTCGTTCGAGACATAGTGGATGGCGCTCGCTCCGGGGGGCGCGATGGCGGGCCCGAGGACGTCGTGCGGCCCGGAGGTGAGCGGCTGCAGCTCACCTGATCCGGGGGTGAGGGTGTACAGCCGGTACCACTCGTCCAGGTCACCGGTGAGGAGGATGCGCTTGCCGTCCGGGTGCCAGGCCGAGGCGACGTGGTTGTAGATGCGCGACGGCCGGTGGTCGGTCCACACCTCGGTGAGCGCGCCGCTCGCCGGATCGACCAGGTGCAGCGCGCGGTCGATCGAGTCGTCCGTCTCTCGATCCACCAGCAGCTGGCCCGCAGGAGAGAAGGCGAGGCCGACGATGTGCCAGCGGGTCGGCTCGGGGAGCGCCAGCAGCCGCGGCTTCCGGGTGGGGATCTCCACCACCGCCACCGTCCGCAGGTCGTTCACCTCGCCGGGCGCGCCGCGCCGGACGTGGTCCAGCGTGGCCTCCGGAGTGAGGTAGTCGGGGATGGGGAAGGCGTGGACGTGGCGGCGGTCCACGGACTGGAGGGCGAGGAACCTCCCGTCCGCTGACCAGGCCGGGGCGAGCCCCTCGTCCCACGCGGCACGGCCGAGCTCGACGTCGGGCCGGTCGTAGACGCCGCCCACCTTGCCGATGGGCTTCACCGCGAACTCGGTGGCCCTGACGGGCTTGCCGCCGGCGACCGGGAGCAGCCAGAGGTCTCCGTCCTCGACCCAGGCGGCGGTCCGGCCGTCGGGCGAGACCGAGAGGTTGCTCCGCTCCCCGCCCGCCGGGGCGAGCACCTCGGGCTGGCCACCGTTCGCGGCGATGCGCCGCAGCTCGCCCGCCTCGAGGTACAGCAGGCGCCCTCCGGGAAGCCAGGCCAGCTCGGAGACGCCGCCCGGCGCGCGCGCCCCGGTGAGCCGGCGGGCGCGGGTGCCGTCCCGGTCCACGACCCAGATCTCACGCTCGGGCATGGCCTTCTCGTTCCAGAGAAAGGCGAGGAGCTTCCCGTCGGGCGACCAGGTGGGCGCGGCGGGCGCGGTGCCGAAGAGGGCAGGGCGCCTGGAGACGATTCGCTCCAGGGTGAGCACCAGCGGAGGCTCGGCGGCGAGCGCGGAGCCGGCCGCGGCGAGCAGCAGCAGGGCGAGGCGTGTCCTTGCGCAGGGCATCCCTCGAATGCTCAGGTCCGGAGCCGGCCTTGGCAAGCGCGAGATTGGTGCGGAGCATCGGCCTGGTCGGTCTCACCGCGACCGGGATCGCCTCGATGGTGGGGGCGGGCATCTACGTGGTGCCCTTCATGATCCAGCGCCATGTCCCGGGCATCGGCTCCGGGGTGCTGCTGGCCTACCTCCTCGCGGCCGTCCCGGCGGTGCTGGCAGGCCTGGCGTACGCGATTCTCGCCTCGGCGATGCCCCGGGCCGGGGGGAGCTACGTGTACGCCAGCCGCGGGCTGAGCCCGTACCTCGGCTTCATCGCCAGCTTCTCGCAGTGGTTCTCCCTCTGCGTGGCGATCGGGGTGGTGAGCTACCTGCTCACGGCGTTCGTGCGCGACGTGGCGCTCGCCGCGGGCGCGGTCGAGATCGCGGGCTGGCTCGACTGGCCCGTGCTGCGGCTCTTCCTCCCCCTCGCCGTGCTGTGGTGCTTCGTGGCGGTGAACCTCCGCGGGCTGCAGACCTACCAGCGGGTGCTCCTGCCCTTGCTCGGGCTGACCTTCCTGCTCGGCGCGGTGGTGATCGTCGCCGGATTCGTGCTCGGCCCACCCGTGGCGCCGGCGTCCCCGAGCGTCTCTCCGCCGGCCTCTCCCGGGTCGATCGCCACTGCGGCCGCGCTGCTCTTCTCGAGCTTCATCGGGTTCGACGCCATCGCCCAGGCCGGAGGCGAGGCCCGGGATCCATCCCGGACGCTTCCCATGGCCATCGGCCTGGCGATCGGGGTCGTCGCCGTCTTCTACGCGCTGTTCGCCGCGGCGGTGTACCACGCGGTCCCGTGGACCACGGTCCGGGACGAGGCCCTCCGCCACGACACCTCGGCCGCGGCGCTCCTGGGCGCGCGGCTTCCGACGGCGCTGCGGGTGGCCGTGGTGGCGGGGGCCGCGGTGGCGCTGGTGAAGGACCTCCCGGCGATGCTGCTCGGCGTGTCGCGCCTGATGTTCGCCTGGGCCGAGGACGGCATCGTCCCCCGGGTCGTCGCCTCGGTGCACCCGCGCTTCCACACCCCGCGGGTGGCCATCGTGGCGAGCGCCACCGTCGCCTCGGCCGGCATCGTCGGTTGCCACCTGGCGGGTGACTTCTTCCTCGGGGTGGACATCCTGGTCACCTCGATGCTGGTGAACTTCCTGCTGATGTGCGGTTCGGTCCTGGCGTTGCCCGGGCGGAACCCCGCGCTGGCGCGCGAGATCCGGGTGCTGCGCTCGCCCGTGGCCCAGAGGGCGGTGGGGATCGCCGGGGTCGTCCTGCTCGGAGGCCTCCTGGCGGTTCACACCGCGCGCGACCTCGGTGCCTCGAGCGTTCCCTGGTACCTGCGCAGCACGCCGCTGTGGCTCGGGGTGATGGCCGTGGGCTCGGCCGTCTACTGGCGCGAGCTGCGGGGGCTCCGCCGGCGTGGGGTCAACGTCCAGGCCCTCTTCGCCGCGCTGCCTCCGGAGTAGAGAACAGACCCATGGCCAGCATCCCGCGCCCCGACCGACGCCGGCTCGCTCCCGACCTGGACATCTGCCGCCTGGTGACCGGGCTCTGGCAGGTCGCGGACATGGAGCGCGGTGGCCATCCGCTCGACCTCGACGCCGCGGCGCGGGCGATGGGCCCGTACGTGCAGGCGGGCTTCACCGCCTTCGACATGGCGGACCACTACGGGTCGGCAGAGGAGATCGCCGGCCGCTTCGTGGCGAACGGTGGCCGGGCGGAGCTGCTGACCAAGTGGGTTCCCGAACCCGGGCCGATCTCCCGAGAGGCAGTGCGGTCGGCGGTGACGCGCGCGCTCCGGCTGCTGCGGCGTGAGCGCCTCGAGCTGCTGCAGTTCCATGCCTGGCGGTTCTCGGATCCCTCGTGGCTGGACGCGCTGTTCTTCCTCGACGAGCTCCGTGCCGAGGGGCTCGTCGGCCACCTCGGGGCGGTGAACCTCGACACCGCCCATCTCCGGGTGGCGGTGACCAGCGGGATCCGGCTGGTCTCCAATCAGGTGGCGTTTTCCCTGCTCGACCGCCGGGCCGCGGGGCGGATGTCGGCCTTCTGTCGAGCTCACGGAGTGCAGCTGCTCGCCTACGGGGTGCTCGCCGGCGGCTTTCTCACCGAGCGCTGGCTCGACCGTCCTGCCCCGACCGAGGCCGAGCGCGCCAGCTGGTCGGAGATGAAGTACCACCGCTTTGTCGACGTCGCCGGCGGCTGGGAGCGCTTCCAGGGACTGGCCCGCGCGGTCGCCGCGGTGGCGCGGAAGCACCAGGTCTCGATGGCCAACGTGGCCTGCCGGGCGATCCTCGACGAGCCGGCGGTGGCCGCGGTGATCGTCGGGGCGCGGCTCGGCGAGCGGTCGCACCTCGAGGACAACGCAAGGCTCTTCTCCCTGGTGCTCGACGACCAGGACCGGATGGCGCTGGCCGCGGCCGCCGAGGCGCTCTCGCCCATCCCCGGCGACTGCGGGGACGAGTACCGGCGGCCGCCCTACCTGACCGCGACGGGGGACCTGAGCCAGCACGTGCGGAGCTTCCCCTCGCCGTACCGGACGCAGGAGTCGGAGGGCCGCACCCTCTGTCTCAGCGGGACGCCGTGGGAGCCGCTCGCCGGCTACGCCCGGGCGGTACGGAAGGGCTCACGGATCTGCGTGTCGGGAACGACGGCCTCGCATGGAAGCCGGGCGATCGGGGGGCTCGATCCGGCGGCGCAGACGCACTTCGTGATCGACAAGCTCGAGGGCGCGCTGGAGTCGCTCGGCGGGCGGCTGGAGAACGTGGTCCGCACCCGGGTCTTCGTCCGGCGCATCCAGGACTGGGAGGTGGTGGCCCGGGTGCACGGGGAGCGATTCGGACACATCCAGCCGGCGAACACGCTGGTCGAGGCGGCGCTGGTGTCCGAGGACGCGCTGGTGGAGATCGAGGCGGACGCCGAGCTCTGAGGGCGCCGGGGCACGCGCTGCGTCAAGCCCGCCCGGTTGCCGGGGCACGCCAGACGCTGCTATCCACCCATGGCGCCGTTCCGGCGGCGCCCCATGACCACGCTTTCCTGAGTCCGAAGCCGACGCCCTGCCGAGCGCGAATGCGCCCGGGGCGGATCCGTGTCTCGAGCCAGGAGCGTGCTGTGCCCAGCATTCGACTCGAACGGGTGACGTTCGCCCACCATGACGCCTTTGCCGTGCTCGATGGAGTGAGCGCGGTGTTCCCCGACGGATGGACCGGGCTGGTCGGCGAGAACGGGGCAGGGAAGAGCACCCTGCTCCAGCTCGTCGCCGGCGTGCTCCGCCCGCAGCAGGGACGGATCCGCATCGATCCCGACGGAGCCCCGGTCGTGCTCTGCCGTCAGGACGTCGAGCTCCCCGGCGACGACGTGCGCGCTCTGGCCGAGAGGGACGACGGTCCGGCCTGGCACCTCCGGGGCGAGCTCGCGCTGGAGGTGGGAGACCTCGGCCGGTGGGGCACCCTTTCGCCCGGCGAGCGGCGCCGCTGGCAGATCGGCGCGGCGCTGGCCCGCGAGCCCAGGGTGCTGCTGCTCGACGAGCCGACCAACCACCTCGACGCGACCGGGCGGGCGCTGGTGGTCGCGGCACTGGAGCGCTTCCGGGGCGTGGGCCTCCTGGTCTCGCACGACCGGGGGCTGCTCGAGGCGCTCACCTGCCGCACGGCGCGGCTCCACCATGGGCAGCTGGCATTGACCTCCGGCCACTACGGGGAGGCCAGGGAGATCTGGCACGCCGAGCAGGCGCGGGCGCGGGACGTCCGCGAGGCGGCACGAGCCCGGGAACGCCGGGCCAGGCGGGCCCTGGCCGAGGCGCGCTCGACGCGCGCGGCCGCCGAGCGGTCGCTCGCGGGCAGCAAGCGAGACCCGAAGGACCGCGATGCCCGGAGCCTGGGTGCCCAGACGAAGCGTGCCTGGGCCGAGGCGCGGCTGGGAGGAGACGTCCGGCGGCTCCGGACGGCGGCGGAGCGGGCGGCGGCCGCGGTGCCCGAGGCTCCCGTCGCCCAGGAGCTGGGGCGCTCGGTCTTCCTCGGCTACAGCCCGTCACCACGCCCGATCGTGCTCAGCCTGGACGCGCCGGAGCTCCGGGCGGGCGGGCGGGTGCTCGCCCGAGATCTGCACCTCGTCCTCCGGCGCGAGGATCGCGTCCGGTTCGCCGGTCCGAACGGAGCAGGGAAGACGACGCTGCTCCTGCGGCTGCTGGAAGCGAATCCGGCGAGCGCGGGGCAGGTCTTCTTCCTCCGACAGGAGGTCGCTGCGCTGGACGGGGTCTCAGTCCTCGAGCGGGTGCGTGCGCTCCCCCCCGATGCCCGCGGCGGGACGCTCTCCCTGGTCGCCGCGCTGGGAACGGATCCGGATCGACTCCTCGCCTCCGCCGCCCCCTCGGCCGGGGAAGTGCGCAAGCTGCTCCTCGCCGAGGGGCTCGCCCGGCGTCCATGGGCCGTGGTGCTCGACGAGCCGACCAACCACCTGGATCTTCCGACCGTCGAGCGCCTCGGCGCAGCGCTGGAGGCATATTCTGGAGCGCTGCTGCTGGTGACCCACGACGATGGCCTGGCGGCCCAGTGCACCGAGAGGACCCTGGAGCTCGGCGAGGGAGGAGTCGTGGTTCGTTGAGGCGCAGGTTCGAGCTGGAGAGACCGCCCGGCCCCCCTCCCCGGTCGACCGGTCGTTTCGGGACCTGGAGCCTCGCCCCGGCCTTCCACTTCACCGCCCGCCGACGGACCCCCGGTCCGCGACGCGCTCGTCGACACCCACGCGGTGGTGGAACACCAGGTGCCCCCCGAGCCAGCCGCCGGCGCCGAGCCCGCCCGCGACCAGCACCAGCGCCGCGACGTGGAGCACCCGTCCGGCGCCCGTCGGAGGCGCGGTACCCCGGTACACGAGATCCAGCACCGCGACGGCTGTCACCGAGAGCATCACCGCGAGGTGGGCCGACGCGGTCCGGAGCGCGCGCGGCACCGACTCTGCGATGGACAGGTAGTCCAGGAACCCTGCCGACGTGGCGAGGACCGCCGCTGCCGTGCCGCCGATGAGTGCCCACCGCCCGAGCATCCAGAGGAGGGGAGAGCCCAGCACCAGGGCCGTTCCATCCAGCGCCACCCAGAGCAGAAGAAGGACCATCGGGAAGTCACTCAGTGCCGCATGCAGGGGATGCCCCCCGACGCGCAGCCCGTGCCTCATGCGGCGCCCAGCGCCGCCACCAGGAGCAGGATGAAGCCGAGCACCGCCACCCCGGCGTGGATGACCATCACCGGGATGGGCAGCGCCTTCTTCTGCATGTGCTGAGCGAAGAGGAAGAATCCACCGAGGGCCGCCACCAGGAACACGATGAGCGCAGTCCGGGCGAGGCTCGGCCCCGAGGCGCTCGTCACCGCGACGATGAGCGCGATGAGCCCCGCCGCCGCCGCGGCCCCGTGCGCCAGCGCGATGCCGGTCGGCGGCCGCTCCGCGCCCCGGAAGCGGACCGCCGCCATGTAGAGCCCGCCCACCGCGGCCAGCGCGAACAGCACGAGTGCAATCGTCATGCGACGCCTCTCCTGTCAGACCGGGGCACCGGCCACCGACCCATGGATGACTGAACAGGTCGGAGGTGACATCTCACCCGGTGTGCGTTGTCACCGGATGACGTCCCGTGCATCCGTGGGGTCAGACCCATGTCCACCCTGCCGCTCCCGCCCCCGAGCCCGGACCCGGGTGCCTCCGACGAGGTCCTGGTCGAACGCGTGCTCGGAGGCGACGTGCAGAGCTTCGAGCTGCTGATGCGGCGCAGCAACCCCCGGCTCTACCGGGCCATCCGCTCCCTGGTCCGCGAGGAGGACGAGGTCGAGGAGCTGATGCAGCAGGCGTACGTCCTGGCCTTCACCCGGTTGCAGCAGTTCGCGCACGGCGCCAGCTTCTCGACCTGGCTGCTGCGGATCGGCGTCAACGAGGCGCTCCAGCGGCTCCGGCGGGATCGCCGCTGGCCCCGCGCCGCGCCCGAGGCGGTCGACGACGAGGCCTCCATGCACGGCACCGAAGCCACCCCCGAGGAGCGCCTGGCCCGCGCCCAGCTGAACCACCTGCTCGAGCAGCTGGTCGACGAGCTGCCTGGGTCGTACTGCTCGGTCTTCGTCCTCCGGGAGGTCCAGCAGCTGTCGACCTCCGAGGTCGCCGAGGTGCTCGGGCTCTCCGGCGACAACGTGAAGCAACGGCTCTCGCGGGCCAAGGCCCTGCTCCGCGCCGCCCTCGAGCAGCGAACGGGGGCGTCCCTCGCCGAGCTGTACCCCTTCGAGGCGCCCCGCTGCGACCGCGTCGTCGCCGGTGTCTTCACCCGGCTCGCCGAGCGCAGCTGAGCCGCCCACCCCCGGAGCCCCCGGGCGTACACCCCCCCACCCTTCCAGGAGGGCCCGGAACCCTGCGATTTTGGTACGCTTCCGCGGCTAGGCCGGAGCGGGGCGGGGTCCTGTGGCATCCCTCCGGTACACGTCCGAGAGAGTGACCTGGCTGGGAGGCCGCGCGTTTTGGGGACCGGTGCCGATTCCGTCAAGGCGTACTCCGCCGTCCTGCACAAGAAGCCGAATGACGCCGAGGCCCTCGCGGCGCTGGAAGCGCTGCTGAAGGACGAGTCGGTGCGCGCCGAGGCCGCGCGCGCCCTCATCCCCGCGTACGAGGCGGTGAAGGAGCACCGGAAGCTCGTCGCCGCACTGGACCTCGTCGCCGAGATGACCCAGGACCAGCTGGAGCGGGTGCTCGCCCTCCAGCAGGCGGCGCACGTCCACCTCCACCACCTGCGCCAGCCCGAGCTGGCCTTCGCCGCGCTCTCCCGCGCGCTGCGTCTGTCCCCCGCCGACCCGAACCTCCGCACCGCCGCCCGCCGTGCCGCCGAGGACGCCGACGCGATGGACGGCTTCGCCAACGTGCTCAAGGAGCTGGTGGGCCGCGTCGACCTCGACTCGCCGGCCCGGGTCGCCCTTCACCGCGAGCTGGCCGATGTGCAGGAGAAGAAGCTGGACGATCGTCGAGGGGCGATCGCCCAGCTCGAGTCGGTGCTGGTCATCGAGCCCGGCAACGTCGATGCGCTCCGGGCGTTGCAGCGGCTGCTGCGGGCCACCGACGACTGGCGCCGCCTGGTCTCGGTCCTGGACACGCTGGCCGGACTGGTGCCCGACCCCGCAGAGCGTCTGGCGCTCTGGCGCGAGATGGCCCTGCTCCGGGAGGGGAAGCTGGACGACCGCGAGGGCGCCGCCGGTGCCTGGCGCCGGGTCTCGGAGGCCGACCCGCTGAACCGCGAGGCGGTGTCCGCGCTCGACCGGCTCTACACCGTGCTGGGCAAGTTCGAGAGCCTGGCCTTCGCCCTCGAGCTCCGCCGAGCCCAGGAGGGGCAGAGCCCGCAGGGGCGCGAGGCGACGTTCCGCCTCGCCCAGCTTCGTCGGGAGAAGCTTCAGGATTTCGGCGGCGCGCTCCAGCTGCTCGGGCAGGTGCTCTCCGAGGACCCCGGCCACACCCCCACCCTCGACCTGCTCGAGGCCTGGGCCCGCTCCCACGACCCGGACAGCCGGAGCGCGCTGGAGACGCTGGACCCGGTGCTCGCGCGCTCGGGACAGCACCCGCGCCGGGTCGCCATCCGGGAGGCGCGGATGGCCGACGCGCTCACCGACGAGAAGATCCGGCTCACCCAGGAGGTCCGCTCCATCCAGGAGCGGGACATGGGCCAGCCGCAGCGGGCGTTCGTCTCCGCCGGCCAGGCCTTCGCCCAGAACGTGGACCGCCCCGGGGCCAAGGCCGACCTGGAGCGTCTGGCCCGGATCACCGGAAGCTACGAGGAGCTGGCCTCGGTCTACGAGAAGGTGGCCGCCGAGACCCGGGGGCCCGACCCGGACAAGGTGTCGTGGCTTCGCCGCGCCGCCGAGCTGCGCGAGCACCTCGCCCAGAGCGAGGAGTCGATCAAGGACTGGCAGGCGCTGCTGGTCGAGGCGCCGCAGGACCGCCAGGCGCTCGACGCGCTGGGGAAGCTCTTCGAGCAGACCAAGAACGCCAAGCAGCTCTCGGACGTCACCCTGCGCAAGGCGCAGCTCGCCTCCGACCCACACGAGCGCCGGGCCCTGCTCCTCAAGGCTGGTGAGGCGCTGGAGGCCGCGTCCGACGACGCCCGGGCCATCGACGCCTACAAGGAGGCCCTGGCGCTGCGCCGGGGGGCCGACGGGCTGGAGGCGCTCGATCGGCTCTACGCCCGCGGCAAGCGCTTCGAGGAGCAGGCCGACGTGCTGGCCCAGCTCGCCGCCTCGACCACCGGCGAGGTCCAGAAGGCAAAGCTCTTGGCCCGGGCCGAGCTGCTGGAGCGAGAGAGGGAGCTCCCCGCCGCGGTCGAGGGCTACGCGCGGCTGCTGGCGGTCGCCCAGACCGACTCCAACGCCGTCGCCGGGCTCGAGCGGCTGATGGAGCTGGCGGACGTCCGGCCGGACGCGGCCCGTCTGCTGGAGCCCGTCTACCGGAGCCTGAACGACGTCCGGCACCTGGTGGACGTGCTGGAGATCCGGCTGGCCTCGGCCTCGCCCCAGGACCGGCTCCCCCTCCTCGAGGAGATCTCCAACCTCCGCGAGACGCTGGGACAGAAGGATCTGGCCTTCGCCGCCCGGGTGCGTGCCTTCGGCGAGATGCCCGAGAGCCCGGAGGCCCGCGAGCAGCTGGAGCGCCTGGCGGCGGAGACCGGCTCCTTCGAGGAGCTGGCCTCGGCGTACCAGGACCAGCTCGAGCGCGGCGTCACCAACGCCACCTCCACCGAGCTGTGGCGGCGGCTGGCGGTGCTGTGGTCCGAGCGTCTCGACCGCCTGGACCTCGCCATCCGCGCCTACGAGGAGCTCGCCCGGCGCGAGCCGAGGAACATGGCGGTGCTGGAGGCCCTGGCCCGCATCCACACCCGCTCCGGCGACGCGCGCGAGCTGGCCTCGGTGATGAAGCGGATGGTGATGGCCGAGCCGTCGCCGCCGAAGCAGATCGATCTGCTCTTCCGGCTGGGCACCCTGGCCGAGGAGACCCTGTCCGACAAGCAGCTGGCGGCCCAGTGCTACGGGGAGGTGCTCGCCCGGAAGCCGGACGACGAGGACGCGATCAAGTTCCTGGGCAAGGTCCTCACCGAGAGCGAGCGCTGGCCCGAGCTGGCCTCGCTCATCGTGAAGGAGATCGAGCTCGCCGACAGCACCGGTCGCCACGAGGAGATGTACGACCTGATGGTCCGCCTCGGACGGCTGCGGCTGGCGCGGCTCCGGGACCCTCGCGGCGGGCTGGACATCTTCGAGGACGTGCTCCGGCGGAAGCAGGGCCACGCCGGGGCCATCGGGGCGCTGGAGGAGATGGCCCGCTCGGACAGCCCGCTGCGCGGCGAGGCCGCCGAGGCGCTGGAGCCCATCTTCACCTCCGGCGGGGATCATCTGAGGTTGGTGCAGATGCTGGAGTCGCGGGCCTCCACCGAGCCGGTGGCCGAGGAGCGCGCCGCGCTGCTGCGCAAGGTCGCCAAGCTGTACGCCGGGCCGATGCAGAATGCGGACCTGGCCTTCGTCTCGGCCAGCCGGGCGCTGCGCGAGCTGCCCGACGAGGAGGCCTCGCTGACCCTGACCGTCACCCTCTCCGAGCGGGCGACTCACGGCGGCGAGGAGCTGGCCTCGCTCCTGGAGGAGATCCTCCCCCGCGCCTCCGAGGACGCCGCGCAGGTGGCGATCCTCCGCGCGCTGGGGAGGGCCCAGGAGAAGCTCGGCCATCGCCCCGAGGCCGTCGACGCCTGGCGCCGGGTGCTGGAGGTGGTGCCGTCCGACGGCGAGGCGATGGGCTGCCTGGTCCGTCTCTACCAGGCGGCGGGCCGCGCCCCCGAGCTGCTGGAGATCTACAAGCGCCAGCTGGCGATCAGCGAGGAGCCCGCGGTCCGCGCCGCGCTGCTCTTCCAGATCGCCGGGCTGCAAGACGCCGCGCTCCACGACACCGTGGGGGCCATGGCCACGCTCCGGCGGCTGCTGGAGCTGAAGCCCGACGAGGCGCAGGCCCTGGAGAGGCTGGATGCGCTGTGCGAGAAGCAGGAACGCTGGCCCGAGCTGGCGGACGTCATCGGCCGGCGGCTGGCGCTTCCCGGCGGCGACCTCGACCTCGACCTCCGGACGCGGCTGGCCGTGGTCCGCGAGACCCGACTCCTCGACAAGTACGGCGCGCTCGAGCTGTACGGCGAGGTCCTGGCCGCCCAGCCCAAGCACGCCGGCGCGCTGGCGCAGCTCGAGGCCTGGGCCCAGCGCGAGCCCCAGAACAAGCCGCTGGTCGAGGTGCTGCTCGCCGCCTACCGGACCACCGGAGAGCAGGCGAAGCTGGCCGGGCTCCTCGAGGCGCGCGTCGGCGCCTCGGCCGACCCGTTCGAGCGGAAGCGGCTCCTGGTCGAGCTGGCCGGGCTCCACGAGCAGGCCCACGACCCGGCCGGCCTCTTCGGAGCGCTGTCCCGTGCCTTCGAGGAAGATCCCAACGACCCGGCGCTCCGCGCCCGGCTGGGCAAGGCCGCGGACGGGGCGCGGACCCACGAGGCCCTGGCCCGCCTCTACGAGGAGGAGCTGCCCCGCATCGCCGAGACCAGGGATGCCGCGGCGGTGCTCCTCGAGCTGGGCGGGCTGTACGAGCAGCACCTGGCCAATCCGGCGCGGGCGATCGAGGTCCTGGAGCGCGCCCGGGAGCTCGACGCCGCCACCTCGCTCCCGGCGCTGACCGCGCTGGCCCGGCTCTACGGCCAGGCCGGCCGGAGCGACCGGCTGGTCGAGAGCCTGGATGAGCTGGAGAAGCTCACCCCCGACGGCAACGAGCGGGTGCAGATCCTCTTCCGCCTCGGCCAGGTGGCCCAGGACGAGCTGGAGGACGAGGCCCGCGCCGCCGACGCCTTCGAGCGGCTGCTGGCCATCGACAAGACGCACCTCCCCGCCGCCCGGCTGCTGGAGTCCATCTACGAGCGCAGCGGGACGCCGGACCGGCTGTTCAACGTCCTGCGCATCCAGCGCGACCTGACCTCTGGCCCGGAGCGCGAGCGGATCCTGGCCAAGATGGTGAAGGTCTCCGCCGAGGGCCTGGCGGACCTCGAGGCCTCCATCGAGCTGTACAGCGAGCTGTTCCAGAAGAACCCCAAGTCGGACCAGGCGTTCGGAGCGCTGGAGCAGGCGCTGGAGAAGGCCGGGCGCTGGGAGGACCTGCGCGTGCTGCTGGCGGGGAAGATTCCCCAGGTCGCCGAGCCCCGGGAGCTGGTGCGCCTGAACGAGAAGCTGGGGGTGGTGCTCTACCGGCGGCTCGGGCGGGCCGAGGAGGCCATCGCCCCGCTGCGCACGGCGCTGGAGCGCGACGCGCGCAACCGGAACGCGCTGGAGACGCTGCGGGACATCGACGAGCAGCTCGGTCGGCGCGAGGAGCTGGTGGCGGTGTTGCGGCGCCTCATCCCCCTCCAGGAGGCACCGGAGGGGGTGAAGGGGCTCCGCATCCGGCTGGCCGAGGTGCTGGGGGAGATGGGACGGCGCGAGGAGGCGCTGGATGCGGCCCGCCGCTCGCTGGAGATCGAGCCCCACGCCGTCCCCGATCTGGAGCGGGTGGGGAAGCTCTTCCTCGGGCTCCGCGCCTTCGGGGACGCGGTCCGAACGCTGGAGCTGAAGGCCGAGGTCTGGCAGCAGCTGGAGGAGAAGGACGGGGTCATCGCCGCGCTGTGCGAGATCGCCGAGCTGTGGATCGGCCAGGCCAACAAGCCCGAGCTGGCGGCCCCCATCCTGGAGCGGGTGCTGGAGTTCGATCCGGCGAACCGGAGCGCCTACGAGCGGGTGCTGTCCCTTCGCTCCGAGGCCGGAGACTGGCGGGCCTACGCCCAGGCGGTGGACCGTTACCTCCCCAACCTCGTCACCGACGAGGACAAGATCAAGGCGCTCCGCGAGCTGGGGCGGATCCGCGAGCAGAAGCTCGGGCAGAAGGACGGAGCCTTCCTCGCGCTCTGCCGGGCGCTGCAGCTCGACGCCTCGGACGACTCGCTCCGCGAGGACGTGGAGCGGCTGGCGCAGGAGACCGGCTCGTACGAGGAGCTGGCGGCGGTCTACGAGCAGGTGGCGGACGAGCTCCCCAAGGGCCCCCTGGCGGAGCGCCTCTACCTGGTCCTGGCCCGGGTGCAGGACAAGAACCTCGACGACCCGGGCGAGGCCGAGGCCGCGCTCCGGAAGATCCTCGAGTTCGATCCCACCAACGCCTCGGCGCTGGACGCGATGGCCCAGATGTTCGGCCGCCGCGGCCGGGACCGCGAGCTCATCGTCTCCCTGGAGCAGAAGATCGAGGCCGCGCCGTCCCTCGAGGCCCGCAAGACCATCCTCCGGGAGGTCTCTCGCATTCACCTCGAGCGGCTGAAGGACCCGGAGGAGGCGGCCAACGCCCTCATCCGCGCGCTGGAGCTCGAGCCCGACGTGGAGACGCTGGGAGTGCTCGCCGGCCTCTACCGTGATCAGCACATGTGGGGGGACCTCGCCGCCACGCTCGTCCGGACCCGGGATCTCCTCCCCACCTCGGAGGAGCGGGCGCAGCTGCAGAACTCGGTGGCCCTGGTCCAGGAAAAGGAGATCGGCGACGAGGAGGCCGCGATCGAGGCATACCGCGAGGCCCTGGCGCTCGATCCGCGGAACGCCGAGGCCCTCGGTGCGCTGGAACGGCTCTACACCAAGCTCGACCGCCCGGCGGACCTGCTCGCCATCTACGAGCGGCAGCTGGAGCTGACCGAGGACTACCGGGAGAAGGTGAAGATCCTCTTCCACTCCGCCGCGATCTGGGAGGACCGCTACCAGAACGCGTCCAACGCCGACGCCTGCATCGACGGCGTGCTCGCCCTGGACCCGACCAACCTCCAGGCCATCAAGGCGCTGGAGCGGCTGCGGCGGGTGGAGGGACGGTGGGAGGACCTGGTGGGCGTGCTCGAGCGGCACATCCATCTGGCCACCGACGCCGAGGAGCAGGCCGATCTCATGGTCGAGGCCGGCGAGGTGCTCAGGGCGCACCTGCACCAGACCGACAAGGCCGCCGACGCGTTCCAGGCCGCCCTGGGCGTCTTCCCCGGCCACACCCCGGCGCTGCACGCCCTGGGAACGCTCTACGAGCGGAGCGGCAACTGGCCCTTCGCGCTGGAGATGCTGCACCAGGAGGCCGAGGCGCTGGGGCGCGACCCGCGCGCGGTCGAGGTGCTGCACCGGATGGGGAAGATCAACGAGGACATGCTCCAGGACCTGTCCTCGGCCAAGGCCTGTTACTCCGAGGCGCTGCGCATCGACCCCGAGTACCTGCCCTCGCTGCAGGCGCTCCGCGGAATCTACGAGCTCGAGCAGGACTGGGAGAGCTACGAGCAGACGCTGGTCGCCGAGGCCCAGGCCACCAGCGAGGCCTCGGCCAAGGCCCTGGCCTACCTCGCCGTTGGCCGCTACCACAGCGAGCGCCGCGAGGACGCCGATTCGGCGATGCAGTGGTACGAGGAGGCGATCAAGCTCGACCCCGAGCAGGCCGAGGCCGCGCTGCCGCTCTCCGACCTCTACATCGCCCGCGAGCGCTGGGAGCCGGCGGAGAAGATGCTCGAGGTGGTCATCCGCAACCTCAAGGGGCGGCTGGCCACCGAGCAGGACGAGGCCGTGGAGAAGGACCTCTGCCGGCAGGTCTACCGGATGGGCTATGTGCAGGAGAAGCTGGGCCGCCGCGACCGCGCGCTGGCCGCGTACGAGGAGGCCTACCAGCTCGATTCCACGTACCTCCCCGCGCTCGAGGGCTACGCGAACCTCCTGGTCCAGTCCGGCCGGCACGACCAGGCGCTCAAGGTCTTCCAGACCATCCTCATCCACCACCGGGAGGACCTGACCGACCTCGAGATCGTCGAGCTGTACTGGCAGATCGGCGAGGTGCACATCGCCCTCAAGCAGCACGACCGGGCGCAGAACCACTTCGAGAAGGCGCTGGCCATCGACCCTGGCCACGAGCCGAGCCTCCGCTCGCTGATCCAGCTCGCCGACGGGGCCGGGCGGTGGGACCGCTCGGCCGAGTACCGCCAGGCGCTGGTCAACGTCCTCGAGGGTGACCCGAAGGCCGAGGCTGCGCTGGAGCTGGGGCAGATCGCGCGGGACCGGCTCAAGGACCTGCACACCGCGATCGACGCCTACGCCCAGGCGCTGCGCATCCGTCCCCAGTCGCTGGAGGTGATGGACGCGCTCTACGTGCTCTACCGCGAGACGCGCCAGCCGGGGAAGGCCGCGGAGGTCCTGGAGACGATGCTCGGGCAACCCGAGCTGCAGGCCGATGCGCAGCGTGCCAAGCGGGTGTGGTTCGCGCTGGGCGAGAGCCTTCGCGACGAGCTGCGCGACACGGATCGCGCGGTGGAGGCGTTCAACGCCGCGCTCGATCTCGATCCCCTGTTCATCGAGGCGTTCAGCAGCATCGAGGCGATGCTCGGCGCGGCCAAGGAGTGGAAGCAGCTTGAAGAGAACTACGCCCGGATGATCCAGCGCCTGCCGAAGACCGACGAGACCGAGTCGGCGCGCATGGCCCTGTGGCGGACGCTCGGTGACCTGTACCTGCAAGTCCTGAAGCAGCCCGAGAGCGCGCTGATGGCCTACAAGGTGTCCGCGGCCGGACTCCCGGAGGACGCCGCCGTCCAGGAGACCTACGCCGACCTCCTCCTGCAGACGTCGGGGAACGAGGAGCCCGCCGTGCAGGCGCTGCGCCGGGCGCTGGCCCACACCCAGAATCCGAAGAAGGTCGCCAGTCAGCTCGCCGAGCTCGCCGCGCGGAGGAAGGACTACGACGGAGCGTGGCTGGCGGCCCAGGTCGTCTCCGGGCTGCTCGGAGACCCGGGCCCGGCAGAGAAGGAGATCATCAGCAAGCTCGGGCCCTACGCGAAGAAGCGCGAGACCCCCCGGGCCACGCTC
The DNA here is from genome assembly GCA_035519675.1 of Myxococcaceae bacterium. GTDB lineage: Bacteria > Myxococcota > Myxococcia > Myxococcales > Myxococcaceae > RPRB01. Next base: position 20,928 of record DATIWB010000041.1, read on the forward strand.
AACGACCGCCTCTGGGCCCAGCACCTCCTCCACCCCAAGGTGCGGACCCCGTTCGCCGAGCTGATGGGGCTGCTCTTCCAGGGCGCGGGTCAGCTCTGGGCGGTTCCGCTCGCCCAGGCGCAGCTGATCCCCAAGAAGCACCGGATCGACGTGGCCACCGCGCAGGAGTACCAGATCCACCACTACCGGGCGGTGGCGCGGCTGCTGGGGCTGGAGGCGGTGGAGCTGTTCTCCCCGTTCCTGGTCGCCACCCGCGACAAGCTCGCCAAGCGCTCGATGGAACCCGCGCCCGACCCGCTGCTGGGGGTGGAGATCATCCACTCCCAGCCGGTGTGCCTGAAGGTCGGCGGGAAGTTCTTCGGCGACCCGCAGGCGAAGGACACCCACGCGCAGCTCGGGCGGACGCTGGCGCTGCTCAGGCCCGAGCTGGTCTTCGCCTCCCGGTTCGCCCCCGAGCGGCTGGCGGCGGTGTTCCAGGGGGCGGTGCTGCTCGCCGGTTTCCAGATGCGCTGGACCGCCCCGGCCCCGGCGATCGAGGCCGAGCGCGGTGCGCTCGAGTCGGTCATGACCGAACCCTTCCGCGCCGCCCTGGCCCGGCTGGTTCCGGAGGTGCTCCGCCGGAATGATCCGGACCCGGTCCGGGATTACCTGGAGGGGGCAGAGCTGACCGGGGTCCGCTGTGCGCTGTTCACCGCCGGGGACCTCGAGGCGGTGAAGAAGCTCGTCCAGGGTGAAACCGGGTCCAGCTACCGGGTCGCCGGCAAGGTGAAGATCCGCGAGCTGATGACCTTCGCAGTGTCGGAGGATCTCGCCGCGCTGCGACTCGCGGTGGGCACCAATGTCGAGGTGCCGGCGCGGAAGTAGATCTCCTTTGCCCCCGCGGGCGTTCCTTGACCCGGCCGGGGGGCGACCTCTACGCTCTTTGGCTGGGCAAACCCCCAGAGTTCCATGCGCTTCGTCTGCGACAGCTGCCGGGCCCAGTACATGATCTCCGACGACAAGGTCGGGGCGAACGGGGTCAAGGTCCGGTGCAAGAAATGCGGGAACGTCATCGTCGTCCGCCGCGCGCAGGACGCCGAGGCCGAGGCCGCGCTCCGAAGCCTGGAGGAGTCCGCTCCACCACCCCCCGGGCCCGAGGCCCCCACCGGCGAGAACTCGATCTTCAGCGACGTGGACGACGAGGAGATCGGCGCGGCGTTCGAGAGCGCGCTCGGCGAGCGTCAGGACCAGCTGCCGCCGCCGCAGGAGGACCAGCCGCCGGTCGAGGCCAACCTGCCACCGGTCAGCGACGGGCCGCCCCGAGCGCATGACTGGTACGTCGCCATCGACGAGAAGCAGACCGGTCCGCTGACCCCCGAGGCGATCAAGGACCACTGGGACCAGGGAGAGATCGGCCCCGACAGCCTGACCTGGCGCCAGGGCTTCGAGGACTGGGTGCCGCTCTCCGAGGTGTCGGAGCTGGCGGGGTGGCTCGCCCCCCGTCCTCAGCGTCCGGTGTTCTCGCCGGCCTCGTCTCCGTCCGGGCCAATGCCGGTGGTCTCGGTGCCCGTCGAGTCGGCGTTCAGCGCCGGCGGCGTGACGCGCACGGTGCGGGCCGAGGTGCCCACCCCGGTCCCGGACGCCGGCGGGTGGAAGCCCTCCGCGTCGGCCGCCCTGGCCAGCCTGGTGAAGGACGAGATCGACGCGCTGAACAAGCCCGACGCGCCGCCGCCTGCGCCGGAGCCTTCACCTGCGCCGCGCGGGCTGCTCGAGGTGCCGCCGCCCACCGGCGAGGTGCCCGCGGCGAGCATCAACGGGCGGCCCTCGCGGACCGGGTCGCCCACGCCGGTCACCCACGTCGAGCGGCCACCGACCTTCACCCCCGCCTACCCCTACGCCACCCGGCCGGTGAAGCCGCAGGGCAACACCGGGGTCCTCATCGGCATCGTGGTGGCCGTGGCGGTGGTGCTCGCCGCGGTGGGAGGCGGCGGCTGGTACCTGCTGCAGCGTCAGAAGGCCTCCGAGCTCGCGGCCCGGCAGACACCGCCTCCCACCGAGCCTCCGAGGACCGCCACCGCTCCTCCGGAGCCGGCGAAGGCGGCCCCGGCGCAGCCGCCGGCCACCACGCAGCCCGTCATCGCCACGCCCAGCGTGACCCCGCCGGTGGCGCCGCCGGTGGCGAAGGTCACCCCGGCCGTGCCCCCCGGCGAGACCGGAGGCACCCGCCGCGGCACCCGCGGCTCGAGGTCGCACGGGGGCGGCAAGGCATCCGGGGGAGGTGAGGACGCGGTGGCCTCGGCCGAGCCGGCGAAGAGCTCCGGCGGCGGCAAGAGCAAGGCGGACGACCTGTTCGACGAGGTCTTCGGCACCGGCGGTGGCTCGGTGAAGTCCGACGAGTCGCGGGGCAAGAAGAACGCCTACATCCCGCCCGCCCCCGGGGCGTCCAGCACCGAGGTGCCCGAGCGTCTGCCCAAGGGCGACATCATGTCGGTGGTGCTGGCCAACAAGCCCTCCATCGTGCGCTGTGTGAACGAGCAGAAGGCACGGGACGCGAACCTGCACGGGACGCTGGTGATGCACTGGGTCATCCAGACCTCGGGCAAGACCGCCTCGGTCAACGCCGTCACCGATCAGTTCAAATCGTCCTACATGGCCACCTGCCTCAGCGGTCTGGTGAAGTCCTGGAACTTTCCCAAGCACAAGTACCAGCCGGGCGAGCCGGTGGACTTTCCCTTCACCTTCTAGGCGTGTTCAGGTCGCGCGGCCGAAGCTTGCCCATGCGCCTCCCCGTCGAGCCCAAGCTCCCAGACCTCCCCGTCCGCTCCGTGGCCGAGATGGGCCTCAAGGAGCTGGAGCGGGTGCGCCTCATCCTCCGGGGCGGATCGGTCATCGACTGGCGCCGGCTGCACTTCCGGAACCGCGACGAGGTGGACCGCTTCCTGCGGTTGTGTGGGCTGGACCTGACGCACCCCGAGGACGAGGCCTGGGCGCGGCTGGTGCTGTCGGATGCCGTCGAGTACCTGCGCCGCACGTTCTCCTACCGGGTGGCGGACGCGGTGGCCCGACCGGCCGAGGTGCACGACCTTTTCCTCTACGCCTCGGGGGTGAAGGAGCCGCATCGGTTCCGGCGGATCGCCTGCATCGTCCTCAAGTGCATGCACGTGGTGCAGCACATCGAGGGACGTGACCTCCTGTTCCGCCTGGCGGTGTCCGAGGCGGACCTGTCGCGGATGGCCACCGCGAAGGTGAACGGGGTGCTGGCCGAGGCGCGGGAGAAGGGCCTGCCCATCCTCGACTACAGCCCCTCGGTGAAGAGCCGCGAGTCGCTCATCACCAAGCTGCTGGCGAAGAAGGAGAACGTCGCGGCGCAGGTCTACGACCGGACCCGGTTCCGCATCGTCACCCCGACCCGGGCGGACATCCTCCCGGTCCTCTACTTCCTGACCCAGCGGCTGTTCCCCTTCAACTTCCTGGTGCCGGGACAGACCGAGAACACGCTGCTGCCCTTCAAGTCGCTGCTGCACGAGTTCCCGCACTTCCGGGCGCACGCCCACGAGCTGCACCTCGATCCGGACTTCGAGGACCGCGAGGGCGGAGGCGGCAACGAGTTCAGCGGCAGCGGTTACCGGGTGCTGAACTTCGTGGTGGACGTGCCGCTGCGCCTCGACGAGTGGCTGCCGCCGCCCGAGCTGGACCGCCGGGAGCGCAAGGGGCGGATCGGCTTCACCCTGGTCGAGTTCCAGATGCTCGACGTGCGGACCTCCGAGCTGAACGAGCAGGGCGAGAACGCTCACGCACGGTACAAGCAGCGGCAGAAGCTCCGGGTGCTGCGGCGCCTCTCACGGGGGCTGGTCGTGCCCCGCGGCGAGGACCCGCCCGGCGAGGCCGAGTAGCGGCGCCCTGGTCGACGCCGGGGTTGCACGCCGGCGTGCAGCGCCCTGCACAGTGACGGGGGGTGGGTCGTCGCTCTTCCGAGGGGACGAGCACGGCACGCCCGGTGCTTCAGGGGCGAGCCGAAAGGAGCGCTCCGATGCGTCGCTCGCTCGTGCTCTTGCTGTTGCTCCTCTGTCCTGGCTGCTCGTTCTGGGCGGTGCGCGGGCCCGCGCCGGACGTGCCCGGGGGAGGCGTGTGCACCACCTCGGCCGCCGTGCCGGTGATCGACGGGGTCTTCGCGGCCGGGCTGGCCGGCCTCGGCGTCGCGGCACTGGCCGAGGGGAAGCCCGCCTGTTCCTCGGGCTCGTGGGTCTGCCTGGATTACTCGGGCGCTGCGCAGGGGGCGGGCGCGGCGCTGATCGCGCTGGCGGCGGTGGAGACCGCGGCGGCGGTCTACGGCGGGAGCAAGGTGGCTCGCTGCAGAGAGGCCCACCAGGGAGGGGTGGGCCCGGTCCAGGCGGCACCCGGCCTAGACCTCCGGTACGCGGCATCGGTCAGGTGAGGCCACCGGCTCAGCGCCGCTTGCGGTTCTTCTTCCGGGCCTGTCGCTCGCGCTTCCGCCTGTCCTTGAGCGCGTCGCGGTCCACCTGCTTGGCCATCGGCGCGTCCGAGTAGCCCATCAGCCGCGCCCGGGCCATCGCCCCCGCTCCCATGGGCGGGGTGTAGCCCGGAGCCACCTGGGGAACCTGCATCGGCATCCCGCCGCCGCCGAGCGCCTGCTCCATCATCTTCGCGTCCTTCCCGAAGACCTGGGACAGGTCCATGTTCTTCATCTTCGACAGCTGCCCGAGCTGCTTGAACCCGGGGATGCGGCCCAGGAGCCCGGGGTTCTGGCCCACGGCGCCCATCACTTGCTGCATCATCTGGTACTTCCCGAGCAGCTCCTGGACCTCCTGCTTCTTCCGCCCGGACCCGCGAGCGATGCGCACCATGCGTCCGTCGTTGATGAGCGTGGGGCGGAGCCGCTCGGCCTCGGTCATCGAGCAGTACATCGCCTCGATCTTGGTCAGCTCCTTCTCGTCCGGGTTCAGCTGCTCGGTCATCTCACCGAAGATGGGGAACTTCTCCAGCAGGTCCTTGAGTGGGCCCATCTTCCGCACGGTGCGGATCTGCTCGACGAAGTCCTTCATCGAGAAGTTCCCCGAGAGGAGCTTCTTCGCGTCCTCCTCGGCCTTCTTCTCGTCGACGACCTGCTCGAAGTCCTGCATCAGGCCCACGATGTCGCCGAAGCCGAGGATGCGGCTGGCGAGACCGTCGGGGCGGAACTCCTCGAGCTTGTCCAGCGACTCGCCCAGACCCAGGAACTTGATCGGCTTGCCGGTGACCTCCTTGATCGACAGCGCCGCGCCACCGCGGGCGTCACCGTCGAGCTTGGTGAGGATGAACCCGTCGAGCGACAGGCGCCGGTCGAACTCGGCCGCGGTGCGCACCGCGTCCTGGCCGATCATCGCGTCACAGACCAGCAGGATGTCGTCCGGCTGGACGGCGGCCTTGATGAGGTTCAGCTCGTTCATCAGCTGCTCGTCGATGGCCAGCCGGCCGGCGGTGTCCACCAGCACCACGTCGCACTTCTGCGCCCGCGCCGCCTCCACCCCCTTCAGCGCCAGGTCCGGCGGCAGGGTGTCGGGCTGGAAGAAGACCGGCACGCCCAGCCGCTGGCCCAGGACCTGGAGCTGGTCCACGGCCGCCGGGCGGTAGATGTCCGCCGCCACCAGCAGCGGCCTCTTGCCCTTCTTCTGGAGGTAGCTCGCCAGCTTCCCGACGGTGGTGGTCTTTCCCGAGCCCTGCAGCCCGACCAGCAGCATCGTGGTGATCCCGCCCTTGGGCTTGAACCTGAGCGAGGTGTCCACTGGCCCCATCAGGGCCTCGAGCTCGTCGTGGCAGACCTTGATGAAGTGGTCTCCGGCCGAGACCTTGTGCTTGCGCCCCTGCTTGTCGGTGATGGTCGTCTGGACGGTGGCCCCGACGGACTTCTCCCGGACCCGGGCGACGAAGGACTTCACGACGTCGAACGCGACGTCGGCCTCGAGGAGCGAGACGCGGATGTCGCGCAGCGACTCGTCGACGAGCTCGGGGGTGATCTCCTGCTTCCCGGCGAGCCGATTCTTGGCCGCCCGGAAGCCCTTGGTGACGGTTTCCAGCATGGAGGGAATCGTCTTTAGCACCGGCCCCCGGCACGTGGGACCCCTGTGCGACCTCCTTGCGTGCCCCCCGTCCGACCAGGTGACATCCGGGGTGGGGACGAAGGGGAGGATGCATGACGCGAGGGGTGTTTTTGGCCGCGGTGCTGTTGCTCGGGGTGCCGGCGCGCGCCGAGGAGGGTGGACCCGACGATCCGGGACGGTTCCGGGTCGGAGCAAATCTCGGCATCATCAGCATCCCTCGGCTGATCAACGTGGAGGGGTACGCGCGGGTCCACCCCTACATCGGCCTCAGCGGCGGCTGGAGCACCTTCCCCAAGTTCGCCTCGGACGCGATCTTGAGCTGGGCCGGCGCCAAGAGCGACACCACCGATGCCAACCTCAACAAGTTCGAGGCCTGGGAGGTAGCGCTCCGCATCTACCCCATGCGGGGTGTCTTCTTCCTCGGGGTGGGGTTCGGACAACAAGTTCTCGATGGCGACGTGACCGAGCTGCAGACCGGGACGCCCTTCGGAGCGACGGCGCTCGCCCGGGTGGAGAGCTGGGTCATCACCCCGCGGCTGGGCTGGCAGTGGGTCTGGAGCAGCGGCTTCGCGATGGGGGTCGACCTGGGGGTGCAGTTCGTCCTCAGCCACAAGGACACGCTGGTGATTCCCCCGGGGACCCCGCCCGACGTGGAGCAGGACGCTCGCGACATCATCCACTTCGGCGCAACCGTCCCCCTGCCGGTGCTCAACTTCCGGATCGGCTACCACTTCGGCTGAGGCAGGCCTTCAGGGCGTGGACATCAGCAGCGCCATCAGGATGGCCACGTTGATCGGCTGCCATTCCAGGATGGTGGAGGGGAACTGGACGTTCACCGAGCTGATGCCCCCCGCGCAGGAGCGAGAGCCGGCGTAGGACTCGCCCGTCCGCCGCAGGTCGTAGGCGCAGCGTCCGATCGTCCCCTCGATCCGCTCCGCCGAGGCGGTCCAGCTGGTGGGCCGGCCGGCGACCAGCCCGTTCATCTTCAGCTGATCGGCTTCCTCGGCCACGTCGAGCGTGAGCGGGCCCGGTCCCCAGATGCCTTGGGCCCGGGTGCCGGACACGGTCAGATCCACGACCTGCCCCGAGGCCTTGCCCCGGATGGTCTTCCCCTCGTCGTAGCGGCCGACGTCGATCTGGGGGCCCTGGGCCCCGTCCTTGGTGATCAGCGCCGTGGTCTGGAAGCCCGAGCCGGTCATGCTGAAGCGCTGCTCGGGACCGCTCGAGGCGGTCTGGAGCTTGGGCTTCCCAGCCGAGGCGCAGCCCACCGCGAGCAGGATGGACCCGGAGAGCAATACCGCGCGGCGGAGCGGAAAGCAGGCGAACCACATTGGGCACCTCGGACGGCGAACTCCCCTCGGCCGAGGACCATAGTCGCGAGGTGGGCGAGTGTCGCCAAAGGAGTCGGCCGCGCGTCACGTGACCGCCGGTGCCACGCCCGGCTCGACAAGCACTGGCAAACACGGGCCGCACGAGGGCAGGCAGGGGCGAATGCGATGCCCCCAGGCCGTCACGAGCTGATGCCCAGGCGCATCGCGGCCGGGTAGTGTCAGGCGCCACCAGAGGCGCTCGGGTGGCGGAACCGGTAGACGCAGCGGACTTAAAATCCGCGAGCCCCGCGAGGGCTGTGAGGGTTCGACTCCCTCCCCGAGCACACCGCCGGGCAGCGCTTGCGCGGGCAACCTTGAGCCGCGGTCATTGCCACCAGGTGGCCCGGGTCAAGGATTGCCGCGCGGAGTCACGGGCGCGATCCGGACTGCGGGTGGAGCCTTCCGGCGATTCATTGCAGATTCAATCAACTCCTCGTTGACATCCACTGGCTTGCGGCTGGAACTTTCCCTTCCGTCCTCCACCCACCGGAACTGGAGCCGCCCATGCGAAAGGCAATCCTGGTCGCCGTCCTCACCATCGCCACGCTCGCCCGCGCCCAGTACACCGAGGCTGCGGTCGCAAGCGGGGGCACGATCAGCGGGCGCATCACCTACGACGGCAGCCCGCCCAATCCGGAGAAGGTCACCATCACCCAGGACCCGGGAACGTGTGGCACGTCACGTGAGCTGGACGAGTGGAAGATCTCGCCCACCGGAGGGGTGAAGGACGTGGTGGTGTACCTCGCGGACATCAAGAGCGGGAAGAAGATGGACCTCCCGGCCAAGCCGGTGCTGGACCAGAAGGGGTGCCACTACGATCCGCACACCCAGATCATCGCTCAGAACGCCGATCTCCAGGTCAAGAACAGCGACCCGATTCTCCACAACATCCACTCGTACCAGGAAGGCCGGACGATCCTGAACATCGCCGAGCCCAAGCAGGGGATGGTGGTGGAGAAGAAGATGAAGAAGTCCGGTGGCGAGACGCTGAAGTGCGACGTCCACAACTTCATGCGCGGGTCACTCTTCGTGGCCGAGAACCCGTACGCGGTGGTGACCGACGCCGACGGGAAGTACGAGCTGAAGGAGGTCCCCGCCGGGACGTACCAGATTGGCACCTTCCACGAGGTCGCTGGGACCAAGATGGGCTCGGTCACCGTCCCGGCCGGGGGGAAGGTGACCTTCGACGCGAAGATCAAGAAGTGAGCGCAGTCGCGGCCGGGCCCCTCGAGCGCTGGGTGGCCCGACCGGTCTTCTGGTGGACGGCGATGGCCATCCTGGTGGGTGGCCCGCTCGTCTCCGGCGTGCTCCGGCGTCCACCTGCGCCCCTGCCGGTGCTCGACCAAGTACCCCCCACCGGGAAGGGGCGGCTGGTGGTGTTCGCCGATCCAGCGTGCCCGGAATGCGTGGCGGCGACCGCCGAGGCGGCGCACTCCCTCGCCCGTCACCTGCGGTCCATCCGGCAGGGGTTCGACCTGGAGTGGATCGCCCTCGGCCATGGACCCGTGCCCGTCGCCCGACTGGGACCGGGGGTCCTGGTCGATGACCCCGAGCGCGCGGCGGCACTGGTGTCGCTCCTTGGCCGCCGGCCGGAGCAGCTGGAGCTCCGGCGTGGCGCGCGCGGGGTGCTGATCGATGCTCGCGGGCGGGTGCGCGCATTGCCGGTGCTCGGCGAGCCACCCGGCCAGGTGCTCCTACCGGCCATCACCCAGGTGGTGAACGGGCGATGACGGGCTGCCGGCGGCGTTCCCTCCGTTGATTGAACAAGCAAGGAAGGTGGCTCTACACACCCCGTTCATCGGATCGTCTCTCGACAACGCGGCGCGCCGTGAGAATCAGTTGTTTGGCATTTCCCGGGAATTGCTCTTTTAGTTGCGCGCGCAATGGAAGCCGCCCGCAGCTCCGGCGGCTCGCGGGAGGAGGGTGGCATGAAGGTGCGCGTCCTCGTCGTCGCCGCTGCCGCACTGGCGGTGCTGCTGCCCGGTCCAGCGCAGGCCATCCCGGCCTTCGCTCGGAAGTACAACGTGGCCTGCAGCACCTGCCACGAGGCCTGGCCCAAGCTCAACGATTTCGGCCAGCTCTTCCGGGACAACGGCTACCGGATGAACCGCGGCAAGGACAATCCCACCGAGCAGCCCGGGGCGTACTGGCCGATCGCCATGCGGACCACCGTGGGGTACCAGTACGCGGAGCAGGAGGGAGTCCCGGTGGATCAGCCGCCGGGGACCACCACCACCAAGAACGGAACCTTCGGGTTCGCGGGCCTGGACATCCTCACCGCCGGGGCGCTGGGGGAGCAGTTCAGCTGGCTGGTGGTCTACACCCCGGGTCTGGGCAGCGCCGGATTCGGGACCGGACCCTCCGACGGCGACCTCGAGTCGGCGTTCGTCGGCTACCACCGCATCTTCGGAACACCGTTCCTCAACGTCCGGGTGGGAAAACACGCGCCCGACCTACCCGTCGACGAGCACCGGATCCTCACCCTCACTCAGGGCTACAACGTCTACCACTTCCACCCCCAGGGGAGCGCCGCGACCTTCGAGCCGGGGAGCAATCAAGCAGGGGTCGAGATCTACGGCCACTCGGAGCTCGACGCGCTGCGCTACTCCGTCTCGGTCATGACCGAGAACGACGCGATCTTCTCCAAGAACTGGGTCAGCTCGCCGGTGGTCTGGGGCCGCCTCTCGGGAAAGGTGCTGCTCAACAACGGGATTCTCCCCGAGGTGAAGGGAGGGGTGTTCGGCTCCGCCGGGTGGCACCCGGTGCAGGCTCTCACCCAGACCGATCCGGCGACCGGAGAGCCGGTGCCGGTCAGCGGAGCGGCCTACTCCAACCAGCCGTATCAAAAGTACGGAGCCGACCTGCACCTGCTCTTCTTCAGCAACGTGAACCCCCTGGACATCACCGGGGTCATCATGTTCGGCAACGAGGACCAGGCGCTGATCACCGACGGAGTGCGCTCCGCGCAGTGGATCGGTGGGTTCGTCGAGATCAACTGGGTCCCCACCTTCAACTGGGCAATCATCGGCCGCTGGGAGCGGATCAGAACCACCCAGGCCGGCTCGGACACCTTGCCCCAGAACGAGGGTGACCTCACCGCCCTGACACTCGGGGTCCGTTACACGGTCGAGTTCTCGAATCGGATGGCAGCGACCGTGCTCCTCGAGGGGAGCCAGGTGACCACCACCGTCTCCGGCACCAAGCCCAAGGGCAGCACGGTGCTCGCCGGGATCGACTTCGCCTTCTGAACGGAGGAACCGCGCGCATGGCCCCGCTCCGACCCGTCCTCCTCGCCGCACTTGGCCTCTTGGCGGTGGTTCTCTCCGCCGCCGACCAGGGCGCCGACGCCGATCGGCCCCCGGTTCCCATCGACCAGGGGCTCGCCGCGCGTGGCAAGCCGCTGTACGAGCGCTTCTGCATCAGCTGCCACGGCCCGCAGGGTGATGGCCACGGCTACGCGGCGCAGTGGCTGGATCCGATGCCCCGGGACTTCACCTCGGGGATCTTCAAGTGCAGGTCCACGCCCAGCGGCACCCTGCCGACCGATGACGACCTGATGCGCACGCTGCGCGTCGGCGTCTACCACACCTACATGCCGCCCTGGGCGGTGCTGGGCGACTGGGACCTCCGGGCCCTGGCCGAGTACATCAAGACCTTCTCCCCCAAGTGGAAGGAGGAGGCGCCCGGGCAGCCCATCGCCATTCCGCCTCCGCCCCCCGACGACGAGGCCTCGCGCAAGCGCGGCGCGGTGGTGTGGACCAACAACCAGTGCGCCAAGTGCCACGGCAACAAGGGGAAGGGCGATGGGCTCTCGGTGCCGACCCTGATGGACGACTGGGGCCACCACATCGCGCCCTTCGACTTCACCAGCAGCGACGCCCGGAAGTGCGGAAACACCGACACCGACCTCTACCGGACGTTCATGACCGGGGTGAACGGGACGCCGATGCCCTCCTTCGCCGACAGCCTGAAGCCCCAGGAGGCCTGGGACCTGGTCCACTTCCTTCACACCCTCCGGCAGCCGGACTGAGGCGGCGCCGTCGCGATGACCACCGCCGCCGAGCAGGTCCACCCGCAGATCACCGCCGGCTGGCCGCGCGACGCCCAGTTCGGGAAGGCCACTCCCGCCAAGCTGGCGATGTGGATCTTCCTGCTGTCAGACCTCCTCTCGTTCGCCGGGCTGCTCCTGGCCTATGGCATCCTCCGGGCCGGGAGCGCGGTGTGGAGGCACCCCGGCGAGCCGGCGCTGAACATCCCCTTCACCTGCCTCCTCACCCTGGTGCTGATCGCCTCCAGCATCAGCGTGATCGTCGCCCATGACGCCGCGCAGGACGGCGATCGCCGCCGGACCGTGCGCTGGCTGGGCATCACCGCGCTCGGCGGGCTGCTGTTCCTGACCGGTCAGTATGCGGAGTGGATCGGGATCCTTCACCCGGGGCTGATGCACGAGGGGCTGGTCTTCGGGAGGTCGGCGTACGCGAGCACCTTCTACGTCATCACCGGCTTCCACGGCCTGCACGTCACCGCCGGGGTCATCTACCTGCTGGTGGTGCTCGCCCGGACCGCTCGGGGCGTTTCCCGGGCCAGTGAGGTGGAGCTGACCGCGCTCTTCTGGCACTTCGTGGACCTGGTCTGGAACCTGGTCTTCGTTCTGGTCTACCTCATCCCGACGGGGGTGCCAGGATGAGCACCGCCGCCACGGTCCAGCGCAGGACCCGCGAGTACCTCTCGATGCTGGGGGTCATGGTGGCGCTCACCGTGCTCGAGGTGGCGGTCGCCTTCGTCCCGGGCCACGCCCGCTGGACGGTGGTGCTGCTCCTCGCCCTGGCGCTGGCCCAGGCGGTCTATTTCGCGCTCTACACCATGCACCTCTCGCGGGAGACGATCGCCCTGCGCCGGATGGCCGCCGGTCCGGGGTTGATCGCCGCGCTCTACGCCCTGGTGCTGATCTCCGAGGCGGCCTGGAGGCACTTCACGTGAGCGCGCTGCATCTGCTGCTGCTCGCCTGTCCTGCCTGCGCGCGCAACGCCGCCTCGCCCGGGGTGGCGGTGCTCCTGCCCGCATTGCTCGGGACCCCATTCCTGGTGGCCGGCGCGGTCATCCTCGGCATCCGAAAGGTGTCCGGAGGAGGGCGACCGTGAACCTGCCTCTCCTGCTGGCTGGCCCGCTCGGCGTGGGGCTCCCGGTGGACGCCTCGAAAGAGGGTTGGCGGATCGACGAGATGATCATCGTCACCTCCCTCTTCGTGGGGCTGATCTTCCTGATCATGGTGGTGTGGATGGTCTGGTCCATCCTCCGCTATGGCCCCGAGCACGAGGCGGTGTTCGACCATGGCGCGCGCCGCAGCTCCTGGATCTGGACCGTCCTCGTCGCCTTGCTGATCTTCGTGGTGGTCGACGGAGACCTCTTGGTCCGCACCCTGATCGCGGTCAACCGAATCTACTGGAACTTCGAGTGGGCGGAGCAGCAAAGGAACGCGATCCGGGTGGAGGTCAACGCCCACCAGTGGGCCTGGTCCATCCGCTATGCGGGACCGGACGGGAAGTTCAACACCGCCGACGACGTGGTCACCCTGAACGAGGTGGTGCTCCCGCTGGATGCGCCGGCCCTGTTCCAGGTCGGCTCGACCGACGTGCTGCACAGCTTCAACGTGCCCAACATGCGGATGAAGGTGGACGCGGTGCCCGGCACCATCAACCGGATGTGGTTCACTCCGGCAAAGGTCGGGGACTACGAGATCGGCTGCGCGCAGCACTGCGGCGCCAACCACTACAAGATGCAGGGGATGGTGCACGTGGTCGAGCCGGCCCGCTTCCAGCAGTGGCTGGCCGCCGCCTCCGCCAACTCCCTCCAGGGCTACGACGCCCAGGACAACGGCGCCCACTGGGGCTGGGACTGGGCAGAGCACACGAGGCTCAGATGATCGCCGAGGAGCACCTGGATCGTGAGGCGCTGGAGCTGGCCGAGGCGCTCCAGCCCATCCACCACCCGCCGGAGACCTTTTTCCGCAAGTACATCTGGTCTCTCGATCACAAGGTCATCGCCAAGCAGTACCTCTGGGCCGGGCTGATCTTCCTCCTGGTGGGCGGCATGCTGGCCATGCTGATCCGCTGGCAGTGGGCCTTCCCCGGTCGGCCAGTGCCCGTCCTGGGGAAGATCTTCCTCGGCGACTCCGGAGGGGTGATCGGCCCCGCCCAGTACATGCAGGTCTTCACCATGCATGGGCTGATCATGATCTTCTTCGCCATCACCCCGATCCTGATCGGCGCGTTCGGGAACTTCTGCATCCCGCTGCTGATCGGCGCCCGCGACATGGCCTTCCCCTGGCTGAACGCGCTGTCCTTCTGGGTCTTCGCCCTCTCGCTCTGCCTGGTGGTGGGGTCGTTCCTCGGTGACCTCGGCGCGGCCGGGGCCGGCTGGACCACCTACCCGCCGCTGTCCACCAACCTCGGGACGCCGGGGAGCGGTCAGACGCTGATGGTCGCCGCGGTCTTCGTCACCGGCGTGTCGTCGATCATGGGGGGGATCAACTACATCACCACCACCATCCGGCTGCGCGCGCCCGGGATGAGCTACCTCCGGATGCCGCTCACGGTCTGGGGGCTGTTCCTCACCGCGGTGCTCAACGTGCTCTTCGTCCCGGTGCTGGGCTCGGCGGCGCTCCTGCTCCTCCTCGACCGGGTGTTCGGGACCCAGTTCTACCTGGCGGGGCTGGCGACGCAGGGAGGAGGAGATCCCATCCTCTTCCAGCACCTGTTCTGGATCTTCGGCCACCCCGAGGTCTACATCCTCATCCTTCCGGCCTGGGGGATCGTCGGCGACCTGGTGGCCTACTTCAGCCGCAAGCCGGCGAACTGGTACCTGGGCTCGGTGCTGGCGATGACCGCGGTCACCGTGCTGAGCGCGGTGGTCTACGGCCACCACATGTTCATGACCGGGATCAACCCGTTGCTCGGGCAAGGGTTCATGGTCCTGACGCTGATCATCAGCATCCCCGCCGAGCTGCTCTTCCTCAACTGGCTGCGCACCATCTGGAAGGGGTCGATCCGGCTCACCACCCCGATGCTCTTCGCGCTGGGGATGGTGTTCGTCTTCGGGCTCGGCGGCCTGACCGGGCTGTACCTGGGAGCGGTGGCCCCGGACTTCTACCTCCACGACACCATGTTCGTGGTGGGGCACTTCCACTACACGATGGCCGCGGCCTCGTTCCTGGCCAGCTTCGCCGCGCTCTACTTCTGGTTCCCCAAGATGTTCGGCCGGTCGATGAGCGAGCCGCTGGGGAAGGCGCACTTCTGGATCAGCGTGGTGGGCATCACCCTGGTCTTCGGGGGGCAGCTGCTCGCCGGCTACTCCGGACAGCACCGGCGACTGTACGACCCGTTCGTCTACCAGTACCTCCAGCCGCTCCGCGCCCTGAACCGGTACACCAGCTACGCCGCGTTCGTGCTCTTTGCAGGGCAGCTCTTCTTCGTCTGGAACTTCTTCCACTCGATGTTCCGTGGCCCCAAGGCCGAGGCCAACCCCTGGAAGGTGGGCACGCTGGAGTGGTCCATCCCCTCGCCTCCGCCGATGCACAATTTCGACCACCTCCCCATCGTGCGCCGGGGGCCGCACGAGCTCTCCAGCCCCGAGGTCCGCAAGCGCCTGGGGCGCGACTGGATCGGCCAGGCGGAGGTCCTGCCGGACGAGCGCGATGTTCCTGCGGCGGCGCCGGCGCGCGGATGAGCGGACGATGACCTCCGGCGTTCTCCTCTACCGGCCGCCCCACGCCCGCGACGAGGCGACCGCGCGGGTGGGGATGCTCGTCTTCCTCGGGAGCTGGGCGATGATGTTCGCCGGGCTCTTCTTCGCGCTGGGCGTGGTGCGCTGGCGCAGCCCGATGTGGCCGCCGGACGAGGTGGGGCCTCTTCCGGTCCGGTGGGCCGGCTTGAACACCGTGCTCCTCCTCGGCTCGAGCGCGGCGCTGGAGATCGCGCTCCGGGCGGTCCGCAGCGCGCGGCTCGCTTCGATGCGCAACGCGCTCCGCGTGGCACTGGGCCTGGGGCTCGCCTTCCTCGCCAGCCAGGTGCTCCTCTTCCAGCGGATGGTGGACGCCGGGGTTCGCTGGGATGCGGGGGCGTTCGGAGGGGCGGTGTTCGGTCTGTGCGGCTTCCACGCACTGCACGCGGCGGTGGGCGTCGTCGGGCTGACGGCGGTGCTGGTGGCCGCGGCGCGGGAGGCACTGCAGCCGGCACGTCACCTCCGCCTCCGGCTCTGGACGCACTACTGGCACTTCGTGGGCGTGGTCTGGCTGATCCTCTTCCCGGCGATCTTCGCCGGCACGGGCGGGGGCTGACCGATGCGACATCTGACCGCGTGCCTGCTCGGGCTCGCTCTCGCGAGCTGCTCCAAGGACACCAGGCCCTTCAAGGCTCCCGTCAAGCTGGCGGGGAAGATGGTTGGTGCCGAGACACTGAACCTGGGCCGGACCGCCTACCTCCAGTATTGCCGGGCTTGCCACGGCGACGAGGGGAAGGGCGACGGGCCGTCCGCTCCGGGGCTCCGGCCTCCGCCGCGCAACTTCACCCAGGGGGAGTTCAAGTTCGCTGGAGTGCTCGACCAGAAGCTTCCCCGCGACGAGGACCTGGTTCGCATCGTCCGCGCCAACCTGCACGGCACTGCGATGCTCGGCTGGGACGTGCCGGACCGGGAGCTGAACGCCATCGTCCAGTACCTCAAGACGCTCTCCGATGCCTGGAAGGACGACGACGCGGTGGGAGAGCCCGTCGTTCCCGGTCCAGACCCGTGGGGGGCGGGCAAGGAGGCCGAGGCCATCGCCCGGGGCAAGCTCCTGTACCACGGCTTCGCGCAGTGCCTGAACTGCCACCCAGCGTACGCCACGCCGGTGGAGATCGACGCCGCCTCCCGGCAGCTCACCGGCCAGCCCAAGACGGACTTCCGCCCCGCCATGTTCCTGCCCGAGGTGAAGCCCAGCGACTACACCGCGTCGGACGGAAAGACGGTCCAGCTGCTCCCGCCCGACTTCCTGCTGAATCCGGTGCGATCCATCCAGCCGGGCACCGAGCTCACCGACCTGTACCGGATCCTCGTCGCCGGGGTGACGGGCGCGGCGATGCCCGCCTGGGACCCACAGGTGATGCCGGAGAAGGAACGGGACGTCTGGGCCCTCGCCTACTACGTGCGTTCGCTGATGCGGATGCGGGGCACCGAGCAGGCGCTGGCGTTCAAGGTCCAGCTGGCCACCTCGGCGCCCCACCCCCGGGGACCCGAGTAGGGCAGTGGTCCGGCTCTCCACCGTTCATCGGGTGGTCATCAGCTCTGCCCTGGCGGTCTGCCTCGGGGTGGCCCTCTTCGGGCTCACCCGGCCGCAGGGGCCCTCGCGGGGAGACTGGCAGGCGCTGGGAGTGACCGGGCTGTCGGTGGCGATCCTGCTGGGAAGCTATCTCGCCTGGTTCGTCGCCCGTCACCGGCCGGGCGAGTCGGACCGCCGCTGAGCCGGACGGCGCCGCGCGCCGGAGCGAGACTCGCCCGGCGTCGGGACGAGCCGCGGCTCTCCGATCCGCCGGAGGAGGCCGCGGAGCTGGTGCTGCTCGGTGAGGTCGAGGACGCCGAGCACGCTCAAGCTCGCCCTGAAGACCAACGGCTCCAGCTGCCGGTGCCAGCGACGCCCGGCAGGGGTCAAGGTGACGAGCCGGCGTCGCTGGTCGAGCGGGTCGAGCGCACGGGCGGTGAGGCCTCGGCGGTCCATCTCGTCGAGGAGACGCGAGATGCCCGCCGGATGCTGGCCGGTCATCTCCGCGAGATCCTTCTGGCTCGCGGCACGCCGCTCGGTCAGACGGGCGGCGACGAGCCAGGCTGACATCTCCTCGTCACGGGTTCCCAGCTCCCGAGCGGCCGCGATGTAGAGCGCCCGCCGCGCCTTGGTGATCAGCCGGGTCAGCTCGGGCAGGAGTGTGGTGCCGGGACTGGGCATGGCTGGTCCTCACCGAAGTGTGTTCCCTAAGGACACCTGACATCGAGTTCGTTGCGTGACCAAACAACGAAATCCGCAGGAGGGGGAGGGTCCGCCGGCACCCACTTTCAGTGTTCGAAGAAGACGTCGGGCCCGCGCAGGGCCCTCCGGACCAGCAGCCGCACCGCCCACAGACCGAGCCAGCCGCCGATGACCAGGCTGAGCGTCGGATCCACCCAGTGCCAGCCGAACAGGGCGATGCAGGCCGCGCCGACGAGCCCGGCGAGGGTCATCCCCCCGTCGGACAGCTCGTGCGCCAGCGCCGCCCGGAACGAGAAGTGGGTGGCGGCCGGCTTGCGGAAGAGCAGCGCCGAGCAGGTGTTGGCGGCCAGCCCGAGCAGCGAGACGAGCATCGCCGCCGCATTGGGCAGCTCGTCGGGCGGAGCGATCAAGTGCCTCACGCTGATCCACACCACCCAGCCCGCGATGGCCACCACGATGAGCAGCACGCTCACCGCCCCGAGGTCCTCGCTCGCCCCGTGCAGCCGCCCGGGAGGAATCAGCAGGACCAGGAAGATGCCCAGGTGGGCGAGCAGATGCACCGCGTCAGCCAGGAGGAACAGGCTCCCGCTGGCTCGGGACGACAGCAGCTCGATGCCGCCGGCCAGAACGGTGATGCTCGCGGCCAGCGCCACCCGGGACGCCGGGACATGGGAAAGGTGCTGGTGGTGGTCGTGCGGAGGACGTGAGCCCAAGCCGGGGAGCTATATGTCAGCCCCGCGCCGCGCGCCCGAAAGTCATCCGCCACAGGGCCAGGTCAGTGGCTCGCCCCTGCCGTTCCGGCCGACGCCCGGGCGGTGGCGGGTGGGCCCGCGCGGCCGAGCCCCAGCGCCCCGGCCATGATCCGGAAGACCTCGGTGTTGTCCATGAAGCCGTGGACCTGCTCCGAGCCCGGCCCGACCGCATCGAGCACCACGTCGTCCATGGTGTGGACGCCGCCCTCGGCGGTCCGGGGGAGGTTGCCCTCGGCGAGCGGCGCCCGGGCACTCTTCTCGGCGAGGTTGGGGACGAAGCCCTTCTTGTCGGGAGCAGGGACGGTCGGCTCGCGAGGACCCTCCAGGGAAGGCTCGCGGCTCTCGTAGACGTCCGGGGTGTCGGAGAAGAACACCGCCAGCCGGCGGCTCGGGTCGGGCCGGGCAGGGTAGCCGTCGGCGTCGGGCGCCGGGTAGTCGGGGAAGCCCGCCTCGGCGTAGGTGCGGATCCGCTCCCGGGGCGGCCCGGAGATCGCATCGTCCACCGAGCCGACGATGGACAGGCCGTGGGCATGGTCGGCGGTCACCAGGATCAGCGTGTCGTTTCGCCGGGCGGCGAAGTCGAGGGCCACCTTCACCGCGTTGGAGAGCATGATGGTGTCCCAGGTCGCCCGCTCCCAGTCGAGCTTGTGGCTGAACTTGTCGATCAGCCCCGCCTCCACCATCAGGACGAAGCCGTCCGGGTTGCGCGAGAGCACGTCGAGCGCCGCCCGCGTCATCTCGGTCAGGTCCGGCTGGTCCGGGTACTCGGGGACGGTCCCCTTCTTGAGGAACTTCCGGTCCAGCACCCCGTCCATGTTGTCGGGATGGAAGAGCCCGAGCAGCTTCCGGGTCTCGGGGCGGGAGGCGGCGGAGCTCAGCTCGCGCGCGGTGGTGACCACCGGGTACCCGGCGTCGCGGTGGCGGGCCAGCGGGTCCAGCCCGTCCTGGCGCTTGCTCCCCGGCGTGCCCGCGGGGAGGAAGTACGCCCGTCCGCCTCCGAGGAGCACGTCCACCCCGGCGTCGAGGAACATCGGGGCGATCTCCGCCTTCCGCGCCCGGCGCCGGGTGTGAGCCACCATCGCCGCCGGGGTGGCGTCCTCGACCTCGGCGTCGCTCACCACCCCCACGCCCATCCGCGTCCGTCGCTTGACCAGCTCCACCAGCGTCTCGACGCGCGGGTGCTCGAAGTCGTTCTCCGCGCGCGAGGCGTAGACGCCCATGGCGTTCAGCGAGCTCTTGTGCCCGGTGGTGTAGGCGCTCATCGAGTTCGCCGAGTCGGTGATGATCGAGTCCATCCCGCTGGTGCCCACCAGCCCGGTGTGCGGGAACTGGTCGAAGGACAGGAGCCCCTTGAACTTGCCCTGGCTCATGCCCCGGGCGAGGAGTCGCGCCGCCGTCCGGTGTGCCGGGGAGAGCCCGTCGCCGATGAAGAAGATGACGTTCTTCGCCTTCCGCGGACCCGTCGCGTAGACCTCCCAGGTGACGCGGAGGGTCTGTTCGCCGCCCGTGGCCACCACTTCCACCGGCCCGATCCTGCTGAGCGAGGCTCCCTGGAGCACCCACGAGGTGACGGACTTGCCGTCCTCCCGCTCGAGCCACAGCCCCGGGCGCCCGAAGACCACCTCGGCCGGGCGGCCGCCCACCGTCACCCGGATCTGCTCCCTGGGGACGACCTGGTCGAACTCCACCTTGAGGTCGAAGCGGCTGCCGGCGAGCACCCCCGCGCGATCGATGGGGTAGATGGCTCCGGCGCGGGCGGGCCCGGCGAGGCAGAGGATGCAGAGCAGGCCAATGGCGAGGCGGGTCATGCGGGAGGGGCTCCGGGTCCTGGCGACGAGTTGGCTCAGGTGTCCCCCGTCCAGGTGACGAACCGGTGACACGCCCCCCCCCCGGGGAACGTGCCTGCGGACCTCAGCGCCCCGACGTCTCGGCCGCCAGCCGGCGGATGCGCGCCTCTGCGGGTCGGAGGTCGAAGCGG
Organism: Myxococcaceae bacterium; assembly: GCA_035519675.1. Classification (GTDB taxonomy): domain Bacteria; phylum Myxococcota; class Myxococcia; order Myxococcales; family Myxococcaceae; genus RPRB01. The sequence goes on from DATIWB010000041.1 coordinate 41,099, forward strand.
ATGCCGAAGACCTTCGCCACCTCGTCGGGCTGCGGCTTGTTGCCGTCGGCCACCAGGGTCTTGATCAGCCGGCCGGCCTCGGGGTTGCCGTACCAGTCCGCCCCGAACCGGCTCCGCATCCCCTCGTGGATGAGATGGGCGAGCGCGAACGCCCGGGCGTAGTCCACCGAGTAGAAGGTGTCGTCGACGTCGGTGCGGAAACGCAGCGCGTCGCTCTCGTCCATCGGCACGGCGTAGGCAGTGGAGAAGACGTCCCGGTACACCGCCATCGGGTCGGAGGTGGGCCGGTCGTAGAGCCCCTTCCAGAGCCCGGGGGACCCGCCGTGCAGCACCGACTCGTACACCAGCTTCGCGTACGCGTACCGGCGCAGGTAGTAGAGCTGGTAGAGCAGCTGGAGCCGCGAGAGGTCGCGGATGTCCTGGTCGCTCATCAGCGGGTCGTTGCGCTTCGACCGGGCGTTGTGCGCCTGCACGAAGCTGCGGTAGCGCCCGAGCCAGAGCGGGTCCGCCCAGGAGTACCGGAACACCTCGCCGAGCCCCTCGGTGAAGACCAGGGGCCCGAGCTGCTGGAACTCCCAGACCCTGCTGGTGGTGTTGGCGAACAGCACCGCGTGCCCGCCCTCGTGGAAGAAGACTCCCAGGCTGTCCAGCCCGGGGAGGGGCTTCACGTTGATCCGCACGTCCTCGGGGACCCGGATGCCCCAGCAGGCCGCGCGCGGTTCCTTCAGCGGATTGAGCGAGTCGTCGACCCGGACCTCGGTGCCGGCCACGGTCTTGAAGTCCAGCCCCATCCCCCCGAGGAACGCGGTGAACGACGGGACCGCGATGTCCGCGGGGAAGAAGCGCTCCAGACGCGGCGCCTTGAAGAGGCGGCTGAAATCGCTCCGTCGCAGCTGCGAGGCGCTGATGCCGAGCTCACGCTGGCTGACTTCCTCCAGCAGCTGGCGAAAGAGCCCGTCAGTCGCGTCGAGGAAGCGCTTCCCCTCCACCATGAACGGCCGGAGCTGCACCCGCCGGCTTTCCTCGGAGAGCTCGACGTACGAGCGGTAGCCCAGCTCCCGCGCCAGCCGCTGCGCGGTGGCCTCCTTCTCGGCGAGGATGGGGTTGAGCACCGTCTTCCAGATCTCGGCCTTCGCCTTCTCGATCTCCACCCGGCGGCCGGCGTCCCTCTCGTCGGCGACCAGGAGATCCAGCTGCTTGTACGGCACTGGCTCCTGGATCCAGGGGAGCCGGGCGGTGGCCCGCAGCTCGGCGTTCTGCGCTCGATCGTCGAATGCCGCGGTCGACTGGGAGAGGAACTCGCCGGCGAGGTAGGCCTGGAGGAACTCCCGGGCCCGTCGCTCGTCGGCGGAGATGCCCGGCGCCTGGGCCGCCTTCCGCGCCCGGGCGATCGACTCCCGGGAGAAGAGCCGGTCGTGGCCCAGGTAGGTCTCGGCCTGGAAGCTCGTCTCGCCGACCGTCGCGGTATACCACTGGAGCGTCTGCTGGATGAGGACCAGGGCCCGGGACTCGGCGCGGATGCTGGCCAGCGGGTCGGGGCTGGCACCCAGGACGAGCGCGGACAGGGTCAGGAGCGGAGCGAGCATCGCTCCAGGCTAGACGGGCGCAGGAATTGCGGCGTGGACCGTGCAGCGAGCGGGTCCTAGAGTGGCCGCCAGCAGGAGGTGCTGGATGTCCCGCGTCGCCAAGGTCGGAGACCTCATGTCCACGGCGCTGATCGTGGTCCACGACAGCGACAGCATCGGGGTGGCCGATGCCCAGATGAAGCTCGGGTCGATCCGCCATGTCCCGGTGGTGGACATGAAGCAGAACCTGGTCGGCATCCTCTCTGCCGGAGACGTGCTCCTGGCGCTGGCCCGGGGGAAGAAGCAGGTCCGGGTGGGCGAGACCATGAGCCGGAAACCCGTGACCGTCACCCCGGAGACTCCGGTCCACGAGGCGATCGAGCTGCTGCTCGAGCACAAGTTCGGGTCGCTCCCGGTGCTCGGCACCGACGGCCACCTGATGGGCATCGTGACCGAGACCGACTTCCTCGTCGCGGCCCGGGAACTCTTCACCCCGCGCTGACGCCAGGCCTCGGAAGGTGGCGCCGCTCCGCTGCACGCTGCTCGGGATGGGCGCAATGCGGTCGCCCCGCTTCGCACCGGCGGGGGTGCTGGTCCGCGCAGGGAGGACCCGGGTGATGATCGACGGGGGCCCTGGCTGCGCGCCCTCGGGCCGGCTCGATGCCTGGCTGGTGACCGACGCCCAGGCCGAGCTGATGAGCGGCATCCGGCGACTGGCGCGCCCCCGGGGATGCGAGCCGGGGGTTCGTGCCTTCGTCCGGGACGGGCTGTCGATCGAGCCCCGGCCGGTGCGGCACACCGCACACCCGACGTTCGGCTACGACATCCGTCTCGGAACAGCCCGGGCCGTCTGGGCCCCCGAGTTCCTCGTCTTCCCCCGCTGGGCCCGGGGCGCGCCGCTGATGTTCGCAGAAGCCGCGGCCTGGGATCGGCGCATCTGGTTCGCCCGGCGCGTCGGCGGGCACGCGACGGTCGCCGAGGTCTGTACCTCCGCCGCGCGGTGCGGGGTCCGTCGGCTGATCCTCGCGCACCTGGGCCGGCCGACTCTGGCCGCGCTCGATCGCGGGCTCAGGCCTCCCTGGGGCGAAATCGGGCACGAAGGACGCACCTACCGCGCGGGGTCGGCGCGGCTCAAGACGTCGACGCGGCCGCGTCGCCCTCCTCGGGCTCCGCCTGACGGGCGGTCTCGCCCGTCCGGTCCAGGGCGGTCTTGAAGAGCACCGGGCCGATCATCTCGTTCAGCGCCACCGTCGCCACTGCCATCGCGGCGAATGCCGTCCCGAAGGCCGGGAACTCGCCCTGGATGCGCGCGGCGACACCCAGCGCCAGTCCGGCCTGGGAGACCAGGCCAGACCAGCCCCAGCGCCGGAGCGCCGGGGGATCGTCGGCGAGCCGGCTCGCCAGCCGTCCGGCGCCGAACGTGCAGCCCGCCCGGGCGAGCGCCAGGGCCAAGGCCAGCGGCCAGAGCTTGCCCAGCAGGGGGAGATCGAGGTGCGCACCGGCGGTGGCGAAGAAGATGACGAAGACGATCTCTCCCAGCCGCTCGATGGCGGCGAGAAAGCGGTCCCCTTGTGCCGACAGGTTCTGCACCACGAATCCGGCGGTGATGAAGATCAGGAGCCAGTCGAAGCGCAGGTAGTCCAGCACCTGGGTCATCACCAGGCCGAGCGCGACGAAGACCAGCACCAGCTGCCGGCCGACGAAGCGCAGGTACGCCGCCAGGAGCAGACCCAGTGTGGACCCCAGCGCCACGCTCCCCAGCACGTCGTGGCCCAGCTCGCGAAAGGAGCGGAGCGACAGCGGGGCCCCCGGCTCGATCAGCGGGCGGGCCACGGTGAAGACGATGGCCAGGAGCACCACCACCACCACGTCGGAGGTCATCACGAAGGAGAGGGTGAAGTTCGCCAGCGGGCCCTTCGCCCGGGTCTGCGAGAGAACTCCCAGGGTGGCGGCCGGGCTCCGGGTGATGGCCATCATCCCCCAGAGCAGGGAGATGCCGAGGACCGCGGTCACGGGGAGCGCCGCGGCGAAGGGAAGGAACGGGCGGAGGGCGAAGAACGCCCCGGCCATCAGGAGCAGGCCGAGCACGTTCTGGACCAGCGTGGCCCAGAGGAGCGATCGCGCGGCGGAGCGGAGCATCGAGATCCGCAGCTCGGCGCCGCCGGCCAGCGAGATGAGCGAGAGCGCCAGCGCGTTGATCGGTGACAGCTCCTGCACCGTCTGGTGATCCACCAGGTGCAGGACATGCGGTCCGGCCACCATTCCGGTCAGGAGGTACGCAGTGAGATGCGGGACGCCCAGCGGCTCGAGCACGGTGGCCACCACCGTCCCGGCGAGGAGCAGGAAGCCCAGCGCGGCCAGGGTGTGGTTGCCGCCGCCGCCGCGGGTGGCGTACGAGGCAAGGAGCATCAGCCCGACCAGGACGAGGAGGAGGAGGAGCTCCACGCCCCGGTTGGCCGCGCGCCGGTGCTCGCCGGTGGTGCTCACGCCGCGACCTCGACCGCCGGCTGTGAGCCGGTCTGGGCAGTGGCCTCCCCGGCCCGACGCAGGGCGGACTTGAGCCCCAGCGGGGCGACCAGCTCGCCCAGCAGGGTGGCGGCGGCGGCCGAGACCAGCACCGTCTCCCCGATGCGCCCGGGGAAGCGCAGGGCGAAGGCGAGGCCGATGCTCATGCTGGTGGGCCCGCAGGCCATCAGCCCCGGGACGAGCGGTGCGCCGGCACGCCGGAGTGGGGCACAGACCAGCATCGCGCACCCGGCGACCAGCGCCTTCGCCAGCAGCCGTGCGCCCAGCACCACCGGGAGGAGCCAGGCGAGGATTGGCACCTGCCCCACGTCGATGCGCGCCCCGGCGAGCAGCAGCGCCGGCAGACGGAGCGGGTACTCGGCCGGGAGCACCACGGCCCGGATGGCCTGGCGGTGGCGGGACACCGCGCTCAGCCCGAGGCCCATGCAGAACCCCACCGTGAGCACCGCCAGGTCGGCCCGGACCGCGAGGCCGATGGCGACCATCGAGGTGCCGAAGAGCACGCCCCACAGGGACCGCGAGCGGAACTCCCGCGAGACCAGAAGCGCGGTGAGCATCCCGATCGCCACCCCGAGGCCGATCTGCCCCGCCCAGAGCACGCCCGGGCGGGCTGCCCAGCGAAGATCCGCCGGCGGCTGGAGCGTGAAGAGCGCGCCGCACGCCAGCAGCGGCCCGAAGTCGTCCGCGTCGGAGATGTCGAGCAGCAGCTCGGTCACCTCGCCGCTGGCCTTGAGCCGGTCGGCCACCCAGCGCACGGCATGCCGGGTCGTCTCCGCGCAGGCCGCCCCGGTGCCCCCGGCGGCGATCCAGCTCGTGGTGTCCTGCCACCACACCGGCCCGGTGGGCTGCACTCGCCGGAGCAGGGCGAAGGTCGCCGCGGTGATGACTCCCATGGTCAACAGGCCCGCCAGCGTCCCTCCGACCCGCCGGATGACGGGGATCCGCCGCCGGTCCACCCACCCGTAGTCGAGCCCGAGGATCAGCGCGAGCCAGCCCAGCCCCACCTGGGCGAGCGGGGTGAAGACCTCGAGCAGGCCGGGAGTGACGAGGCCGAGCACCGTCGGGCCAAGCAGGAACCCGGCGAGGACCGGCCCGGACCCGGAGGCCAGCCCGTGGCGCGGCTGCCCGCGGCGCCCCACCAGCACGCTGCCGACGAAGGCGGCGGCGATGAGGCCCATCAGCGCCCAGAGGGCGTTCATCCCCCTGCCTCGGGACCTGGTTGGCCGAGGACGATGCTGGCATCGCGCAGCGCGGTGGCCACTCGCTGGCCCAGGTCGGGGTGAATTCCCGACACCCGCCAGCGCGCCCCACCCGCGTCGAGGGAGAGGAGCTCGGCCCGGGCACCGGAGGCATGCGAGCCCGCGGCCTCGAGGAGCACCGACTCCACCCGGGCCTGATCCTCCGCGGCTCGCACGCAGACCTCGAGCGCCCTGCGCGGCACCCCACCCAGCCCCCGGCTGGGGTGGAGGAAGGCGACCAGATGCGGGATTCGCAGCTCGGCCCCCTCCGCGTCCTCGAGGCGGACCTCGAGCAGCGTCACCTCCCGGACCTGTCCCTGGCGGCCCCCGACCTCCACCATCTCCCCGGGCCGGAGCCTCCGGCCGAGGACCGTGGGGAGTCCCGCCGCGACCGAGGCCAGCAGGGGCACCGCCCCCAGCCCGAGGGCCAGCAGCACGGCCGTCGCCAGCCGGGAGAGGGCACCGGTGTCACCGCCGGTGATCAGTGGCGCGGCGAACAGCACCGCCAGCACCACGATCGCCCCGCGCAGCAGCACGCCCACCGGGGTTGCCAGATCCGCGGGGATCCAGCGGACGTGGGTCTCGCCGCGGGCGACGCTCTCGAAGAACAGCCGCAGCGTGCGGACCACCAGCGCCACCAGCAGCGCGAACAGGGCCGCCACCACCAGCATCGGGAGCGCGGCGCCCGCCCTGCCGAGGATCGCCCCCGCGGGCCGGAGGACCGACCCGGTGAGCCGGGTGCCGTACGCGCGGGTGGCGGCGAACAGCGAGAGGACGAAGAGCAGCCAGACGTAGAGGACGACGATCTGGACGATGCGGGTACCGAGCAGCAGACCGAGCCGCAGCGCCCCGCGCACCACCCGGCGGCTCGCCACCTCCACCGTGCCCAACCTGAGCGCCGGGATCCGCTCGCGGTCGGCCAGCAGCGCGGCGCGGAGCTGGCTGCCGAGCCTTCCCACCAGCCGCAGTGCCAGGAAGGCGAGGAGGGTGATGAAGACCGCCAGCGAGACCGAGAACACGCTGTCCTGGATCTCCAGCCGCCGCCTTTCCGCCTTGAGCGCTGCCTCGACGCGCTGTCCCGCTGCTGCGGCGTAGAGGGTGAGGTCGGAGGCTCCCGCCTCGCGCGCGTCGTCCGGGGCCAGCTCGAGGATCGGGGCGCTGCCCACCAGCAGCGCCACTCCCTGCTCCCGTGGCTCGAGGCGGACCACGTCCGGTCCGGGCTGCTCGAGGACGTGGACCAGCGCCTCGGTGGCCTCGCGCCCGCGGAGCTGCGGTGGGCGCCCGGCGAGGGGAGCGCGGAGCTCGAGGACCGCCCGTTCCCGGATGCGGACCTCCCCCGGTGGAGGGGAGCCGGGCCGCTCGTCGGGCTCCGCCCCGGCGGCGGTGGTGGCGACCAGGAGGACCAGCGCCAGCGCGGCGGGGCGAGATTTCACGGCCAGCGCGAGCGTTCTCGGCGCCGAGCGCCGGGTCAAGCCCATTCCCGCGCTGACCGGCGCTCCCGCTGGCCGCCGCCGGTGCCTAGGTTGCCGGCGATGGAGGACGGTTTCCGTCGTTTCGCCAACAGCGCATCGCGGGCACTGGGGACCCCGCTCGCCTTCTCGATCGCGGTGCTGGTGGTGCTCGTCTGGGCGGCGACCGGACCGCTGTTCCACTTCAGCGACTCGTGGCAGCTGGTCATCAACACCGGCACCACGGTGGTGACCTTCCTGATGGTCTTCCTCATCCAGGCCACCCAGAACCGCGACGCCACCGCGCTGCACCTCAAGCTCGACGAGCTCATCCGCAGCAGCCGGGAGGCGCGGAACACCTTCGCCGCTCTGGAGGAGGCCTCGGAGGACGAGCTGAAGGGCTTCCAGGACGAGTTCAAGAAGCTCCGGAGCGAGGGGGCGAACGAGGTTGCGGCCGCGGTCACCGCCCGCGAGCGGCGGCTCGCAAAGCGCGGAGGCGGGCGATGAGATGCCTCGGAGTCAGAAGTAGAGGGCGAGGGTGCCCCGGACGTTGATTGGGTTCCCGGGCGTGAAGTGGATGTCCTCGACCCCGGTTCCGGCCAGGCCCGGGTCGTCGCGCCCCGCGAGGGACGTCCTCCTGGAGAAAGGCCGCCAGGTCGGACTGAACCACGTCGTTCAGCGCGCAGGGGTTGAGCTCCGGCTCGCCCACCGGTGCACAGGTGGGCAACCGGACTCGCTGCTTCAGAGCCGGAGGTCCCGGTCACGAATGCTCTCCGCGGAGGCGGCCGAGGTCGGCGCGGGAGCCTCGATGGTGGTCTCGTAGCCGCCGGCACTTCCGTGCTCGTGGAGCGCCGGCGTGGGGGAGGGTATCGAGGCATCGGGGGGGGCGGTGCGCGGCTTCCTCGTCGCCGGAGCCGGCAGCGGCTGCGTCGCCTGGAGCTGGCGGCGGGGGCGTCTCGTCCGTGGGCTGGGCGCCTGCGGAGATGGCAACGAGAGACAGGACGAGGACCAGGCTCGCCCGGACGGATCTCGACATGAGCTCCTCTCGGGGTTCGGGGGAACGGTCAGCAGGAACGGGCAGGCACGGGTGCTCCGGTGCCGCTCACGGCGCCTGTGGCTGCTCCTGGGACCGCCGACGAGGAAGCGAGACGCTGCGGGCGGGGACCGAGGCCGGCGCCGGCGAGGCCAGCAACACCGTCAGGAACGGCGGCGGCGCGACGAGTGCCAGCAACGGCAGCTGGAGGTGCTCGGGCGCACCGGGGGCGTGGTGGTGCTCCGGCGGTGCGCAGGGCCCCCTGGGCGAGTCATGGCCGCCGGAGTGATGAACCCAGGCACCGTCGAGCGTCGTCCGGCGGAATGGCGTCCCGTGGGCGAGGAGTGGGTGGGCAAGGGGCGCCACTGCCAGCACCCAGCCGGCGAGCACGAGCGCCAGCGGAGCGGCGTCGCTCCGTCGCTGCGCATGGCTGCGTTGGGCCGGTCCTGCGTGGCAATCGGATTCAAGTGAAATCCTTGGGCCGGACCTCGCTAGGGTGGGCTCACCGGATGCCTCGTCCACGCTCCCTTGCCCTGCTTGCGCTCTGCGCGCTCGTCCCCGGAGCCGCCCGCGCCCATGCGCTGCGGCTGTCCACCGGGGACGTCACGGTCGACGGGAAGAAGGTACAGGCGGTGCTCCAGTTCGCCCGCGCGGAGCTCGACGTGCTCCGGCCCGAGGAAGTCGCCGCCACGGTGCAGGTCTTGGTGGACGGAGCCCCGTGCGCGCTCGCCGGGTCCTCGGTCGCGCCCGCCCAGGAGGACGGGGTGGCGGTGACCGCGCGCTGGGAGTGCCCTCGTGCGCCCGGCCGGCTCCGGATGGCGCTCGGCTTCCTGGACCGGCTTCCGGAAGGGCACCTCCATGTCGCGCTGCTCCGCCTCCCCGGAGCCACGGTGCAGCGCACCGCGCGGGCGAGCGCGCCGGTGCTGGAGGTCGAGGCGCAGCCCGATGCCTGGGCGGGCGCCAGCAGGTTCCTCCGCCTCGGGGCCGAGCACATCTTCCAGGGAACGGACCACGTCGCATTCCTGATCGGCGTGCTGCTGCTCGGAGGCAGATTCCGGCAGCTCCTGGGCATCGTCACCGCCTTCACCGTCGCCCACTCGGTGACCCTGGCCCTGGCCACCCTCGGCTGGGTCGTCCCTCCGCCCCGGGTCATCGAGCCGCTGATCGCCCTGAGCATCGTGGCGGTGGCGATGGAGAACCTGCTTGCCCTGCGGACGCCGCTGTCGGGCGAACGGGTGAGGTCGGCCATCGCCCACCGCTGGCGCCTCACCTTGGGCTTCGGGCTGGTGCACGGGTTCGGCTTCGCCGGCGCGCTCCGGGCGCTGGAGCTTCCGCGCTCCCTGCTCGCCCCGAGCCTGCTGACGTTCAACCTGGGCGTGGAGGTCGGGCAGCTGGTCATCGTCGCCCTGGCCTGGCCCCTGCTGCGATGGCTGCGCGGAGTCCGTGGCATGTGGCCGGCGGGGATGCGCTGGGCCTCCCTTGCCGTCGCCGGGCTCGGTGCCTACTGGCTCGTCGGTCGGGTCGTCTCCAGCTGACCCGCCCGCGACTCGATGTCCGCCCGTTCCGGCGACTGTCAGCTGAACGCCGATCGTGCAGAAGTCGCTTGGCTCCCGGCTCCAAGGGGGGGTGGATCCGGCCCCGCACACCCCACGAAGACTGGAGGTCCACCGACCATGGGCAAGAAGGGCACCTTTGCCAGCGACATCGCTGCGATCCGGAAGAGGGCGCGCGAGAAGCTGGAGATGGGCGCGATCACCGGGAACTACGGAGGTGACGTCCAGACGGCCATCGCGCTGCTCAACGAGGCGCTGGCCACCGAGATCGTCTGCGTCCTTCGATACAAGTTCCACGCCGTCGCCGCGACCGGGCTCGCCAGCGAGTCGGTGAAGGAGGAGTTCGCCCAGCACGCCCGCGAGGAGGAGGAGCACCTGGACCTCATCGCCGAGCGAATCAACCAGCTCGGCGGACGGCCCAACCTCAACCCCGAGGGGCTCACCTCCCGCGCGGCGTCCCAGTACGCCGAGGGCGAGAACCTGGTGGACATGATCCGCGAGAACCTGGTGGCCGAGCGGATCGCCATCGAGCACTACCGCGACCTCATCCGCTACTTCGCGGAGAAGGACCCCACCACCCGCACCCTCCTGGAACGGGTGCTGGCCCAGGAGGAGGAGCACGCCAACGACATGCACGACCTCCTCGTCTCCCACGAGGGCCGGCCGATGCTGAGGAAGTGACCCGGCCCCCTTAACCTCGAGCGGGGACGGGTGTACGCACTCCTCCATGCCCGATCCCGACGCGCCTCATCCCGGACGCCGCCGTCTGGTCTGGCTCGCCGCGCTGGTCCTGCTGGTGGTGGCCGGACTGGTGACCTGGCGCGTGCTTCGCCGGCCTCCCCCGCTTCAGTACCAGACCGCCGCCGTGGCGAAGGGTCCGGTGGTGGCAAGGGTCACCGCCACCGGGATCCTCTCCGCGGTGGTCACCGTGCAGGTCGGGAGCCAGGTCAGCGGACGTATCGCCAGGCTGTACGCGGACTACAACTCGACGGTGAAGAAGGGGCAGCTCATCGCCGAGATCGACCCCGCGCTCTTCGAGGCCAACCTTGCCCAGGCCAAGGCCAACGTGCTCGCCGCCGAGGGACAGCTGAAGCAGGCCCAGGCCAACGTGCTCGCCGCCCGCCGGACGTACGAGCGAGACAAGCCTCTCCGCGCGAGCAACCTCATCGCCCAGGCGGATCTGGACACCGCGGAGACCACGCTGCAGGCGGCCGAGGCCTCGGTCGTCGCCGCGCGAGGACAGCAGGCCCAGGCCCGGGCGCAGCTCACCCAGAGCGAGGTGAATCTCGCCTACACCAAGATCGCCTCGCCCATCGATGGGACGGTCATCTCCCGGAGCGTAGACGTGGGTCAGACCGTCGCCGCCTCGCTGCAGGCGCCCACCATCTTCACCCTCGCTGGCGATCTCCGGCAGATGCAGGTGGACACCTCCGTGGCCGAGGCCGACGTCGGAAAGCTCTCCTCGGGGATGGAGGCCACCTTCGTGGTGGACGCCTTCCCGGACGAGCGCTTCAAGGGAACGATCCGCCAGATCCGCAATTCGCCCCAGACTCAGCAGAACGTGGTCACCTACGACGCGGTGATCGACGTGCAGAACCCCGACCTCAAGCTCCGGCCGGGGATGACCGCCAACGTCACGGTCGTCTACGCCGATCGCCAGGACGTGCTGCGAGTGCCCAACGCAGCGCTCCGGTTCCGTCCACCGCCCGAGATGCTCGCCGCGCTCGGCAGGACCAGCGGGACTCCGCAGCGGGTCGTGGGCCGGGACGGAGCACGCGCGCCTCAACCGGCGGGTGGGGGAGGGAACGGACGGAGCCTCTGGGTGCTCCGCGACGGACGGCCGGCACCGGTGCAGGTCACGGTGGGCGTCTCGGACGGTACCTTCACCGAGGTCGTCTCCGGGCCAGTCCAGGCCGGCGACGCGGCGGTGACCGGCGTGGAGAGCACCGCCCGCACGGCGACCCCGGCGGCGCCCGCTGGAGGACAGGTCCGGCGGCCGTTCTAGTCATGGGGCCGCTGATCGCCGTCCAGAACGTCACCAAGGTCTTCCGGATGGGGGACGTGGAGGTGCGGGCGCTGCGCGGCGTCAGCCTGGAGATCGCCGTCGGCGAGTTCGTCGCCATCCGGGGTCCATCGGGCAGCGGGAAGTCGACGCTGATGAACATCCTCGGCTGCCTCGACCGGCCCACCACCGGCCGGTACCTGCTGGACGGACAGGACGTGGCCCCGCTCGACCGCGATGCCCTGGCGCGGATCCGGAACCGGATGCTCGGGTTCGTGTTCCAGAGCTTCAACCTCCTGCACCGGACCTCGGCCATCGAGAACGTGGAGCTGCCGCTTCTCTACGCGGGCGTGGGACGGGCCGAGCGGAGGCGGCGTGCGGCCGAGGCGCTGGAGCGGGTGGGGCTGGGCGACCGGCTGGACCACACCCCCAATCGCCTGTCGGGAGGGCAGCAGCAGCGGGTGGCCATCGCCCGGGCGCTGGTGAGCGAGCCCAAGGTCATCCTCGCCGACGAGCCCACCGGCAACCTCGACTCGCGGACCAGCGTGGAGGTGATGGCCCTCTTCCAGCAGCTGGGGCGGAGCGGCATCACCATCGTCCTGGTGACCCACGAGCCGGACATCGCCACCTTCGTGGGCCGGGTCATCGTGGTCCGCGATGGGCACATCGCCAGCGACCGCCGCCAGGTCCCCGCCCCTGCCGACCCCGCGGCCCTCCCCGAGGAGGAGGTGGGATGAACGAGCTGGAGACGCTGCGGGTGGCCCTCCGGGCCTTGCTCCGGAACAAGCTCCGCTCGTTCCTCACCACCCTGGGGATGATCTTCGGGGTCGGGGCGGTGGTGGCCACGGTGGCCATCGGCGAGGGCGCGCGCTCCGCGGTCGAGGAGGCCTTCGCCTCCATGGGCACCAACCTCCTGGTGGTGCTGCCCGGCTCCTCGGTCACCGGTGGGGCGCGGGGCGGCTTCGGCTCGCAGCCCACCCTGACCTGGGAGGACCTGCGCGCCATCCGGACCGAGGTGCCCTCGGTGCGCTACGCGGTGCCGTACCTGCGGAGCTCCTCCCAGGTGCTGAGCGAGGAGCAGAACTGGACCACGCAGGTGGCGGGGACCGAGCCGGACTACTTCGAGGTGCGCAGCTGGCCGATGGCGCTCGGCACCCGCTTCACCGACTCCGACGTGGACACCGGAATCAAGGTGGTGGTCCTCGGGGCCACGGTGGCGGACAAGCTCTTCGGAGCCAACTCGAACCCGGTGGGCCAGACGGTGCGCATCCGGAACATCCCCTTCCAGGTGGTGGCGGTCGCGTCGCGGAAGGGGCAGACCCCCACCGGGCAGGACTCCGACGACGTGGTGTTCATCCCCCGCACGACCTTCCAGGCGAAGATCCAGGGAGGGCTCGGGAAGTTCCTCCAGGGAACCATCTTCATCAGCGCGACCAACGCCGCCAGCGCCGAACGGGAGGTCGCCGACCTCCTCCGCGACCGCCACCGGATCGGTGGACCGTCGGAGGACGACTTCCAGATCCGGAACCTGGCCGAGGTGGCCAGCGCGCAGGAGGAGAGCAGCCGCACGGTGACGCTCTTCCTCGCCATCGTCGCCGCGGTGTCCTTGCTGGTCGGTGGCATCGGGATCATGAACATCATGCTGGTGAGCGTGACCGAGCGAACCCGGGAGATCGGCACCCGCATCGCCGTCGGCGCGCGGGGGCGGGACATCCTGCGGCAGTTCCTCGGCGAGGCGGTGGTGCTCGCGGTGGCCGGAGGCCTGCTGGGCATCACCGCCGGGGTGGTCACCGCCCGCTGGCTCACCGCCGCCTTCCACTGGCCGGTGGCCTTCCGCTGGGACGTGATCCTCCTCTCGGTCGTCTTCAGCGGGGCGGTGGGCGTCGTCTTCGGGCTGTACCCGGCACGAAAGGCCAGCCGCCTCGATCCCATCGACGCGCTTCGCTACGAGTGAGCGTCACCCGGCCGCGGAGGACGCGAACGCCCCTTTCACGCTTCCGGGTGGGCCGTCGGAGCCAAGTCCGCGTCAACACGTGGCTTGACTCCCGCCCTCCGCAGTCGTTGCGTTCGCCCCGTGCCTGGCGCGCAGCGCATGCGTCCGGAAGCGGCGGTCATCGTGGGTGGGACGCGGTGGCTCGGCCCTTGCTCCATGCCCCCAACCATGCACCAAGGCCGACGCATCGAGGTCGTAGGCACGGTCCAGGGGGTGGGCTTCCGGCCGTGGGTGTACCGCGTCGCGACGCAGCTGGGGATCGCCGGGCAGGTCCGCAATGACGTGGGAGGGGTGACGGTCGAGGCTTTCGGCGAGCCAGAGGCGCTCGATGGGCTGGTGCAGGCGCTGCAGTCCGACCATCCACCGGCGGCGGAGATCCGCTCGCTGGAGTGGAAGGAGATCCCGGCGCGGGAGACCGACGGGTTCATCATCGCCCCGAGCCTCCCCGGAACCGGGCGCCGGGTGTCGATCCCCGCAGATCTGGCGACCTGCCCGGCGTGCGTGGACGAGATCTTCGATCCCGCCAATCGCCGGTACCGCTACCCCTTCACCAACTGCACCGACTGCGGTCCGCGCTTCACCATCGCCAGGGACGCGCCGTACGACCGGCCGGTGACCTCGATGGCCGGCTTCGTCATGTGCGAGGCCTGCCAGCGCGAGTACGACGACCCGAAGGACCGCCGGTTCCATGCGCAGCCCAACGCCTGTCCGCGCTGCGGCCCGCGGCTGCGGCTGCTCGACTCGGGGGGGAAGGACCTGGCCTCCCCGGATCCGATCCGGGAGGTGACCGCGGCGCTCCGGGCGGGGAACGTGGTCGCGGTGAAGGGCCTTGGGGGATACCACCTGGCGGTCGATGCCACCTCGTCGGAGGCGGTGCGGCTGCTGCGCGAGCGGAAGCGGCGTGACGCCAAGCCGTTCGCGGTGATGGCGCGCGACCTCCGCGAGGCGCGGAGACTGGCCACCATCTCCGATGCCGAGGCCAGGCTGCTCGAGTCGGTGGAGCGGCCCATCGTGCTCGTCCCCGGCAAGCGGATCGGTCGGCCGGTGGCACCGGAGGTCGCCCCCGACAACCCGCTCCTCGGCCTGATGCTCCCCTACACCCCGCTGCACCACCTGCTGCTGTCCGAGGCGGAGCGGCCGCTGGTGATGACCTCCGGCAACCTCTCCGACGAGCCCATCGTCTTCGAGGAAGCCGAGGCGCTGAAGCGCCTCAGGGACATCGCGGACCTCTTCCTCACCCACGATCGACCGATCGTCACCCGCTGCGACGACTCCGTCGCCCGGGTGGTGGCGGGCGCCCCGGTGCTCCTCCGGCGCTCGCGCGGCTACGTGCCCCGCCCCATCCCGCTCGCCCATCCGGTGTGCCGGCCGGTGCTGGCCTGTGGCGCGCAGCTGAAGAACACGTTCTGCCTCGCGGCCGGCGACGTGGCGGTGCTCGGGCCGCACGTGGGCGACCTGGACCAGCTGGAGGTGCACCGCTCCTACGAGGAGTCCATCGACCGGATGCAGCGGTTTCTCGGCTGCCGGCCGGAGGTCATCGCCTACGACCTCCACCCCGACTACGCCTCCACCCGCTACGCGATGGATCGGCCCGAGACGGTCAAGGTGGCCGTGCAGCACCACCACGCGCACGTGGCCAGCGCGCTGGCCGAGCACGGTCTCGAGGGTCCCGTCATCGGCGTGGTGTTCGACGGCACCGGCTACGGCACCGACGGGAGCTCGTGGGGCGGGGAGATCCTCGTCGCCTCGGCGGGAGCCTTCCAGCGCTGCGCGACGCTGCGCCCGGTGGCCCTGGCCGGCGGTGAGCGGGCCATCCGCGAACCCTGGCGCATCGGGCTGGCGCTCCTGCTCGACGCCTACGACGGCGACCCGCCGGGGTTCTGGAACTTCCCGGCGATCCCCGAGGATGCGGCGGTGCTGGTGCGCCAGGCGCTGACCCTGGGGATCAACGCGCCGAAGGCCCACGGGATGGGGCGGCTGTTCGATGGCATCGGGGCGCTGGTCCTGGGATTGGGCAAGGCACGCTACGAGGGAGAGGTCGCCCTGGCCTGGAACCTGGCCGCGGACCCTGGGGGGCACGGCCGCTACCCGTTCGGAATCGACACCCGCGGCGCGGTGCTCGAGCTCGACGTCCGGCCGATGGTGCGCTCGCTGGTGGAGGAGCACCTGGTGGGAGTGCCCGCCGCGCCTCTGGCGGCGAAGTTCCACGACACCCTGGCGCACGCCACCGCGACCCTGGTCGGGCTGGTGCGCGAGCGCGCCGGTGATTTCCCGGTGGTCCTGACCGGAGGCTGCTTCCAGAACGCCCGCCTGGCGGAGGGCCTGAAGGCGGCGCTCGAGCCGGAGTGCACGGTGTACCTCCACCGGCAGGTCCCGCCGGGAGACGGGGGAATCGCGCTGGGCCAGGTGATGGTGGCAGACGCGACCACCCGCGGGTGAAGGGAGACGCCATGTGCCTCGGAGTGCCGGGAAGGGTGGTGGAGGTCGAAGGGCTGGTGGCCACGGTCGACTTCTGGGGGCTCCGGAAGCAGGTCCGCCTCGACGTGGTGGACGCGCCGGTGGCTCCCGGGGACTACGTGCTGAACCACGTGGGCTTTGCCATCCGGCGCATCCCGGCCAGCGAGGCCGAGGAAACCCTGGCCCTCTACTCCGAGCTCCTGGCGAAGGAGGCTCCAGGGGACCTCATGGCCGCCGACGTCCGGGGCGAGCTGGACGCCGCCCACCGGGGGAAGCCATGACCACCGCGGCCACCGACGCCGCCCAGCTCAAGTTCCGCGACCCCACCGCCGCCCGGGCGCTCGGCGCCGCCATCGACAAGGTGACCCGGGAGATCGGCCGCGAGCCGGTCTCGGTGATGCACGTCTGCGGCAGCCACGAGCAGGCCATCGCCCGGTTCGGTCTGCGCGCGGCATTCCCGCCTGCGCTGGATGTCATCATGGGCCCGGGCTGCCCGGTGTGCATCACCGACGTGCCCGAGGTGGACGAGGGCGTGGCCCTGGCCCGTCAGGGCGTGCGGGTGGCGACCTACGGGGACATGCTTCGGGTGCCGGGCTCCGCGGGCTCGCTGGCCGACGCTCGCGCGGCGGGGGCCAGGGTGGACGTGGTCTACGGTGTCTCGCAGGCGGTGGAGCTCGCCCGGCAGGCCGACGAGGAGGTGGTGTTCTTCGCCACTGGCTTCGAGACCACCGCGGTGGCCACCGCGGCGGAGATCCTCCGCGGCCCACCGAAGAACTTCTCGGTCCTCTCGGCCCACAAGTACATCCCTCCGGTGATGGAGATCGTCGCCGAGATGCCCGGGAGCCGGGTGGAGGGCTTCCTCGCCGCTGGACACGCGGCGACCATCACCGGCTGGGGAGTCTTCGAGCCCTTCGTCGAGCGGCACCGGCTCCCGGTGGTGGTGGCGGGTTTCGAGCCGCTGGACATCCTTGCCGGGCTGCTGCGGCTGGTGGAGCTGATCCGCGACCGGACCCCGAAAGTGGAGAACCTCTATCCGCGTTGCGTCACCCGGGAGGGGAACGTCGCGGCCCAGGAGCAGCTGTGGAAGGTGTTCCGTCCGCTGGGGGGCCGCTGGCGTGGCATCGCCCACGTGCCGAACGGGAACCTCCGGCTGCAAGACGGCTGGGCGCACCTCGACGCCCGGAGGCGCTTCGACATCGACGTGAAGGCGCTCTGGGACTTCGCGCCGCCGTCGCTGGTGCAGCAGTGCCTGTGCGGGGAGATCATGTCCGGGAAGCAGTCACCCACCTCGTGCAAGCTGTTCGGCAGGGAGTGCCAGCCGGAGACGCCGGTGGGGGCGTGCATGGTCTCCAGCGAGGGCACCTGTCGCATCTGGCACCAGTACGGCGGACACCCGCAGCTCCGCGAGCTGGCCGTGGGAGACGTCCGGTGAGACCGCCCCTTCCGCTGGGGACGACGGTGAGCCTCAAGCACGGCGCCGGCGGCCGGGCAATGCGTGCGCTAATCGAGCAGCTGTTCGCCGAGGGCGCAGAGCAGCCCGTGGGCTCGGTGGGGCTCCGGGAGATGGACGACGGCGCCGCCTTCCCGATCGGGGACGGCTGGCTGGTGCTCACCACCGACTCTCACGTGGTGGCCCCCCGTTTCTTCCCCGGCGGGGACGTGGGCCGGCTGTCGATCTCCGGCACGGTGAACGACCTGGCGATGATGGGAGCCACCGAGGTGCTGGGGCTGACCTGTGCGGTGGTCATCGAGGACGGCTTCCCCATCGCCGAGCTGGAGCGGATCCACGCCTCGATGCGCGACACCTCGCGCGAGGCCGGCGCTCCGGTGGTGACCGGCGACACCAAGGTGATGGGCAGGGGCGAGCTGGACGGCCTGGTGCTCAACACCACCGGGGTGGCGCTCACCGGGCGGCTGGTGCGCGACAACGGGCTCCGCCCCGGGGATCGCATCGTGGTGACTGGCACCATGGGGGATCACGGGTTCGCGGTGCTCGCCGCCCGACAGAAGCTGGAGCTCCAGGGGAATCTGCTCTCCGACGTGGCGCCGCTGAACGGGCTCATTCGCCAGGTGCTCCGCGCGGCGGGCGAAGGGGTGGTGGCGATGAAGGACCCCACCCGGGGTGGCCTGGCCAGCGCGCTGCACGAGATGGCGGAGAAGAGCGGGGTGGGCGTGGTCCTCGAGGAGCAGGCGGTTCCCCTCACCGACGAGGTCCGCGCCGCCTCGGAGATCCTCGGCATCGACCCCCTCCACGTGGCCAACGAGGGCAAGGCGGTGCTGGGAGTTCGGCCCGAGGCGCTGGAGCGGGTGATGGCCGCGCTCGACGGGCATCCGCTCGGACGGCGCGCCGCGGTGGTGGGGACCTGCATCGCCGAGCAGAGGGGGCGGATCGTCCTCGACACCGGCCTCGGGAAGCGGCTGCTCGCCGAGCCCGAGGGCGAGCCCATGCCGCGCATCTGCTGAGCCGAGCCGTGAGCGCCACCACGCACATCCGGACGCAGGTCGAGCGAGGAGTCGGTACACTCACCATCGACCGGCCACAGCGGTTCAACTCGCTCGACGTCTCCACCGCTCGCGACCTCCGGAAGGCGGGGCTCCAGCTGGCGCGCGACCCGGCAGTGCGGGTGGTCGTTCTCCGCGGCAGCCCCGGGATCTTCTGCAGCGGCGCGGACCTCAAGTACATCCGAGCCGGCGGCGACCCGGCCGAGCTCGCCTACCTCACCCCCGGAGCCCGGCCGGTCCCGCTCGGGCCCGGGGAGATCTTCAAGCAGATCCTCGAGTACCTCCACGCGACCATCTCCGAGATTCGCCGCGCCCCCAAGCCGTTCATCGCCGCGGTGGACGGAGCGTGCGCCGCCGGCGGGCTCGGGCTGGCCATGTCCTGCGATCTGGTCTTTGCCTCGGAGCGCTCGACCTTCGAGTGGGCGTACGCCAAGACCGGCCTGTCGGGCGCCGAGAGCTCCACCTTCTTCGTCCCCCGCCTGGTCGGGCTGCGCTTCGCCGCCGAGATGCTGCTGCTCAATCCGCGGCTGGACGCTGCCGCAGCCCGGAGCGCGGGCCTGGTGAACGGCGTCTTCTCCGTGTCGGGATTCGACGCCGAGATCGACGCCGTGGCGGGGCGCATCGCTGCCGGACCCTCCGCCGCGTACGCTGCCGCCAAGCAGCTGTTCAACGAGGCGATGGGGGTGGACCGGCTCGACCACCACCTCGATCGCGAGCTCGAGGCGCTGGTGCGGAGCGCGGACTCGCCGGAGTTTACCGAGGGCGTGGAGGCGTTCTTCTCCCGCCGGCCGCCGAGGTTTCCCGGGACGGAGTGAGGCGCTCCGGAAGAGCTCGCCGCAGCCCAGCAATCGCACCCCCGGAGCGCCATTCCTCCGCGCAGCCTTTGCGCGCCCCCCCGGGCCGCACGCAGGTCCTGCCCGTCAAAGCCCCCACCTCAGCCTCGCGGAATGAGGGGCTCGCTGCTTGCACGCTGCGCCCGCCTGCGGCGTCGAGCCGGAGGGAATCACCATGGGGAGTCGCGAAGGCTGGCTGACCGGGGAGCTCCGGCGCCGCGGGATCAGTCGGCGGGAGCTGCTATTCTTCTGCGCCGGCGTGGCGGGAAGCTTCGGGCTCCCCGCATCGGCGGCGACGCAGTTGGCCAGTGCGCTCACCCGGGCCAAGAAGCCGATCCTGGTCTGGCTGGAGTTCCAGGACTGCTGCGGGAACAGTGAGTCCTTCCTCCGCTCGGACGCTCCAGCCGTCGGGGAGGTGATCCTCGACCTCCTCTCCGTCGACTACCACGAGACGCTCATGGCCGCGGCCGGCTCCCAGGCCGAGGAGGCGCTGGACGGGGTGGTGAAGAACTCCGCGGGTCAGTTCATCGCCGTCGTCGAGGGCAGCATCCCCACCGGCGCCGACGGCGGGTACTGCACCATCGGCGGGCGCTCGGCGCTGGACATCGCCCGGAACGTCTGCAGCAAGGCCGCGGCCACCATCGCCATGGGCACCTGCGCCACCTACGGCGGGCTCCCGGCGGCGGCCCCCAACCCCACCGGGGCGCTGGGAGTCGCCGATGCGGTGCCGGGGGTGAAGAACCTGATCAACATGTCGGCCTGCCCGACCAACGCCGCGAACATCACCGCGCTGCTGGTCTACTACCTCACCTACAAGCACTGGCCGCCGCTCGACGGATTCCGCCGTCCGCTGTTCGCCTACGGCAAGACCATCCACGACAACTGCGAGCGCCGCGCGCACTTCGACGCCGGCCAGTACGTCGAGATGTGGGGCGACGACGCGCACCGCTCCGGCGCCTGCCTCTACAAGATGGGCTGCAAGGGGCCGGTGACCCATCAGAACTGCCCCACCGTGCGCTGGAACGAGGGGACCAACTGGCCGATCGGCTGCGGTCATCCGTGCATCGGCTGCGCCGAGCCGGACTTCTGGGACAAGATGACGCCCTTCTACCAGCACCTGCCCGACGTCCCCGGATTCAGGGCCGGCACCGGCGTGGACACCGTCGGCGCGGTCGCCACCGCGGGCGTGGCCGCGGCACTGGTCGGGCACGGGGTGCTCAAGGGAATCCAGAACGCCGGGAAGAAGAAGGGGAACGGCGCGGATCCGCCCGGTGACGCAGGAACGGCCGGCAAGGCAGGGGGCCAGTCATGAGTCACGTGGTGGTGGATCCGGTCACCCGGATCGAGGGGCATCTCAGGATCGAGGCAGAGGTCGATGCGGGCCAGGTTCAAGACGCCTGGTCGTCGAGCACGATGTTCAGAGGAATCGAGCTCATCCTCAAGGGTCGCGATCCGCGCGACGCCTGGGCCTTCGCCCAGCGCATCTGCGGGGTGTGCACCACGGTGCACGCCATCGCCTCGGTGCGGAGCGTGGAGAATGCGATCGGGGCCAAGCCTCCGCCCAATGCACGCGTGCTGCGGAACACCATCATGTCCGCGCAGCTCATCCAGGATCACGTGGTCCACTTCTACCACCTGCACGCGCTCGACTGGGTGGACCTGGTCTCCGCGCTCAAGGCGGATCCGGAGAAGACCTCGTCGCTGGCCCAGTCCCTCTCCGACTGGCCGCTGTCGAGCACCAAGTACTTCGCCGGGGTCAAGAACCGGCTCAAGGAGTTCGTCGACCGGGGCCAGCTCGGGCCCTTCGCCAACGCCTACTGGGGCCACCCGGCGTACAAGCTCCCGCCGGAAGCGAACCTCATGGCGGTGGCCCACTACCTGGAGGCGCTCGACTTCCAGCGGGAGTTCATCAAGATCCACGCCATCCTCGGGGGCAAGAACCCCCACCTCCAGTCATTCCTGGTGGGCGGCATGGCCACGCCGGTCGATCCGGACAAGCAGGCCTCGATCAACATGGGGTCGGTGGCGGAGATCAAGAAGCGGATCGCCAAGGCCAAGGAGTTCGTCACCAAGGTCTACCTGCCCGACGTGCTGGCGGTGGCCGGCTTCTACAAGGACTGGGCGGGGGTGGGCGGCGGGGTCGGCAACTACATGGTCTACGGTGAGTACCCCGAGAGCGACGACGACAAGCCAGCCCTCTTCCTGCCGTCGGGAATCATCCGCAACCGGAACCTGGGCAAGGTCGAGCCGCTCGACGCGAGCAAGATCACCGAGTCGGTGAAGCACAGCTGGTACGAGGACGGCAAGGCGCTCCATCCTCGCGAGGGCGAGACCCGGCCCAAGTACACCGGGCCCAAGCCGCCGTACGAGCGGCTGGAGACCGCGGCCAAGTACAGCTGGCTGAAGTCGCCCCGCTACGACGGTGAGCCGATGGAGGTCGGTCCGCTGGCCCGGATGCTGGTGGCGTACGGCTCGGGGCAGAAGCGGGTCCAGGAGCTGGTGGGCACGGTGCTGAGCTCGCTGGGCGTCGGCCCGGAGGCGCTCTTCTCGACGCTGGGCCGCATCGCCGCCCGCTGCGTGGAGACGGTGCTCATGGTCGAGAAGATCGAAACCTGGGTCGACACCCTCGCGGCGAACATGGACAAGGGCGATCTCCGGATCCACGACACCGGGAAGTGGGACCCCTCGTCGTGGCCCAAGGAGGCCTTCGGCGCCGGGTTCCACGAGGCGCCGCGCGGCGCGCTCGGCCACTGGGTGCACATCAAGGACGGGGTGATCTCCAACTACCAGTGCATCGTCCCCAGCACCTGGAACGCCGGGCCCCGCGACGGATCCGAGAAGCGGGGACCCTACGAGGCCGCGCTCCTCAAGACGCCGGTGGCGGACCCCAAGCAGCCGCTGGAGATCCTCCGCACCGTCCACTCCTTCGACCCCTGCATGGCCTGCGGGGTCCACGTGGTGGACGTGGAGCGGCGGGAGCTCGCCCGGGTGAGGACGCCGTGAGAGCCATCGCCGACAAGGTGTCGGCCGAGGCCGCCCATCCCGCGGCCAGGGGCACCCGCATCCGGATCTACGTCTGGGATCTGGTGGTCCGGAACACCCACTGGGTCATCGCGCTGGCGATGGCCATCCTGGTCGTGACCGGGCTCTACATCGCCCATCCCTTTGGATTCCCGGGCGAGACACCCGGCCGGCACTTCCTGATGGGCTGGGTGCGGGTGGTGCACTTCTACTCGGCCCTCGTCTTCACCCTGGCGGTGGTGGTGCGGATCGTCTGGTTCTTCAGCTCGCCGGCGCTCCACGCGCGGTGGAAGCAGTTCATCCCGGTGCAGCGGTACCGGCGGCGCGAGCTGCTGACCACCATCAAGTTCTACACCTTCTTCCGCAAGCGGCCGCCCGACGTCATCGGTCACAACCCGCTGGCAGGCCTCTCCTACACCGGGGTCTTCCTCCTCTATCTGCTGATGATCACCTCGGGCCTGGCGCTCTATGCGGGGGAGGCGATCCCCGGCGCCTACATGAAGAGCTTTCAGTTCCTCATTCCCATCTACGGGAGCCTGCAGAACGCCCGGATCGTCCACCACCTGGTGATGTGGATCCTGATCCTGTTTGTCACCCTGCACGTGTACCTCAACGCCCTCACCTCCTCCCTCGAGGAGAACGGGGAGGTCGACTCCATCTTCTCCGGCTACAAGTTCGTGGAGTTCCATGACGTGGAGAAGGAGCTGGCGGATGAGGCGGCCGAGCCTGCGAGAAAGCACCGTGGCTGACCCGTTGCTGGTGCTGGGGCTCGGAAACCCGCTCTGTCAGGACGATGGGGTGGGGGTCGTTGCGGTCGCCAGACTTCTCGAAAGTTGGAGCCCAGGGCCCGGCGTGAGGATGATGGAGGGTGGCACGCTCGGGCTCTGGTTGCTCCCGCTGCTCGAGTCGTACCGGAACGTACTCCTGGTGGACGCGATCCGGGCCGACGGCGAGCCGGGCACCCTGGTGCGCATCGACGGCGAGGAGGTGGCGAGGGCGGCCGCCCACCGGCTCTCGGTCCACCAGGTGGGCGTGGGCGATCTGATGGATGCCGCCCAGCTGCGCGGGACGCTGCCGCCGAGGCTGACGCTGGTGGGGGTGGTGCCCGAGGCGGTCACGCTCGGGCTCGGGCTCACGCCCCGGGTGGCGCAGGCGCTGCCGGCACTGATGGCGCGGGTGGTGGAGACCTGCGCCGAGCTCGGACATCCGCTGCGGCCGAGGACGGACGATGAAACCCTGGTGGGTGCTGACGATGGCCTGCGCCGGGTCCTGGGCATGCCTGTCGAGGTGCGCTGAGGACGGCAGGACGGCCGACGTCCCGGTCGAGCGACTCCGGAAGGTGGAGGTGCGGGCGAGGGGAGAGCGGCTCTACCGGGAGAACTGCGTGCTCTGCCACGGAGAGAACGCCGACGGCCGCGGTGCGCGGAGCATGGGCCTCGACCGCAAGCCCGCCAACTTCACCGACCCGGTCTGGAGCAGGCCCGAGAGCGCGGCCCGGGCATTCGAGGCGATTGCCCGGGGCGTTCCGGGCAGCGCGATGCCGCCCTGGGCCAACGCCCTGAGCGCCGACGACCGGTGGGCGCTGGTGGCATTCCTCACCTCGGTGAGCGAGCGCGCCGCCGCGGGCACTCCGCCGAGCCGCTGACCACCGCGGGAGCTCCTAGAGCCCGCCGCGGAGCTGGGCCAGCACGTCGGGAAGCTTGATCTGTTGCGCCAGCGACTGGATCTGTCCCTGCACTTGCGGGAGCAAGGCCTGGGCATCGCCCTGGAAGCGGGTGAAGAGCGCCCGCAGGTCCTCGGCGGAGAGCTTGCGCCCCTGGGCGTAGTACTGCTTGGCCGCGTGTCCGAGCGCGTACGTCGCGGCGAAGGTGACCGCCATCCCGGCCGCCACCCCGGTGGCGCCTCCGAGCAGTCCACCCAGGACTCCCGAGGCGATTCCGCCCAGCGCCTTGCGCACGATGCCCTCGACCAGCTGCGCTGCGGCGCCGAGCCCGAAGGTGCCGGCCAGGTCCTTCACCTGGTTCGCGTCGAGCTGCTGGCCGTAGCTCTGGCCCACCTCGTAGACCAGCCGGAGCTGCAGCGGGAGGATCGCCACGTTGGCCAGGCGGTCGGGGAGCAGCTCCAGCGCGCCGCCGAGCATCGCCTGCTGGAGGATGCGCTGGTCGAGCGCGGCGTCGGTGCCCCCGCTGACCGGGGGGAGCGTCCCGGCCAGCGGGGCGGCGGCGAGCAGGCGGAGCTGGTCCTCGAACTCGTGGGTGGCCGCCGGCGCCAGCCCCAGGGCGCCGTGCAGGGCGCTGAGGAACGTCTGCTCGGGGGCGTTGGGAGCTCCGTCCACGCTGCAGATGGCGAGGGCCACCTCGTACGCCGTGCGCCGCGCCTCGGCGTCGGACAGCGAGGCGGCGAGCACACCGATGCCCTGGCGCGCCGCCTGAGGCTGCTCGAGCGCGGTGGTGGCCGCCGGCACCCCGAGACGGGTGGCGACCGAGGCGAGCTCGCGCTGCTCGTCGGGGGAGATCTCCCCGTCGGCCATCGCGGCCATGAGCGCGATCTGGGTGATGCGAGTGGCGTCGTCGGCATTCATACCGGCGTCTTGTACCGGAAGCGGGGGTTCGGCGGCGAGACCGGCTCCGGCCACGCAGAGGGTGCGCACCGACGGACGCGCGCCCGGGGGAGGCCGCCGGCCCTGCTCTTGCACAACCCTGGGTGTCGTCACACGAGCACGGAGGTGTCTCATGGGCTCCATCGAGCAGATTCACACCGGGAACGGGTCGCCGGGCTGGCTCGAGCGACTGGCGGGCACGGTCGGAGGTTCGGTCCAGGCGCAGGCGGTGTACGGGCAACCGGTCGAGCGCGAGGGCATCACCATCATCCCGGTGGCCCGCGTGGTCTACGGCTTTGGTGGCGGGGGCGGAGACAAGGCGTCGGGCACCGAGCATGGCGAGGGCGGAGGCGGGGGAGCGCAGGTCCAGCCCGTCGGGTTCATCAGCGTGCGGGGCGGCTCGGCGGAGTTCCGCAGCATTCCCGATCCGTCGGCGGAGGCGCGACGCATCTTCGCCCTCCTGGTGGGTGCGGGCCTCGGCGGCTGGTTGCTGTTCCGGGGAGTGCGCAGCTTGTTCCGGTGAACGCCGTGGACGACTCGGAGTCCGCCCGGCAGCGTCTGGTCCGCGTGCTCGCCGCGCGCGGCATCGAGGACCGTGAGGTCCTCCGGGCCTTCGGCGAGGTGCCGCGGCACCGCTTCCTGCCCGAGGCGCTGCGTGAGTTTGCCTACCAGGACATTCCCCTCCCCATCGGCGAGGGGCAGACCATCTCCCAGCCCTACGTGGTGGCCTGGATGATCCAGGCCGCAGGGGTCTCGGCGGGGCAGCGGGTGCTCGAGGTGGGCACGGGCTCGGGCTACGCGGCCGCCGTGGCCTCCCGCATCGCCGCGGAGGTGTTCTCCGTCGAGCGCCATTCGACTCTGGCCGAGAGTGCCCGGAGGGTGCTCGCCGAGCTCGGTTTCCGGAACGTCCACGTCCTGCATGGGGACGGCACGCTCGGCTGGCCCGAGCACGCCCCTTACGATGCCATCCTGGTCGCCGCGGGCGGTCCGTCGGTGCCGGAGGCGCTGGTGAAGCAGCTCGCCCCCGATGGTGCCCTGGTGATGCCGGTGGGCCCGCCCGAGGCGCAGATCCTGGTGCGCGTCCGCCGGACCGAGACTGGGGCGATCGAGCGGGAGGAGCTGGGGGACGTCCGCTTCGTCCCCCTGGTCGGCGAGCAAGGCTGGGCTCCCGCCGCCCGGGTCTCGGAGGAGGGGGTGGCGGCGCTCGTCGCCGAGTGCGCCGAGCCGCTGGAAGACGTGGAGTCGGCCGAGCTGGAGGCGCTCCTGGAGCGGATCGGCTCTGCCCGGGTGGTCCTGCTCGGCGAGGCGACGCACGGCACACACGAGTTCTACCGGATGCGCGCCCGCATCAGCCGCGCGCTCATCGAGCGACACGGATTCCGCGCGGTGGCCGTCGAGGCGGACTGGCCCGACGCGTCTCGGGTCGACCGCTACGTCCGACACCTCCCCCCGGCCTCCGTGCCCTGGAAGGCGTTCTCCCGCTTCCCCACCTGGATGTGGCGGAACGAGGAGGTGCGGCGCTTCGCCGAATGGCTCCGGGTCCACAATGGACGGATCGAGCCGGAGCGGCGCACGGGGTTCTACGGACTGGACCTGTACAGCCTCTTCACCTCGGCCGACGAGGTGCTGCGCTACCTCGGCCAGGTGGACCCCGACGCGGCGCGCGTCGCCCGGGCGCGGTATGGACTGCTCACCCCCTGGCAGACGGACCCGGTGGCCTACGGACGGGCGGTGGTGAGCGGCCAGTTCGAGAGCCGCGAGGCCGAGGTGGTCCAGGTGCTGGTGGATCTGCTGAGGAAGCGGCTGGAGTACGAGTCGCGCGACGGGGAGCGGTTCTTCGACGCGGTGCAGAACGCCCGGGTGGCGGCAGACGCCGAGGCCTATTACCGCGCCATGTACCGGGGGAACGTCGCGTCATGGAATCTGCGGGACCGGCACATGGCCGAGACGCTGTCGTCGCTGCTGGACTTCCTCGGCCCGGAGAGCCGGGCGGTGGTCTGGGCCCACAACTCCCACGTGGGCGACGCGAGGGCGACCGAGATGGGCGCGATCGGGGAGCTCACGCTCGGGCAGCTGTGCCGGGAGAAGCTGGGGGCGTCGGCCTGGCTGGTTGGCTTCGGGACCGACCACGGCACGGTGGTCGCGGCGTCCAACTGGGGCGAGCCCCACCAGATCAAGCAGGTGCGGCCCGCGGACCCCCGGAGCTACGAGGCGCTGTGCCACCGGGCACGAATGCCGGGCTTCTTCCTCTCCCTCCGGCAGCCGCGGCGCGAGGCACTCCGCGACGAGCTGATTGCGCCGCGGCTGGAGCGGGCCATCGGCGTCATCTACCGCCCGGACACCGAGCTGCAGAGCCACTACTTCCGCGCCAGCCTGCCCCGGCAGCTCGACGAATGGATCTGGTTCGACCGGACGACGGCACTGCAGCCGCTGGGCGGCGGACCGCTGGAACCTGGTCTGCCCGAGACGTACCCTTTCGGGCTCTGAGGAGCGGAGAGATGGGAACCGAGGTCAGCTACGGATACACCCGGACGCTTCCGGGCGTGGGGTACGACGAGGCGGTGGCGCGGGTCACCGAGGCCCTGAAGGCGGAGGGCTTCGGGGTGCTCACCACCATCGACGTGAAGGAGACGTTGAAGCAGAAGCTGGGAGTCGACTTCCGGCGTTACGTCATCCTCGGCGCCTGCAACCCCCAGCTCGCGCACCGGGCGCTCACCCTGGAGCCCGGGGTGGGTCTGCTCCTGCCATGCAACGTCGTCGTCTGCGAGAGCCCCCAGGGGGCGGTGGTGCAGATGGTGAAGCCCGAGGCGATGCTCGGGGTGGTGGAGCGCAAGGAGCTCGAGCCCATCGCCCAGGACGCCGACGCCCGTCTCCGGCGCGCGCTGGAGGCTCTCGGCACTCGCTGAGACCTCCGCGCCCGTGCCGGGTGCCCGGCCCGGGCTCACAGCAACCGTCGAACCGGGTTGGGTCGGCCCTCGGCGAAGCGGGCCGGCCGAAGCGCGGTGACGTCCAGCGAGGGCGCCCGGCCGGTGAGCATCTCGGCGGCGAGCTGTCCGAGCGCAGGGGCGTGCATCACCCCGTGGCCCGAGGAGCCATTCACCAGGAAGAGCCGCTCGAGACCCGGAGCGAGGCCGAGGAGTGCGTGCTCGTCCGGCGACATCTCGTAGAGCCCGGCGTAGGTGGACTCCAGCGGGACCCGGGCCAGCGCCGGCACCCGCTCCCTGGCCGCGGCCAGCACCGTGCGCGTCCACTCCGGCTCTACCGACACGTCGAAGGGATCCGCTGCGCCATCGCTCGGCCACAGCAGGAGCACGCGTCCGTCCCTGACCCGGAGGTGAAATCCATCCGGGTAGATGATCATCGGCATCGAGGGGGGGAGCGCGTCCGTCGGCACCGTCACCGCCACCTGACGCCGGAGGGGCTCGATGGGAATCTCGACCCCGACCATCGCCCCGAGCCGCCCGGCCCACGCTCCGGCGGCATTCACCACCACCCCGGCCTCGTGCGTCCCGGCGGGGGTCCGGACGCGGAGCGCATCCCGGGTGCGCTCGATCCCGACCACCTCGGCCTCCAGCCGCTGCACGCCGGCCTGGAGGGCAGACTCCATGTACCCGCGCCGGATCTCCATCGGGCGGATGAAGCCGTCGGCCGCAGAGAACATCCCCCCCACCACCCCCAGGGGACGGATCCACGGGGCCAGGCGGACGATCTCCTTCACTTCCAGCGGGGCCGCCTCCTCGCAGCCGGCTGCGCGCTGCACCTCCCTTGCGGCCGCAAGCTGCTCCCGCTGCGCCTCGGTCCCGGCGAGGAAGAGGTATCCTGCGGGCACGAAGCCGGGATCGACCCCGGTCTCCTCGCCAAAGACGAGGAGCTTCTGCCTGGAGAGCAGCGAGAGCCGGACGTTCACCTCGGTCGCGAACTGCGCCCGGAACCCTCCGGTGGCCCGCTCGGTGCTCCCGCCGCCGCGGTCCGCCACGGCGATGCGACCCGCGCCGCGCCGGGCCAGGTGGTGGGCGACGCTCCAGCCCA
The DNA here is from genome assembly GCA_035519675.1 of Myxococcaceae bacterium. GTDB lineage: Bacteria > Myxococcota > Myxococcia > Myxococcales > Myxococcaceae > RPRB01. Next base: position 69,898 of record DATIWB010000041.1, read on the forward strand.
CCACCCCGCCGCCGACGACGAGGACGTCCCAGCTCACCGCCTGTAGACCGCCCCCGGGTCGCGGAAGGCCTTCAGCTCCAGCGCGTTGCCGCTCGGATCCAGGAGGAACATGGTGGCCTGCTCCGCGGGCTGCCCCTGGTACCGCACCGAGGGGGGAATGACGAAGCGCACCCCGGCGGACTCGAGCCGGCGGGCGAGCGCCTCGAAGCGCTCCCAGGGAAGCAGCGCACCGGCGTGGGGGATGGGGACCTCCACGCCGTCGACCTGCCCGAAGGCGCCGGGAGGAGGGGGACGGCCGAGGTGGGCGGAGATCTGGTTCCCGAAGAAATCGAAGTCCACCCAGGTGTCGGTGGAGCGGCCCTCGGGACAGCCGAGCAGCCCTCCATAGAAGGCGCGGGTGGACGAGAGGTCCTTCACCGCGAAGGCGAAATGGAAGGGCAGATGGCTCACCGGCCGGCGCAGCAAACCTCTGCTGGTTTCCGGGCGCAACGCCCCCGCTGCTCAGCTCGAGACCTGCACCCCGACGTAGACCGTGACCGACGAGCCTTGCTGGCCGCCCACCCGCACCGAGAGGGTGCAGTTCAACGGCTGTACGTCCGGAGCGATCCATCGGGTCGAGGCCCCGCCGCCGTCCAGGAACGTCCCCTGTTCGGTGCTGTTCTGGCAGGTGGCACCCCAGGCGAAGCTGAGCAGGTCGCTCGGGCTCGAGCCCGCCGCGACCACCCGCAGGTCCACCGGGCTGGAGGGGGCCACCAGCCCGGGCGAGACTTCCACGCTGGAGACCAGCGGGACGCCCGGTGCCGGCGGGGGCGGGGGATCTTGCAGGATGACCACCAGCTGCAGCGTGCTGCCGGCAAGCACGTCGCTCACCGTCTGGCCCTGGTAGAGGAGCGTGCCGGACGCGTCGAACGCCAGGGCCTCGAAGATCCGTGCCGGGCCCGCGGGGATGCTGGTGACCGATGCCGTCCACGCGCTGCCCGTGGTCCGGCCGAGCTCCGCGCTCACCGGGGCGGCCATTCCCGGACCGGAGATGGTCAGGTCCACCCGGTCGATGCTCGCGGTCGACAGCGCTGCCAGCCGAGAGCCGTCGAGGACGACTCGCTGGGTCTGCCCGGGGACCGGCTCCACCTCGCCGGGGACGCACGCAGCGGCGAGGGCGAGGGAGACCGAAGCCAGGCCCACCCTGTCGTTCCAGCGCCAGCGCATCTCGCGGTGAGCCCTACCACCACAGGCGGCGGACGTTCGTCGACGTTTCGGTGACTCCCCGATGACGGAGGGCTCAGCGGCTGCCGGTCTCGTCTCGCCGGCCGAGGAGGCCGAGCCGGACGTGCTCCTCGCGCTCCCGCTCGTCCAGTGCCGAGCGGACGTGGGCCGCCTGCCGCTGGAGCCCCGGGGTCACCCGCCGCTCCAGCCGGTTCACCTGCCGGGTGGTCTGGGAGAGCGCCTCCCCGAGCCGCCGGAGCAGCATCTCGCGGGGGGCGGCGCGGACCAGCAGATCGGTGAGCCGCTCGAAGGCCTCTGCCGCCTCCACCGCGGCGGGGACCGGACCCGGCGGGAGCCCGCGCGCGGCGAGCGTGCGGACGATGGGCCCGGCGGCCTCGAGGTCCGCCACCGGCACTCCCCACACCACCCGGGCGGTGACCCGAACGCCGAGCTCGCGCGAGGGCCAGGCCAGGCCAGCCAGGGCTCCGGCACCCTCGGCGGCCAGCGCGTCCAGGTACACCGGCCAGGCCGCGCGGGCCTGGAGGTCGATCTGCTCGCGGGTGTCCAGCGCCGAGCGGGCCAGCGAGAAGAGCTCGGCCACCAGCGCCTCGCGCTTCCTCCGGAGCAGCGACGTTCCCCGCTCCAGCCGCTCGAGCTGCCGCTGGGCCCGGAGCAGCCCGAGGCGGGTCGCCGGCAGCCGCGCGTCGCTCACCGCTTTGCTCCCTTCCCGAAGCGGCGCTCCCAGGTCGCCTCGCGGATCCGGAGCAGGTCCTCGCGGGGGAAGCCCTCCATCAGCGACCAGCCCGCCTCCAGCGTCTCGGTCAGCGTACGTCGCGCGCGCCCCTGTCCCACCAGCGTGTGCTCGAACCGGTCGACGAACACCAGCGCCCGGCGGTCCGCGGGGAGCAGCCCGTTCTCGCCGACGATGGTGGCCATCAGCCGCGCCTCGGTCCCCCGGGCGTACAGCGCGTACAGCTGGTCCGCCCACTCGCGGTGCTCGGGCGCGCTCCGGCCCTCCCCGATGCCGGCGTTCATCAACCGGGAGAGCGAGGGGAGCACGTCGATCGGCGGGAAGACGCCGCGGCGATGAAGGTCGCGCCCCAGCACCACCTGACCCTCGGTGATGTACCCGGTCAGGTCGGGGATGGGGTGCGTCAGGTCGTCGTCGGGCATGGTCAGCACCGGGAGCTGCGTCACCGAGCCGGTTCGCCCGCGGACCAGCCCGGCGCGCTCGAAGAGCGAGGCCAGATCGGTGTACATGTACCCGGGGTAGCCGCGCCGTCCGGGGATCTCCTGCCGCGCGGTGGCCAGCTCACGCAACGCCTCGCAGTAGCTGGTCACGTCGGCCATCACCACCAGCACGTGGAGCCCGTGCTCGTAGGCCAGGTGCTCCGCCTCGGCCAGCGCGACCCGTGGCGCGAGCAGCCGCTCGATGGTGGGGTCGCGGGCCTCGTTGAGGAACACCACGCTGCGCTCGAGCGCCCCGCTGGACTCGAACCGATCGAGGAACTCGCTGGCCTCGCGGGAGGTGATGCCGATGCCCACGAAGACCACCGCGAAGGGTTCGCCCTTCGGCGCGCGCGCCCACTCCACGATGCGCGCCGCGAGCTCCAGCGCCGGCAGCCCCGGTCCGGAGAAGATGGGCAGCTTCTGGCCGCGCACCAGCGTGTTCATCCCGTCGATCGCCGAGACGCCGGTCTCGATGAGCTCTTTGGGAGGGAGCCGGGCAGCCGGATTCAGGGGCGCGCCGTTCAGGGGCCGGAGCGCCTCACCCACTGGCGGAGGCAAACCGTCCAGGGGCGCCCCGAGCCCGCTGAAGACCCGTCCCAGAAGCTCGTGCCCCACCACCGCTCTCGCGACGTCACCCCTGAACTCGAGCTGGGAGACCCCGGGCACCAGCCCCAGCCCCTCCTCGAGCAGCTGGAGCACGGTGTGCCGCTCGCCGGCATCGATGACCTGGGCCTGCCAGCGCCGGCCCTCGAGCGAGATCTCCACCTGCTCCCCGAGCGCCACCCGGCGCACGTGCTCCACGAAGACCAGCGGTCCACGGATGCCGGCGGCGCCCACCACGGTCCGGGGGAGGGCGCTCACGGCGACGCCTCCGCTGCCGAGAGGCGATCCAGCTCCAGGGTCGCCGCGGCCGTCCGGGCGGCCAGCTCGTCGGGCGCACCGTCGCGGAGGGCCACCAGGGCACGGCGGAGCGGGCCCAGGTCGAGCTCCGACAACCCCGTGCCGGCCTTCAGTCGCGCCGCCACCCGGTCGGCCACCGCGCACGCCAGGGACGCGAGGTGGAACGTCTTCTCGGGCGAGGAGCGCGCGTCGTTCGGATGGTACGCGCTCTGGCCGAGCACCACCTCCCGGAGCAGCTGGGCCACGGCGAGCACCAGGCGGTCTGCGTCCTGGAGCGCCTCGGGGCCGATGAGCCCGGCGATCTCCCGGAGCTCCCGGTCGCGCTGGAGCAGCTCCAGGGTGCGTGCGCGCACCGCGGACCAGCGGACATCCACCGACTCGGCGAACCAGGGCGTCGTCTGGTCGGCGTGCAGGCTGTAGCTCGTGGCCCAGTCCACCGCCGGGAACTGACGCTGGTGCGCCAGGTCGGCATCGAGCGCCCAGAGCGTCCCCGCCACCCGGAGCGTGGCCTGGCTCACCGGCTCGGAGAGGTCTCCGCCGGGAGGGGAGACCGCGCTGATGAGGGTCAGCGCTCCCGCGCGGTCTGGACGGCCCACGGCCCTCGCCCGGCCGGCGCGCTCGTAGAACTTGGCCAGGCGGCTGGCGAGGTAGGTGGGGTAGCCCTCCTCGCCGGGCATCTCTTGAAGGCGGGCGCCGATCTCCCGCAGCGCCTCGGCCCAGCGCGAGAGGCTGTCCGCCATCAGCGCGACCCGCAGTCCGAGGTCGCGGAAGTACTCGGCGATGGTGATGCCCAGGTACACCGAGGCCTCGCGCGCGGCGACCGGCATGTTCGAGGTGTTCACCACCATCACCGTGCGGTCCATGATCGACCGACCGGACCGTGGGTCCGTCAGCCGCGGGAACTCCGAGAGCACCTCGGCCATCTCGTTCCCCCGCTCGCCGCAGCCGATGTAGACCACCACGTCGGCGTCACCGTGCTTGGCCAGTGACTGCTCGATGACCGTCTTCCCGGTGCCGAACCCGCCGGGCACCGCCACCGTCCCGCCCTCGGCCACGGGGAAGAGCAGATCCAGGATGCGCTGGCCGGTCAGGAAGGGTCGACCCAGCGGCAGCCGCTCGGCCACCGGCCGAGGGCGACGTACGGGCCAGAGGTGCGAGAGCCGGAGCAGCGTGCCGTCCTCCAGCGTCCCCACGGGCTGGTCCACGGTGAGGTCGCCCCCGGCGAGCGAGGCCAGCGTCCCCTCCACCCCGGGTGGCACGAGGATGCGGTGGGCGAAGCCGGGACGCTCCTCCACCGAGCCGAGCACGTCGCCACCGCCCACGCGGGCTCCGAGCTCCAGCGAGGGGATGAACCGCCAGCTCCGCGCCGCATCCAGCATCCGCAGCTCCCGGCCGGGCGGCACGAAGGGCCCGGTCTCGGCGGCGAGCACGTCGAGCGGGCGTCCGAGCCCGTCGAGGATGGAGCCCAGGAGTCCCGGCCCGAGCTCCGCCTGCAGTGTTCCTCCGGTCGCCTGCACCGGCTCTCCCACCGCGAGCCCGTTGGTGTCCTCGTACACCTGGAGGATGGCGACGTCGCCCGACAGCCCGATGACCTCGGCGAGCAGCTTCGCCTCGCCCACGCGGGCGAGCTCGTACAGCGCGACCCCCGAGGCCGGCGTGGCCTCGACCAGCGAGCCGTTGATCCTCTGGACGCGCATGGGACTCATCGCAGCCGCACCTGGTAGCCGATCGCCCGCCGGAGCAGCTCGACGATGACCTGGTCCGCGGCGGCGTGCTCGGCCCAGCTCGGGGCGGGGACGGGCACCACCAGTGGCACCGGCCGGGCGGAGAGGCGCCGCTGGAGGTCGGCGTCCAGACCGTCGTAGAGCGGCGCCTCGATGAGCACCAGGCCGACGCCGGGGTCGGAGAGCAGGGTGGTCAGCCGCCGTGCCGCGTCCTCGGCATCCGGAACGACCAGCGGCCGGAACCCGGCCAGGGCGAACGCAGGAGCCACCTCCGGCCGGCAGAGGAGGGCCACGCGGAGGTCGCTCATCGGCGCCCTCGCCTCGCCGCCGCCGGCGCCCCGAGCGCCACGCCCCAGACCAGCCGCTGCAGCTCCTGGACCTCGTCGCGCACCCCGAGCACGTAGGCGATGAGCGGCGCCGAGCTCAGCGGCGCGGTGCGCGCCCGGGCTCGCGCGATGTCCAGCGCCGCCGCCCAGGCTCGGTCTCTCGCCAGCGCCGCGCCGCCGGCCCCGGAGAAGGCGCGCTCGAAGGGGGACCGGGAGAAGCCCTGCCGGGCCAGCATCAGCGCCGCGGCCACCGAGCCCGCGCTGGCGATGGCCTTCCACGCCCGCACGGGGAAGCGCGTCCCTCCGGGGATGGGCTCGAGCTCGGGACGGTCGCCGGTGCTCCCGGCCAGCATCACCGCGGTGAGCGCATTCTCCAGATCGATGGTCGCTGCCACGTAGCGGCGGAGCTCGGCGTCCACCCGGCCCGCGGCGCTGGCGGCGCGCGCCGCCCAGGAGCGGGTGAGGGCGGCGTCCAGGGCGAGGAGGTCCGGAGGGCCCGGGGCCTTGACGCTGCCGAGCGCGCTGGCGTCCGGGTGGCGCCAGGCGGCGAGCAGAGCGGCCATGGCGCGCACGGTGGTCTGCGCGGCCAGGGTGGCCAGCGCACCTATGGGCAGGGTGGGCGTGGGCAGCGTGCCCCGGAGGCGATCGACCGGCGCGGCGCCCTCGACCACGCCGTGGAGCAGCAGGCGGAGGTCGCGCCGGTCCTCCTCGCCCAGCAGCACCGTGAGCACGTCCGGTACGTCCACGCACCACCGGGCGAGCGCCGCGAGCCGCGCGCCGGCCCGGCGACGGATGGCGGCCTCCAGCGCCTCGGGTGTGGGCGCGCCGGGGCCGGTGAGGACGACCGGGTCGGGCCCGGTGCGCAGTCGCTCCGCGACCGTTTGCAGATCCTGCGCCGTGCGCAGCTCGTCCAGCGCCGCCGGCGCGAGGAGGTGCGTCGACAGCCCGCGCGCGCGGGCGATGCCGGCGTCCAGCCCGCTCATCCCGCCACCTCCAGAGCCTGCCCGACGGCGATGGCCAGCGTGGGACGCTCCCTCGCCAGCCGTACCGGGAGGGTGAGGTCCACGGTGAGCCGGCCGCCATCGGCCGTGCAGTGCAGCCCGGCCGTGACCTCCGGCGAAGGGAGGACCGAGAGCATCGAGCCCGCCACCCAGGTGCGCACCCGCTCGAGGTCTCCGGGCGCGCAGCGCAGCGTCCCGGGGTCGGCCCCCAGGAACTCCCGGACACTCCGGACGGTGGCCTCGAGCGCCCTGGCGTACTCCGGCCACGCCAGCACCGCCGGGCCCCGGGCGCGCGCGGCCTCGAAGACCCGGTCCAGGAGCGCGGCGCGTGCACGGAGTAGACGCGCGGTGGCTTCGCGGCGCGCCGCCACCCGCCGCCGCTCCCCCTCTTGCCGGAGCCGGGCCCGCTCGGCCTCGAGGGTGCGCCCCAGCCGCTCGTCGGCCCCGGCACGGGCGGTGGCGCGGATCGCCTCCGCCTCGCCCCGGGCGGCCGAGAGAAGACCGGCGACCTCCTCGTCGTTCGAGCGCCCGAGCGCCTCGAGCAGGTCCGGCAGCGGCACGGCACTACCCCCCGGCGCGGAGCATGATGAACATCGCCACCACGAAGCCGAGGATGGACATCGTTTCCGGGATGGCGAGCATCACGATGACCGTCGTGCTCAGCTCGGGCTTCTCGGCGAGGCTCGCCGCGGCCGCCGGGCCGATGCGCGACTGCGCCCAGGCCGTGGCCAGCGCGGGGATGGAGATGGCCAGCGCGGCACTGAGGGTGATCCAGAAGAGCTGCATCAGTGCGTCCTCCAGTGGGTGAACGGTCGGTAGCGCACGCCGCCCGGGCTGTAGAACCGGCCGAAGAACTCGACGTAGTGGAGCCGGAGCGCGTGCACGGTCGGGCTGAAGAGTCCGAGCGCGAAGTTCACCAGGTGGAAGAGCAGGGCGAAGATGGCGCCCACCACCACGCTGCCCATGGCGCCGGCCAGCCGGTTGGCGACCACGGCGAGCATCACCGACGCCGTCCCGAGCGCCATGATACGGGCGTAGGAGAGGATGTTGCCCATGGTTGCCAGCAGCTCCACCGGGGCCACGATCCCCTCGGCGATGATCAGCAGGGGAAAGGCCACCAGGAGCGCCACCACGGTGGGGGTGAGGAACTGGGCGGGCAGGAGCTTCACCGCCGCCAGCAGCGCCACCACGACCAGGAGGATCATCACCGCCGACAGACCGCGGCCGAGGGCCTGCCTCCGGTGGTGGCCGTGCATCGCGTTGAACACGCCCAGCACCAGGCCGAGCAGCACGTGCACCCCGCCGATGCCCACGCAGAGGATGAGGAAGGAGACGATGTCCTTCGGCTCCTCGCGGTCGAGCACCAGCGGGTGGAGCCCCAGCACCCGGCGGCCCGCGTCTCCGAACAGCTCCCCGAAGAGTACGCCGAAGATGACGGTGAACACCGAGCAGACGAGGGCGATCTGGGCGACGGCGTGGAGCGGGGTGCCCGGCCGCGAGCGGCGGTGGAGGAGCACGCCCAGCCCGAGCATCACCACCCCGTAGCCGATGTCCCCGACCATCAGGCCGAAGAACACCGGGAAGAACACCGCCACGAATGGCGTCGGGTCGATGCTCCCGTAGGTCGGCAGGGGGAGCATCTCCACCAGCAGCTGGAAGGGGCGGAACAGGCGTGGGTTCTGGAGCACCACCGGAGCGTCCACGTCCGGGGCCGTGGGCAGCTCCTCGACGGTGATCTCCGGGCCGATGCGCTGGCGAAGCGCCTCCCCGAGCTCCGGGAGGTCGGGCGCCGGCACCCAGCCCTCGAGGATGAACGCGGTCCGCGTGGAGGCGGCGTGCCCCACGGCCTCGAGGCGGCTGATGGCGTCCTGCGCGGCGGCGAGCATCGGGGGGAGCGCTCCCGCTGCCACCGCTGCCTCGATCTTCCGCTCGCCGTCGACCTCTTCCAGCAGCGCCGGGAGGGCGTCGAGCCGGGCCCGCATCCTGGGGAGCGCCTCGACCGCGGTGGCGCGCTCGTAGCCCGCCGGGAGCGGGACCTCCTGCACGCCGCTCTCGCCCAGGAGCCGCTCCACCCGGCCGGTGCGGGGCAGCGGGACCAGCAGCAGCAGCGCGGTGTCACCCGCCGACAGGGTGCGGGTCCGCAGCTCGAATGCCGAGTCCAGCGCCTCGGCCAGCGCCTGTCGCAGCGGCTCGACCACCGACGCCTGCCCGGGTCGCAGCACGATGTGGTACGCGCGCACCGCCGCCGGGAGGCGACCCGCCTCGAAGAGGCCGGAGAAGGCGTCGAGCATCTCGCGGTACTTGCCGAGCAGCGCCCGCTCCTCCTCCAGACGCTGGCGGCGCTCCCGCAGCTGCTCTGCCCGGCGGCGGAGCTGGCGCGCCTGCCGGGCCCAGCTGGGCCAGGGCGCGGGAACGGGTGGAGGGGAGTCGACGGGCGTCTGCGGGAGGTCGAGAAGGGTTCGCGCCGTCTCGGCGTCCGCCACCAGCGCTCGCAGCTGGCGCACCAGGCGCTGCTCGCGGCGGGTCGTGGGAGAGGGGTTGAGCGCCGGCAGCCGCGGAGGAGACCCGAGGTGCATCGAGCCCAGGTCCTGGAGGACACGCAGGGTGCCCTCCAGCTCGCGCCGCGGGCCCATCACCCGCACGCGGCGCATGGCGCGGATCACCCGCGGCCTCCCGAGAGCAGCGCCCGCAGCACGTCCTCGGCGAGCGCCACCACCCGCGCCTCGTCGATCGCCGCCAGCCGCTCGACTCGGGCGAGGGTCTCCCCCTCGAGGCGAGCCAGCTCGGCGCCCAGGGTGCGCTCCTCCTCCTCGGCGAGCGTCTGGCGGGCCTGCGCCAGCGCGGTGGCGGAGTCGCCGGCCAGCGCCTCGGCCTCGCGCTGGGCCGCCTCGACGAGCAGACGGGCTTCATGCCGCGCAGCGTCGATGCGCGCAGCAAAGGTCTGCTCCGCCTCCAGGAGCCTGCCGAGGTCCGCTCCCATCGTGAACCGGACGTGCAACGCCGGGGCCCTTGCAAGATGCTGGAACGCGGCTGGATTGCGAGGCTTCGCTCACGCACCCGCTGCGTGTGGCGGCCCCTCTGCGCAGCTTCTGCACCCGGCGCGTCCACCCATCAGAACGGCAGGTTGGGAGGAACCCCCTGCGACCGTATGCAAGTCCGGCTGGACGTGGTGGAGGTCAAGCCCCGGGAGAACTCGGCCCCGAGCTGCGTGCTCCAGAAACGCCTCGCCGCCCCCCTCCGGGCCAGCGTTCCCTGTTCGCGGGGCTTGCGGCGTCGCTTCGGCATTGAGTAACAGGCGCCGTCCCGATGGCGCCCCTGGCGATCGAGGTGGAGCGGCTGGTGAAGCGCTTCGGCGACCTGGTCGCTGTGGACGGTCTCGACTTCAGCGTCCCCACCGGGACCTGCCTCGGGCTGCTCGGGCCGAACGGGGCGGGGAAGACCACCACCGTGGAGATCCTCGAGGGTCTCCAGCCCGCCACCTCGGGCACGGTGCGCGTCCTCGGGCGCACCTGGGCCGACGACGCGGAGGGCATCCGCTCGCGGATCGGCGTGGCCCTTCAAGAAACGCGCTTCCACGAGAAGCTCACCGTCGAGGAGACGCTGACCCTGTTCCGGAGCTTCTACCCTCGGGGCCCGGCGGCGGAGGTGGCGCTCGCCCAGGTGGCGCTGGAGGAGAAGCGGAGCGCCCGGGTGGGCACCCTGTCCGGGGGGCAGAAGCAGCGGCTGGCGCTGGCGGTGGGGCTGGTCGGTGACCCCGAGCTGCTCTTCCTCGACGAGCCGACCACCGGCCTGGACCCGGTGAGCCGGCGGGGCCTGTGGACCATCATCGAGGGGCTGAAGGGCCGAGGCCGGACCGTGGTGCTGACCACGCACTACATGGAGGAGGCCGCCGTCCTCTGCGACGACATCGTCATCGTGGACCACGGGAAGGTGGTCGCCCGCGGGACCCCCGAGGCACTGGTGCACTCGCTGGGGGGCGAGCAGCTCATCGAGTTCGTGGCCGAGCCGCCCATTCCTCCGGCCGCGCTCGAGCGCGTGCCGGGGTTCAGCGGCCTCCGGCAGCGGGGCGAGACGGTGGCGCTCAGCGTCCAGGCGCTGCACGAGGCGGTGCCCGCGCTCCTCCGACTGGCCGACGAGCACCGGAGCGAGCTGGTCCGGCTCTCCACCCGCGCCGCCACCCTCGACGACGTCTTCCTCGCCCTCACCGGGCGCACCATCGCCGAGGCGGAGCAGGGATGAAGGGCGCCACCGGCTGGCTGAACCCGTTCTGGCAGCTGCTGCTGATGCGGCTGCGCACCTTCACCCGTGAGCCGTCCGCCACCTTCTGGGTCTTCGGCTTTCCCCTCCTCATGTCGGTGGCGCTCGGGCTCGCCTTCCGGAACCAGGCCGGGACGCGGCTCTCGGTGGCAGTGGCCGACGGCCCGGAACGTGCGGCGGTGGTGGCCGCGCTCGGGGCGAGCGAGGGGCTGAGCCCGACCGAGCTGACGCTGGAAGAGGCCCGGGAGGCACTCCGGCGGGGAAAGGTGGCGCTGGTGATCGTCCCCGGGCCGACCCCCCGGCTGCTCCTCGACCCGACGCAGCCCGACGCACGCACCGCCCGGCTGCTGGCGGTGGACGCGCTCCAGCGCGCGGCGGGGAGGACCGACCCGCTCCCCCTGGTCGAGGAGCGGGTGACGGTCCCCGGCACCCGGTACATCGATTTCCTGGTCCCGGGCCTGCTGGGGTTCGGGCTGATGTCCTCGAGCATCTGGGGCATCGGGTGGGCCATCGTCCAGATGCGGATGGGGAAGCTCCTTCGCCGGCTCGCCGCAACGCCGATGCGGAAGCTGGACTTCCTGCTCGCCTTCGCCACCGCGCGGCTGCTGCTGGCGCTCCTGGAGGTGCTCTTCTTCCTCGGCTTCGCCCGGCTCATCTTCGACGTCCGCGTGGCAGGCAATCCGGTGACCTTCGTCGTCTGGGGGCTCCTCGGGGCGCTGACCTTCGGGGGCCTGTCGGCGCTGGTGGCGAGCCGGGCGCAGAGCTCCGAGACCGCGAGCGGGCTGATGAACCTGGTCACTCTGCCGATGACCGTGGTCTCGGGGGTCTTCTTCTCCTCCAGCCACTTTCCGGGGTGGCTCCAGCCCATCCTGCGGGCCCTCCCCCTCACCGCCCTGATCGACGGGCTCCGGGCCATCTCCATCGATGGGGCCGGGGTGGCCGCGCTGGCCCTCCCGGCCGGGGTCCTGCTCGTCTGGGGGGCAGGGAGCTTCGGCCTGGCGTTGCGCCTCTTCCGCTGGACCTGACCGGACCTCCGCAAGCAGTGGCGGCCGTCCGTCGAGGGCGAAAACCCAGGGTCTGCAGGGGTGCGTCGGCCGGGCCCCAGGGCGTGCGCTTGCGGTGTGCCCGGGCGCCCTGGTACGGCTTCGGCTCGTGCCCAGGCGCGCCCACCTTGCACGGGATGATCAACGCGCGCTCGCCGTGCTCGCCGACATCGGTCGGGCTCTGGCTCGCGCCGGTGAGGTGCGGTCTGCCCTGGAGCGCGCGCTCGAGCTGCTCGAGGAGGCGCTGGGGCTCGTCCGGGGTGCGGTCTTCCTCTTCCACGACGATTCGGGCGTCCTCCAGGTCGACGCCGCGGTGGGGATCTCCGACGAGGGGCTCGCGGCGCGCTACCGGCCGGGGGAGGGGATCATCGGCCGGGTCCTGCAGTCGGGCCGGCCGGTGGTGGTCCCGGCCAGCGCCCGCGAGCCGCTGCTGCTGAACCGCGCTTTCCAGCGCCGCCGGACCGGGGCGCCCGAGGTGAGCGTCCTCTGCGTTCCCATCGCCTTCGACCGTCAGCCGGCCGGGGTCCTGGTGGTGGACGTGCCGTTCCAGCCGGGGCGCGACTTCCAGTCCGAGATGCAGTTCCTGGGGGTGGTGGCGGCGATGATGGCCCAGGCGCTGCGGGCGCAGCGGGCCATCGAGGACGAGCGCAGCCGGCTGCTGGCGGAGAACAAGAACCTCCGCTCCGAGCTGGAGGAGCGGTACGACCTGTCGAACATCGTCGGGACCAGCGGACCGATGCGCCAGGTGTACGAGCAGATCGCCCAGGTGGCCCAGACCACCACCACCGTGCTCATCCGCGGCGAGTCGGGGACGGGCAAGGAGCTCATCGCCCACGCCATCCACTACAACTCGCCGCGGGCCTCGAAACCGTTCGTGAAGGTGAGCTGCGCCGCGCTGCCCGACACGCTGATCGAGTCCGAGCTCTTTGGTTACGAGAAGGGAGCCTTCACCGGCGCGCAGGCCCGCAAGCGCGGACGCTTCGAGATGGCGCACGGCGGGACGCTGTTCCTCGACGAGGTGGGCGAGCTCAACCTCTCCACCCAGGTGAAGCTGCTCCGCGTGCTCCAGGAGGGCGAGTTCGAGCGGCTGGGCGGGACCGAGACCATCAAGGCCGACATTCGCCTGGTCGCCGCCACCAACCGCGACCTCGAGGCGGCGATGGCGGAGAAGCATTTCCGCGAGGACCTGTACTACCGGCTCAACGTCTTCTCCATCTTCGTCCCGCCGCTGCGGGACCGGAGGCCGGACGTGATGCTCCTGGCCGATCACTTCCTGATCAAGTACGCCCGGCGGCACAACAAGAGCATCAAGCGCATCGCCACCCCGGCCATCGACATGCTGATGAGCTACCACTGGCCGGGAAACGTCCGGGAGCTGGAGAACACCATCGAGCGCGCGGTGCTCACCTGCGAGGGGCAGGTCATCCACGGGCACGACCTGCCCCCCACGCTCCAGACCGCCGAGGCGTCGGGGACCGCGATGCAGTCCTCCCTCTCCGACGCCATCGAGCAGTACGAGAAGGACCTGATCCTCGATGCGCTGAAGAGCGCCCGTGGCAACCGGGCCAAGGCCGCGCGGCTGCTCGGCACCACCGAGCGGATCATCGGCTACAAGATCCGCAAGTACGACATCGAGGTGGCCCGGTTCCGCGGTGCCCCCGCAGTCAAGCCGGTGCGGCGCCGGACCGGAACTCGCTAGCTGTTCTGCGGCCGCCCTGACCTAGAGCTGCCTCCCCGCGGCAGCGAGAACGTGGGAGGCGATCTCCTCCACCCCCACGCCGTTCGTGACCTGGGCGAACACCGTGGGCCCGGCGCCACGCATCCGCCGCGCGTCGCGGTCCATCACCCCCAGGTCCGCGCCCACGTGTGGCGCGAGGTCGGTCTTGTTGATCACCAGGAGGTCGGACTGGGTGATGCCCGGGCCGCCTTTGCGGGGCACCTTGTCTCCGCCGGCCACGTCGATGACGTAGAGGGTGAAGTCGGCGAGCTCCCGGCTGTACTGCGCGGCCAGGTTGTCGCCCCCGCTCTCCACGAAGAGCAGCTCGGGCGCGGGCCGCACCTCCTTCATCAGCCGCTCGAGCGACAGGAGGTTGTGGCTGATGTCCTCGCGGATGGCGGCGTGGGGACATCCGCCGGTCTCCACCGCCCGGATGCGCTCGGTGGGGAGGGCCTGGTTCCGGACCAGGAACTCGGCGTCCTCCCGGGTGAAGATGTCGTTGGTCACCACGCCCAGGCTGAGCCGGTCCCGGAGGAGCCGGCACAGGGCGAGCACCAGGGCCGTCTTCCCGCTCCCCACCGGACCGCCGACCCCCACGGTGAACGCGCGCTCGCGGGTGTCGCGCCGCATCGGGCGCTCTCGCTGGTGGTAGTGGCCGGGGTGGTCGGGGTGGGTGTGGTCGCCTTCGTGGCCCATCGAGAGCTCCTTCAGGACTGGAACAGCCGCGAGTGGAGGCGGTCGTGGGTGGCCGACAGGAGATCCAGCAGCGGTGCCGGCTGGGCCAGGTCCTCGGCGCCGAGGCCGGCGCAGCGCGTGGCCACCTGGTCGAGCGCCGGCCCGAGCTCCACCAGCATCCGCTGGGCCTCGTAGGTGCCGGCGAGGCCGAGGCGGACACCAGCCGAGAGGACCCCTCGGGCGCTGCTCCAGAGGAACAGCGAGCGTGCCTCGTCGAGCGACATTCCCAGCGCGCGGAACACCCTCCCCCAGAGCGGCGCGAGGTGCATGGACAGTCCCCCGGGGAGCCCGGGCGCCTCGTCGGGGAAGACGCGGGCACAGGTGGAGAAGAACGCCCCGCCCTGTGTCCGGCTGGCGCGGTTCGCCACCTGGTTGGCGAGGAAGAGATCTGCCCGGGCGTCCAGTCGCCCCAGCGCCTCGGGGTCGCGCCAGGCGTCCTGGACCAGCGGGAGCGCACCGAGTCCGGCCTGCCAGAGGGCGCTCCGGGTGAAGGCCGCCAGCTCCGGGACCTCGCCCGCCTGCGCCGCGGCCTCGAGCCCCCCGGAGTGGGCGAAGCCACCGGTGGGGAACGCCGAGTCGGCGAGCTGGAGGAGTCGCCAGGTGGCCATGGGCTAGAAGAGCGAGTACCGCTGCGCCAGGGGGAGGGTGCGTGCCGGTTCGCAGCGGAGCAGCACGCCGTCGGCGCGGACCTCGTAGGTCTCGGGGTCGACCTCGAGCTGGGGCAGGGCATCGTTGAGCTTCATGTGTCGCTTCCCGAGCCCGCGGCAGCCCCGCACCGCCGAGAGGCGCTTCCTGAGCCCGAGCTTCGCCACCGTCCCCTCGGCCAGCGCCCGCCCGGAGATCAGGGCCAGGCTGATCGCCGCGGGCGCCCTCGCGCCGAACATCGGCCGCATCATCAGCGGTTGCGGGGTGGGGATGGAGGCGTTGGCGTCCCCCATCTGCGCCCAGGCGATGAAGCCGCCCTTGATGACCAGCTCGGGCTTCACCCCGAAGAAGCCGGGCTTCCAGAGGACCAGGTCGGCGAGCTTGCCCACCTCCACCGAGCCGGTCTCGTGGGCGAAGCCGTGGGCGATGGCCGGATTGATGGTGTACTTCGCCACGTAGCGGCGGATGCGGGTGTTGTCGTTGTCCCCCCGCTCCTCGAGCAGCCGCCCGCGCTGCTCGCGCATCTTGTGGGCGGTCTGCCAGGTGCGGGTGATCACCTCGCCCACCCTGCCCATCGCCTGGCTGTCGCTGGACATCATGCTGATCGCCCCGAGGTCGTGGAGGATGTCCTCGGCGGCGATGGTCTCGGCGCGGATGCGGCTCTCGGCGAAGGCCACGTCCTCGGGAATTTCCCGATCCAGGTGGTGGCAGACCATCAGCATGTCCAGGTGCTCGTCCAGCGTGTTCACCGTGAAGGGACGGGTGGGGTTGGTGGACGACGGCAGCACGTGCGGCACGCCGCAGACCCGGAGGATGTCCGGGGCGTGTCCGCCGCCAGCCCCCTCCGAGTGGTAGGTGTGGATGGTCCGGCCGCCGAAGGCGGCGATGGAGTCGTCCACGAAGCCCGACTCGTTCAGGGTGTCGGTGTGGATGGTGACCTGCACGTCCTCGCCCTCGGCGAGAGTCAGGCAGCAGTCGATGGTGGCGGGTGTCGTCCCCCAGTCCTCGTGCAGCTTGAGGCCGATGGCCCCGGCGCGGATCTGGTCGAGCAGCCCCTCGGGACGCGAGGTGTTCCCCTTGCCGGTGAACCCGACGTTCAGCGGGATGTCGTCGACCGCCTCCAGCATCCGGGCGGTGTTCCAGACCCCGGGGGTGCAGGTGGTGGCATTGGTCCCGGTGGCGGGCCCGGTGCCCCCGCCGACCCACGAGGTGATGCCGCTGGCCAGCGCCTCGTCGGCCTGCTGCGGGCTGATGAAGTGGATGTGGCTGTCGATGCCTCCCGCGGTGAGGAGGAGCCCCTCGCCGGCGATGGCCTCGGTGGTCACCCCCACCACCATCCCCGGCGTCACCCCGGCCATGATGTCCGGGTTCCCGGCCTTGCCGATGCCCGCGATGCGGCCGTCCTTGATGCCCAGGTCCGCCTTGTAGATGCCGCTGTGGTCGACGATGAGCGCGTTGGTGACCACCACGTCCAGCGCGTCGTGGTCCCGGGCCCCGGCCTTCTGACCCTGTCCGTCGCGCAGCACCTTCCCCCCGCCGAACTTGCACTCGTCGCCGTAGGTGGTGAGGTCGCGCTCCACCTCCGCCACCAGCGCGGTGTCGCCCAGCCGGACCCGGTCGCCGGTGGTGGGGCCGTAAAGGTCGGCGTAGTGGCGCCGGTCGAGGCGGCGGCTCATGGCTGCCCCCGGTGGTGGAAGCCGCGGTCCCTGGCGGCGGCGAGGAACCGGGCGCGGCCGGCTTCGGTCACCTCACCATCCCCCAGCGCGTTTCCGCCGTGCACCACCCGCGCTCCGGCGAAGGCCACCAGCTGCACCGTCTTGCTCTCCCCGGGCTCGAAGCGCACCGCGGTTCCGGCCGGGATGTCGAGTCGCATGCCGTAGGCGCGCGCCCGGTCGAACTCCAGCGCCCGGTTGGTCTCGGCGAAGGGGTAGTGACTGCCCACCTGGATGGGCCGGTCACCGCGGTTGAGCACCTCCAGGCTCACCGTCTCGCGGCCGGCGTTGAGCTCGATCTCCCCCGGGGCCGGCAGCACCTCGCCGGGCGGGGGCACCGCCTCGGCCGCGGGGAACGCCTTCGGCACCGGGAGGAAGCTCCCCTGGAGCGCCAATGCGAGATCTCCCTGCTCCAGCGCGACGGGGTGATGGACCGTGACCAGCTTGGTGCCGTCGGGGAAGGTGCCTTCCACCTGGACCTCGGCGATGAGCTCGGGGACGCCGGGGAGCACCTGAGCCCGGCCGAGCATCCGGCGGCCGAGGTCCATCAGCTCCGCCACGCTCCGGCCGTCACGGATGAACTCCAGGATCTGCGCCGAGATGAGGGCCACCGCCTCGGGGTAGTTCAGCCGCAGTCCGCGGGCGAGGCGCTTCTGGGCGAGGAGCCCGGCGCCGTGCAGGATGAGCTTGTCGATGTCACGCGGCGACAGATGCATCGAGCCTCCAGGGGTCGTCCCCGAGCAGCGAGGGGAGGGTGGCGAGGTGGTGGCGCAGCCGCTGGACGAGCTGCTGCACCGACGGGGCGGCGAGCCGGACGACCAGCGCGCCGTCCCGGAGGGGGCTGGCCGACTCGACCAGCGGGGCGCCCGGCCGCGCGGGGCCGGCGTCGACCCGGGTGCGGATTCCCTCCGCCATCCCGGCGAAGAGCGGACCCACCAGGAGCAGGGTCCCGATGGCCCCGAAGCGGCCCATCCGCTCCTCCAGCGGACCCTGCTCCGGGTCGAGCAGCCAGCGCTCGTCGAGGAAGGGCAGGACGCGGAGCGTGCTCTGGCATCGGGTGAAGCCCCAGCGCTCGCGTCCGGCGGAGAGCACGTCGCAGAGGGCGAGCGAGGCGTCCGGTGCGAGGCTCACCTCGGTGGCTTGCGCGTAGCGGGCGCCGGCGAAGCAGGCGGTCGGGTCGGGGACGAGGATCAGCGCCCCGCCCTCGTCCACCCGGGCCACCGTCTGCCAGGCCGCACCCCGGGCCGACCGGAACACCCGCGTGGGCCCCTGCGAGGAGACGAACGCCCGGGCGCCGGGGCCGACCGAGATCTCCAGCGCCAGCCGGTCGCCGTCGACCAGTCCTCCGCCCAGGGTGCTGGTGTAGACCCAGGCCGCGGTGCCGTGGTTGCGCGGGGTGAGGAACCGGAGCGGGCTCTCGGCGTACGCGGTCTCCACCGCCGTCCCCGTCCCGGCCTGCCGGAAGGCAAGGTGGCCCCGTGCCATGGAGTGCCTTGTAGCCCGGATCACACCGAGAGGTGACGCCTGACCTGGGCGGGATCGAGCTCGGAGATGCGGCCCCGGAGGACGATCTCCCCCCGGGACATGACTGCGCAGTGCTCGGCCAGCTCGAGGGCGAAGTCCAGGTACTGCTCCACCAGGACGATGGTCATGTCCCGCTCCAGGAGCGCCCGGAGCACCCGGCCGATCTCCTTGATGGTCGACGGCTGGATGCCCTCGGTCGGCTCGTCGAGCAGGAGCAGGCGTGGACGGGCGACCAGGGCCCGGGCGATGGCCAGCTGCTGCTGCTGGCCGCCGGAGAGGTCACCGCCTCGGCGGTTCCGCATGGTGCGGAGGATGGGGAAGAGCTCCTCCAGCTCGCCGCGGGGCATAGTCGCACCGCGGGCAGCCGACTCGCCCACCCGGAGGTTCTCGTCCACGGTGAGCCGGGAGAAGATCTCCCGTCCCTGCGGCACGTAGCCCATGCCCCGGCGCGCCCGCTCGTACGAGGGCAGCCCGGTGACCTGCTCTCCTCCGAGCTGCACCGTGCCCCGCTTCACCGGGAGCTCACCGATCAGACAGCGGAGGAGCGTGGTCTTGCCCACCCCGTTCCGCCCCAGCAGGGCGGTGCAGGTTCCCGCCGGCACCTCCAGGTCGATCGCCCGGAGCGTGTGGCTCCCCCCGTAGTACTGGTCGAGTCCGTGCACGCTCAGCATCAGCGCCCCAGGTAGACGTCGATGACGCGCTGGTCCTTCCGGACCGCGTCCATGGAACCCTGGGCCAGGACGCGGCCCTCGTGGAGCACGGTGACCTTGCCGGCGATGCTGTCCACGAAGTGCATGTCGTGCTCCACCACCACCAGCGAGTGCTTCCCCGCCAGCGAGCGGAAGAGCTCCCCGGTCCGCTCGGTCTCCTCGTCGCTCATCCCGGCGACTGGCTCGTCCAGCAGGAGCAACCCCGGCTCCTGCACCAGCAGCATGCCGATCTCCAGCCACTGCTTCTCACCGTGAGAGAGGAGATCCGCCCGGACTTCCGCCTTGCCGCGGAGGCCGATGAGGGCGAGGATCTCCTCGATGCGCGCCTCCTGCTCGGGAGTGAGCCGGGCGCGCAGAGTGGGGAGGACCCGCTTGTCCATCTTCAGCGACAGCTCGAGGTTCTCGAACACGCTGTGGGCGCGGAAGATGGTTGGCTTCTGGAACTTGCGGCCGATGCCAGCCTCGACGATCTCCGCCTCGGACATCCGGGTGAGGTCGTGCGCCTCGCCGTACTGCACGTCGCCGGTGTCCGGACGGGTGCGGCCGGTGATGACGTCCATCAACGTCGTCTTGCCCGCGCCGTTCGGCCCGATGACGCAGCGGAGCTCGCCGGGCTCCACCATGAGGCTGAGCGAGTCGAGGGCCTTGAAGCCATCGAAGGTGACGGTGACGCCGCTCAGGTAGAGCATGGGGCCGGCCGGGGTGTCGAGGTTCACGAGGGGTCCTCCCTCCAGACCAGCCCCAGCACCCCGCGCGGCAGCCAGCGGGTCACCACGATGAACGACAGCCCGAGCACGAACAGCCACAGCTCGGGGAAGGCCACGGTGAGCACGCTCTTGGCGCCGTGGAGCAGCGCGGCTCCGAGGATGGGGCCGAGCAAGGTTCCCCGGCCGCCGAGCGCCACCGCGATGGCGATCTCCACCGAGTTGGCCGGGGACATCTCGCTGGGATTGATGATCCCCACCTGGGGGACGTAGAGCGCGCCGGCGATCCCGCAGATCGCCGCGGAGACCGTCCAGACGAAGAGCTTGAACCGCACCGGGTCGTAGCCGCAGAACCGCACCCGGTCCTCGGCGTCGCGGATGGCGGTGAGCACCCGCCCCAGCTTGGACAGCACCAGGGCCCGGCAGAGCACCAGGACCGAGAGGAGCAGGGTGGCGGAGAGCACCAGCAGCACCACCCGGGTGTGAGGACTTGCCAGCGGGAAGCCGAGGATGCGCTTGAAGTCGGTGAAGCCGTTGTTCCCCCCGAACCCGGTCTGGTTCCGGAAGAACAGCAGCATCGCCGCGTAAGTCAGCGCCTGGGTGATGATCGAGAAGTAGACGCCGCGGATGCGGGAGCGGAAGGCGAACCAGCCGAAGACGAAGGCCAGCAGCGCCGGCACCAGCACCACCAGGAGCGCCTGCTGCAGGAAGTGGTTGGAGCCCAGCCAGTACCAGGGCAGCTGCTTCCAGTCGAGGAACACCATGAAGTCGGGCAGCACCGGGTCGCCGTAGACGCCGTCCCGGCCGATGGCCCGCATCAGGTACATGCCCATCGCGTAGCCGCCGAGGGCGAAGAACAGCCCGTGGCCGAGCGAGAGGATGCCGGTGTAGCCCCACACCAGGTCCATCGCCAGGGCCACCGTGGCGTAGCAGAGGATCTTCCCGGCCAGGGTGACGGTGTAGTCCGAGAGGTGGAGCGGCGAGCTGGCTGGCACCAGGAGGTGGAGCGCCGGCAGGGCGATCACCAGCGCGCCGTAGACCGCGAGGATGACCGCCCAGACCTTGCGCGGGTAGAGACGGCGCCCGGGGGCGGACCGCGTCACCGCGGACGGAGGAAAGACCACGGTGGCCGTGCTCACCCCTCCTCCAGTGCCCGCCCGCGCAACGCGAAGAGTCCCTGCGGGCGCCGCTGGATGAAGAGGATGATGAAGACCAGGACGACGATCTTCGCCATCACCGCCCCCGCCCAGGGCTCGAGCAGCTTGTTCACCACCCCGAGGCTGGCCGCGGCGATGGTGGTCCCCGCCAGCTGACCCACGCCTCCCAGCACCACGACCATGAACGAGTCGACGATGAAGCCCTGGCCCAGCTCGGGGCCCACGTTGCCGATCTGGCTGAGCGCACACCCGCCCAGCCCGGCGATGCCCGAGCCGACGGCGAAGGCGAGCAGGTCGACCCGCGGCGTGCGCACGCCCAGCCCCGCGGCGCGCTGCCGGTCCTGGGTGACCGCCCGGACCAGCAGCCCCAGCCGGGTGCGGGTGAGCAGGGTCCACACCCCGAGCAGGACCCCGGCGGAGAAGAGAAGGATCACGATCCGGTTCCAGGGCAGGACCAGATCCGGGAGCAGGGTGACGCCGCCGGACATCCAGCTGGGGTTGGAGACCTCCACGTTCTGGGCCCCGAAGGCGACGCGCACCGTCT
This sequence comes from Myxococcaceae bacterium, assembly GCA_035519675.1. GTDB lineage: Bacteria > Myxococcota > Myxococcia > Myxococcales > Myxococcaceae > RPRB01. Next base: position 91,030 of record DATIWB010000041.1, read on the forward strand.
GGATGATCAGCAGGCTCGCGCCCCAGGTGGCGAGCAGCGTCTCCAGCGGCCGGCCGTAGAGCTTCCTCACCACGGTGATCTCCAGCAGCGCGCCGACCAGCGCCGCGGCGAGGAAGGATGCCGGCAGCGCGGCCACCAGGTACCAGTCGAAGTGGTGAGACCCCCGGAACGCCGTCTGGACCAGCCAGGTGGCGTAGGCGCCGACCATCAGCAGCTCGCCGTGGGCCATGTTGATGACGCCCATCAGACCAAAAGTGATTGCCAGACCGAGCGCGGCGAGCAGCAGGACGCTCCCCAGGCTGAGGCCGGAGAAGAAGAGCCCGACCATCGCCGCGCGCTGCAGCGCGTGGTCGACGTCACGGATCGCATCCTTGAGCCGGGCGAGGACCGTGGGGTCCTCCTCCACCTCCAGGCGCTGCATCAGCTGCCGCTTGGCGTGGACCTTGCGGAGCTCCTCGATCGCGGCGAGGCGCTGGGCGGGGTCGGGGCTGGCCAGGGCGAGCATCGCCGCGGTCGCCCGCAGGACCTCCTTCACCCGGGGGTCCTTCTCCCCGGCGAGCGCCTTCTGCACCGCCGGAAGCACCTCCGGGGCCGGGTTGTCCTGAAGGACGCGCGCCGCGGCGATCCGATCGGCGGCCGAACCCTGGAAGAGCGAGAGCGCCGCCACCGCCCGCTCCAGCGTGCGCCGGAGCCGGTTGTTGATCGTCACCTGCTCCAGCTGCTCGCGGTCGACCGACGCCGGAGCACCGGTGAGCGCATCCTGGAGCGTGCCCTCCCGATCGACCAGCACCGTCTGGCCGAGGTAGAGGTTCCCCTCGAGGAGCGCCCGGAGGACGGGCAGAGCGTGCACATCGGACGCCTCCACCAGGGAGGCGATGGTCTCGTCGCGAGACTCGGGTTTGACCAGACGGTCCAGGGTGGCGGCATCGAGGCTCGTGGCCGGGCGTGGCTCGGGCGGGGCGGCCTCGCCAGCGCGGGCCGCGGCCGCCATGAGCAAGATCAGCAGAGGGAGGAGACGGCGCGGTTCAGCGCTCGGCACGCTTCTCATTGCCGGGGATGAACGGGCTCCAGGGCTGTGCGCGGATGGGCTTGCTGGTCTTCCACACCACCGAGAACTGCCCGTTGCCCTGCACCTCGCCGATCATCACCGGCTTCCAAAGGTGGTGGTTGGTCTCGTCCATCTTCAAGGTGAAGCCGGAGGGCGCGGCGAAGGTCTGGCCGCTCATCGCGGTGCGGACCGCGTCCACCTTGGTGGTCCCGGCCTTCTTCACCGCCTGGGCCCACATGTGGATGCCGACGTAGGTGGCCTCCATCGGGTCGTTGGTGACGCGCGCCTCTCCGCCGGGGAGGTTGCTCTTCTTCACGTAGGCCTTCCACTGGGCGATGAAGGCGGTGTTCACCGGGTTCTTGACCGACATGAAGTAGTTCCATGCGGCCAGGTGGCCGACCAGCGGCTTGGTGTCGATGCCCCGCAGCTCCTCCTCGCCGACCGAGAAGGCCACCACCGGGATGTCGGTCGCCTTCAGGCCCTGGTTGCCCAGCTCCTTGTAGAAGGGGACGTTCGAGTCGCCGTTGATGGTGGAGACCACCGCGGTGTGGCCGCCCGCGCCGAACGCTTTGATCTGCGCGACGATGGTCTGGTAGTCGCTGTGCCCGAAGGGCGTGTAGGTCTCCTGGATGTCCTTGTCGGTGACTCCCTTGGAGTGCAGGAAGGCCCGGAGGATCTTGTTGGTGGTCCGGGGGTAGACGTAGTCGGTGCCCAGGAGGAAGAAGCGCTTCGCTCCGCCGCCCTCCTTGGACATGAGGTACTCCACCGCGGGGATCGCCTGCTGGTTGGGCGCGGCGCCGGTGTAGAAGACGTTCTGGCTCAGCTCCTCACCCTCGTACTGCACCGGGTAGTAGAGGAGCCCGTTCAGCTCCTCGAAGACCGGGAGCACCGACTTGCGCGAGACCGAGGTCCAGCAGCCGAAGACCGCGGCCACCTTGTCCTTGGTGAGCAGCTGGCGGGCCTTCTCGGCGAACAGTGGCCAGTTGGAGGCGGGGTCCACGACCACCGGCTCGATCTTCTTCCCCAGCACCCCCCCCTTGGCGTTGATCTCGTCGATGGTCATCAGCGCCACGTCCTTCAGCGACGTCTCGCTGATCGCCATCGTCCCGGAGAGGGAGTGGAGGATCCCGACCTTGATGGTCTCCTCCGCGCGCGCATTCGACGCCGCGAAGGTGAGAGCACACACCAATCCTGCGAGCCCCAGGCCCCTATTTGTCATGCCGATCTCCTTCGGCCCGAGTGGGCCGACACCGGAGGGTGCAAGCGCTGGACCACGGACGACGCACCGCGCCGTCCTGCGGAGCACCCCCTGCTGACATTCCGATGATCAGACGAAAGTGTTGGATCAACTCGAAAGGATGACGAAAGTGTCATGACCTTCCGAACGGTCGGACGTCGGCCAGCGGAGCCCGGCTCGCCGGCCGGGAGTCGTGACGCGCCTCGCCAGACAGAATTGTCGGATCGCGTAGGCCGGTGACGAATTTGTCACCGAGCGGGGGGAGACCTCACGTGCAGATCCTCGAGGGTGCCGAGCTGGTGACCACCGAGAAGGTCGGGCGGGTGCGGCGCTGCAAGCTCGGCCCGCGCCGGCTCGAGGACGAGAAGGCGTGGATCGAGAACCACCGGAAGATGGTGGAAGCCCGCCTCGACCGGCTCGGTGAGCTCCTCGAGCGGAGGAGAGCGAAGGGAAGGGAACCATGACCACGGAGACGAAGCGCTCACCGGCGGCGAAGATCAGCACACCCGGCGATCGGGAGATCCGCATCGAACGCGTCTTCCACGCGCCTCGCGAGCAGGTCTGGCGGGCGATGACCGAACCCGAGCTGGTCACCCAGTGGTGGGGGCGCGGGAACCGGCTGGTCATCGAGCGCCTCGAGGTCCGCCGCGGCGGACACTGGCGGTTCGTCGAGCACAGCCCCGACGGCGTTCACGGCTTCGAGGGCCGCTACCGCGAGGTGACCCCGCCCGAACGCATGGTGCACACCTTCGAGTGGGACGGCATGCCAGGCCACGTGGTCGTGGAGACGGTCATCCTCGAGGACCTCGGCGACGGCCGGACGAAGGTCGTCAACCTGTCGCTGTTCCACACCACCGACGAGCGCGACGGCATGCTGAGCTCCGGGATGGAGCAGGGGCTCAACCAGAGCTACGCCGCGCTGGATCGGCTCCTGGAACTGCTCGGGAGGGGCGGATGAGCGCCAGCGGAGGACGTGCGGCCCAGGGCGAGGCTTCCCGCGAGGGGAGCGAGCGGAGCAGACCCATGTTCAAGGCCGAAGGCGTCGGGGTAGGGACTTGCCCGCCGGGGCGCCGCCGTCCCAACCCGGAAACCCTGTCCGGGAGGTGGTAGCCCGGGGCCACTCAGCCCCCGGGCGGGGGATTGCCCTCCGGGCGTTCCACGCCCACCACCCGGACGAGCCCGCCGTCCTCGGCGAGGTGGAGGCGCAGGGGACCCTGTCCGGGCCGGCCGGTGGCGAGGTCGACGATCCGGTATCCGGCTTGCCCCCTGGGGAGCACCACGCACAGCCTGGCCGGCTCCGGACGGCCGACCTCGAGCCCCAGCGCGGTCGTCTGCGAGTACCAGAGTCGAGCGCCCGGGGCGGGACCGGCGCCCAGGCCGGCCTCCTCCGCCCGGTCGCGCACGCACAGCGTGACGCCGTCCTGGCCCAGCTCGGGATCGGTCAGCGACGAGACCCGGGTGAGGTAGCGCTGAAGGATGCGCAGCCGGCGCCCCTTCAGGATCCGCTTCAGCTCCGAGCTGGCGATGGGCGCGGTGAGCCGGGCCTGGTCCACCACCAGATCGATGGCGGCGTCGTCGATGCGGGCGATGATCCGCGCCATCCATGCGGCGTCCTGCTCCTGCATCGCGGAGAAGGCGACGTTGGGGTAGCCGACGTGCCAGTCCTCGGGCACGAAGTCGGTGTCGGTGAAGTAGCCGAAGATCTGCCCGGCCGGACCGTACTTCGCGCGCTCCCAGGGGCGCTGGGGGATGCCGAAGGTGATGAAGTCGGCCCCCATCTGCCCGAAGTCGATGTAGTAGGTGTAGCCGACCCGCCGGGCGAACTCGTCGCCGTACGACAGACCTCCCAGCGTGTCGCCCCAGTCCACCACGTAGTGGTCCAGGTACCCCTTCCCCTCGCTGGTGGTGATCCAGGTGTTGAGGGTGTTCTGCGAACGGGCATCGTGGTGGTTGATCCACGCGCCCAGCACCCGTGAACCGCGAAGCTCCCGCCGGTCCTGATGGTCGATCCGATCGTTGGGGTCGTCGCCGCGGCGGTCGCTGTAGTTCCAGGGTCCGTTCGGCTTGCCGGGAATGAACTCGCTGGCCAGCGCCCGGTAGGTCCCGTCACCCTCCTGCCGGGCCAGCTTGAGCATCTCGTCGATCTTCTCGCGGGTGATGACCTTCGTGGCATCCTTGGGCGGCTGGTCGGAGACCACCAGGTGGTTCGCCTGGAGGTACACCACCCGGTTGCAGGGCACCTGGAAGCCGGCGGCGTAGTAGAGCCGGCTCCCCACCACGTCCCCGGCGGAAGCCCGCTCGAACTGCTGGGGGTCATCGAACTTGAGCACGTAGGTCACCCCGGCGGCGGTCCGGATCCGGAACCCCGGATTGGCTCCATCCAGCTTCGCCCCCACCACCGTCCACGGCAGCTCCGCCTCGGGCGGCGCGCGGTGACAGGCGCCCCGGGCGATCTCCTCCGGGGACATGGGCCGGCGGCTGATCCGGTTGACGTACCAGCTCGAGTCGGGGACCTCGTCGAGGGCGTTGACGTTGACCGCCGGGGACGACTGCTCGAGCAGGAAGGCGTGGCTCAGCGGACGAAAGAAAATGTGGTCCGCGGCGTCCCATCCCAGCGGGGAGTACGACTCCTCGACCGGCCCGGGGAACGGGCGGCGATCGTCGTCCTTCAGGACCACCGGTCGGGTGGAGAACTGCCGGATCCCCGGGGCGCACCCCGCCATGCATTCCAGGAGCGCCAGTGCCGCCCAGCACGCTATCCAGGGAACGTGGACGCCCCGGATTCTCCGGCCGCGGATGGTGGCCGTCTCCTGGATTCTCTGAGTCGGCTGCTGAGCCGGCACCGGCGGCGAATCCTCGAGCTGTTCTTCGGGGTGCTGGCCCCGTTCTGTTTCTTCGCCATCCTGGCGCGGGAGGTCGTTCACCAGCAGCCACCGCCCTGGGACTTGGCGGTGCTCGGCTGGCTCCACGCCCATTCCTCCCCCCTGGCCGACCGGCTGATGCTGGGAGCCTCGCGGGTCGGCACGTGGTACGGGGTGGTTCCCTGCTCCATCCTCCTGGCCCTGTGGCTGCTCGCCCGGCGCGAGGTGGCGCGGTTCTCCTTCTTCGGACTCTCCATGCTCGGGTCGTGGCTGCTGAGCGACGCGACCAAGAGGCTCTTCGGGCGCGAACGGCCCCTCCTCTGGCCCTCTCCCGCTCCGGAGATGAGCTTCAGCTTCCCCAGCGGCCACGCCATGGGCTCGATGGCGCTCGCGGTGGCGGTGGCGGTGCTCGCCTGGCGCACGCGCTACCGATGGGCGGCCATCCTCGGTGGAGCCGCCTTCACCGGGGTGGTCAGCGGCTCGCGGCTCTACCTGGGGGTGCACTACCCCACCGATGTCCTCGGCGCCTGGCTCGCCTCGCTGGCCTGGGTGCTCGGGCTTGGTCAGATCCTGCTCTCTAGAGCCCATAGGTGACCCCGAAGGAGAAGCGGAAGGTCGTCAGGGCGAAGCCCTGGCGGAAGGTCTTCGAGCCGACCCCGATGATGAGCTGAAACGAGCTGGTGCCGGACCCGCGGGTCCGGATACCGAGCTCGGCCGACATCCGGAGCAGGTCGACGTCGAAGTTGCGCAGATGCGCGTCGAAGACGTTCCCGAAGGAAACCGCGGCCACACCGTCGAGGTAGACGAAGACCGGCCAGTAGTACGAGAGCTGCAGCGCCACCGCGCTCCGATCGCGCAGAGAACCGGTGACGAACCCGGCGAACGGGTCGGCGCCTCCGAGGGTCACGAAGTTGGTGAACGGGACCTCTTGACTCCCTAGCGGGTCGACGAAGGCGGCCCAGGCGCCGAGCCCGAGCACCCGTCCGGTTCCGGTCATGTCCCAGAAGCCCTGCGCCGTCGCTCCGTAGAGCAACCAGGATCGATCGAACCCGCGGGTCACGTCCACCGCTGGGGCGAGCTCGAGTCCGGCGCGGACTCCGCTCCGGTGGGTCGGCCCCGGAGGACGCGTGTCGAGGATCACCCGGAATGGAATGGAAGCGGCGGTGGTGTTCTGCTGGAAGCCAGGAGGGGCGGGGAGCTCGCCGGCGGCCACCCGCTGGGCCAGCGTCGGATCGCTGCAGCAGCTGTACTCCCGGAAGACGGTGCGGTCCAGGCGCGCGGCGACCTTGAACTCCAGGCCGCGCTGGGAATGGACGTACTCGATGCCTCCGGACACCACGTCGGTGCCGTAGCGGGTGCGCAGGTCGGTGTCGATCTCCGGGCCGATGCCGTAATAGAGGTTGTCCGGCCGCCGGGCCCAGCGGGCGGCGATGGCGATCGAGTTCCTGTCGTTGAACGTGTACCGGTCCCCCACCGCGGTGGTGATCCAGTTCGAGCCGCCCCACGAGGCATCGGCGGTGATCTTGTTGTTCTTGACGAAGGTGTCGTTCCACCAGAAGTGCAGGCCGATGCTCGGACGGAGCCCGAAGTCGAAGAAGAAGGTGGGGAAGATCCCGCCCCGGTGATCGGGTCCGAAGGCGAAGAAGTTGAACAGCCACTGCGGCCAGTCGTTCTTCTCCGCCGTGGTGGACAATGCCCCCACTGGAACCCGGACGATGTACTCGGTGACCAGGTAGGCGGGGAGGAGGATGATCCGGGGAACCCAGATCAGCACGTCCCCGGTGGTGGGCGGCGGATCGGCCTGGCCCCGAAAATCGGCGCGCTCGCGTCGGGGAGCGTCGGCGGAGGAGGTGCCACCATCGGCCAGGTCCGTGGTGGCCAGCGGTCCGGTGCTCCCGCCGTCCGGCGTCGGAGCCTCCGCTGCGGCCGCGCCTCCGTCCGGTGCCGCGGCGACCCCTGGTGACACCGGGGTCCCTCCGTCGGTGCCCTCGGCGGCACGGGCCACCTCGGCCAACAACAGGCCCAGCAGGAGGCCCAGGCCCACCCAGCCGTTCGAGCCGTCGCGGCGACGCGAAGGGTGCGCTCTCACGGGCCCGGGTCTCCTTGCCGCAGGCTCGCCTCCTCCGGGCTGTGCTTCATCCTCTCGATCGCTGGGTCAGCCTCGGGGTTCGGCATGGGCTCGCTCCTCCGTGGTGGCCCCGGGACCCGCCCGGAGACGTGCTCTGCGCTTCATCCTGCCGACGTCGTGCCCCTGCCGGACGGGGCAAGCCTGTCCCGGCCCATCATCCGGCCGCCGCCGCGACGACGGGGGCAATCGGTGTCCCTCTCGCCGCCTCGGCGACGACCACCGTCCAGATCTGAGCAGCGAAGCTGCGAATGAGCTCGAAGCACAGCGGATCGTCGTCGTCGATGGCCTCGGTCAGCTCGGGGTGGCTGAGGACGACCGCGGTCGTCTCCTTCATCGCGACCGCCTGCTCCTCCATGGGAAGCGCGGCCACCGACTCCACCAGGCCCAGGACCTCACCCGGCTCCGCCCGGCGCTCAGGGCCCCCGTTCCGGTGGATCCGGAGGTTGCCCTCGACGACGATCACCAGATCGGCGACCTGGTCCGGCGTCCAGAGCGCCGCCCCCGGGGAGAAGCGGCGGGCGTGGACCACCCGGGCCAGGCGTGCCACCACCGCCATCCCGTCCGCGCCGAGACCCAGGGCCTCCCGGAGGAGCAACATCCGCGAGACCAGGTCGAGGCGCTCGCTCACCCCGGCGGGGGGAGGGCTCCGCCGGGGGGGCATCGTCCGCCGGACACTCTGGAGCTTGGAGGCCAGCAGCCGGAGCACGGTCCGGCTCAGCCGGCCGTGTTCCTCCAGCGCCGTGAGCAGGGCGTCCTGATCGAGCACCAGGAGCACCGTGCCGGGCTCGGCCACCAGGTCGGCGGGAAGGACGCGCCTGCCGAGGACCGACAGCGCTCCCAGCCCCGAGAGAAGCTGGGGCCAGCTGATCTCCCGCCCGTCCGACACCAGCCGCAGCCGCCCGGCCAGCGGGATGTAGTGGGCCGGCGAGCGCTCTCCGGCATGCACCAGGACCGTGCGGCTGGGGAAGGCCTGCTCCCGGGCCACCGCGGCGAGCAGTGCCAGCTGATCGGCGCTCATCAGATCGAACGGCGCGGAGCGGCTCAGCCGGAGGACGCGCTCCGCCAGGGTGGGTGGATCGAGCTCAGGCACGGCGCGGCTCCGCCCGTTGTTCCAGCTGCTGGATTGCCTGGTCGGCGAGGGCTGCGGCTTCCGTATCGCCGCAGCGCGGACCGGCGCGGAGTCTGGGCACCGTGCTCACCCAGCCCTCGGCTTGGGCCAGGCAGGGGGTCAGCAGCCGCACCACCTCGCTGCTCTGGGCGAGGAGCGCGGTGACGAAGCTCTCGGTCGTCGGCTCGGCTCCGAGAAGCCGCTGGACCGTTGCGGGATCGGCCTGGTCCGGCTCCAGGACCATCAGGACCCGTTCCCGCCACGGCGCGTGGAGCAGCTCGACCAGCACCTCCCGGGCTGCCTCGCGCCGCCGCGGGCTCTCCGATCGCGCCCCGAGATAGACCTGCTCCATCCGGCCTCCGGGGAAGAGCAACGCGAGCACGCGGAAGACGCGCTCGACGGCGCGGCGTTCCTTGTCCTGCAGGAGCTCGAGCAGCAGCATCCCCGCCGGGTTCTCGTGTTCGGTGGCGATGCGCAGCCGCACTCCGGTCAATCGGAGCGCCCGGTTCTTGAGGACGGAGCCCAGCTCCAGCTCCAGGGCCGAGGCGAGCGCGGCCCGGTCCAGCGGCAGCCGGGGGTTGTCGCGCCGGAGCTGGTTCAAGGCGCGGAGGGACCGGAACCGGGCCAACCCACCGCGTGGCTGGACCAGCCGCCGGAGCAGTGCGCCGGCGGCCGACTCCGGAGGAAATCGGACCAGCGTCGCCGGCAGCTCTCGGTCGAGCGCGAAGGGCGTGCCCGGAGAGAGGAGGAGGGTCTCCAGCTGCTCTCGCGCCGGCGCGCCGACCGAGACCAGCGCATCCCTGGCTCCCGACCGCAGGGCCGGCTCGGCGAGGAGGGAGACCAACCTGGAGACGAACTCCGGCGGCGGGGTGGGCAACCCACGGGCGGCGCGGAGCAGCTCGCGGCGAGTTTCGGTGTCTCCCCGGAGGAAGAGGCCTTGCACCATCGGGAGCAGGTCTGGGCGGGGAGCGTTGGCGATCGCCCAGGCCAGCGCACGCAGCGCCTCCGGCCGGCCGTCGCTGACGATGCGGGCCATCGCCTCGCGTGCGTCCCGGCCCGAGTCGATGGACGAGAGCGCGACCAGCGCCGCGGCGCGGACCCGGGGGCTGGAGTCCTCGAGCGCCGGGCGCAGCCCCTCCGGCCCCTTTCCAGCCTGGAGCCACCGCTCCGCCGCAGCGGCACGGACCTGCTCGTCGGAGTGGCGAACGAGGAATGGCAAGAGCGCATCGACGTCCGTTCGAGGAGATCCCGCGAAGCGTGCAAGCGCGGTGCGCACCACGACCGGCTCGGGGTGGTAGAGGACGAGCGCCGGGACCAGCCCCAGCCGTCCCGAGCGGGCGAGCACGTCGAGGGCGGTCAGCACCTCCCGGCTGTTGGACGAGCCGAGCGCGCGCACCAGGATCTCCGCCGAGGCGAGGTCCAGGGTCCCCACGCCCTCCACCTGGACCCGCCCGGCCCCGAGCTGCTCCTGGAAGCGATTCAGGTAGTGGCGCCGGAGCACGCGCGCCGCCCCGACCCAGACGACTCCCACCGCCGCCAGGAGGATGGTCACCGCGCCCATCCGTGCCCCCTCGGGTAGCCGGGGGACGGCCAGCAGCAGCACGGAGACGATCGCCTGGCCACCGCGCTGCCCGAGGGTGTCGATGGAGGGCTTGATCACCCTCCGCTCCGCCGCGCCGATGGGCAGGAAGAGCAGCTCGGTTCCGACCCGGTAGAGAGAGGGCCGGAGCCCGCCGTCGAGGATCTTCAATGCCAGCAGGACGGCCAGGCCGCCTCCCACCGCGTACCCCGAGGCGCCTCCCAGGACGACCAGAGGGAGCAGGACGAGGCTGCGGGTCACGCCCGTGGTCTGCAGCACGCTCCTCACCACCACCAGCTCGACCAGCAGCGCGAGCGTGCTCTGCCCCAGGTACACGTTGGCGACCATCCGGGGGATGCGGTCCGGCGGCACCCCGCTCGCCACCGCGGCCTTGAACAGATAGTCGATCAGCGTGGCGCTGGCGGCGGTCAGCAGGGCCAGGAGCGCCAGCGAGCGCAGGTAGGGATCCTTCCGCATGTAGCCGGGGACGGCGCTGGTCACCGTCATCTCCGGTGTCATCACCGGTCCGTCGTGGCAGCGGCGGCCCACGACGTAGCCCAGCCCCGCGGCGCCGAAGGTCAGGGCCACCGAGATCAGCAGCAGCACCCGCGGATCGGCGTAGTCGAGCACCACCCTGGCCACGGCGCTTCCCGAGACGGCGCCCACCAGACCGCCGGCGGCGATGAATCCGAAGGTCTGCTTGGCCTCGGCCACGCCGAAGGCCTCGTCCGCCGCGAGCCAGAACTGGACGAAGACCAGCGAGGAGAACAGCGCCGTCCAGACGTAGAACGCCAGCACCGCACCGTGCGAACGCGTCCCCACCCAGAAAGCCAGGGTCACCGCACCGGCGGCGATCAAGGTGACGGGCAGGGCCGCGCGGTTCTGGGCGCTCCAGAGCCGGCGCTGCAGCGGCGTCAGGGCAAGGACGCCCGCGGTGACCGCGAGGTACAGCCAGGGGAGGCGAGTCACTGGCTGCTCGGTCAGGAAAAGCCCGTCGCGTGCCGTCTCCAGCACCCCGTGCGCGGCCACCAGGAGGAAGAGCAGCACCGCGAAGGGAAGAGCCCGGGCCATGGGGAGCGCGGGGGCCTGGGATCGCTCGCTCATGCCGAGGGCACCGCTGACGCGCCGGGGATCGCGGTGGACTCGATCGCTCCGCTCCGGACCCGGTTCAAGGCCCGGATCTGCCAGGCGACGAAGAGCCAGACCGCGGTCAAGAGGACGTTGATCGCAGCGAACCCATACGTCCGGATGCCGAGATGGGTGCCGATCCAGATGGACGCGGCGGCGCAGACATCCCCGGCGCGGACCAGGAAGGTGTCGATCACCGCCTTGGCCTTGTACTTCTCGTCGCGAGAGACCACGAGGTACAGGGCGTTCACCGCGGTGGTCTCCAGCGAGTACTCGACACCCTTCTCCGCGACCTTCGCCGTCCGGATGAGGGCCAGGACGGGGAAGAGGACGATGGTGGTGGCCCCGGCCATCGCCACCAGCGGGAGCACCAGCAACGCTCCCCCCACCCCCAGGTACTTCATCACCCGCGACACCAGGAAGAACTGGCCCACCACCGCGAGCACGTTGACCCACCAGAAGTACTGGGCCTTGAACTGACCCACGAAGCGCCCGGCGTCCGCCACGCTCAGAGCTCCGGAGCGCGCGACCTCGATCAGGGTCTTGTCCAGCACGTACTCCCCCGAGTTGGTCACCCAGTTGACCAGCACGGTCAGCAGGCCGATCAGCAGCAGGTAGCGGTCCTGGAGTAGCGCCTGGAATCCGCCGGCTCCGGTCAGCGGCTCGTCCCGGTGCGCCTCGCGGCCGCGGTCCTTGGGGCAGCAGAGCTGCTGGCGGTTGACCCAGGCGAAGGGGATGAGGGCCGCGGCGAGGAGCGCGGCCGAGGCCAGCATCAGGTGCAAGGGAGAGAGGTGGCGGAGGAGGTAGGCGGCCAGCGCGGCGCCGGCCAGTGCCCCGACGGAGCTGCCGACGCCCACGATGGCGAACAGCCGCTTGCCCTGCTCGGGCGTGTAGACGTCGTTGGCGAAGCTCCAGAACGTCGCCACCAGCAGGTAATTGAACGTGCCCACCCAGAGGTAGAAGGGCAGCCCGATGGGGACGGAGGCGCGGAGGAGGACGGCGAAGACCACCAGGTTGGAGGCGACGAACAGCAGGATGATGGCGATGAGAGTGAGTCGCCCCACCCGACGGGCGATGGCGCCGTGGGCGCGGAGGACGGGGATGAGCAGCAGGGCCTGTCCCGCCGCGGCGTACGCCTTCACCTCGGCCCCTCCTCCGAGGAGGATGAGGGGTTCGCGGATGACCTTCAGGAGGTAGTACGACGTCAGGAGCAGGAAGATGGTCGCGGCGAGGATCAGCGCGGTGACCGCCTCACCGGCCCGCACGTCGGCGAAGGGCCGGAGCAGGCGATCCGGCCAGGGCAGAGCCTGTGCACCACGGGTCGTACCAGGGGTGAAGTCTGGTCTCCGGGAGCGATCGCCGGGCACGGACGTTCGACCTTTCCACCCCCTGCGGGGCGTGCCGTTGTCAGTGCGTGTCTAGTCGCGAGTGTGACGGCGTGCCAGCCGTCTGTGGGGAGCCGAGCGTCTCCGTCTTCCGGGAGCGGTTGTTGGCGCCGGGGCGGGTACTCCATCGGCTCGCCCGCGCGCTCGGTCACCGAGAGGATCCTCACCCTGCTCCTCAGGTGGTGGAGCACCCCTTCGCCCCATCCGGCGAACTGATCCGCGCTACCCTTTGCTCATGGCTGGCACCGACTGGAAGCCGACGGCGTGCATCCTCTGCGAGTGCAACTGCGGTCTGGAGGTCGAGCTCGGCGGCGAGGGCGGGCGTCATCTGGTCAGGATCCGCGGAGACAGGCGGCATCCGGCGTCGCGGGGGTACGCGTGCGAGAAGCCACACCGGCTGGACCACTACCAGAACGGGCGAGATCGGCTGACCCGTCCGCTCCGGCGGCGCGCCGACGGGACGTTCGAGGCGATCGACTGGGAGACCGCGATCCGCGAGGTGGCATCACGGCTGGCGAAGGTGCGCGACACCTGGGGCGGAGACACCATCTTCTATTACGGCGGCGGCGGGCAGGGGAACCACCTCCCCGGAGCCTACGCGACGGCGACGCGGCGTGCGCTCGGCTCGCGGTGGCGCTCGAGCGCGCTGGCGCAGGAGAAGACCGGCGAGTTCTGGGTGGGCGACCGGATGATGGGGGTGGCGACGACGCGGGCCGACTTCGAGCACTGCGACGTGGCGCTCTTCATCGGGAAGAACCCCTGGCATTCCCACTCCATCCCCCGCGCACGGGTGACGCTGAAGGAGATCTCCCAGGACCCCGGGCGGACCCTGATCGTCATCGATCCACGCCGGACCGAGACGGCGGAGCTGGCCGACGTCCACCTCCAGGTCCGGCCGGGCGGAGACGCGTGGCTGCTCAGCGCGCTCCTCGCCGTGCTGGTGCAGGAGGAGCTGGTGAACCAGTCCTTCGTGGCGGCGCACACCCGCGGGGCGGACGAGGTGCTGTCGGTGCTGCGGGGCGTGCGGGTGGCGGAGTGCTCGACGCGTGCCAGGGTGGACGAGGCGCTGGTGCGGAAGGCGGCGCGGGCGATCGGCAAGGCGCGGGCGCTCTCCAGCTTCGAGGATCTCGGGGTGCAGATGAACCACCACTCCACGCTGGTGAGCTATCTGCATCGGCTGCTGGTCTTCCTGACCGGGAGCATCGGCAAACCGGGCACCCACTACATCCCGACGACCATGATTCCCTTCGCCACCGGAGCGTCGAAGCAGGTGAGCCCGGTGGTTGGCGCGCCGATCATCAGCGGACTGGTGCCGTGCAACCGGATCGCCGAGGAGATCCTCAGCGACCACCCGAAGCGCTACCGGGCGATGCTGGTGGAAGCAGCGAACCCGGCGCACTCGCTGGCCGACTCCCGGCGGATGCGGGAGGCGCTAGGCGCGCTGGACACCCTGGTGGTGATCGACGTGGCGATGAGCGAGACCGCGCGCCTGGCCCACTACGTCCTGCCGGCCAGCACCCAGTTCGAGAAGGCGGAGGCGACCTTCTTCAACTTCGACTTTCCGAAGAACGCCTTCCACCTGCGGCCGCGGCTCCTGGAGCCGATCCCGGGGCCGCTCCCCGAGGCGGAGATCCACTCCCGGCTGTGCGAGGCGCTGGGCGCGGTGACCGAGGCTGACCTGGCTCCGCTGCGCAAGGCGGCGGAGGGGGGGCCCGAGGCGTACGGCCAGGCAGTGGCCGCGGCGGTGCTGGGCGATCCGCGGCTGGGAGGACAGGCGCCCGTGCTGCTCTACCGGACGATGAAGCTGCCGGAGACGCTTCGCGAGGGCGCGGTGATGCTCGGCCTGGCGCTGCGACTGGCGATGAAGGAAGGCCCGTCACTGGCCCGGGCGGGCTTCTCGGGAGACGACCCGCTGGCGGTGGCGAGGGGCCTCTTCGAGGCGATCGTCGGGTCTCCGTCGGGCGTGGTGTTCGCGGTCGACGAGTGGTCCGAGGTGATGAGCCGGATCGCGACGCCGGACGGGAAGATCCAGCTGGCGCTGACGGATCTGCTCGAGGCCTGGCGAACGCTGCTGAGCGGAGGTGAGGATGCTCGCGATGCCGCGTTTCCGTACGTCCTCTCGGCGGGCGAGCGGCGGTCGTTCACCGCCAACACCATCATCCGCGACCCGAGCTGGCGGAAGAAGGATGCCGAGGGGGCGCTCCGGATCAACCCCGAGGACGCCAGCGGCCTCGGCGTCGGCCCGGGGGGGCAGGTGCGGCTCACGACGAAGCGCGGCTCGGCGGTGGTGCCGGTGGAGCTCTGCAATTCGATGCAGCGGGGGCACGTTTCGCTGCCGAACGGGCTTGGGCTCAGCTATCCGACCCAGGCCGGCGAGAGGGCGACCGGCGTGGCGCCGAACGAGCTCACCTCCGTCGAGGACCGCGATCCGTTCGTCGGCACGCCCTGGCACAAGCACGTCGCGGCGCGGCTCGAGCGGGTGGGCTGATCGCACGGAGTGCGAGCGAGTTCCGGTGGCGGAGTTCGCCGGGCGCTGGTCGTGGATGACAGCGAGCGAGAGCCTCGTGCGCCGTCATCAAGTGGATTGGCGGAGAGATTTGAAGGTTGCGCGCATCTCCGAGACGAAGATCGCCGGCTGCTCCCAGGCGGCAAAATGAGTGCCTTTGGGGAGCTTGTTGTAGTGGATGAGCTTCACATACGCCTTCTCCGCCCAGCTCCTCGGCGCCTGGTAGATCTCCTCCGCGAACGCACTCACGCCGACCGGAAGCTTGACGCCCCTCACGTCGAAGAAGCCGCCTGCCGGCAAATTATGCCGGGTGTCCCAGTAGAGACGCGCAGAAGAGATCGCGGTGTTGGTCAACCAGTAGAGCGTGACATTGTCGAGCACATCATCCCGGGTCAGCCCTTCCGGCTTGCCGTCGAAGACGCGGGCAATCATCTGGTAGCTGCGAATGTCGTGATCGATCATCCACGCTGCGAGGCCGACCGGTGAATCGACGATCCCGTACAGCGACTGCGGGCGGTTGTTCATCTCGATCGCGTAGCCCAGCCCATTCTTGTAGAAGTCATCGAGCTGATCCCAGGCGTGCTTCTCCTCGGGCGAGAGGCCAGCGGGCGGCGGGCCCCCCGTCGCCAGGGCCCTGGAAACATCGGGCGGAACCGTCGCCGCCATGTTGGTGTGAATGCCGAGCAATCCTGGCGGCTGTTGCAGGGCCATCACCTCCGAAATGGCGTTACCCCAGTCCCCACCCTGCGCCACGTATTTCGTGTATCCGAGACGCTGCATGAGCGTCGCCCACGCCTTGGCGATGCTGACGGGATTCCACCCCGGCTTGGACGGCTTGCCCGAGAAGCCGTAGCCCGGGAGCGATGGAATCACCAGATGAAAGGCATCTGCCGCAGTCCCGCCATGCGCGGTGGGGTTGGTCAGCGGCTCGATGATCTTCATCTGCTCGATGATCGACCCAGGCCAGCCGTGGGTGACGATCATCGGCAGCGCGTTCTCATGCTTGGATCGAACATGAATGAAATGAATATCGAGTCCGTCAATCTCGGTGAGGAAGTTCGGCAGCGCGTTGATCTTCGCCTCGCACTTGCGCCAATCGTGCTCTGTCGCCCAGTACTGCGCGAGCTTCCGCGTCGTCGCGAGCTGCACCCCTTGCGATGCATCGGAGACCTGTTCGGGCTCGGGCCACTTGGTTGCGGTGATGCGCCGGCGAAGATCGGTGAGCTCGTCCTTCGAGGCTTCGAAACGAAACGGGCGAATAGCGGTCTTGTCGGCCATGGTGTTCTCCTTTGGAGATGGTGATTGCGTTGCGGTGAGCGCCGGACTCGGCAGGAGCGACGCCATGAGGCTCGCTGCGCTGAGCTTGAGACCTTCGCGGCGGCTGATTTGAGCTCGCGATATCCCCAGTGGGGCATCTGCTTTTGCTTTCATGTTCTCGCCTCTTTCTTTTGCGGAACTCTTCGATGGCTTGCCGGACGAGACATCGAGCGCCCGGCCATCCAGTGCGGGGCGGGGAACGGTGTCAACACCTCCAGGAGCTTGTGGTCCAAGGTAGAACAGACCGGGTCTTCGCAGCGCAGACCGAGGGCCGCTGGGTCGAAGAAAGCGGGACCGGGGACGTGAGGGCGCCTGGGAGCGCGACAAGCCGCCGCTAAGCCCTGCCGAGGACTATGGTGATTCCTAGTAGATCCCGGTGACGTAGAACACGCCGATGGCCACTGCCACGGCGGCGGTCTTGAGCAGGGTGATCGCGAAGATGTCGCGGTAGGCAACCCTGTGCGTCAGGCCGGTCACGGCCAGCAGGGTGATCACCGCGCCATTGTGCGGCAGCGTGTCCATGCCCCCGCTCGCCATGGCCGCAACCCGGTGGAGGACCTGGAGGGGGATGCCGGCAGAATGCGCGGCGGCGACGAACCTGTCGGCCATCGTGGCGAGCGCGATGCTCATTCCGCCGGAGGCCGATCCGGTGATGCCGGCGAGCGTGGTCACGGCGACTGCCTCGTTCAACAGCACCCCGGGGATCGCCTTCAGCCCGCCGGCGAGCACCAGGAAGCCCGGCAGCGCCCCGATCACCGCGCCGAAGCCATACTCCGACGCGGTATTGACCGCCGCGAGCAGCGCCCCGGCGACCGCGGCCTTGCTTCCCTCGGCGAACCGTTCCTTGAGCAGGCCGAAGGCGAACACGACCACCGTCAGGATGCCGAGGAGGAGCGCCCCTTCCACCGCCCAGATCGCGGCCACCGAGGAAACCTGGGTGACCACCGGCTTCGCCAGGCCGGGCAGCGATGTCGAAAGGCTCGCGCCGTAGACACGCGGGATGAGGAGGGTGAACACCTTGTTCATCACCCCGACCACGACCAGCGGCGCGATGGCGAGCCAGGGGTTCGGGAGATTCTCCGCGGAGAAGGCCTCGGGCTCGTTGACGAGCTTCGTACCGTAGCCTTCGCCGGCTGCAGCGGCTTGCCGGCGGCGCCAGTCGAGGTAGGCGAGGCCGCCAATCAGGATGAAGATCGCGCTGATGACGCCCAGCCACGGCGCTGCCCAGGTGTCGGTCTTGAAGAAGGTGGTGGGGATGATGTTCTGGATCTGCGGCGTGCCGGGCAGCGCGTCCATGGTGAAGGTGAACGCGCCCAGCGCGATGGTCGCGGGGATGAGTCGCTTGGGGATGCCGCCCTGCCGGAACATCTCGGCGGCGAACGGGTAGACCGCGAACACGACCACGAACAGCGACACCCCGCCGTAGGTGAGGAGCGCGCAGACCAGCACGATCGACAGAGTCGCGCGAGTGCGCCCCACCAGGCCAATCACCGCCGTGACGATCGACCGCGCGAAACCCGACAGCTCGATCACCTTGCCAAACACCGCGCCGAGCAGGAACACCGGCAGGTAGGACCTGATGAAGACCACCATCTTGTCCATGAACACGCCGCTGAAGACCGCCGGCACGTGCGCCGGGTCGGTGAGCAGCACGGCGAGCAGCGCGCAGATCGGCGCAAAGAGGATGACGCTGAAGCCCCGGTAGGCGACGAACATCAGGAGCGCGAGCGCGAGCAAGACGATGACGATGCTCATGGGCGCATGCTCGATGGCTGCTCGGGTAGGGGAAGAGCAGCGTCGCGCGCTCGTTGAGCGAGCCCGTCAGGTCGCGAGCCGAGAGCACGCCGCGGCCGGCGCTTGCGGGCGATCAGCTCGCCTGCCGTGGCGGCCGGCATGAGCTGCTCGAGCGTGCACAGCCGGGTTCGCACTAGACGGCCATCGTGGAAAGGTGCTCGGAAACCGCGAGCTCGGCTTCGGTGGCTTCACGCACCTGGCCCACGGTCACTCCCGGCGCGGTCTCGAGCAACGTTGCTCGCCCACCAGGAAAGCCGATCACTGCGAGCTCGGTGACCACGAGATCCACCACGCGCGCCGACGTGAGCGGAAGCGAGCATTGCTTGACGATCTTCGGCTGGCCCTTTGCCGTGTGCTGCATGGCGACGATGACGCGCTTTGCTCCGGTGACGAGGTCCATGGCGCCGCCCATGCCCGGCACCATCTTGCCCGGGATCATCCAGTTGGCGAGATGGCCCGCGGCATCGACCTGCAGTGCGCCGAGCACCGTCATGTCGAGATGCCCGCCGCGGATCAGTCCAAAGGACATCGCGCTGTCGAACGTGGACGCGCCGGGCAGCGCGCTCACTGGCTTTCCGCCGGCGTCGGTGAGCAGGGGATGGTGCATGCCTTCCGCCGGCGGGGCACCGGTGCCGATCAGGCCGTTCTCCGACTGGAAGTAAACGTTCATGCCGGCCGGGACGAACTTCGAGACCAGGGTCGGGATGCCGATGCCGAGGTTGACGAGCATGCCGTCGCTCAGCTCCTGCGCGATTCGTTTGGCGATGATTGTCTGGGCGTCCATGGGGGTCAGGCGTGCGAGATGATGTAGTCGACGACCGGCGCGGGGGTGATCACGTTGTCGGGGGCGATCACGCCGACGGGCACGATGTTCTCGGCTTCGACGATCACCGTGTTGGCCGCCATGGCGATCACCGGGTTGAAGTTGCGCGCGGTCAGCGCGTAGTAGAGGTTGCCGAGGTAGTCCGCGAGGAACGCGTCCACGAGTGCGAAGTCTGCCCGCAGCGCGGTCTCGAGCAGGTAGGGCTTGCCAGCGACCTCGATGCGTTGCTTGCCGGTCTCTACGACGGTGCCGACGCCGGTGGGGGTGAGCACTCCGCCGAGGCCGAAGCCGCCGGCGCGGATGCGCTCGATCAGGGTGCCCTGGGGAACGAGTTCCACCTCGAGCTCTCCGGCCAGCATCTTCTTCTGCGTCTCGGGGTTGAGACCGATGTGGCTGGCGATCATCTTCTTCACTGCGCCGGCGCTGATGAGCTTTCCGATGCCGATGCCGGGGAGCGCAGTGTCGTTCGCGATCACCGTCAGGTTGCGTTTGCCCTGGCGCACCAGCTCACCCACCAGGCGCTCGGGCGTCCCCACGCCCATGAACCCGCCAATCACCACCGTCGCGCCGTCGGGGATCATCGCCACGGCGTCCGCCAGGAGAATTGTCTTCATTGGGCGGTCCAGCCTCCGTCGACGGGCAGCGCGATGCCGCGGATCTGCGCCGCGGCGGGCGAGCACAGGAAGAGTGCTGTGGCGCCAATCTCGTCCGGGGTCGCGAACTCGAGCGAGGGCTGCTTCTCGCCGAGCAGCTTCATCTTCGCCACCTCCGGAGAGAGATGTTCCCGCGCCGCGCGATCCTCGATCTGCTTCTGCACCAGCGGCGTCAGCACCCAACCGGGGCAGATCGCGTTGCAGGTGATGCCGGTGGTGGCGGTCTCGAGCGCGACGACCTTGGTGAGTCCAACAATGCCGTGCTTGGCCGCGACGTAGGCCGCCTTCTGCGCCGAGGCCACCAGGCCGTGGGTCGACGCGATGTTGATGACCCGGCCCCAGTTGCGGGCCTTCATGTGGGGCAGGGCGGCGCGGATGGCGTGGAACGCGGCCGAGAGGTTGATGGCGATCACGGCGTCCCACTTCTCGAATGGGAACTCGTCGACTGGGGCGACGTGCTGAATGCCCGCGTTGTTCACCAGGATGTCGACGCCGCCCAGCTCGCGTGCCGCCTGCGCGACCATCGCCGCGATCTCGGCGGGCTTCGACATGTCGGCCGCGCTGTAGGACGCCTTGACCTTGTATTTCGAGCCGAGCTCGACGACGAGGCCGTCGATCAGCTTCTGGTCGCCGAAGCCGTTCAGCATGACGTTCGCGCCCGCGCCGCCGAGGGCGCGCGCGATGCCGAGCCCGATGCCGCTGGTCGAGCCGGTCACCAGCGCGACTTTTCCGGACAGGCTCATGCGTGCTCCAGTGCGCCGTTGATTGGGTCGGTGTTCATGGAACCTCTCACTTGCTTAGGTTCGTTGACGATGCGGGCTCGAGTGTTTCATCGGGGAGGAGGTGGCCTGGTGGCCCGCGGTGGTCGCTCAGTCGTTCGACGCCCAGCGAGAGAAGCGCCAGGAGGTGACGAGTGCCAGGACCGACCGGGACGCGCCTCGGGTCGTGCGCAGAGGACGCGCGGATCGCCAGCGCGCAGGCTTGGAGCCGCTCGGGTCTGCCGACGGTGGCGGAGGCGGCCGAGCATCAGAGAGCCTGTTACCCGCGGAGGCGGCAAACGGTGCGGACTGTGCTGCGCTGGTGCTGCGCGGACTCCTGGACAGAGAAAAGCCGCCGGAGCCCACCGAGATTTCCTCAGCGACTCCGACGGCTTTCAGTGCGCGCGATACAGGATTCGAACCTGTGGGTTCGCTGGGCTTGCGCGTCCGGTCATCGCGGCCGGAAGCGCGGCGGGGACTCCCGGTCGGGGGGTGGTTCGCTTCGTGGTCGCGGGGCCGCCTGCGTGGGGCCTGCGCGCCTTCCGCGGGGTCGCCGTCAAGCGCGCCCCCCGCTGGTGGCCAGCGTGCCGAGGAGCGCGTCCAGCTGCCCGAACGTCTCGTTCATGTCCCCGCTGGTGCTCCCCGAGGCGATGGCCTCGTCGAGCGCTTCCTTCGAGGGATAGATGTCGCGCATGACGAGCAAGGTGTCGCCGCCGCTCGCCTCGAAGGTGACCGCGGTGACGTGGCCGTTCTCGCCGCCCTCCTCGTTGGTCCAGACGAGGCGCGAGGGTGGCGTGACCTCCTGGTACACGCCGAAGAACGCCACGGGCCCCGGCGCAGCAGGGTGCCTGAAGACCAGGCGGTACTTGCCCCCGACGCGGACGTCCATCTCGCAGGAGAGCAGGGTGATTCCGAGCGACTTCGGTACCCACCACCGCTGGAACAGCTCCGGTCGCGTCCAGGCCTCGAACACCAGCCGCGGTGGGAAGCGGAAGGTCCGCGTCACGACGAGCTCTCGCTCGGAGCTCCGCTCCGCCTCCGTGCGGCGCTCGGGCCGTGCCTGCTCAGTTCCCGCCGTGTCGGCCATGACCCTTCTCCTTGCGTGTGAGATCCTCGAGGACGTCGTCCAGGGCCTCGAAGCGTGAGGCCCAGAGCTGGCGGTACCGCTCGATCCACGCGGCCTCCTCGGCGAGGCGGCGGGGGCCGAGCCTGCACGTGCGGACCCGCCCGACCTTCTCCGTGGTGACCAGGCCAGCCTGCTCCAGGACGCCGACGTGCTTCTTCATGCCCGTGAGGGTCATGTGGAACTTCTCGGCCAGGGCCGAGATCGACGCCTCCGCTCGCCCGAGCTGGTCCAGGACCCCGCGCCGGGTCGCGTCCGAGAGCGCGGCGAAGGACGCATCGAGGACCCCGCTGGAACACTGAACCATCTGGTTCACTATGGCGCAGCGGCGGGCGCCACGCAAGGGGGCGCGCCCCGACCCGACGCAGCGGAGAGTTCTGCAGCGATGCGAGCCGGCGGCAGCCGCGTGGCAGTCTGGTGGAGTGTCAAGGAGCCGGACGGCCGAAGTCGAGGGGGACCTTGGTTGCATACGGGCCGAGGGTCGCCGTGGCCCGATGGTACTTGTGAGCCTCCGGCGCGACTCTCTACTGTGCGGTCCGGGAGGGGGGCATGCGTCCAGCGGTCGCGGGTGTCAGGACGATCGTCTTGACCAGGCTCGTGGTGCTGGCCGGCTGCGAGAGCTCGGTCTCGGGAAAGGTCTCCGGGGCCGTCGGCGTCGAGGTCTCGCTGCACGGGCCGAGCGGCAAGACGCAGGTGACCGGCCGGGACGGAACGTTCTCCTTCACCGGGCTCCCGCAGGGCACCTACACGGTCACCCCCTCGTATCGGGGTTACTCCTTCCAGCCGTCCGGCCGGACCGTGGAGCTCAACGGATCCGCGGTCAGCGGGCAGGACTTCACGGCCGTCGGCCATCCGGGAGTGCTCGACACGCTCCTCGGGGACGGCGGAGTGGCGACCGTGACGTTCCCGGGAGCGTCGATGCTGAACGCCATGGCGGTCCAGGCGGACGGACGGATCCTCCTCGGCGGGAGCAGCGAGTCGGCGGAACCAGGGCACGGGTCGCGTCTCCACGTCCATCGACTGCTGGCGGACGGGCGATCGGACCCGGCGTTCGGGTCGGCGGGAGGAGTGGACGTCGGGCTCGGAGCCCTGAGCTGCGCGGCGGACGCGCTCGCCATCCAGGGGGATGGGAAGATCGTGGCGGCCGGTGGCTGCAACGCGAGCGGCGAGAAGGGGACGATCTTTCTCGCGCGATTCGAGGTGGATGGCGGGCTGGACGGCCGGTTCGGGGTAACCGATCGGTGTTCGATCATCCGCCCGGTCTGACGGCTCAGGAGGTGTTCGGAGCGGGCGGCTTCCAGCGATCCGGGAGCAGTTCGTCGATCAGCGCGGCCGGCTGTGTCTGGACGCGGAGCAGGACGTCGGTGAAGT
>DATIWB010000042.1:0-3086 GCA_035519675.1 Myxococcaceae bacterium
GCCTTCTTGGCTTCCGAGAGGAAGATCCCCGACTCTCGTTGAATGAGATCGCGAAAGAGCGCGAACTCCTTCGCGCTGATCCGCGGCACCGACGATGCCACGGCGGCCTCCCTCAGAACCGCTGGAAATCCCGATCCCCTGGGGTCCCTGCGGCATGGAGGGTGCCGCCCGCCCTGGCGCCCGCCTGGGCTGCCGGCTGCAGAGCCGGATGAAAGTTGCCGTGGAGCGTCGGAGTGGAGGCTTCGGGGAGCTTGGGAACGTGCCCGTCACCCTGACGCCGCCCGTCCTCCGTCCCGCCGACGCGGAAGAAGCTCATCAGCTGTTGGAGGGCGTCCGCCTGCGAGGCCATCTCCTCGGCCGTGGAGGCGAGCTGCTCCGCTCCCGCGGCGTTGCGCTGAGTCACCTGGTCAACCTGGGTCATGGCCTTGTTGATCTGGGTCACACCCGACGCCTGCTCGTTCGACGCCGCGGCCACCTCCTGCACCAGGTCCGCCGTCTTCCGGATCGCCGGCACCAGCTCCTCCAGGAGCTGGCCCGAGCGCTCGGCCACCCGCACGCTCGAGGCCGCGAGGCCGCTGATCTCCTTCGACGCCACCTGGCTCCGCTCCGCCAGCTTCCGCACCTCGGTGGCCACCACCGCGAATCCACGACCGTGCTCGCCCGCCCGCGCCGCCTCGATGGCCGCGTTGAGCGCCAGGAGGTTGGTCTGGTAGGCGATCTCCTCGATGATGGCGACCTTCTCCGCGATGTCTTTCATGGCCGTCGCCGTCTCGCGCACCGTCCTCCCGCTCTCCTCGGCGTCCTTTGCCCCCTTGACCGCCATCTGCTCGGTCTTCAGGCTGTTCTCGGCGTTCTGGGTGATCGATGCGCTCATCTGCTCCAGGCTCGAGGTCGTCTCCTCCACCGAGGCCGCCTGCTCGCCGGCCCCGCTCGAGAGTTGCTCGGAGCCCGACGCCAGCTGGCGGGACACCTCAGCCGTCTGCGCCGCCGACTGCCGGACCTGGATGATCACCCCGTGGAAACTCTCGAGCATCCGGTTCAGAGCCCGCCCGATCTGCCCGAACTCGTCGCCGCTCTCGACCTCCAACCGCCGGGTCAGGTCGCCCTCGGCGGCGTACTGGAGCTGGGAGACCATCTTCGAGAGCGGCCTGCTGACGGTCCGTTTGAAGAAGAAGTAGGACGAGAGCAGCAAGGGGATGCCGATCGCAGAGGCCGCCAGCAGGACCTCCAGCCGAAAGTCGCGGCTGGACCGGGCCAGATCGTCGAGCCCGATCTGAACGCTCACGACCCCCAGGACGTCGCCCTCCCGAGCCTGATGACAGGCCAGGCAGTCCTTGCCGGTCGAGGGCCCGGTGGCGAGAGCAGGAAAGACCGCGCGGTACTTCACGCTGCCGTTCACCGTCTCCAGCCCGGAGTACGACCGTCCCTCGGCGAGCACCCTCCCGTCGACGGCATCCGAACGGGATCCCTCGGACCCCTCGATTCCGTACTGCCGCCTGACCCCCTCGGCGGGTACGACGGCGAGCGACTCGATCCCCCCCAGTTGGTGGACTTCGTCGAGGAAGCCCTTCTTCCACTCGCGGTTTCCAGTCAGCATGATCGTCCTCAGCGCCGCCATCGCCACCTGGGCGGCGGAGCCGCCCAGTTCGTGGGCCTGCTGGAGCGCGTAACGCTTCTGCTCCCGAACGCTCCAGAGGGTCATCCCTCCGATCGTTGCCGCCAGGACGAGGAAGAGGAAGGCCGTCACGCGGACCCAGATGGGAAGGCTCTTGACTCTGGTCATCATGTTCTCCTCCTCATACCGCCGCACCGGCCAGGGCCGGCGCAGCTTCCGCTGGAAGCTCCTGGAGCTTCGTGACCTCCATCAACTCGTTCACCGAGAGGATCCGGTCGATGTCCAGGAGCAGGATGAACTTCTTTCCTGCCTTGCCCATCCCCAGCAGATGGTCCATGTGCACGCGCGTTCCGAAGGCGGGCGGCGGCTCGATGTCCCCGGGACCGAGGTCCATGACCTGGCTCACGGCATCGACCAGCACGCCCATGACCGTTCGCTCCCCGTCCAGATCCACCTCCACGACCACGATGCACGTGCGCTTGGTGATCGGGCTCGCGGGCAAGCCGAACTTCAGCGCCAGATCCACCACTGGCACCACGCTCCCGCGTAGGTTGATCACGCCGCGGATGCTCGGCGGGGTTCCCGGGACCTTGGTGATGGTGTCGTACTCCAGGATCTCCTTGACTCGGAGGATGCCGATGGCGTACTCCTCCTCGGCAACGTAGAAGCCCAGGTACTGGGCCTGGTCGGTGGTCTTCTTCGCGGCCTCCATGGCTGCCTCCCCTCAGGGCCCCAGGGCTTCCGGGGTCTCCCCTCGACGCGGCACGGCCTGCCGAACGAGGGCCTCCACATCCAGGATCAGCGCCACCCGGCCGCTCCCCAGGATTGCCGACCCCGCGATCCCCGGCAGCCCCTGAAAGAGCGGCCCCAGCGGCTTGATGACCGTCTGGCTCTCTCCGCACAACGCGTCCACCGCCAGCCCCACGTGCCCTCCGTCGTGACGGACGACCACCACGTGCTCCCGGCCTTTCGGGGAGCTCGGCAGGCCGAAGACCTCTCGAAGGCGGAAGTAGGGGAGAGCCTTGCCGCGGACGCCCAGGACACCGCGGCCATCGGGGTGCGGACACTGTCCCCGGGGAAGCTCCAGACACTCGACGACCGTGTCCAGAGGGATCACGTAAGTCTCGTCCTCCACCCCGACGACGAACCCGGCGATGATGGCCAGCGTCAAGGGCAGGCGCAGGGTGATCGTGGTGCCCTCCCCCTCGCGGCTCTCGATCCCAACCGAGCCGCGGAGGCGCTCGACGTTGCGCCGCACCACGTCCAGCCCGACTCCCCGGCCCGAGAGATCCGTGATCTGCGGGGCCGTGGAGAAGCCCGGTTCCAGCACCAGGCGATGGAGCTCATGGTCGGTGAGCCCCTCGGAATCCGTGACCCTGCCCAGGGTCCGGGCCCGGGCCAGGATCCTCTCCCGGTCGAGCCCGGCGCCGTCGTCGGCGAGCTGGATGACGATGCTGCCCGCCTCCCGGTA
>DATIWB010000043.1:0-13186 GCA_035519675.1 Myxococcaceae bacterium
TCTTCCCCACCGCGATGGTGGCCCGGGCGTGGACCAGCCGCTCGCGGCCGCGGCGCAGCTCGTCGTACCAGATGGCGAGCTTGTGCCCGAACGACATCGGCTCGGCGTGGATGCCGTGACTCCGGCCCATCATCACCGTGCGCCGGTGCTCGAAGGCGCGGGTCTTCACCGCGGCCATCGCCCGGTCCACACCGCCGAGCAGGAGGTCCGCCGCGTCGCGGAGGATCATCCCCAGCGAGGTGTCGAGCACGTCGGACGAGGTCATCCCGAAGTGCAACCACCGCGCGGCGGGTCCGATGCGCTCCTCCATGAAGGTGAGGAAGGCGATGACGTCGTGACGGGTGGTGCGCTCGATCTCCTCGATCCGCGCCGCGTCGCCATCGTCGAAGTCGCCGGCCCGGGCGCGACACTGGACGAGGGCGTCGGCTGGGGCGATGCCGGCCTTCACCATTCCCTCGAGCGCGGCCAGCTCCACGTCGCGCCAGCGGCGGAGCCGGGCGGGCGCGGTCCACAGCGCCACCATCTCCGGACGTGAATAGCGGGGAATCATTCTCCGGAGGCTTTATCCGACGCCCACCGACCACGCCAGCCTCGGCAGCGGGGCGGTGGGCAGCGGACCTCGACCGCGATCAGTTCTTCGGCGCGGGAGCCTGCGCCGGCGTCGCCTCGGAGATGCGCTCCGCGTGGGGACGTGGCGGCTTGGTGAGCACCTTCATCGCGCTCCATCCGGCCAGCATTCCCATGATCAGACCGCCCGCGGCGAGGAGCGCCATCCGCATCCCGGCGCGCCCCGCCTCGTGACGGAGGGCCGGAAGGTCCTCGTCGTCCGCCCGGGTGGCCGGCCCGCCCGTCTCGGAGGCCAGCCGCGCCGCCACCTCGTCGGTGGAGATGGGCTGGGTGGCGTCGAGCGGCACCGGCTCCCA
Source organism: Myxococcaceae bacterium (assembly GCA_035519675.1). Lineage (GTDB taxonomy): Bacteria > Myxococcota > Myxococcia > Myxococcales > Myxococcaceae > RPRB01. Next base: position 924 of record DATIWB010000043.1, read on the forward strand.
GGTGGTCCCCCGGGGGAGGCCCGCACTCCGCTCCTCGGCCTGGACCTCGGCGATGACCTGGGCCAGCAGCTCCGCCGGGCTCCAGCTCCCCGCACCGCGCGCCGGGGCGGCGGGGGCCGGGCTCAGCGCCTCGGGCGGCGGCGGGGGCGCCACCACCTTCTCCTGGCGCGTCGGCGACGGCTCGGGGACGACCGCCTCCAGTGGCGCGAGACGTGGCACTGCCGAGAGCAAGGGAGGGATGCTGGGCGCGGGCGGCAGCAGCGAGGCAGCCGGGGCAACCACCGGCGCAGGACGCGGAGTCAGGACCGGCGCCTCGCGCGTCTCGCGACGGTAGGGAGCGGGCCTGGGCTCGGTGGCCCAGGGCCGTGACTCGGAAACGAGCCGGGGCCCCTCGCGGACGGGGGGCGAGACACTGGCCGGCGCCTCGGACCCAGGCGTGGCCGTGACGGGGACCGGCCGAGGCCCGTCGCGGACCGGCCGCTCGGGCACCGCGCGTGGAGCCTCCGGCGCCACTCCGGGCTGGGAGGGCTGCCCGGCGGGCTCGGCGCGTTCGGACACCGGCTCGTCCCCGTCGACCAGCAGGTCGACCCCCAGCGCCTCGGCCAGGAGCGGCTCGTCCCCACCCTCCTCGGCCACCAGCTCGGAGCCGGCGTCGACCTCGGTCAGGCCTGCCACCGCGCGCTCGGCCTCCTCCTCCGAGGGGTCCAGCGTGGCACCTGTGGAGGGAGGTGGAGGAGCGGTGGCCAGCAGGGCGAGGGCAGGCTCGGTGTTGAGCGGAAGCTCGGGCCCGGTGGCCTCGGCCGCCGCGGCGGGCCCAGGCGGGGGAGCGGCCTCGGCGTCCCAGAGCTTGAGCGAGCGCCAGCGATCCGAGCCGGATGCGGAGGCCGGCGAGTCCGGGGCCGCAGTGGAGGTGCCCGTCCACTCGGGCGGGTCGAGCGCCACCACCTCGCGGGTGTGTCTCGGGCCTTCGACGGCCGGTGCCTCGAACCGGGGCAGCGCCGCGGCGGTGATGGGCTCGGTCCTCGGGGCGGGCGCCTCGGCGGACTCGGGGATGGGCTCGAGCTCCTCGATGACCTCCTCGGCCAACGCTGTCGCCTCGGCGGACGCGGCGACGGCCAGCGCCGGGTCCGGGACCTGCGTCGAGGGGTGCTCGACGGCCAGGACGCTGGCCTGTACCGCCACGGTCTCGGCCCCCGGAGCGAGCAGGGCGACGAACTCCTCGTACAGCTCGCGGACGCTGCGGAAGCGCGCCTCCGGGTGCTCGTTGAGCGCCTTGCGGTAGAAGCCCTCCACCGCCTCGGGCAGCTCGGCGGCGGTCAGCCGGAGCTCCGGGATGTCCTCGTCCGGGGTGAGGCCGGTGAGCATCTCCCCCACGAGCACCCCGAGCGCGTAGAGGTCCGCGCGCGGGTCCGGCTCGGCACCGGCCACCATCTCCGGGGCGAGGTAGCGGTGGGTGGACCGCTGCTTCTGCGCCTGGACGAACGGGAGCCGCGGTAGCCCCCGCGCCAGCCCCCAGTCCACCACCCGGAGCATGTCCGGGAGGATGACCACGTTCTCCGGCTTGAGATCTGCGTGCGCGCCCAGCGGGTGAGCGGCCTCCAGCGCCGCGGCGAGCTGACCGAGGAAGGGCTCGACCTCCTCCAGGGTGAAGGTCTGCCCCTTGGCCAGCCGCGAGTCGATCATCCGCCGCAGGGTGAGCCCGTCGAGGAAGCTGTAGGTGACGTACGGCCACCCCTGCTCCACCCCCAGGTCGTGCACCCGCGCCAGCGACGGCTGCAGGAACCTGCGAGCCGGCTCGACCGCCCGGGCGAATGCCTCGCGCTCCTCGGCGGTCTGCACGAACCGCGGGTGGATCATCTTCACCGCGACGTCGATGCCCTGCTGCTCGTCGGTGGCGCGGAAGACGTAGCCCAGGGGGCCGACGCCGATCGCGTCCTTCACCACGTACCGCTCGGCCATCCGATCGCCCACCCGGTATGGCGCACCGGCGAGCAGCGCGGGCGAGAGGCGGCGGCGGATGCCGGTGGTGCTCGGCATGCGCGCCGTGCCCACCTGGCGCTGATGGCAGGTACTGCAGCGTTCGGCCGAGTCGGGAACGTGGCTGCCGCAGCGATAGCAGAGCAAGTGCGCGGGCTCCTGCGAGACGCGGGCTGGGGGAAACGAGCGCCCCAGTGTACCAGGCACCGCGGCAGCGCCGAAGAGGACGGCGGTCAGCGCCCGGTGCTTCCGAAGCCGCCGTCGCCGCGGACGGTGGTGGGCAGTGTGTCCACCTCCTCCAGCTCGACACGAACCACCGGGGCGACGACGAGTTGCGCGATGCGCTCGCCGCGACGAAGGATGAACGGCTCGCTGGAGAGGTTCACCAGCAGGACCTGGATCTCACCCCTGTAGTCCGCGTCGATGGTGCCGGGCGAGTTGATGCAGGTGATCCCATGTCGGAGAGCCAGCCCCGATCTCGGACGCACCTGGGCCTCCACTCCCTCGGGCAGGGCGATGGCGAGGCCGGTGGGCACGGCACGACGGGCCAGCGGAGCGAGGGTCCACTCGCCGTCGATGTCCGCGCAGAGATCGAGTCCGGCCGCTCCCTCGGTCTGGTACCGGGGAAGGGGCAGCGGGGCGGGGTGGGACCGCACCCGCCTGATCCGGAGCGGCATCGTGGTCACCACTTCCTCACCGGGGTCCAGCGAAGGATGCGCATGCCGGCGATCCTTCCGCCTGCCCCTGACGCCAGCTCCGGAGCCGTCAGGCCTTGGCCTTGGGGGCCTCGTCGGCGGAGGCGCTCTGCGTCGGAGGGACCTGGGTCCCGGCGCGCTCGGCGAGCGCCTCCTTGCGCGAGAGACGGATCTTCCCGCTCCGGTCGATGGAGATGACCTTCACCATCACCTCGTCGCCCTCCTTGAGGACGTCGGAGACGCTCTTCACCCGCTTGTCCGAGAGCTCGGAGATGTGGATCAGGCCGTCGGTGCCGGGGAACAGCTCCACGAAGGCGCCGAACTCGGCGATCTTCCGCACCGTGCCCAGGTAGATCTTCCCCACCTCGGCCTCGCGGGTGAGCGCCTGGATCATGGTGATCGCCTGCTGCACCGCCTCGGAGTTGTTGGAGGCGATGTCCACCCGGCCCGAGTCCTCGATGTTGATGGAGGCCCCGGTGCGGGCGATGATGTCCTTGATCACCTTGCCCCCCGGCCCGATGACGTTCTTGATGAACTCCGGCCGGATCATGATGGTGGTGATGCGCGGCGCGTAGCGGCTGATCTCCTTCCGCGGCGCGTCGATGGCCTTGAGCATCTCGCCCAGGATGTGCAGCCGGCCGCGGCGGGCCTGCTCCAGCGCCCGGGACATGATCTCGGTGGTGAGGCCGGTGATCTTGATGTCCATCTGGATGCTGGTGATGCCGTCTTTGGTGCCGCAGACCTTGAAGTCCATGTCACCGAGGTGGTCCTCGTCGCCGAGGATGTCGGAGAGGATGGCGATCTTCTCGCCCTCCTTGACCAGGCCCATGGCGATGCCTGCCACCGGCGCCTTGATCGGCACCCCGGCGTCCATGAGGCTCAAGGTGCCGCCGCACACGCTGGCCATGGAGCTGCTGCCGTTGGACTCGAGGATGTCGGAGACGATCCGGATCGTGTAGGGGAACTCCTCGGACTTGGGGAGCATCCCCCGCAGCGCCCGCTCGGCGAGCGCGCCGTGGCCGATCTCGCGGCGGCCCGGGCCGCGAAGCGGCTTGGTCTCGCCGACGCTGAACGGCGGGAAGTTGTAGTGGAGCATGAACCGCTTGAAGGTCATGCCCGAGAGCAGCTCCAGCCGCTGCTCGTCCTCGCTGGTGCCGAGGGTGACCGCCACCAGCGCCTGGGTCTCGCCGCGGGTGAAGAGCGCGGAGCCGTGCACGCGGGGGAGCAACCCCACCTCGGAGGTGATGGTCCGCACCACGTCGTGGGGGCGGCCGCCGATGCGCCCCCCCTTCACGGTGAGCTCGCGCATGTGCTCGTACTTGAGGTCCTCGACCACCGCCTTGGCCAGCTTCTCGGTCTGCGGGGTGAAGGCCTCGCCCATCGACTCCTTGAGCCTGGCGACGACCTCTTTCTTCACGGTCGAGAGCGCGAAGTAACGGTCGTGCTTCTCGTGGATGCCGTAGCCCGCGGCGATGCCCGGCATGGCCAGCTCGCGGACCCTGGCGCGGAGCGCCTCATCCGCCGAAGCCGCCCTGTCGTACTCGCGGGTCTGGACCCCGAGGTCGCGGCGCATCGATTCCTGAAGCTCGATGACCGGGAGCACCGCGGCCTTGCCGAACTCCAGCGCTGCCACCATGTCCGCCTCGGAGACCTCAGCCGCCCCGCCCTCGACCATGACGATGGCCTCGCGGCTGACCGCCATGACCAGATCCAGGTCGGACTGCTCACGCTGCTTGGCGGTGGGGTTGGCGACCAGCTGCCCGCCGACGCGGCCCACGCGGATGCCGGCGATGGGGCCGTTGAAGGGGATGTTCGAGACCATCAGCGCCGCCGAGGCGCCGGTGATGCCGTGCACGTCGCCCTCGTTCTCCGAGTCGGAGGAGACGACCGAGGCGATGACCTGGGTCTCGTAGGCGTAGCCCTCCGGAAACAGCGGACGGCAGCTGCGGTCCACCAGGCGAGAGGTCAACGTCTCCTTCTCGGTCAGACGGCCCTCGCGCCGGAAGTAGCTCCCGGGGATGCGCCCGGCCGAGTACAGCTTCTCCTGGTACTCGACGGTGAGAGGGAGGAAGTCGACGTCCTTCTTCTCCTTCGCGCTGACCGCGGTGATCAGGATGATGGTGTCGCCGTAGCGCACCGTGACCGAGCCATCGGCCTGCTTGGCCAGCTTACCGGTCTCGAGGACCAGCTCCTGCTCGCCGACGCGGACGCTCTTCTTCAGATGCATGTGATTCGTTCCTTGCTCTCGGGCACGGGCCGATGTGGCATGGGTTGGCCCGGCGCCCTGGCGGCAAGGAACTTTCAGTCTCTGACCGCAGCCGCCGACGATCCTGGGGACAGCCTCGGCGGCTCCGAACGGAAACCGGAAACTCCTCTCCGCGGGGACGGGAGGCGCCGGCGCTCCGTGCAGCGCCGGCGAGTGCGTCTGTCAAACAGCCGTTGCTACTTCCGGATGCCCAGGCCCTCGATGAGCTTCCGGTACCGCATGTTGTCCTTGGTCTTGAGATAGTCGAGCAACCGCCGACGCTGGCCGACGAGCTTGAGGAGCCCCCGCCGGCTGTGGAAGTCCTTCTTGTGCGTCTTGAAGTGCTCGGTGAGCATGTTGATGCGCTCGGAGAGCAGTGCCACCTGCACCTCGGGAGAGCCGGTGTCGGTCTCGTGGGTGCGGTACTGCTGGACGACAGCCGCCTTGCGCTCGCTGAGAACTGCCATGATCGGTGAGGCTCCGTCCCGCTCCTGGGTAGTCTGGAAACCGGCCCCCGAAGGCCTGTGCTCGGACGTCCGCGGAGGGGTGCAGGCGCCGGACCCGGGGGTCGCGGGCTTATAGGCCCCCCGACCCAGGATTGCAATCTCGCGGAACGCCTGGCGAAAGCTCCAGAAAATTCGTCCACCTGCCCGCTGCTGACGACGGGGGGCTCCCTATGTCAACGTCCGTGGGCACGTCGGTGGAGAGGGGAGCCGCCCGGGGGGTTTGGGAGCGCCATGCGGCTTGCACTGGTGTTTCTGGTGGTTCTCGGCAGCGGCGGGCGGACCCTGGCGCAGGCGCGTCCGGGCGCCGGGGAGATCCTCATCGACGCCACCGGGCCGAATGCGCAGCACGAGCGCCGGAAGGTGCCTCTGCCCCCGGAGGGGCCCGAGCGCGAGGCGTTCATGCGCGACTTCATCGTGGTGAGCCTGGTCGACAACGAGGTGCGCATCGGCGCGCGCACACTGCCGGCGGCCGAGTTCTACACCCGGCTCGATCGCCCCGACCTCGTGGCGCGGGCGGAGGACCGGACCCGGCAGCGCGTCTGGCTGATGGCCGGTGGGGGGGTGGTGGCAGTGGCCTCGGTGGTGGCCGGAAGCCTGGTGATGGCCTCGGCCCAGAACACCAATGACCCGAGGTGCGCGGTGAGCGTGGCCACTCAAAACGCCTGCCTCGACTCGAGCACCCACGCCGCCACCGCCGGGACCATCCTCCTCGTCGCCGGGCTGGCGATCGGCACCGGGCTCATCACCTGGGGCGCGTCGATCCCGGAGATGGTGACCACTCCCCAGGAGACGCTCCGGCTGGCCGCGGACTACAACCTCGCGCTGGCGCGCAAGCATGGAGCCACCGGCGCCCGCTTCCAGCTCCTGCCCTCGCTCGCTCCCGGCTACGCGCGGCTGACCGCCCGGCTCTCGTTCTAGGAGCCTCGCTTGATCTGGGGACCCGAGTCGCCTCCCTGCCCAGCGGACCTCGTCGGCCTTGCCTGGGGGGAATGCCAGTTCCTGCGCGCGTGGGTGGTGGGGTTGATCCTGGGGTGTGCAGCCCCGGTGCTGGCGCAGTCGCAGCCCCAGGTCGAGCCGAAGCAGCCGGAGATCGTCATCGACGTGAAGCAGCCCGAGCGCGAGTGGAGCACCGGAGTGGAGAAGCCGCCCCCGGGGCCGGGACGAGAGGCCTTCGACGCGCAGGCCATCTCGGTGGACGCGATTCTCAACGAGGTGAAACGAGGCGGAAAGCCGCTCCCGGCGTCGGACTTCTACCGGCTGGTGAACCGCCCGGACCTGGTGGCCTGGTCCGAGGGCCGGACGCGGCAGCGCATCTGGCTCATCTCCAGCGGAACGATCATCGCCGTGGCCGGGGTGGTGAGCGGCATCATCGTGATGGGCACGGGGCCGGACACCAGCTCCTCGGGGTGCCAGACCAGCCAGTACCAGGACTACACGAACTGTCTGGACCAGGCGAGCAGGGCGCAGATGACCGGTGCCTTCATCCTCGGCGCAAGCCTCGCGGTCGGCGGCGTCCTCTACGTCTGGGGGATGAACATCCCGGAGATGGTCACCCCGGCCGACCAGACCTTGAAGATGGCCACCGAGTACAACCAGGCGCTCGCCGTGAGGCACGGCGCCTCCGCTCCGTCGAGCGGCGTGCGGTTCCAGCTGCTTCCGGCGGTCGCTCCCGGTTACGCGGGGCTCACCGCGAAGCTCACGTTCTAGTGGCGTCGCCCGCCGACCCGGCCGGTGCGAAGAGCCACACCCGGACGCCCTCGCGCGAGCCACGGAGCAGGGGCCGCGGCTCGACCACCACCGTGAGCTGCTGCCGGCGGGGCCGGGTCTCGCTGGCCATCGCCGAGCGCAGCTTCGGGTAGAGGGTGAGGAGGGTCTGGAGCACCTCGCCCACGCCGGCGCCGGCCGGGACCCCGAGGTCGAGCTTCTGCTTGCCATCCACCGCGGAGCGGAGCGTCGAGGGGACGAGGACGGTGACGTTCACCGGGGGGCCACCACCCGGACGTAGCCGAGCCGGCCCTCGTGGACCTCGCCCACGGCGAGCAGCGCGCCATCGGGCCCGAGCACCCGCACCCGGCCGTCGGGCGCCGACGGCCCGAGCAACAGCGGAACCCCGTGCACCACCCGGGCGACGTCGCGCTCGTCGACGCGGACCACCGGGAACTCCGGCAGGGCGTCCGCCATGGGGAGGATGCGCGCCTCGAGCTGGGCGCGGCCCGCCGGGCCGGCGACCCCCAGCGCCTCCACCTGCGAGAGGGGCAGCGCGCGGTCGAGGGCGAAGGGGCCGCTCGCCGTCCGGCGCAGACTCTTCAGCGCCCCACCGCACCCGAGCGCGCGCCCGAGCTCCTCGGCGAGCGTCCGCACGAAGAAGCCCTTCGAGCAGCGTACCGAGAGCGTGCACTCCGAGGCCGAGAAGTCCCGGAGCACCAGCGAGTGCACCGTCACCTGGCGCGGCGTGCGCTCGATGGACTCACCTGCCCGCGCGCGCTCGTAGAGCCGCTTCCCCCTCACCTTCACCGCCGAGTACATCGGTGGCAGCTGGGGGAAGGTGCCGCGGAACCGCTGGAGCGCTGCCTCGAGCAGCTCGGTGGACAGCGGCGGCACCGGATGGGTCTCCAGCACCGTGCCGGTGACGTCCTGGGTGTCGGTGACCACCCCGAGGCGCACCACCGCGTCGTAGGCCTTGTCGCCCTCGGTCAACAGACCCGCCAGCTTGGTGGCCTCGCCGAGACAGACCGGAAGGACGCCGGTGGCCATCGGATCCAGCGTCCCGGTGTGCCCGGCCCGCTTCAGCCCGAGCGCCGAACGCACCCGGCGCACCACCTCGAAGGATGTGGGTCCCTGCGGCTTGTCGATGACCAGAACGCCGTGCATGCAGGAGGGGAAGGGGCCCCGGAGCGTGAGTGTAACGCTCCAGAGGGGCCTCACCATCCCTCTTTCGTCTTCACTTCCCGGAGCAGACGGTCGATCTTGTCTCCCTCGCCCACGCTCTTGTCGAAGACGAAGAAGACCTCGGGCGAGACCCGGAGCTTGACCCGGGCAGTCACCTCGCGGCGGACGAAGCCCTTGGCCGCGTCCAGCCCGGCCTGGGTCTCCTTCCGCTCCGCCTCGGTTCCCAGCGAGGACCAGTAGACCCGGGCCACCCGGAGGTCGGGGCTCATCTTCACCCCGGTGACGGTGATGTAGCCGATGCGCGGGTCACGCAGGTCTCCGCGCGAGAGAAGCTCGCCCACCGCGGCCTGGATCTCCGCCCCCACCCGCTCCGGTCGGCCAGGAGCTCCCATGGGTCAGGGCTTCTCCCAGTCGCGCTTGTTGCGCAGCTTCCGGGCCCGCGCCCGGGCCTCGGACAGGGGGAGGTCACCCCCGCCCCGCGAACCGGGACGGCCCTGGACCATGGCGCCGGGCCGGCGATCCCAGTCGGCCATGCCCTCGGCCTCGGCCAGGCTCCGGTCCTCACGGGCGAACGGCAGCTCGAGTGTGCTCCCGTCGTCCGCTGGGCTCCCGCCGCCGAACAGCTGCTCGCCGAAGGCGAGGATCTCCAGCTCGCGGCTCATCAGCGGGGCGACGTACATCTCCTCCACGAAGTGGATGATCTTCTGAACCTGCTCGTCCACGTGACGGCGGTCCGCGCTCACCACCGCCAGGGCGATGGTGGCCCGCTGCCAGAGGTCCTGGTCCTCCACCTCGGCGACCGAGACGTTGAACCGAGCCTTGAGCCGGTCCGTCACCCGGCGGAGCACCTGCCGCTTCGACTTCAGCGAGCCGGAGTCAGAGATCTGCAACGTGAGGCGGGCGACGCCGACGAACATGGCTGCACCTCCCCCCCGGGTCCGGGGGGCGGCCCGGTCCTAGAACAGGCTGGGCCGGGTCTCCTCGATCTCGAAGGCCTCGATGACGTCGAGGTTCTTGAAGTCGGTGAAGCCTTCCACACCGACACCGCACTCGAAGCCCTTCTCCACCTCTCGCACGTCGTCCTTGAAACGCTTCAGGCTCGTCACCTTGCCCACGCCCACCTGCTTGGCCTCGCGGAGGATGCGCACCTGCGACCCGCGGCGAATCACCCCGTCGAGCACCGCCACGCCGGCGATGGTCCCCAGCCGCGGGACGTTGAAGGTGTTGCGCACCTCGGCCCGGCCGAGCTTCTTCTCGGTCCGGATGGGCTCCAGCAGCCCGGTCATGGCCGCCTTCACCCCGTCGATGAGCTCGTAGATGATCGTGTAGGTGTAGATGCCGACGCCCTGGGCCTTGGCCGCCGCCTCGGCGCCGCTCTCGGGCTTGACGTTGAAGCCCACCACGATGCCCTTGCTGGCCGCGGCGAGCATCACGTCCGACTCGGTCATCGCCCCCACGCCCTTGTGGATGATGTCCACCCCCACCTTGGGACCGGCGAGCTTGGTGACCGCCTGGGCCACCGCCTCCACCGAGCCCTGCACGTCGCCCTTGAGGACCAGCCGCAGCTCCTTGGCCTCGCCGGTGCGGGCTCGCTGCAGCAGCGTCTCCAGCGACTCCTTGACGTTCTTCCCCAGCTCGACCTGCCGCTCCTTGAGGGCGCGGTGGTCGGCGATCTCCTTGGCCGCCTTCTCGTCCTCGACCACGTTGAGGACGTCGCCCGCGGTGGGCACGCCGGACAGGCCCACCACCTCGGCCGGATAGCCGGGGGTGACCTCCTTCACCGGCTGCCCGCGACCGTCCTTCATCGCCCGGAGCCGGCCGTAGTGGATGCCGCTGACGATGGCGTCGCCGGTACGGAGCGTGCCCTCGCGGACCAGGACCGTGGCCACCGGGCCGCGCCCCTTCTCCAGCTTGGCCTCGATGATTGCCCCGACTGCCGGGCGGTTGGGGTTGGCGGTGAGCTCCAGCACCTCGGCCTGGAGAGCCACGTTCTCCAGCAGCAGATCGATGCCTTCCTTGGTGCGCGCGGAGACCGGCACCATGATGGTGTCCCCGCCCCACTCCTCGGGCACCAGCTCCTGGGCGGCCAGGTCCTTCTTCACCCGCTCGGGGTTGGCACCGGCGAGGTCGATCTTGTTGATCGCCACGACGATGGGGACCTTCGCCGCCTTGGCGTGGCTGATGGCCTCCAGCGTCTGGGGCATCACCCCGTCGTCCGCTGCCACCACCAGGATGACCAGGTCGGTGACGTTGGCCCCGCGGGCGCGCATGGCGGTGAACGCCTCGTGGCCCGGGGTGTCGAGGAAGGTGATGTCGCCCTTGGGCGTCGCCACCGAGTAGGCGCCGATGTGCTGGGTGATGCCGCCGGCCTCGCCCTCGGCCACGTTGGCCTTGCGGATGGCGTCGAGGAGCGAGGTCTTGCCGTGGTCCACGTGGCCCATCACCGTGACCACCGGCGGCCGCGGACGCTCGTCCTCGGGACGCTCGGTCACCTCGGGGAGGTGGTCCTCCACCTCGAAGCCGACCTTCTCGATCTTCCAGCCGTAGTCGGCGGCGATGATGCCCGCGGTGTCCGCGTCCACCAGCTGGTTGGCGGTGGCCATGGTGCCGCCGGCCATCAGCTTGCGGATGATCTCCGTGGTCTTGACGCCCATCCGCTGGCCGAGGTCGGAGACGCTGATCCCCTCCTCGAGACGGATGACCTTCTTCTCTTCGGCCATTTCGGTGATTTGGGTCTTCTGACCCTTCTTGGTCGGCTTCTTCTTCTTGCCCCGGACGGGGATCTGCACCCGGCCCCAGAGCAGGCTGTCCATCTCCTGCTTGACCTGGGTGCCGTCACGCTCGGTGGCGCGCTTCTTCCCCCGCTGCGTGTCGTCCTTCTTCTTGGTGACGTCGACGAACTCGCGGCCGCGGCCCAGGTGATCGGGGACGACCTTGAACTCCCGGACCTCGCCGATGGCCTTCCGGCCCGGCGCCACCGGAATGTTCTTGTGCGCGGTGGACGAGGGCGTCACTCGGCGGAATGGCACGCTCGGACGGCTGATGACCACGGCCTGGGTGGCGGTGGGCCGCATCGAGCGCGGATCCGCAGGAGGCCCGCCAGGCGACTGGGCGCCGGACCCGGCGGGAGCGCCTGGACGGCCACCGGGGCCGGGGCGGGGCGGCACCCCGCCCGGACGGGCCTGGACCCCAGGACGGGACGACGCCGGGCCCGCACGGCCCTGCATCCCGGCCTGGGACGCTGGCCCACGCGGAGGTACCCCGCCGGGGCGCATGCCGGCAGGGCCGGACCCCGAACGGACGCCAGGGGCCGCCCCGGGACGCATTCCCTGCGCCGGCGGCTTGGAGATGATCTGCGCCGGGCGGAACCCGGGCGCGGAGCCCCGCAGCGGCGGGCGCGCGCCCGCCGCCGGCTGGGCCGCCGCGGGCGGGTGGGGGACCGGCGCGGTGGACTCGGGGGCCGCGGGCGCCTCGGGGGCAGGCGACGGGGGCGCAGCCTCCTCCTCGGGCGCGGCCTGGACGTGCGCGGGCTCGGGGACGGAGGCCATGGCGACCGGCTCGGGCGCGGCCGGGGCGGCCGGCCGGGTCTGGGGCTCGGGCGCGGCCGGCTCCGGAGCGGGCACCGGCTCGGGGGAATGCACCGCCTGCGGTGGCTCGGGCTCGTGGGCCGGCGCGGCCGGCTCCGGCTGGTGCCCGTTGGTGTGCGGCACCTCGGTGCCTGGCGCGCGGCGGCGGACCACGAAGCCCTTGGCGGCGGCCGGCGGCGGAGCTGCGCGGGGCTTCCGCTTCTCGACGATCCGCTGGACCGCAGACGTGGCCTGGTCGTCCTCGAGCGAGCTCGAGTGGCTCTTCACGTCGTAGCCGAGAGCTGCCAGCTCGGTGACGACCTCCTTGTTGTCGAGATCGATCCCGAAGGCCTTCAGCTCCTTGGCGATCTCGTGAACCCGCTTC
>DATIWB010000044.1:0-47039 GCA_035519675.1 Myxococcaceae bacterium
GGAAGTCCTGATCGACTCGAAGCAACCACCGCCCGCGCCAGACGAGTCCAGCGAGGCGCCCAACGAGGTGCCGCTGCCGCCGCCGGGCCCGGAGCGCGAGGCCTTCCTGTCCAGGTTCCTGTGGGTGGATCCGAGACCGAACGAGGTCTCTTCCGTCGAGGGGCGCCTCAGCCCGCGGGAGTTCTACCAGAGGGTGGGGCGTCCGGACCTCGCCGCGTGGTCGGAGGATCGCAGCCGTCAGCGCGCGTGGCTCATGGCAGGCGGCGGGCTGACCTTGCTGGCCGGGGTCGTGGCCGGCGCCCTGGTCGCTGCCGGAGGCCCCGACACCAGCGCTCCCGGGTGCCTCCCCCAGACCTCACCGGTCTACGCCGATTGCGTCGAGCGCTCACAGAAGGCGACCACGACCGGGGCGCTGCTGATCGGCGCCGGCGTCGCCCTGGGCGGAGCGCTGATCGTCTGGGGCATCACCACCCCGGAGATGGTCACCACCCCCGAGGAGACGGTCAGGCTCGCGGCGGACTACAACCTCGAGCTCTCCCGGAAGCACCGTGCCTCCGGTGTCCGCCTCCGGCTCGTGCCCGCGCTCGCTCCCGGGTACACCGGGCTCACCGTCCGCCTCTCGTTCTAGCTGCGACGCCGAACGGCTCTCCACCACCGAGCGCCCGGCGCTGTTCACGCGGGTGTGCGACCGGGTCACGAACCGCGAGTTGCTCGGTGATCCCAGCGATGGAACGGGTCGGGTCCCTTGGCCCGGTCGATCTCCGTCGCGCTGACCGCGGCAGCCAGCACCCCCCGCTTGGGGGGCGGCCTGGAAAGTGCCTCCCGGACGTCGCCTTCGAACCGGACCTTCCCGGTCGCGACCTCGCGAAGCGCGACCACCGCCGACTTGTTGCGCTGGGTCTGGACCAGGGGCGTGGCGCCGGACGCGAGCTGGCGAGCGCGTCGCGTGGCCAGGATGCAGAGGGCGAAGCGGTTGTCGACGAACTCGACGCAATCTTCGACGGTGATGCGGGCCATGGAGACCTTGGATGCCGGACGGGGGTGTAGCGAGACCGTCCTGCGGGTCCGAAGCGTCCTTGGCTCCAGTTGCAGGTGCAAAACGGCGGCGCCCGAGGGGACGTAACAGGGTCGCCGGGCAGCAGCAACTCCGCAGGCGCCAGAGGACGGGACGAGGTTGGGTCCCGGAGGGCGCGATGGCGGACACGACCACGGCACCTCTTCTCGAGGAGCGGAGGCAGTTCCATTGGCGGGCACTGGGGCTGGGTCACTGTGCGATGAAGCCCACCCGTTGCGTTTGAACCTGAAGACGCCACCAGGAGCCTCGCGGGACCGGGGGCACCGTGCTCCGTGGATCAGTACGGGGGGTTGACGCCGCCGGTCGGGGGCAGGACCGTGCAGCGGCGCGAACCCATGAAGCGTGCCCTCGACTGGCTGATCTCGGTCTCCGTCCGCCATCCCTGGCGGATGGTCGCGATCTCCCTCGTGCTGGCCGTGGTCGCCAGTGCACTGTCGAGCCGTCTGGGCTTCCGCGGTGATTTCACCGAGCTCCTTCCTGCAACCACCCCGGAGGTGAAGGACCTCAAGGAGATCGAGGGGCGCGCGGGTGGCACCGGCTACCTCGTGGTGCAGGTGGTGGGCGGCACCCGCGAGCACCGGCGCGCGTTCGCCCAGGAGGCCGCATCGGCGATCGCGGCGCACCGGGAAGTCGTTCGCTTCGTGGAATGGAAGTTCCGGATGGACTTCCTCGCGGAGCGTGCGCTGCTGCTGCTGAATACCGAGACGCTCGGCTCGCTGAAGAACGATCTCGCCGCCCGCATCGCTTACGAGAGGAGGACCGCCAACCCGTTCTTGATGGACCTGGGCGAAGAGACGGCGCCGATCGACTTCCAGGCGATCGAGAAGAAGTACCTGCCGCGAGCTGCGCGCGGCGACTACCTCGAGTCGAAGAACGGCGAGGAGCTCTATCTGCTGGTGAAGGCCACCTCGACGCCTGCCCAGGTCGACTTCAACCGGAAGCTCCTCGCCACCGTGAAGGAAGCGGCCGAGCCGCTCCTCACCAGATATCCGCAGATCAAGCTGGCGTACACCGGCGCCCACGTGGTGCGCGTCGAGGAGGACGACGCGTTGCAGGCCGACCTGGCGCGCTCGGTGGTCATCGCCACCATCCTCACCCTGGCGATCATCCTCGCCACCAGCCGCCGGCTGGCCGTCCTCGCGGTCGTCGCCTTCCCGGTGGCCATCGGCATCTCGTTGACCTTTGCCTTCGCCTGGCTGCTCGTCGGCCACTTGAACCCGGTGACCGGCTTCCTTGGCGCGATCCTCATCGGGCTGGGCATCGAGTACGGACTTCACCTCGCGATGCGCTACTGGGAGGAGAGGGCGCGGCTCGAGCCCCTGGAGGCGATGAAGGAGACCGTCCACGGCACCTTCGGAGGAGCGCTGTCCTCCGCGGTCACCAACGCCGCGGCGTTCTTCGTGCTGGTCTTCGCCAAGTTCGATGCCTTCAAGCAATTTGGGAAGATTGCGGCCTTTGGGGTGATGGCCACTCTGATCGCCACCTATGCGTTCGGACCAGCGCTGCTCTTCCTCTCTGAGCGGATGGCGCTGAGAAAGCCGAAGCCGGTGCATCCCGGGGCCGGGCTCGGGCCGGCCTGGCGTCCCCCCACCGCGTTCCTCGGAGCGATCGTCGCCGCGATGGCCGTGGCGGTGGCGGGTTCGGTGGCCGTCGGCCACCGCGTGGGGTTCGAGACCAACCTGCTCAACATGAAGGGCGACGGCCAGGCCGCCGAGCTCGAGGTTCACATCGCGCAGGAGATGGGAATCATCATGGTTCCCGGGGTGGTCTGGGTCGACGGGCTGGAGACCGCGAGGACGA
This sequence comes from Myxococcaceae bacterium, assembly GCA_035519675.1. Taxonomy (GTDB): domain Bacteria; phylum Myxococcota; class Myxococcia; order Myxococcales; family Myxococcaceae; genus RPRB01. Next base: position 2,876 of record DATIWB010000044.1, read on the forward strand.
TCAGCGCCATCGCCCGCACGGTTCAAAGCGAAGGGGGAGAGAGAAGCAGCATCGCGCAGATCGCGTCACTGAACGATTTGCTGCCCTCCGACACCATCAGACGCCTGGGAATCATGGGGGAGCTGGAGAGCCTGCTCGCCAAGCTTCCCAGGTCGAAGAGGGAAGATGGGCGGGTGAAGACGCTGCTGGAGATGACGCAGGCGCGGCCGTGGACGGAGGAGGAGCTCCCCATCGAGTTCCGCCGACGCTTCGAGCCCTTCGATGGCCGCGGCACCTTCGTGCTGTTGTTCCCTCGCTTTGGACTGCATGACGTGGCTCGCCTCCGGGATTGGGCGGCCGACCTCAACGCGATAGGCCGGCGCGCAGAGTCGGCGGGCACGCGTGCGCCGATCCTCGACTCCAACCGCTTGGCGGCGAAGATCTTCGTGCTGATCCGCGAGGACGGACCACCGGTGATGCTGCTGGCGACCCTGGCCGTCTTCGGCACGATCTGGATCGCCCTCAAGAAGTTTGGACAGGCGATGATGGTCACCGGGCCGCTCTTCGCGGGAATGCTCTGCTTGCCCGGGGCCATGTGGCTGACCGGCATCTCGCTCAACTTTCTCAACGTGGTGGTGCTTCCGAACCTGCTGGCGATCGCCGTCGACAACTCGGTGCACGTGTTCCACCGCTACCAGGAGGACGGGCCCGGCTCGATGCCGCGCATCATGCGATACACGGGGTTGACCGCGGTGGTCGCCACCTGCTCCAACGCCTCGGGCTACGCCTCCTTGCTCATCGCTCGACACGCCGGCCTGCGCAGCGTGGGACTGCTGGCGGTGGTGGGCGTGGTCTGCACCTTCCTGGGCACGACCATCCTCTTCCCCGCGCTCATCGAGCTGCGGGAGCGGCTCGGGCACGGCGGGGTCCCGCCCGAAGGGGACCTCCCCGCGCCCGGACTCTGACGGTCCAGGGCGGGCGCGCGCGCCTTCTTCTGCAGGATCTGGATCCAGTCAGGACGCGCCCGCCGCCTGCTCGCCGCCGGCCGCCACCTGCTTGCCGTCGTGGAGCTGGGGGGCCTCGGCCAGGAACTGCAGCTCGGGATGCTTCTCCTGCGCGTGCTGGAGGGCCCAGTCGTCCCGGAAGAGGACCAGGGGCAGCCCGTCGCGGTCCTGGACCGTCTGACGGTTGCCCTCCCAGTCGAAGGAGCGAGGATCGAACTTCTCCCCAACCACCCAGCGGGCGTGGGCGTACGGGAGCCGGTCCAGGGCGATGGCCGCGCCGTACTCGTGCTCGATGCGGTACTGGAGCACCTCGAACTGGAGCGCGCCCACCACGCCGACGATCGGGTCGCGCATGCCCATCTGTCGCTGCTGGAAGATCTGGATGGTGCCTTCCTCGCTGAGCTGCTCGAGGCCCTTCTCCACCTGCTTGCGCCGGAGCGGGTCCTTGCTCCGCACCACCGCGAAGTGCTCGGGGGAGAAGCGGGGGACGCCGTCGAACCGGAACGGCTCGCCGTCCACCAGCGTGTCGCCGATCCGGTAGAGGCCGGGGTCGAAGAGGCCGATGACGTCCCCCGGCCAGGCCTCCTCGATGGCGGTGCGCTCGGCGGCCATGAACTGGCTGGGGTTCGCCAGGCGAACCGTCTTCCCCAGCCGGACGTGGTGAGCGTTCATCCCCTTCACGTACCGGCCGGAGACCACGCGGACGAAGGCGATCCGGTCGCGGTGCGCCGGGTCCATGTTCGCCTGGATCTTGAAGACGAAGCCGCTGAACTTCTCGGCGGTGGGCGGCTGCGGTCCCCGGTCGGTGTTGCGCGGCGCAGGAGTGGGTGCGAGGTCGAGGAAGGCGTCGAGGAACGGCCGGACGCCGAAGTTGGTCATCGCCGAGCCGAAGAACATGGGGGTGATCTGTCCCGCGTCGCTCTTCTCGCGGCTGAAGGCGTCGCCGCCCACGTCGAGCAGCTCCACGTCCTCGCGCAGCTGGGCCAGCTCGGCGGGGGCGAGGACCCGGGAGATCTCCTCCGAGTCGAGCGAGAGGCTGCGCTCGCCCACCTCGGCCTCGCCGTGGGTGCCCTCCGAGGAGAAGAGGTGCACCACCCGGGCGGAGCGGTCGTAGACGCCGCGGAACTCGGGGCCCATGCCAATGGGCCAGTTCATCGGGTAGGCGCGGATGCCGAGCACCTGCTCCAGCTCGTCCATCAGATCCAGCGGCGCGCGCCCGTACCGGTCGAGCTTGTTGACGAAGGTGAAGATGGGGATGGCCCGCATCCGGCAGACCTGGAAGAGCTTCTTGGTCTGGGGCTCGACGCCCTTGGCCGCGTCGATGAGCATCACCGCGCTGTCGGCGGCGGAGAGGGTGCGGTACGTGTCCTCGGAGAAGTCCTGGTGGCCCGGGGTGTCGAGCAGGTTCACCGCGTGGTCACGGTAGTCGAACTGGAGCACCGAGGAGGTCACCGAGATGCCGCGCTCCTTCTCCAGCTCCATCCAGTCGGAGGTGGCGTGGCGGCGGGCGCGACGGGCCTTCACGCTCCCGGCCAGGTGGATGGCCCCGCCATAGAGGAGGAGCTTCTCGGTCAGGGTGGTCTTCCCCGCGTCGGGGTGACTGATGATGGCGAAGGTGCGCCGGCGGGCCACCTCCCGTTCGAGCTCGGACCTCATGGCGGGCCGGGTGCTCTAACACGGCGGGAGCGGGTTCGCCGACGCCGGTCGACCGCCGAGGTGACCGCCGAGGTGTCAAACACCTCTGGCGCCCCGCCACGGTGCCGCCCGAGCGTAAAGCCCTTCTCCGGCGAGTCCAGCGTCCGCGACGGTGCGTCCAGCGAGCGAGACGGACCAAGCCCCGCGGAGGTGTCAAACACCTCCGCACAAGCAGAAGCCCCGACCGCCCGGGGGGAGGGAGCGGTCGGGGCCTCCGGGGCCCGGGAGCACCGGTCTCGGCCGGTCCCGGGGTGCGGCGACCTCGTCAGTTGCCGTCGCCGGCGGGCATCTGGCTCGGCACGCCGGGGACGTCGTTCGCCGGGGCGTCCGGATCGGGGCTCGCATCGCTCTCGTCCGAGGGCTCCACGTGGTCCCGCATCCCCGTGGCGAGCACCACATGGCAGGCGGCCTCGTCGCCGGTCTTGGTCCAGGTACAGCTGCCGGTGCCCGGCTCCTCGCCCAGGCTGCACAGCGCGGTGGCCTTGAAGACCAGGGCCTCTGCCTTGTCCCAGCACTCGACGCCGAAGAAGACCTTCCCGCTCAGGTCGCCGCCGGTGATCGCCACCTCGGCCCGACCACCCACGCCGGGGTTGTACCGGGCGCGGCCCACCAGCAGCTCCTTGGCGGGGGTGTCGTTCGGGATCTCCGGGATGTCGGCGTAGCTGGCGACGCGCACGCTGGTGACGCCGCTCAGCCCGTTCTTGTGGGCGTAGAAGATCGCGTCCACCGGCTGCCACTTGCTGGTGTCGGCCGAGAAGTTCCTCAGGGCGTAGATCAGGGTCTTGCTCTGACCGGTCACGCCCGCGTCGGCCGCGGCCGGCCCGAACCCGTGGTGGCTGAAGGCGACGAACAGCTTGCCCTGGCCAGGGAAGGCGGTGACCACGGTCTTGTAGGCGTCGAGGTCGACGCCGATGGTGCCGCGGCCCCGGTGCACTTGATCGCTCGGGACCTTGAAGGTGGTGCCGGCGGCGAAGGCGACGAAGGCCGTGTCGGCGTCACCGGTCTTCTTGACCTGGAGCTTCCACCCGTAGTGGTTGCCCGCCACACGGACCACGGAGAGCAGGTAGCTGTACCCGCCCTGCTCGAACGGACCGTAGATGTAGACTTGGCCCCGGACCTGCGACGGGCCGTTGGTGAGGACCAGCCGCTCCACCGGACCGAAGGCGTCCTTGAGGCCCTGGTTCAGGCTCTGGATGGCGTCGCGGATCTTCGGAAGCCAGTCGGGCGTGGTGCTCGCCTGGAGCTCTGCGCCCGGGGTCGGGGCGATCAGGCCCGCCTCGGCTCCGCTGGACGCGGTGAGGCTGGCGCCCTCGGACGAGGCGCCCGAGACCTCCGCGGACACGCCGGAGAAGGTGGGAACCGCCGCTTGATACTCGTCCGGACCGTTGCTGCTGCTGCCGCAGGCGGCCGCCAGGAACAGGCCGCCCACGAGGAACGACTGACGTGCGAGCTTCATGACTCCCTCTTTCGGAACCATCGAGTGACACGCGCCCGACCCGGGGCCGGTTTCGTCGCGTGCCCCCTCGAACCCGGGGGAGCGGGGGTGAGTTGCGGGAGGCAGGTCAGCTGCTCGCCGAGGTGTACCGGGCGATGCTGGAGAGCCACACCCGCCGGGAGAGCCACCCGAACGCACCCGCTCCCACCACCGACCAGGCGAGGGAGGGGAGTGGAAGCCGACCCAGCATGGCCTGGGCCGGGAAGGTGGTCATCAGAGCCAGCGGCACGATGAAGGTGAACACCCAGCGCATCACGCCGCGGAACACCTGCACCGGCCACCGGGCGGCGTCGAAGATGGAGTTGAAGAGGTTGGTGAGGTTGTCGATCTTCACCACGTAGAAGGCCGCGCTCACCGTGAGGATCCACAGCGAATAGAGCAGCGCCGTCGCGGTGAGGAGCAGCAGCGCCGCAGCGAACGAGCCGGGCAGCGAGGGCAGCCGTCCCATCCGCACGAAGGCCACCGTCCAGAGCACCAGGGCGGTGACCACATTGGTGCTGCGCCAGGGCTCGAACCGGGCGGTGGAGACCAGGAACTGGGCATCGGCGGGCTTGAGCAGCACGAAGTCCAGCGTGCCCTTGCGGATGTGCTCCACCACCGCGGTGAGGCTGGGGTTGATCGCGCCCTCGAGGATGGCCTCCAGCAGGGTGAACCACCCGGTGACCAGCATCGCCTCCTCGAACGTCCAGCCGGCCACGCTCTCGCGCAGGTGGAACACGGTGAACAGTGGGACCAGCGCGGTGAGGGTCCAGAACAGCGACACCAGCCCGTCGAGCACGAAGTCCGCCCGGTACTGGAGCCCGAGGAGGACCGAGCTCCGGACCTGCACCCGGAACAACCGCCAGTAGCGCGCGGCCCCGCTCATCCCCCGTAGGCCGCGAACCGCTGCAGGCCCCTCCTCCAGAGCGCGCGCACCCCGAGCACGAAGAGGCCGACCCAGATCCACTGTCCGAGCAGCAGGCGCAGCGCCGCGCCGCGGTCCAGCCCCCGGGTGAGCAGCTCCACCGGGAAGCCGATCTGGTAGCGGAAGGGAAGCACCTCGATGGTGCCCCGGATCGCTGGCGGGAAGAGCTCCACCGGGATGAGGTACCCGCTGAACACCATGAAGAGCGCGAGCCAGACGTCCATCACCTTCACGCTGCTCCCGGTCCAGAGCGCGAGGGTGCCGATGGCCGCGTTGGCGAGGAAGGTGATGAGCCAGCCGCCGAGGAGCGAGAGGAGGAAGACCACCCAGAGGAGCGGATCGCGCGGTAGCCGGCTGGCGCCGGTGAGGATCAGGGCGAGCACCGCCACCGGGAGCGCCACCACCATCCGGAGCGGGATGGCGGCCAGGTTCTCCACCGCGTACGAGACCATGGGGTGTATTGGCCGGAGCAGCCGCATGGCCAGAGTCCCGGTGCGAACCTCAAAGCTCAGCTGCCATGCCACCCAGGCCCCGGTGAGCTGCCGGACGATGAAGGTGGCGAGGAAGTAGGCCACGAAGTCCGCCTGGTCGAAGCGCCCCACCGGGGCGTCGTGTGCCACCGCGGACCAGAGTGCGAGCATGATCAGCGGCATGGTGGTGGCCAGCACCCAGACCAGCATCTCGGCCCGGTAGGCCACCATCTCGGCGAAGCCCACCCGGAAGAGGGTGGGCAGCGCGCGAACGGTGCTCCGCAGGCTCACGCCGCGTCCTCCACGTCGCCGCGGGCCGCCCGGCTCTGGGCGAACAGCTCGCTCATGACCTCCTCCAGCGGGGCGTTCTCCACCGTGAGGTCGTGGACCGGGAGCGTGGCCAGGGCGCGCGAGACCGCGGCGTTCACCTCGTCCTGGGGGACCTGAAGGGTCACGCCCGCGGCATCGCTCGACACCACCCGCCCCACGGCGTCGAGCACCGCGCGATCCACCGGCGCATCGAGCCGGAGGACCAGGCGCTTCTCGGGGCGGATCCGGCGCACCAGGTCGTCGAGCGCGCCATCGTAGCTGAGCACTCCCTTGTCGATCACCACCACCCGGGGGCAGAGCGCGGCCACGTCGTCCATGTAGTGGCTGGTGAGAATGAGCGTGGCCCCGGTGCGCTCGTTGTAGGCCTTGATGAAGTCGCGGATGACCACCTGCATCGAGACGTCGAGGCCGATGGTCGGCTCGTCGAGGAACAGCACTTGCGGCCGGTGGATGAGCGCCGCGGCGAGCTCGCACTTCATTCGCTCGCCCAGGGAGAGCGTGCGCGTGGGCTTGTTGACCAGATCGCCCAGCTCCAGCAGCTCGGTCAGCTCGGCGAGCGTGCGCCGGAATTGCGGCTCCGGCACCTCGTAGATGGCGCGGTTGAGGGCGAAGGTCTCCGAGGGCGGGAGGTCCCAGAGCAGCTGCTGCTTCTGGCCCATCACCAGGGTGATCTTCTTCAGGAAGACATCCTCGCGGCGCTGCGGCACGTGGCCGTCGACCCGGACCTCGCCCGAGGAGGGGTGGAGCAGACCCGCCAGGACCTTGAGGGTGGTGGTCTTCCCTGCGCCGTTCGGGCCGAGGAAACCCACCCGCTCGCCACGGGCGATCTCGAACGAGATGCCGTCCACCGCCTTGACCACGGTGGGGACGCGTCGGAACAGCGAGGCCAAGGCGGCCTTGAGTCCTGGCGGACGCTTGTGGACGGTGTAGTGCTTCCGCAGAGCCTGCACCGACACCATGGTCTGAGCCATCAAGGTTCCCTCTCCTAGCGTGCTACGCTCTGGACCGCAGCGGTGAACCTCGGCCTCGTGCTCACAGGCGGCGGAGCGCGCGCCGCGTATCAGGTCGGCGCTCTGAGAGCGCTGGCGGAGCTGTTCGGCAGCGGACCCCTCCCTTTCCAGGTCGTCTGCGGGGTCTCGGCGGGGGCGATCAACGGCTCCTCGCTCGCTGCCGAGGCGGACGATTTCCCCGGGGCGGTGAAGCACCTGTCGGACACCTGGCTCGCCCTGACCCCGGACCACGTGTACCGGACCGATGCCCTGAGCCTGGTCTCCATCGGCTCGGGGTGGTTCCGCGGTCTGACCGCGGGCGGGACGCAGCCGCCGCGGCGCTACAACCACCTGCTGGACACCGCGCCGCTGCGGGAGCTCCTCGGACGGGAGATCAAGTTCGAGCGCATCCGGGAGAACATCCAGCGGGGGCTGCTGCGGGGGCTGGCGATCTCCGCCACCAATTACGAGACCGGAACCTCGGTGACGTTCTTCGACGGCGCCCCGGATCTCGAGCCGTGGGCCCGGAGCCGGCGGATGGGGATGAAGACCGAGATCACCCTCGACCAGGTGATGGCCTCGGCGTCCATCCCCATCTTCTTTCCGCCGGTGCAGGTGGGGCGCTCCTGGTACGGCGACGGCGGCGTCCGGCTGAGCGCGCCGATGAGCCCGGCGCTGCACCTGGGGGCGGACCGGGTGCTGGCGATCGGAATCCGGCACCCGCGCACCGCGGAGGAGACGGCGGTGCTGAACGAGGTCGCCCAGCGGGACGAGCTTCCGCTCTCGCAGATCCTCGGCGTGCTGATGAACGCGGTGTTCCTGGACTCGCTCGAGCCGGACATCGAGCGGGTGGAGCGGGTGACCGAGATGCTGGACAGCATCCAGCGACCCGCCGAGTCCCACCTGCGGCCGGTGCGCATCCTGCTGCTCCAGCCGAGCCAGGACCTGGCGCTGCTGGCGGCGGACCAGGTGATGCGCTTCCCGCGGACGCTGCGGTTCCTGCTCAAGGGGCTGGGCGTCAGCCAGAAGGGCGGCGCGGATCTCCTGAGCTACCTGGCGTTCGAGCAGGAGTACATCGAGCGGCTGGTGACGCTCGGGCAGGAGGACACCCGGGCCCGGCTCGACGAGATCCGCGAGTTTGTCCGCGGCAGGACCGGCGGGCTGTCGGAGGCCGGCTAAACCGCCGTCGCGCCGGTCGGAGCTTGCCCCGGCGTGGGCTCGTCGCCTAGGCGTGACGGATGGCCCAGCGCCCCGTCGGTTACTGGCTCAAGGAAGTGGATCGCCTGTTGGAGGAGTCCTTCGCCCGGGCGCTCGCCTCGGAGCAGTGCAGCCGACGTCACTGGCAGCTGTTGAACGTGCTCGAGGCGGGTCCGGCGAGCGAGGCCGGCCTGGAATCCGCGCTCGCGCCCTTCGCCGCCACCGATGCCGAGGGCGTCCGGGCGGGGCTCGAGGAGCTCGTCCAGCGCGGCTGGGCGGAGCCGCTCCCCGGCGCCCGAGTCCAGCTCACCTCGGTGGGTCGGGAGGCGCACCGGCGGCTCCAGGCGACGGTGGCCGAGCAGCGGCGGCACATTGCCGAGGGGGTGAGCGAGGCCGACTACCGGACGACCGTGTCGGTCCTCGAGCGGATGGCCGGCAATCTCGAGGCGTTCCTCCGCGCCCCTCGGCGCCGGGGGTGAGGGCGAGCCGTGGCCACCGTCGACGTCGATCGTGCCCTCGCCCGCTGGATGCCCCGGCTGGTGGCCGTGTGGCGGCGCCACCGCAGGCTGCCCGAGGGTCCGCCGACGCTGGTCGGGCGGGAGCTGAGGGAGGTCGCGCAGGGCATCCGTGCCCTCTCCGCAGGGCTGACGCGGGACCGGGCGCTGGTGGGTGCGCGGTACCTGGACGATCCGCGGCTGCTCGGGGCGTACCTGCTCTTCTACTGGCCGGTGAGCTACGCCCAGGCGCGGGCCGTCCTCGGGGAGCTGCCGCGGCGGCCGCGCTCGGTGCTGGACCTGGGGAGCGGACCGGGCCCGGTTGCCTTCGCCGCGCTCGACGCCGGAGCGGCCGAGGTCACCGCGGCCGAGCGGAGCGCCCCGGCCCTGACGCTGGCGCGGGCGCTGGCGGCGGAGGCGGAGGAGCCGCTCGCCACCCGGTCGTGGAGCGGAGGTGCGGCGCTGCCGGAGGGGCACTTCGATGCCATCACCCTCGGGCACCTGCTGAACGAGGTCGGGCGCGGTCCCTCGGCGCTCGGGGAGCGCGCGGCCCTTCTCGAGCGGGCAGCGGCGCAGCTGCGGCCGGGGGGCTCGGTGGTCGTTCTCGAGCCCGCCCTCCGGGACACCTCGCGGGAGCTGCTTCAAGTCCGGGACCTGGTGGTCGCGCGGGGATACGCCGTGCGGGCGCCCTGTCTGTGGCGCGGCGGGTGCCCTGCGCTGGTGAAGGGCTCGGACTGGTGTCACGCCGAGCGGAGCTGGTCCCCGCCGCCGCTGCTGGATGCGCTGGCACGGGAGGCAGGGCTGCACAAGGAGGCGCTCAAGATGAGCTACCTGGTGCTGGCCCCGCGGGGGGAGGCCTGGCCGGAGCCGCCAGCGGGAAGGCTGTTTCGCATCGTCTCCGAGCCGCTCGAGGGGAAAGGCCGGCAGCGGTACCTGGGCTGCGGCCCCGAAGGCCGGGTCGGCCTGGCGCTTCAGGAGAAGCACCGAACGGCGGCGAACGAGGCGTTCTTCTCCCTCCGCCGCGGGGACGTGGTCGCCGTGGAGGGCACCGAGCCGCGCGGCGACGGGCTGGCGCTCGTCGAGGGGAGCTCGGTCCGGAAGGTCGCCGCTGCAGGTCAGCCCGTCAGAGGTGTTTGACACCTCGAGCGGCACCAGTCTTCACGGACCGTGAATCAGGGCCGGACGCAGAGTCCCGGCGGAGGTGTTTGACACCTTTTCGGGCCTACAGGCTGAGGTGTCTGGCGAGCTGCTCGAGGCTGGTGAGGTCGTTCGCCGGGGCGAACACGTCCAGGTGGGGAAGCGCGGCCTGCATCCCCCGCGTCAGCGGCTCGTACCCCGGGCTTCCCAGGAGCGGATTCAGCCAGACCAGCCGGCCGGCCCGGCGACGCAGCATGGCCAGCGCCTGCCCGAGCACCTCGGGGCTCCCGGTCTCCCAGCCGTCGCTGAGCACCACCACCACCGTCCGGCGGTCGACCAGGCGCGGCCATCCCTCGAGGAACGCGGCGAGCGACTCACCGATGCGCGTCCCGCCGCTCCAGTCCTGCACCCGCGCCGAGAGCCCGCCCAGCGCCTCACGGTACCCGGGGGCCCGCAGCTCGTCGGTGACCCGGCTCAGCCGGGTGGCGAAGACGAAGGTCTCGACCGAGGCGAAGGCGTTCTGCAGGGCATACAGGAACTGGAGCAGCAGCCGGGCGTAGAGGTCCATCGAGCCCGAGACGTCGGCGAGAATTACCAGGCGGGTTCGCCGGAGCTTCCGCTCGCGGTAGCTCAACGTCGAGAGCTCGCCGCCGGTCTTCATCGCCTCGCGCATCGTGCGGCGAAGGGACAGCTGTTCCCCCCGGCGAGCATGCTTCCAGCGCCGGCCCGGACGCGCCCGGAGCCGCCGGGCGATGCGGCGGGCGAGGGCGGTGACCGCGCGGAGCTCCTCGTCGCCAAACGACTCGAAGTCCTGCCGGCCCAGCGCCTCCCGCGCGCTCGGACCGGGCACCGGGAGCTCCTCCACCACCGGCTGGCGCGACTCGGGAGGGCGCCGCCGGCCGGGGCTGGCGCTCGACCCCTTCCGGTCTTCCTCGGCGTCGGGCGGGATCACCGGCGGGTTGCGAGACACCGGTGCCCCTCCACCCCAGAACGTCTCGAACAGCGCATCGAACAGGGGGACGTCGTCGAGACGCTTCACCAGCGCGGTGCGCAGGCCCAGCCGCAGGTCCTCCCGGTCGAGCAGGTCCACCGACTCCAGCGCGCGGGTTGCATCGAGCGTCTCCCCCGGCCCGAGCCGCAGGCCTTCGGCGCGGAGCCGGCGGCAGAATCGCGCCGTGTGCTCGACCAGATCCGCGCTTGCGGGGCTCATCTAGAGGGGCGAGGAGAGGGCCCCCAGCTCTCCTGCGTCCAGCCGGGCGGTCACCTTCCGGAGATCTTCCTCGTCCTTGAGGAAGCAGCCCAGCGTCTCCCGGACCAGCTCCTCATCGAGGTGCGAGGCGTGCAGCGCCACCAGCGCCTGGGCCCAGTCCAGCGACTCCGCGACGCCCGGCACCTTGGCCAGCTTCATCCTCCGCAGGGCGTGGATGAAGGTCGTGACCTCGCGGGCCAGCCGCTCTTCGATGCCCGGCACCCGGGTGCGCACGATGCGCAGCTCCTTGTCCAGCGTGGGGTAGTCGATCCACAGGTACAGGCACCGCCGGCGGAGCGCATCGGAGAGGTCCCGCGCCCGGTTGGAGGTCAGCACCACCGCCGGCCGCGCGGCGGCGCGGACCGTCCCGATCTCGGGGATCGTCACCTGGAAGTCGGACAGCACCTCGAGGAGGAAGGCCTCGAACTCCTCGTCCGCCCGGTCCACCTCGTCGATCAGCAGCACGGGAGGGCGGCCCTGGTGGGCGATGGCCTGCAGCAACGGCCGCTTGAGCAGGAACCGCTCGCTGAAGATGTCCGCCTCGCGCTCGGCCAGCGGCCGTTCCCCGTGCTCCTCCAGCCGGATGTGAAGGAGCTGCTTCGGGTAGTTCCACTCGTAGAGCGCGGTGGTGGCGTCGAGCCCCTCGTAGCACTGCAGGCGGATCAGATCGCCCTGGAGCACGGTCGCCAGCACCTTGGCGATCTCGGTCTTCCCCACGCCCGGATGTCCCTCGACCAGGAGCGGCCTTCCGAGGGTCGTGGCCAGATGAACTGCGGTGGCCACGGGGCGGTCGGTCACGTAGCCCTCGCGCTCCATCGACTGCTGGATGCGCTGGATCTCCTCGCGCACGTGCTGTCTATCCGCCCGCCCGCTCGAGCGCCGTGGTCAGCGCCCGGCGGGTGAAGGTCACCGCCAGCGCACGCCAGTAGTCGGGGTCCATCCGCGGGTCGGAGCGGACGGTGAGCCCCTGGGGAGCCTTCTCCGCCGCGGAGGCGAGCACCCCGGCCTCGGCCCCTGCGCCCACCAGCGCCGACTCGGTGCCGCTCGCTCGCACCGCCTTCGCCCCCACCCCGGTGATTGCCACCCGGGCGGCGGCGATCTTCCGTGCGGCGACGGTCACCATCGCCGCCACCCCGACGATCGCGTAGCGCGAGGCCGGGTGGGGGAACTTGGCGTAGGCGCCGCCGGTCCCCGCGGGCGGCAGCGGGATGCGCACCTCGGTCAACACCTCGCCGGGCAGGAGCGTGGTGGTGAAGAGCTTGAGGAAGAAGCCGTCCACAGCGATGGTCCGCTTCCCCTTCGGGCCCACCGCCACCAGCTCGGCACCGACCGCGAGCATCACCGCCGGGAGGTCCGCGGCCGGGTCGGCGTGGGCCAGGCTCCCGCCGATGGTGCCCATGTTCCTGACCTGGGCGTCGCCGATCTGCGAGGCGGCCTCCGAGAGGATGCGAAGGCGCTGGCGCACCAGCGGCGAGCGCTCCAGCGTCTGGTGTGTCGTGGCCGCGCCGATGACCAGCGCCCCGGCCTCCTCGCGCACGCCGGACAGGCCGGGGATGCGCCGGATGTCCACCAGGTGCCTGGGCTCGGCCATCCGCAACTTCATCAGCGGGAGGAGCGAGTGTCCGCCGGCGAGGAGCTTGCCCCACTCGCCATAGCGGGCGAGGAGCTCCACCGCCTCCTGCACGCTGCCCGCCCGGTGGTACTCGAAGGGAACGGGGTACATCGCTACCTCCTCCCTGCCGCGCGGGACGCCTGCACCGCCTTCCAGACTTTCTGGGGAGTGAGCGGGAGGTCCAGGTGGGTGATGCCGAACGGGGCGAGCGCGTCCATGACCGCGTTGGCCACCGCGGGAGTGGCGGCGATGGTCCCGGCCTCCCCCGCCCCCTTGACCCCCAGCGGGTTCACCGGAGAGGGAGTCACCGTCCGGTCGGTCTCGAAGCTCGGCAGCTGGTCGGCCCGCGGCAGGCCGTAGTCCATCAGCGACCCGGTGGTGAGCTGCCCGGCCTCGTCGTAGCTGGCCCACTCCCACAGCGCCTGCGCGACTCCCTGGGCGATGCCTCCGTGCAGCTGGCCGTCGACGATCATCGGGTTGATGACGTTGCCCACGTCGTCCACCGCCACGTAGCGAAGCAAGACGGTGCGCCCCGTCTCCACGTCCACCTCGACGACGGCGATGTGCGTCCCGAAGGGGAAGGTGAAGTTCGAGGGATCGAAGAAGCTGGTCGCCTCCAGGCCGGGCTCCATGCCCGCGGGCATCTTGTGGGCGAGGTAGGCCGCGAGACTGACCTCGGCGAACGTCTTGCCCCGATCCGGGGAACCCTTCACCGAGAAGCGGCCTCCCTTGAACTCCACGTCGTCCGGGGCTGCTTCGAGAAGATGCGCAGCGAGCGCCCGGCCCTTCTCGATGACCTTCTGCAGGCTCATGTGGATGGCCGTGCCACCGACCGCGCCGCTCCGGCTCCCGTAGGTGCCCATCCCGAACGGAATGCGCCCGGTGTCGCCGTGCACGACGTCCACGTCGGTCAGCGGGATGCCGAGCGCGTCCGCCACCAGCTGGGAGAAGGTCGTCTCGTGTCCCTGCCCGTGGCTGTGCGAGCCGGTGAGGACGGTCACCTTGCCCGTGGGGTGCACCCGGACGGTGCCGCTCTCGTAGAGGCCGGCCTGCGCGCCGAGCGAGCCCACCACCTGCGAGGGCGCGATGCCGCACGCCTCGATGTAGCAGCAGAGCCCGAGCCCCAGGTACCTGCCCTTCCTGCGGGCCTCGGCCTGCTCGGCGCGGAAGCGCTCGTAGCCCACCATCTGCAGCGCGCGCGCCAGCGCCGGGGCGTAGTTCCCGCTGTCGTAGGTCAGCGCCACCTGGGTCTGGAACGGGAACCGCTCCTTGGGGATGAGGTTCTTGCGGCGGAGCTCCGCCGGGTCCGCACCGAGCTGGCCGGCGGCGAGGTCCATGGTGCGCTCGATGAGGTAGCAGGCCTCGGGGCGGCCGGCGCCACGGTACGCGTCCACCGGCACGGTGTTGGTGAATGCGCCGTCCACCTCGCAGAAGACGGCGGGGATGTCGTAGACGCCATTGAGCAGCGTCCCGTAGAGGTAGGTGGGGACCGCGGGGGCGAAGAGCGTGAGGTACGCCCCCAGGTTGGCCACCGTCTTCACCCGGAGCGCGGCGATCTTCCCGCCGGCATCGAACCCCATCTCCACCTCGGAGACGTGATCTCTTCCCTGTGCATCGGTGAGGAAGCTCTCGGTGCGCTGGGCAGTCCACTTCACCGGGATGCCGAGGCGGCGCGCCAGCCAGGCCACCGCCACCTCCTCGGGGTAGATGAAGATCTTCGAGCCGAAGCCGCCGCCGACGTCGGGGGCAATGACCCGGAATCGCTGCTCCGGGACCCCGAGCACGAACGCGCCCATGATCAGCCGGTGGACGTGCGGATTCTGGGAGGTGACCCAGAGCGTCAGCTCGTCGGTGGCCGCCTGGTAGCTGGCGAGCGAGGCCCGCGGCTCGAGGGCGTTGGCGATCAGCCGCTGGTTGACCAGCCGCGTCCGGACCACCTTCGCCGCCTCCCGCAGCGCGGACTCGGTCCTCGCCCGGTCTCCGATCTCCCAGTGGAAGCAGCGGTTGTCCGGCGCGCTGGCGTGAACTTGCGGCGCACCCGGCTTGAGCGCGGCAACCGCGTCCACCACCACCGGGAGCTCCTCGTAGTCCACCCGGACCAGCTCCGCGGCGTCGCGGGCGATCGCCGCCGACTCGGCCACCACCACTGCCACCGCCTCGCCGGCGTGGCGGACCCGATCCACCGCGATCGCCCGGAAGTCGGTGGTCTTCAGTCCAGGGAGGAGCCACCCCACCGGGATGGGGTTGACCCCTGCGTCGGCGAGGTCCTTCCCGGTGAACACCGCTCGCACCCCGGAGTGGGCCAGCGCACGGGAGGCATCGATGTGGACGACGCGGGCATGTGCCAGCGGGCTCCGGACGAACACGGCGTGATGCGTCCCGGGGAGCTTCACGTCGTCGGTGAACGTCCCTCGCCCGGTGATGAATCGGGGGTCCTCTCGCCGCCTGATGGACTTGCCGACCAGGCGCTCGACCGTCGCCGTCGCCATGCGCATCCTCCCTATCGGCCCTGGTTCCGGGCCGGCCCGGTCTCGGACGGGGCCCGGGCCAGCTTCCTCGCCGCCGACTGCACCGCCTTGACGACGTTGTGGTAACCCGTGCAGCGGCAGAGATTCCCCTCGATGCCGGCGCGGATGGCGTGCTCGTCCGGTTGCGGGACGTCACGGAGCAGCCCCACCGCCGAGAGGATGAGCCCCGGGGTGCAGAAGCCGCACTGCAGCCCGTGCTCCTCCCAGAAGCTCTCCTGGACCGGATGCAGCGTTCCGTCGGAGGCCAGACCCTCGATGGTGAGCACCTCGCTGCCATCGGCCTGCACCGCGAGCATGGTGCAGGACTTCACGGTCCGGCCGTCGACCATCACGGTGCAACTTCCGCACTGGCTGGTGTCGCAACCCACGTGGGTGCCGGTGAGTCCGAGCACGTCGCGGAGGTAGTGGACCAGGAGGAGCCGGGGCTCGACCTCGTGCGCCTGCTGGGTCCCATTGACTTGCAGCGAGATCCGCACCATCCCGTCACCTCCAGGGGCCAGAGTCGCCAGACGAGGCGCCGGGGACATTGCGAGCGCAACCGGCGCAGGTCAAGCGCGCGGGCGGGCGGGCTTCGTCGGCGACGCATCGTGCCATCGGGGATGCGTCGTTGACACTCCGGAGCCGCCGCGCGTTATTCGCGCCCGTTGGGTCCCAGCCCCTGGGAGGTCCCTACGGTGGATCGGCGTGAGAGCATCGCCGGCGTGGTCCTCGCTGCGGGGACCTCGAGCCGGATGGGCCGGAACAAGCTGCTCATGGAGCTGGGCGGCGAGAGTGTGCTCCGGCGCGCGGTGCTCACCGCTGCGGACGCAGGGCTGGACCCGGTGCTGGTGGTGCTCGGTCACCAGAGCGATCGCGCCCGCGCCGAGCTGGAGGGGCTCCGCTGTCAGGTGGTGCTGAACCCCCAGTTCCAGGAGGGGATCCACAGCTCGCTCCGGAGCGGGATCCACGCGGTGCCGGAGTCGTGCACCGCCGCGGTGGTGCTCCTCGCGGACATGCCCCTGGTCGACGCGGGGATGATCCGCACCCTGGTGGAGCGGTACCGCACCGACCGCGCCCCCCTGGTGGTCTCCGACTACGAGGGGGTGGACGCTCCGCCCATCGTCTACGACCGGCGCCTCTTTCCCGAGCTCCGGGCGCTGGAGGGCGAGGGCTGCGGGAAGCGGGTCGTCAAGCGGCACACCGCCGAGGCGATCCGCGTTCGCTGGCCGGCGCGCGCCCTGACCGATCTCGATCTGCCCGGGGACCTGGAGCGGGTACGGGAGCAGCTGGGGGGGGCCCGGTGAGGCCCGAGCTCCTCCAGCTGGCGGCGGACCTCGCCTCCCGCCGGCAGCCCTTCGTCCTGGCGATGGTCGTCCGCCGCCAGCCCTACAGCTCGGCTCACCAGGGCGACATGGCGGTCATCACCGCCGATGGCGCCTACCACGGCTGGCTGGGCGGCAACTGCACTCAGCCGGTGGTGAAGCGCGAGGCTGCCCGGGCACTGATCGACGGCCGGCCGCGCCTGCTTTCGCTGTCCCCCGAGCCTGCCGCCGACGAGCGTCCCGGGGTCACGGTGCTTCCGATGGTGTGTCAGAGCGGAGGGACGGTGGACGTGTACCTCGAGCCCTTCCTTCCTCCGCCCCGTCTGGTGCTCTTCGGCCTCTCTCCGGTCGTCCGCGCGCTGGCACAGCTGGGGAAGGGGCTGGGCTACTCGGTGGACGTGGTGGACCCAGCGGCGGGGGCGCGCGAGGTCCCGGGGGCGGACCGGGTCTTCGTGGACTGGACCTCCCCCGAGCTCAGCCGGGACGGAGGCGAGACGGCGAGGACGTTCGCGGTGGTCGCCACCATGGGTGAGCACGACGACGAGGCGGTGACCACCGCGCTCGGGCTCCGCCCAACGTACCTGGGCGTGGTCGCGAGCCGGACCCGGTTCGGGCAGCTGCGGGAGGCCCTGCTCGGCCGGGGCGTCTCGGCCGAGCCGCTGGACCGGATCCGGAACCCGGCCGGGCTGGACATCGGTGCGCGGCTTCCCGAGGAGGTCGCGCTGAGCATCCTCGCGGAGATCGTCCAGCGGTCGAGGGAGCAGGCCGCGGAGCCGGTGGCGCCGCCCGTCCCCGAGGCGAGCGAGGCGCTCGACCCGGTCTGCGGGATGACCGTGGTGGTGGCCACCGCCCGACACCGGGCGGAGCACGCCGGGCAGAACTTCTTCTTCTGCAACCCTCGGTGCCGCGAGAAGTTCCTCGCCGCTCCCGAGCAGTACCTCACCCAGTCGGTCGCCGCGCGCTGAGGACCCAGGATGGCCCTGGAAATCTCCAAGACCTTCGTCATCAAGGCCCCTCCCGAGGCGGTGTGGGACTTCCTGGTCGATCTCCCGCGGGTGGCCCGGTGCCTGCCGGGCGCGGCGATCGGCGAACGGCTCGACGAGCGGACCTCCACCGGGACGATGACCATCAAGGTCGGTCCGGTCTCCTCGACGTACCGAGGAAAGGTGGTGTTCGAGCGAGTCGACCCCGCCGCCCGGACCGCCGAGCTGGTCGCCAGCGGTCAGGACGTCCGGGGCAAGGGAGGCGCGGACCTCCGCTTGACCAGCAGCGTGAAGCCGCTCCCCGGTGGAGGGACCGAGGTCAGCGCCGTCTCGCTGGTGAACGTCACCGGGATCCTCGCGCAGATGGGGCGGGGGATGATCCAGGACGTCAGCGACGAGATGTTCCAGATCTTCTCCGAGCGGATGCGGGCCGAGCTGGAGTCGACCGCCCCGCTCGACGCGGGCGACGGTGCTTCCGGCGCGATGAGACCGGCTCCCGGACCGTCCGCCAGCGATGGCTCGGCCAGCAGTGCGGCGCCCCCGGGTCCCGGGTCGGCCGCGGGTGCTGGATCGGTCCTGGCCGGGACACCGGACTCCGGCCCCTTCGCGACCATTCCCGCTCGAGCGGCTCCCTCGGCGGCGCCGGAGGCGCTGGATGCGGCGGCGCTCGGGGCGAGGGTGGCGCGTCGCTCGGCGGCGCGCTGGGCACGTCAGCCAGGTTTCTGGGCGTTGGCGCTGATCGTCCTCGGCGCCATCCTGTATCTCCTGTTGCACCGGTCGTCGTAGGCCCGAGGAGGGAGCAATGATTCCTGCGTCGTTCGACTACCACGCACCGGGTTCGCTCCCGGAGGCGCTGGCGCTGCTCTCCAAGTACGGGGACGAGGCGAAGGTGCTCTCCGGCGGTCAGAGCCTCTTGCCCCTGCTCAAGCTGCGCCTGGGACAGGCGGGACACCTCATCGACATCGGCCGGATTCCCGGCCTGGAGTACGTCCGTGAGGACGGGGGAATGCTCCGCATCGGCGGGCGAACCCGCGAATCGGTGCTGGAGCGCTCCGAGCTCGTGCGCAGCAAGTACCCCATCCTGGTCGACACCGCGAAGGTGATTGCCGATCCGCTGGTGCGGAACATGGCGACCGTCGGAGGGAACCTGGCCCACGGGGATCCGGGGAACGATCACCCTGCCACCATGCTGGCGCTCGGCGCACTGGTGGTGGCCACCGGGCCCAAGGGGGAGCGGGTGATCTCCATCGACCAGTTCTTCCTCGGGCTCTTCCGGACCGCGCTCCGCTCCGACGAGGTGCTCACCGAGATCCGCATTCCCGTCCCACCGGCCCGCTCCGGTGGCGCTTACGTGAAACTGGAGCGGAAGGTGGGGGACTACGCCACCGCCGCCGCCGCGGCGCAGGTGACGCTGGACGCCAAGGGTGTGTTCGAGCGGGTGGGCCTCGCGCTGACCAACGTCGGCCCCACGCCGATCAAGGCCAGCGACGCGGAGAAGTTCCTGGTCGGCAAGCGGCCCGAGGTGGCCACCCTGGCCGAGGCGGCGCAGCGGGCCTCGAGGGCGGCCTCACCGAGCGCCGACCGCCGAGGGTCGGTGGAATACAAGCGGGACATGGCGCGGGTCCTCTCCGGGCGCGCGCTGAAGCTGGCGGTCGAACGCGCGGGAGGGCGGTAGTCATGGCGATGCACACCATCCGGGTCACGGTGAACGGGACGGCGCACGATGCGCAGGTGGAGTCCCGGCTGCTCCTGGTCCATCTGCTGCGAGATCAGCTGCGGCTGACCGGGACACACATTGGCTGCGACACCACCCACTGCGGAGCGTGCACGGTCCTGCTCGACGGGCAGCCGGTGAAGTCGTGCACCGTCCTGGCGGTGCAGGCCGACGGGCGGCAGGTCTCCACGGTGGAGGGGCTGGAGAAGGACGGGAAGCTCCATCCCCTTCAAGAGGGCTTCTGGGAGAAGCACGGGCTGCAGTGCGGCTACTGCACCCCGGGGATGATGATGACCAGCTGCGCGCTGCTGGCCCGGAACAAGACTCCAAGCGAGGGGGAGATCCGGGAAGCAATCTCCGGAAACCTCTGTCGCTGCACGGGCTACGTGAACATCGTCAAGGCAGTCCAGTACGCGGCCGAGCGGCTGCGCTAGGAGGCACGCCATGCAGCCCAAGACGACTCCGGAAGTGGGGGGCATGGGGCACTCGATGAAGCGCAAGGAGGATCCGCGCTTCATCCGGGGCAAGGGGAACTACGTCGACGACATCGTCCTTCCCGACATGCTGTGGATGGACATCGTCCGGAGCCCCTTCGCCCACGCGAAGATCAAGTCGATCAACGCCGAGAAGGCGATGAAGGTCCCCGGGGTGCTGGCGGTCATCACCGGGGAGACGCTGGCCAAGTACAACCTCCACTGGATGCCGACCCTGATGTCGGACACCCAGATGGTCCTCCCCACCGAGAAGGTGATGTACCAGGCGCAGGAGGTGGCGGCGATCATCGCCACCAGCCGCTATGCCGCGGCGGACGGGGTGGACGCGGTCGAGGTGGACTACGAGCCGCTGCCGGTGGTGGTGGACCCGTTCAAGGCCCTGGAGCCGAGCGCGCCGGTCCTCCGCACCGACAAGAAGGACAAGAAGGACAACCGCATCTTCCACTGGGAGGCGGGAGATCGGGCCGGGACCCAGAAGGCGTTCGCGGAGGCGGAGGTGGTGGTGAAGCAGGACCTCTACATCCCGCGGATCCACGTCGCGTCGATCGAGACCTGCGGGTGCATCGCCGATTTCGACCGGGTGAACGGGAAGCTCACGGTCTACATGACCACCCAGGCGCCGCATGCAATCCGCACCGTGTTCGCCCTGGTCGCCGGGCACGTCGGGCTCTCCGAGGAGCGGATCCGGATCATCTCTCCGGACATCGGGGGCGGCTTCGGGGGAAAGGTCCCGGTGTATCCGGGCTATGTGATCGCCGTGGCGGCGTCGGTGGTGATCGGCAAGCCGGTGAAGTGGATCGAGGACCGGATGGAGAACCTCCAGGCCGACTCGTTCGCCCGCGACTACCACATCACCGCCGAGCTGGCGGCGAAGAAGGACGGGACGATCACCGCGCTCCGGATGAAGACCCTGGCCGACCACGGGTACGCCGACGCCGCCGCCAATCCGTCGAAGTTCCCGGCCGGGCTGTTCTCCATCTGCACCGGCTCGTACGACGTGAAGAAGGCGTTCGTGGAAGTGGACGGGGTCTACACCAACAAGCCGCCTGGAGGGGTGGCCTACCGCTGCTCGTTCCGGGTGACCGAGGCGGTGCACGCCATCGAGCGGATCACCGACGTGCTCGCCCAGCAGCTGAAGATGGACCCGGCCGAGATTCGGATGAAGAACTTCATCCCCAAGGAGAAGTTCCCGTACAAGTCGGTGCTGGGCTGGGAGTACGACAGCG
This sequence comes from Myxococcaceae bacterium, assembly GCA_035519675.1. Taxonomy (GTDB): domain Bacteria; phylum Myxococcota; class Myxococcia; order Myxococcales; family Myxococcaceae; genus RPRB01. The sequence continues at coordinate 23,677 of DATIWB010000044.1, forward strand.
GCGACTACCCGCGGGCGCTGCAGCTGGCGATGGAGAAGATCGGCTACGCCGCGCTCCGCAAGGAGCAGGCGGAGAAGCGGGCGCGGGGGGAGTTGATGGGCATCGGGATCTGCAGCTTCACCGAGATCGTCGGGGCCGGCCCGTCGAAGCAGTTCGACATCCTGGGCATCAAGATGTTCGACTCCTGCGAGCTCCGGGTGCACCCCACCGGGAAGGCGATCGCCCGGTTCGGGACCAAGTCCCAGGGGCAGGGTCACGAGACGACCTACGCGCAGATCATCGCCGAGGAGCTGGGCATCCCCGCCTCCGCGGTGCAGGTGGAGGAGGGGGACACCGACACCGCTCCCTACGGGCTCGGGACGTATGCCAGTCGCTCCACACCGACCGCGGGCGCGGCCGGGGCGATGGCGGCACGCAAGGTGCGGGAGAAGGCGAAGAAGATCGCCGCGCACCTGCTCGAGGTCTCGGAGGACGACCTGGTCTGGGAGACGGGGAAGTTCTCGGTGCGGGGGGCGCCGCAGCGCTCGAAGACCATCCAGGAGATCGCCTTCGCCGCGTACACCAACCATCCGCAGGGGATGGAGGCCGGGCTGGAGGCGGTGGACTACTACGACCCGCCGAACCTGACCTTCCCCTTCGGCAGCTACATCTGCGTGGTGGACATCGACCGGGGGACGGGGGTGGTGAAGATCCGGCGATTCGTGGCGGTGGACGACTGCGGGAACATCATCAATCCGATGATCGTCGACGGGCAGATCCACGGTGGGCTGACGATGGGGATGGCTCCGGCCCTGCTGGAGGAGATCAGCTACGACGAGAACGGGAACATCCAGGGCGGAAGCTTCATGGATTATCTGGTGCCCACGGCGATGGAGACGCCGGCCTGGGAGACAGGGAAGACGGTGACCCCCTCGCCGCACCACCCCTTTGGAGCGAAAGGGGTGGGTGAGTCGGCCACGGTCGGCGCGACACCGGCAATCGCCAACGCGGTGGTGGACGCCCTGGCCCACCTAGGTGTCAAACACCTCGACATTCCCATCACTCCGGAGAAGGTCTGGCGGATCCTCAAGGAGAAGGGGGTCGCCGAGTAGGCATGACCGCCGTTGCTCCCATCGCACCGCTCGACCGGCGTCCGGTCTGGGCGCTCTTCCTGGGCCTTGCCGGACTGACCGGGCTGGGGTGGGCCTGGTCGTTGCACCTGGCGACGGCCGGGCATCACGGGCTCTCCCTGGGCGCCCGGGTCCTGATGTGGACGACGATGATGGTGGGAATGATGGTCCCACCCGAGGTCCCCGCCCTGCTCGGGCTGGCGCGGCGCGGGAGCACGGGGCGAGGGCGCGCGGTGGGGGAAGCCTGGAGCGTGCTCGGGGGTTATCTCGCAGTCTGGTGCGGGGCGAGCGCCGCGTTCGCCTTGCTCGATTCGCAGCTCGGTGCCTGGGGACTCATGACCCACGAGATGGCATCCCGGAGCATCCCCCTCGACGTGACCATTCTTGGGGGCGCGGGACTGGTGCAGCTCTCTCCGTGGAAGAAGGTGTGTCTGGAGAGGTGCCGGACGCTCCCCGTGGAGCTGCGGGCGGGGTCGGTCCATCCGGTTCGCGCCGGGGTCCGGCACGGCGTGGTCTCGGTGCTGTCCTGCGGCGTCCTGATGCTGGTTCTCCTGGTGGTGGGAGCGATGAACCTGGCGGCGATGCTGCTGCTCACCGCGTTCCTGGTCCTCGAGCGCGTGGCACCGCCGTCGGCTGTTGCTCTGCTGGGCCGCCTCGGTGGCGTGGGCCTTCTCGGGTGGGGCGGCTGGCTGGCGATGCGGGCGGCCGGGGCGTGAGGGAGATCCAAGACATCGTCCGGGGCTGGGCCGAGCTCGGTGGCAGCGGGCAGCCGGTCTTGCTGGCCACGGTCGTTGCGACCAGCGGCTCGACGTATCGGCGTCCCGGTGCTCGGTTGCTCCTCTCCGCCGAGCGCTGGATCGCGGGCGGCATCAGCGGCGGGTGCCTCGAGCGCGATGTGCTGCAGAAGGCGTGGTGGCGAACGCGCGAGGGACCAGTGGTCGTCACCTACGACTCGACGTCCGCGGACGACGAGGAGACCTGGACCTTCGGTCTGGGGTGCAACGGCCGGGTGGACGTGCTCCTGGAGCGGCTGCCCGCGGGTGGGGAGACCCATCCGATCGAGTTCATCGCTGGATGCGTCGGAGGGCGGCGGACAGGGGTCATGGCCACGGTGTTCAGGGACGGGGCGGGGACGCGGGTGGGCCAGCGGCTGCTGCAGGATGCGATGGGGACCAGGTCCGATCTGCAGGGTGGAATCCTGCGCGGCCGGGTGCTCGCCGCAGCGGAGGCGGCTCTCGGGGAGGGCACAACCCGGGTCGGCCGGTTCGAGGACGACGGGCGACCACTCGAGGTGCTGCTGGAGGTGATCCGGCCACCCCGGTCGCTGGTGGTCTTCGGCACGGGTCAGGACGCGGTCCCGCTGGTTCGGCTGGCGGTCGCCCTCGGCTTCCACGTCACGGTGGTGTCAAACACCTCTGGCGGGGTTCCGGCGGATCTCTTTCGCGATGCCAACGTACAGCTCACCGCGAGCCCTGCTGCGGTCGGCGGAAAGGTCGTGCTCGAGCCGGATTCGGCCGTCGTGGTGATGACGCACAATCTCGGACACGATCGTGGATACTTGCGGTTCGCGCTCGAGTCCGGATGTTCCTACCTGGGCGTTCTCGGCCCGCACGCGCGAACGGACCGACTCCTCGACGAGCTACGCGAGGGTGGCTTCTCGCCGACGGAGCGGCAGCGCGCTTCCGTCCACAGTCCGGTGGGGCTGAACCTGGGCGCGGAACAACCCGAGGAGATCGCGCTCTCGATCCTCTCCGAGATCCAGGCCCACTTCTGCGGTACGGACGCGCAGAGCTTGCGGCTTCGACCCGGACCCATTCACACCCGCTGAGGTTGAGCGGAATCAGGCAGCAAGCGTCTCAGGTGGGGACATCGGCCACACGAACGGACGGAATGCCGGCTCCGGGAACTGCACACGAAAGTCGCCGGCCTTCCAGCGGCGCGAGGCTTCGCGGAACGCCGCGGCAAACGCGCGATAGCGTTCCCGGAACTCCTCCCGGAGCGCCGCAATCGTTGTGTGGCAAAGCGGGCGGGGTCTCCGCTCCAGGCGGGCTGGTCTATGCTGTGGATGGCGCCGCAGCACCCCCGCGACCCCGAGCACACGCCGGTGGGTGCGGGCTGCCTCACTCTCGATGGCTTCGGTTGCGCGACGGAGGAAGCGTCCCATCGCGCCTCGTGTCTGCAACGCCTCGCAGGGCAGAGGAGCGAGTATCAGCTCCTCGGACTCAGCCCAGCAATCGTCGAATCGGGATCGTTTCCTCGAGCTATCGCGACTGGTCGAACGACGGGTCCAGTTGAACCAGCGGAAGCGGCGAGGCCGGCGATCGAGCAAGAGCTTGAGGCAGCTGAGCCCCGGCCACTCCGAACACCTTCGGACGAGTCCCTCCTTCGGGCCGTGCGCCAGCAGGTAGCGGATCCGCTCCTGGAGCGCCGCCTCGTCTAGAACTGGCTGGGCCGAATACCTCCGCTCCCAGAACGCGCCACGCCAGCCGGTGAGGAATCCGATCTTCTTGGAGATGTTGGTCGACAGGTGCTGCATGAACCGAGGCAGGTTGGCGCGAGGCGCTCGAACCAGCAGATGCATGTGGGTAGAGGCGAACGCGAAGGCGAACAGCTCGACTCCAGTCAGCCGCACCGCCCTCGCCAGTACACCGCCGAGGACTTCGTTCGTCCGCGCCGACGGACGGAGCAGTGGTCGCCCTTGAAAGCAGCGGATGGTAAGCAGATAGATCTCCCCGGGAACGAACATTCGAATCGGCCAGCCCACGCGTGGATCCCCCTTCCCCGGGGGCTCCAGCAGGGATCGGGCCAACGCGCGCGGGCGGAGAAGCAAGCGTCCGTTGAAGGTGTTTGACACCCTCGACGCGGACACCCTCGACGGGACACCCTCGACGGACAGAGAAGCAAGAGCCCATCGGAGGTGTTTGACACCTTCCCTCGGACACCTTCCCTCGGCACCTTCCTCGTCAGCGCTTCGCGGGACTCAGCGCGCCACCAAGCTCGTCGTACAGGTGAATGGCACTCCGCACCGCCTTCTCCCAGTCACCGAGATGCAGGCTCTCGTTCTCCGAGTGAGCGTTGGTGTAGGGGTCCTCCACCCCGATCAGCAGCGCCGGCACGCCGCCCAGTTCACGGGCGAACGGCTCGACGAAGGGGATGCTGCCCCCACACCCGATGGTCACCGGGTCCGCCCCGTAGCCCTTCCTCAGAGCCCGGAACGCTGCCTGGAACGCGGGGTGGCTCGTGTCGGTGTACCACCAGCCCGCGGCGTCGTCGGCGTGCACCTCGACCTCAAGACCCCAGGGCGCGGCCTTCTTCAGCGCCTCGGTGAGCCGCTTCTGCACGTCCTTCGGGTCGAGGTTGGGGACGAGCCGCACCCCGAGCCGCGCCCAGGCCGAGTCGCAGATGATGTTTCGCGCGTCCTTCCGGCTGCTGGCCTGGAAGGCGTTCACTGCGATCGACGGCTGTCGCCAGTTCATCTCCCACGGGTGCATGCCCTGCCCGAGCAGCTCCACCCCCGGCAACAATCCCGCCTGCTTGCGGAAGTGCGTCTCGTCACCGGGAAGAGCGGCGATGCTCTTTCGCTCGCTCTCGGTCAGCGGCTTCACCTGCTCGCGGATGCCGGGGATGGCGATGGAGCCGTCGGGGTTGGTCAGCGAGGCGAGCATCCGGCAGAGCCCCATCACCGGGTCCGGCACCGGCCCCCCCCACATCCCGGAGTGTACCGACTGCTTCAGCGACCGGACCTCGACGCTGACCACCACGATTCCGCGCAGGGCGGTGGTGATGGAGGGGAGCCCGGTCTCGAAGTTGCTGGTGTCGGTCAGGACAATGGCGTCCGCCTGGAGCAGCTTCGCGTTCTTCTTCAGGAAGCCAGTGAGGTGTCCCGACCCGACCTCCTCCTCGCCCTCCACGACGATCTTCACGTTCAGGGGCAGCCCACCCCCACCCTTCCGCCACGACTCCACCGCCGAAGTGTGGACCACGATGCCTGCCTTGTCGTCCGCCGCGCCGCGCCCGTAGAGCCGCGGGCTGTCGTCGGGCGGCCCCTTCCTCTCCGTCGGCTCGAACGGCGGGCTGGCCCAGGCCTCCTCGTCCCCCGCGGGCTGCACGTCGTGGTGGGCGTAGAGCAGGAGCGTGGGCCTTCCCGGAGCCTCGAGGAGCTCCCCGTACACGTACGGGTGCGCGCCCTCCACCTCGAGCAGCTTCACGTTGGAGAAGCCTCGCTCGCGCAGCAGACTGGCGGTGGCCTCGGCACTGGCCCGGACCTTTCCGGGGTCGAAGCCGGGGAACGACACCGAGGGGATACGGACCAGCTTCCTGAGGTCGTCCAGGTACGCGTCGCGGTGGCTGGCAAAGTGCTTCAGGGCTTGGTCGGTGGCCATGGCCCGCTCCTTACCATTGCTCCGACCCCCGGGCCTGCACTGGAGTGCCCCCGGGGCGTCGACATCGAGGAGGTCCGATGCAGGACTACGAGAAGCTGGGCGTCTTCTACCTGGGGCGGCGCTGGGATCCAAAGGCCCGGAAGACGCAGCCCGGGCTCCTGCTCTACGACTCGAAGGACCTGACCACCCACGCTCTCTGCGTCGGGATGACCGGGAGCGGGAAGACCGGGCTCTGCATCGGGCTCCTCGAAGAGGCGGCCATCGATGGCATCCCTGCCCTGGCGATCGATCCCAAGGGCGACCTGGCGAACCTGGCCCTGACCTTCCCCTCGCTGGCGCCGGCCGACTTCCTGCCCTGGGTCGACCCGGATGAGGCCAAGACCCAGGGCCTGTCTCCCCAGCAACTCGCGGAAGAGACGGCCGCCGCGTGGAAGCAGGGCCTCGCGGACTGGGACGAGGACGGGGAGCGCATCGCCCGCTTCCGCGAGGCCTGCGAGGTCGCCATCTACACCCCGGCCAGCAGAGCGGGGCGACCGCTCGCGCTGCTGCGCGCGTTCAACGCGCCACCCCAGGCAGTGCTGGACGACGAAGAGGCGTTCCGGGCCCGGGTTCAGGGAGCGGTCTCGGGTCTGCTGGCGCTGGCAGGCATCGACTCGGACCCCATGCAGGGCCGCGAGCACATCCTCCTCTCCCAGCTGGTGCAGCGGGCATGGTCCGCACGGCACGACCTCGACCTCGCGGAGCTCATCCAGGGGGTCCAGCGGCCGCCCTTCGACAAGTTGGGTGTGCTCGACCTCGAGTCGTTCTACCCAGCCAAGGAGCGTGCCGGACTGGCGCTGGCGCTGAACAACGTGCTCGCTTCACCCGGGGCTGCCGCCTGGGCCGAGGGGGAGCCGCTCGACATCCAGAGGCTGCTCTGGACGCCCGCGGGCAAGCCGCGCATCGCGGTGCTCTCCATCGCCCACCTCTCGGACGCGCAGCGGATGTTCTTCGTCACCACCCTCCTCAGTGAGGTGCTGGCGTGGATGCGCACCCAGTCCGGAACCAGCTCGCTCCGGGCGCTGGTCTACATGGACGAGATCTTCGGGTACTTCCCGCCGAGTGCCGCGCCACCATCGAAGCTGCCGATGCTCACGCTCCTCAAGCAGGCGCGCGCGTTCGGGGTGGGGGTGCTGCTCGCGACCCAGAACCCGGTGGACCTCGACTACAAGGGGCTGGCCAACGCCGGGACCTGGTTCATCGGGCGGCTGCAGACCGAGCGCGACAAGCTCCGGGTGCTGGATGGGCTACAGGGCGCGATGGACGCGGCCAGCCACGCCTTCGATCGCCAGGAGATGGATCGGCTGCTCTCCGGACTCGGCTCGCGGGTCTTCCTGCTGAACGACGTTCACGAGGACGCGCCCGAGCTGTTCCAGACCCGGTGGACGCTCTCCTACCTGCGGGGTCCACTCGACAAGGATCAGATCAGGCTGCTCAGCGCGGGGCAGCGCTTCGATGCGGGCGCGCCTGCGGGAACCGCTCCGCAAAGGCCCGCACCGACCGCGGCGAGCACCGGCGCACGGAGGCCCGTGCTTCCCCCGGGAGTCTCCGAGGCGTTCCTCCCGGCCACACCCGGCTCGGGCGCCTTGAGCTACCGGCCCTCGGTCCTCGGTCAGGCACGGCTGCACTACGTGGACAAGAAGTCCGCGGTGGACGCGTGGGAGTCGGTGGCGCTGCTCGCCCCGATCGACGGGAGCACGGTCCAGTGGGACGAGGCGCAGGAGCTCCCCGGTGACGCCGGTTCCAGGCTGGGAAGCGCACCCTCCGAGGGAGCAACGTTTGACGAGGCTCCGGCCGCGGTGACCAACGCCGGCGCCTGGGGGGACTGGAAGAAGTCACTCGCTGCGGCGCTCTACCAGTCGCGGCCGCTGAAGCTCTTACGGTGCGACGCTCTGGGGGAGGTGTCCACGCCAGGCGAGTCACTCGCCGAGTTCAAGGCCCGGCTGGTCCACTCCGGGCGGGAGCAGCGGGACGCGGACGTCGACGCGCTCCGGAAACGCTGGGCCCCGAAGCTGCAAACGCTCCAGAACGCGGTGCAGCGGGCGCAGAAGGCGCTGGCGGACCAGCAGGCACAAGCCTCGGGGCAGACGCTGGACACGGTGGTGACGGTCGGCACCACGCTGCTCGGGGCTTTTCTCGGCCGCAAGGCGGTCAGCGTCACCAACCTCAACCGGGCGCGGACGGCCCTCCGGAGCGGGAGCCGCACGGTCAAGGAGCGCCAGGACGTAGGCACGGCGGAGCAGCAGCTGGAGACGGCGAAGAAGCAGCTCGGCTATGCCGAGGCGGAGTTCCAGGAGGAAGCGGAGAAGCTCCAGGCGGCGGCGGGGCCCGACGCCCTCGCGATAGTGGAGTTCACCGTTCCTCCGCGCAAGTCGGACATCGCCGTCGGAAACCTCCTGCTGGCCTGGAGCCCCTGGCGTGCGGGGGCCGACGGCTTCCCAGCACCCGCCTCCGCCCTCGACTGACCGCCCGAGCTCGTCCGCGAGGCTGGACCCCGAGTCCAGTCAGAGGTGTCAAACACCTCTGACCGCCTCTGACCGGGACCCCGAGTCCAAACAGAGGTGTCAAACACCTCTGACCGCCTGACCACCCGAGCTCGTCCGCGAGCCTGGACCCCGAGTCCAGACCGAGGTGTCAAACACCTCTGACCGGGGTCCCATCGTCGGTCTCCCAGATCCCGAGAACCACGGGGATGCCGCCGTTGACCAGACGGTGAACCCGGTCGGGCGCCCGGCCGCCGGCACGCACGAGGCGGGCCGGGTCGTCCACGAGCAGGGCGCGACGCCAGGCGCGGAACGGGTCGGTGAGCGCCCGCGCCACAGCGGCATCGAAGGCCTCGAGCCCCTCCCGAGCACCCACCCTGAGCCCGTACGGGAGGTTCCCGACGACCAGCCCCGGCCGGAGCGGGCCGGGGGTTGCCCGCGCCACGTCGAGCCGCTCGAGGCGGAGGTCGCCCAGCACACCTGCTCGCCGCGCATTGCGGCGCGCCGTCCCGAGCGCCCCCGCGTTGAGATCGCTCCCGAGAATGGGCGCCGGCACGCGCGGCCGCACCAACGCCCGGAGCCGCTGTCGGCGCCCCGCCCAGTCGACCCGGGCCGCCACCGGCCAGGCCTCCGCGGCGAAGCTCCGGCCGAGCCCCGGCGCCACCGACCGGCCGACCAGCGCGGCCTCGATGATCAGCGTACCGGACCCGCAGACCGGGTCCCACAGCGGCCGCTGCGGTGCATAGCCCGCCAGCGCCAGCACGCCCGCGGCCAGCGTCTCGCGCATCGGTGCCCGCGACAACTCCTGGCGCCAGCCGCGGCGGTGAAGCAGCGTCCCGCTCACGTCCGCGGAGAGCGAGGCAGTCCCCTCCGCCACCCGGAGCACCAGCCGCGTCGCTTCGCCGTCCCGCGCTTCCGCCCTCGCCTGCTCGACCGGCCGACTCCACAGGCGGGCGAGGAGCCTCGGGAGAGCCCCGCGGGCCGGCGCCCCCGGCATCCGGAGCGACGTCTCCAGGGCGACCGGGTTACCCGCTTCGACGACGGCATCGAGGACCACCGTCCGGAGCGCCGCTTCGACCTCTTCCCAGCGCCGCGCGCCAACCTCCAGCAGCCGGAGCAGGACGGCCTCGGCGGTCCTGAGGCCGAGAACCGCATCGGCATGGAGCCCCGGCCCGCCCTCCAGCTCCACCCCTCCGTCGACGTGGCGGGGCCGCCCGAGCGCGGTCGCCTCCAAGGTCAAGACCTGTTCGAGTCCGGGGAGGCACTGGACGAACACCCGCTCCACGTCACCGGGCTGGCCGATCGCAGGGCGTTCCGTTATGCGAACATCCATCCGTGCCGCCCGAACGCATCAAGCCCAGGACCTTCGAGGTCGTGGTCACCGAGGTCATCCGCGAGACCGCGGACACGGTGACCCTGGTCCTCGACGCGCCCGAGATTCCTCCTTACCGCGCCGGTCAGTTCCTCACCATCGACCCTCACTGCTTCCCGGTCATCGCCGGTCAGGTGGCCTACGTCGAGAACCTCAAGGCCGGCAAGAAGGAGCTGGTCCGGGCCTACTCGATGGCCTCGGCGCCGCACGAGCCGCTGGCCATCACCATCAAGGAGGAGCCGTACCGGCCGGGAGACCTCCATGCCCCGCTGCTCTCGCCATTGCTGGTCCACGGCATCCCCGTGGGCAGCCGCTTCCCGGTCGTGGGCTTCACCGGGCCCTACACCCTGCCGCCGGACGTCGAGCGGCGCACCGACCACATCGTGCACCTGGTGGCCGGCTCCGGCGTGGTCCCCAACTACAGCATCCTGAAGGACGCGCTCCGCAGGCACCCCGGCCTCCGGCACACTTTCATCGACACCAACAAGACCTGGGCCGACATCATCTTCCGCGAGGGGCTCCAGCGACTCGCCGCCGAGTTCCCCGACCGGCTGACCCTGGTCCACACCCTCACCCGCCAGAGCGACATCTCCGGCCTGCCTCCCGGCGTGCGCCAGGGTCGGGTCACGGCCTCGATGCTCAAGGAGCTCGTGCCGGACACCGGGACCGCTGTCGCCTACCTCTGCGGCCCGGCCATCGCCTCGTGGGACCGGAAGAAGGCCCTGGAGGAAGGCACCGCCCCCACCCCCCGCTTCCTGGAGTCGACGGTGGCGAACCTCCAGGCCGTCGGCTTCACCCCGGCGCGCATCAAGCGCGAGGCGTACGGCTGACCCGCCGCGCCCGCTATCCAGCGAGCGCCTCGGCGGCAACGGCCCGCCCGGTCTCCACCACCGCATCCACCAGCATGTCCAGGTCCTCGTCCAGGGTCCGGTGGTTCACAATGGCCAGACGGATGACGGTCCGGCCCCGGAGCCGGGTGGTGGATGGCACCGCCACCCCGGACTCCTGGACGCGCATCACCACCTCGGCGTTCAGCGCGTCGAGCTGCGCATCGGACAGTCCCGTCCCCCGGTAGCGGAAGGTCACCACGTTCAGCGGCACCGGCGCGGTCAGCTCCAGGTCGGGCTCCTTGCGAACCCGCGCCGCCACCCGCGCCGCCTGCTCCACGTTCTTCTCCACCGCGGCCCGCAGCCGGTCGAGGCCGTGCTCCTGGAAGGCCATCCACGGCCCAAGCGCGCGGAAGGGGCGGCTCAGCTCCGGCCCCAGCTCGTGCCCGGGGTAGTCCACCGCGGAGACACCGCGCGGGTGCGGCGCGAGGTATGCCGCCGCGGCCTGGAAGGTTCGCCGATGCGCCTCGGCGTCCCGCACCAGCACACAGCCCACGCCGTACGGCACCGCCCCCCACTTGTGCAGGTCGAAGGCGATGGAGTCCGCGCGCGCGAGCCCACGCACCTGCGCCGCCAGCCGCGGGGACAGCGTCGCCCAGGCCCCGAACGCCGCGTCGACGTGGAAGACGAGTCGCCGCGCCCGTGCCAGGTCGGCCAGCGCCTCGAGTGGGTCGGTGGCGCCGGTGTTCACCGTCCCCGCGCTGCCTACCACGCAGAACGGCCGGTGGGCCGCGGCAAGGTCGGCGTCGATGGCCCGCTCCAGCGCGCCGAGGTCCATCCGGAACTCCCCGTCCACCGGGATGCGCCGGAGCGAAGCGTTCCCCAGCCCCAGCACGGCGAAGGCCCTGGCCACCGAGCTGTGCGCCTCCTCGGACGCATAGCCCACCAGCTTCCCGGGCACGGCCTGGAGCCCCTCGGCCTTCACTGCTGGCCCTCCCACGCTGTCGCGGGCCACTTGCAGCCCGATGAGGTTCGCCATGCTGCAGCCACTGGTCAGCAGGCCACTCGCCGACGCCGGGAAACCCATCAGCATCTTCAGCCAGTCGACGACCTGCGCCTCGACGTGTACCGCCGAGCTCTCCAGCCCGGAGAGGTTGTTGTTCATCGCCGCTGCGGCCAGCCCCGCCAGCGCGCCGGTGACCGTGCCCGTGCCCATCACCCGGGCCCAGAAGCGAGGATGCACGTTTCCCAGTCGGTACGGGAGCACCGAGCGCTCCACCTCCGCCCAGACCGCCTCGACCCCCAGGCCCTCGCGCGGCGGCGGGGCCCGGAACCGCGCCTTGACCTCGGGCGGCATCGGAGTCCAGGCCGGCGCCTGCCGCACCTCACGCAGCCCGTCCACCAGGACGTCGATCATCCGGTGGCCCACCGCGCGGACCGCCCCCCAGTCCGCCGGGTCGAGCGTTCTGCCGTCGTCGCTCATGGGACCTCCAGCGCGCGCACCAGCGCCGGCCGCACCCCGGTCTCCGCCAGCAGCGCATCGAGCCTCCCTCGCGCCTCGCGCCACTCGCCCCGCACCTTTCGCCCGAGGATGAGCTCGTTCTTCATCGAGTGCTCCCAGCCGGTGAGCTCGGTCACGGTGACCGAGTAGCCGTGCGCCTCGAGCACCAGGGCGCGGATGACGTTGGTGAGGTGGGAGCCGAACTCGCGGCGGTGCCAGGGGTGCGCGGCCAGCGCCGCCAGGGCCGGAGAAGAAGGCGGATGGTCCCGCAGCTGACGCGCCACCTCGGCCTGACAGCAGGGCACCACGGCCACGTGGTCCACGCCCCGGCGGATGGCCGCGGCGAGCGCGTCGTCGGTCGCGGTGTCACAGGCGTGCAGCGCGGTCAACAGATGGAACCGCTCCGGCCACGGCGCCGAGGCCAGCGGGGCGGTGACGAAGCGCATGCGCCCGAAGCCCAGCCGCCCGGCACGCTCCTCGCTCCGGGAGGTGAGCTCCGGCCGAGCCTCGATCGACAGGAGCTCTCCCTTGTCCTGGCCCCTGAAGAACAGCTCGTAGAGGACGAAGCCGAGGTAGGCGTTGCCGCTCCCCGCGTCCACGGCCAGCGGCCGGCCGAACCGAGAGAACACGTCCTCCAGGGCCGGACGGAGCAGGCCCACCAGGTGGTTCACCTGCTTCAGCTTCCGGAGCGCGTCGGCGTTCAGGTCCCCGTCACGGGTGAGGAGGTGCAGCTCGCGCAGCAGCTCGGGCGACTGCTCGGGCAGCAGCTCGCGCCGGACCTCGGCCGCTTTGACCTGGCGTCTCAAGACTCTCGCGACGGCCCGGACTCGGGGCCCGCCCGGGCCCCCCGCGGGGCCGCTAGACCGGGACCACCTCGACCACCTCGGGAACCACCTCGCGGAGGCGGTTCTCGATGCCCATCTTCAGGGTCATGGTGGAGGAGGGGCAGCCGGCGCACGAGCCGCGCATGTGCAGGTAGGCCACGCCGTTCTCGAACCGGTCCAGGGTGATGTCCCCACCGTCCTGCATCACCGCAGGGCGAATCTCGAGGTCGAGGATCTGCCGGATCTTCTCCTCCACCTCGGTGCCGGTTGCGGTTGAGCCCAGCTCCTCGATGGCGCCGGGGGCGACGACTGGCTCGTTCGACCCGAGGTGCGCATCCAGCGTGGCCATCACCGCGTCGTTGAGGACGTCCCACTCGCCCCCCTCACCCTTGGTGACGGTGACGAAGTTGCTGCCCAGCATCACCCCGCTCACGCCCTCGATGCCCATGAGCTTGGAGGCCAGCGGAGACCGGGCCGACGCCGCCTCGGGGCTGGTGAAGTTCAGGGCGCCACGCGGGACCAGGGTACGGTCCACCACGTACTTGAGGGTGCTCGGGTTGGGGGTCCACTCGAGCTGGATGTTCACGGACATGTCCAGCCTTTAAGGCGGCCGGCTGCCGACTTCAACCCGGGGTGGGGTCCAGGGCGGGGGGACACGTGACGTCGCTTCCTCCCCCCCGGGAGCCCTCGCCACCCCAGCGGAAGCGACGCCACGTCCCCGCGTCGTTCCATCAACGCTCGACTGCCTGGTTTTCCCTCACCCCGGCCGGCACCCCGCCAGCAGCAGGCCCACCCGGAGCCCGGCGGAGGCCAGCGCGACCCCCACCCGCCGCAGAGATGGGAGCCCGAGGGGCACCTTGCCCGCGCCGAGGGTCGACCGTTCCGGGGGCGAGGAGCCGCCGTCCGAGAACGCGCGGACCAGAACCTCCCCCCCCCCCACGCACCGTGCGGCAAAGGTCACTCCGGCACGTCGCTCCCCGCTCCCCGGGAGCGGTGCCGACCCCCGCGCCACCGCCGGCTCGCCCCGAAGCCACCGAACGTGAGCACGACGCCAGTGAGGATCAGCGGAAAGAGGTCCGGTGCCTCGCGGCCCCGTGGTCGGGCCTGGGCGTCCCCGAGCAACACCACCCCGGCCCACGCCGCGGGCGGGGCACCCTGCCGGATGCGCTCACGCTTGGCTGCCGCCATGGCCTCGCCGATGCTCGCTCCACCCCCCAGTGAGCGGTACAGCGAGGTGAAGAACGCGCCCGCCTCGTCGTCCGGCGTCCGGTGCAACGTGCCGACCACTGCCGCGGCCCCGGCGCTGAAGAAGGCCCGGGCGAGGCTCATCACCCCTTCCCCGCGAAAGACCGGACCGGCCGAGGTCTCGCAGCCGGCGAGCACCACCGTCTTTCCGTCCAGCGCGAGCCGGGCGATCTCCCGCGGCTCGAGCCGCCCGTCCTCGGCGGGGCTCCCAGGCGCCAGGACCACCGCCGCCCGCTCGGGGTCGCGCTCGTCGGCAACGGCGTGGGTGGCGAGGTGCAGGAGGGAGACGCCGGCCAGATTGGCGGACTTGAGGAAGGACTCGGACGCGGGCAGGCCGACCCGAAGCTCGCTGCCCGCCGGGAACGCCGCCAGGGCGGCCTCCGCCTCGCGCCGCGCATGGATCAGCGTGCCGAACATCGCGCCAGAATCGCGACGGAGCGCCCGCACCGCCGACGGGCCCGCGGGGTCGGCCAGCACCAGGAGCCTCCCCGGCTGCAGACGTGGCTCGGCGCGGAAGCGCCACCACAGGGACGCCGACGGGGGGATGGACACCTCGAACCGCTCGGCCACGTACGGCGTCCCGGGCCCGTCCGACAGCCCGTCGAACGGGAGCCGGTGGAGCGGTCCATCGGGAATGACGATCAGCCGATCGATCCGCGAGGGGAGATCGGCCAGCGCGGCCCGGAGCAGCTCGTCGTACAGTCGTGCGCCAGGTGCCCGGTCCGCTCCGTCTCGCCGGTCGAGCAGTCCCGTCCAAGCGCGGATCTGCGGCTCGAGCACATCCGCGTTCGGGATCCGGTAGGCCCGCGCGCCATCGGTGGTGAGCACGGTCACCCACGAGCTCCCCGCGCGGAACGGCGCCTCCATGGTCGGTTCCGGACGCCAGACCTCGAAGGAGAGCAGCGCCTCACGCGCTTCCAGCCGTGCCTGGATCTGCCTCGGTGTCGGAGGCCCGACCGGCGCCGCCCCGCCCCGCCGCTCGTCCGCGAGCAACGTCTCCATCAATCCCCGGGCCCGGAGCCGCTCCATGACCCCGAACGCCTCGTCCACCGCCGAGCCATCCTCCGGAGCGCGGTAGGTCAGCAGATCGCCGGACAGCGAACGGTAGGCGAAGGAGAGGGACTCGGCGTAGCGCAGCCGCACCGGTAGCTCGCTCTGGTGCTCCCGCAGCTGCTCGGCCAGGTCGAGCGCGGCCAGCCCGTCGGCCCGGGCCAGGGAAAGCTGACCCACCCGGAACCGAGTCCGCGAGCGGAGGACCATGACCGGGAGCTCGGTGAAGTCGTTCACCCGGAACCCGTCCTCCACGGCCTCCTCCGCCAGCCGGAGGGCCTCCTCCAGCCGGGGAGGGTCGGCCGTCGCCAGCAGCTCCCCCAGGACGAGCTCGGCCCAGATGGGGTTGGTCCAGCCGGAGCGGGCGCGGTAACCGGCCAGCGCTGAGCGCACCAGGGTGAAGGACTCGGGGGTGGGGCCGAGCAGCAGCGCGAGCTGGATCCTCGAGGGGAGGTAGCCGATCTCCGGGTACCAGAGCGCGAGGCCCAGGCTCTCCTGGACTCCGAGCGCCTCGCGGACCAGCTGCTCCGCGCTCGCCCGGCTCTCGATGCCCTGCAGCGCCAGGTGCGCCGTGGCCGAGGAGATGCCTCCGAGCGCCAGCGCCCGTCGCGGATCTCCGGGCCGGAGGCTGTCCAGCATCTCCTGGGAGAGCGCTCTCACCCGGCGGTAGTCCAGGGCACTGGCCGCCAGGAAGGCGCGTGCCTGCAGGCTCTCCAGCCTGAGGAACTCGGACTCGGGCGGCCCCAGGGCGAGGAGTCTCGACTGGCTGGCCTCGGCGGCGACGAAGTCCTGCAGCGCCAGCGCCATCTTCATGCGCCACGTCTCCCAGTGCTGCAGCAGAGCGTGCTTCCCCGAGGCGCGCGCCAGCCCCCCGGCGCGCTCGAGCAACGCCCGGGCTCGCTCGTCGCACGTCTCCGGATACACGCACCGGGCGGAGACGTGCGCGGTGAGGGCGTAGAACTCCCCGGTCAGCTCGTGCTCACGCGCGAACCCCTGCGCCGCCCGCGCGTAGTCGCGCTCGTCCTCCGAGTCGCCAGCGAGGTGGTGCACGATGGCCCGGTAGAGCCTGGGCCGTGGGTCCTCCGGGTCACGCCGGAGCCGCTCCTCGAGAAAGGCGAGCACCCCCTCCCGCTCGGTGAACCGATGCGGCAGCAGGCAGTCGTAACCCTCCAGCGACCGCGGCTCCCGACGGACCAGCGCCTCGCATTCGGCCACCGCACGGATCGGCTCCGCCCCTGCCGGCCGGCAGACGGCGCCGAACCCGAGGAGCAGCCCCCACCCGCCCGCACGGAACAGCGCCTGGAAGCTCCGCCCCAGCATCGCCCGACGAGAGGTTACCCCGGCTTCGACCCCTGGGGGCTCCCCGGCGGGTGGCGCGGCCCCCCTCGCCACCACCGCCTCGCTCCGAACCCGGCGAAGGCGAGCACCACCCCGGTGAGGAGCATCGGGAACATCCCCCGTCTCTCGTGCGCCCGCGGCCGCGCCTCGGCATCCCCGAGCAGCACCACGTTGGCCCACGCGGCGGGCGGGGCCCCCCGGCGGATGCCCTCTCGCTTCGCCGCCGCCACCGCCTCACCGATGCTGGCCCCACGCCCCAGCGCCCGGTAGAGCGAGGAGAAGAAGACGCTGGCCTCGTCGTCCCGCGCTCGGTCCAGGGTTCCCACCACCGCGGAGGCTCCGGCGCCGAAGAACGCCCGGGCGAGGCTCATCACCCCCTCGCCTCGGAACAGCGGCCCGGCCGAGGTCTCGCACCCGGCCAGCACCACCGTCTTCCCTCCCAGCGGAAGCCGGCCGATCTCCTGCGGCTCGAGCCGGCCGTCCTCCGCCGAGCTCCCCGGGGCGAGCACCACCGCCGCGTGCTCGGGGTCCCGTTCGTCGGCGATGGCGTGGGTGGCCAGGTGGAGCAGCGAGATGCCCTCCAGGCTGGCCGACTTAAGGAACGCTTCGGACGCCGGTGGACCGGTCCGCAGCTCGCTGCCGGTCGGGAAGGCGGACAGCGCCACCTCCGCTTCGCGGTGGGCATGCACCAGCGCGCCGAAGACGCCGGTGGAGTCGCGGAGGATGGCCCGGTCGGCCGAGCCCTCCGAGGGATCGGCGAGCACCAGGAGCCTGCCCGGAGCGAGCCGGGGAGCCGCCCGGAACCGGACCCAGAGCGACGCCGATGGCGCGATGGACACCGCGAACCGCTCGGCCAGGTACGGAGCGCCCGGGCCTGCGGAGAGCGCGTCGAAGGGCAGCCGATGGAGCGGCCCGTCGGGCACCACCACCAGCCGCTCGATGCCCGGCGGCAACGCGGCGAGCGCCGGAGCGAGCAGCTCGCGGTAGAGCTTCGCGCCCGACACGCGGTCGGTGCCATCGCGCCGCGCCAGCAGCCCGGTCCAGGCGCGGATCTGCGGCTCGAGTAGATCCGCGTTGGGGATGGGAAAGGCCTCCACCCGGCCCGAGGTGACGACGGTGACCCACGAGCTGCCCTCGCGGTAGGGCGCGTCCATCGTCGGCTCGGGGCGCCAGACCTGGAAGGAGAGGAGCGCCTCTGCCGGAGTGAGCTGGCCACGGACGACTGCCAGGGTCGGCGACTGACGGGGGAGGGGCTCGCCCCCGCGGTCCTCGGCGAGGAGCGTCTCCATGAGCCCCCGCGCCCTCAGCCGCTCCATGACCTGAAACGCGTCGTCCAGAGATGCGCCGTCGTCCACCGGCCGGTAGCGGGTGAGCGCCCCGGCCAGCGACTGGTAGGCGAAGGACAGGGTTTGCGCGTAGCGGAGTCGCAGCGGCATCGCGCGCTGTTGCTCGCGGAGACGCTCGGCGTGGTCCAGCGCCGCGAGCCCGTCGGCCCGGCCGGGCGAGAACTGGCCCCGCCGGAACCGCATGCGGGAACGGAGGACCAGCGCCCGCGCCTGCTCGAAGTCGCCGTCGTGGGCGAACTCGTACTGGACCGCTTCCTCGGCCACCTGCATCGCCTCCTCGAGCCGCGGGGGATCTGCGGTGGCCAGCAGCTCGGCCAGCGACAGCCTCGGGTACAGCGGCGTGCGCCAGGAGCCGCGAGACAGCTGCGCCTGCAGCGTGGAGCCGAGGAGCGAGAAGGACTCCGGAGTGGGCCCGAGGAGCATCGCCAGCTGCACCCGCGACGACAGGTATCCGGTCTCCGCGTACATCAGGGGGACACCCGCGCGCTCCTGCTCGGCAATGGCCTGCCGCAGCAGGCGCTCCGCGGTGTCGCGGCTCTCGAGGCGCTGCATGGCCAGATGCAGCGTGGCGGCAGCCAGTCCCCCCAGGGCCGCTGGACGGCGCGGATCGTCCGGGTCGAGCGTGTCCAGCAGCTCGGCGTAGAACGTCCGCCGTCGCGCGTGGTCCTCGAGACTGGCCGCGAGGTGCGCCCGCGCCTGGAGGGTCTCGGACTTGAGCCAGAGCGAACGCGGAGGGCCGAGCGCCAGCAGCCGCCGCTCGGCCCCCTCGGCGCCGTCCATGTCGTCGAGCGCGAAGGAGACCTTCATCGTCCAGATCTCCGTGACCTGCATCAGATCGACCCGGCCCGAGGTGCGCGCCAGCTCCCGGGCGCGCCAGAGCAACGCCAGGGTCTCGCGGTCGCACCGGGCCCTCCCGATGCACCGGGCGGAGACCAGCGAGGTGGCGGCGTAGACCTCCCCGGCGGGCTCGTGCTCGCGCGCGAACCCCGCCATGGCCATCCGCCACTCGCGGTCGTCCACCGCCTCCCCGGCGAGCGTCCGGAGAATGCCCGCATACAGGTGGGGCCGCGGGTTCTGCGGGTCGAGCCGCATCCGCGCGTCCAGGAACCGGAGCGCCCCGGTGCGCCCGTCGCCCTGGTGCGCGAGGAGGCAGATGTACCCCTTCAGAGAGCGCGGCTGCTGACGCACCTGTGCCCGGCACTCCGCCAGCGGGTGGGCGCCGGCCCGCGCCTCACCGCCGCCGCCCAGACCCAGGACGATCAGGACTCCCCACCGTCCGAAAACCCGGACGATCGCTGGCAAAAACTCCCCGTGCATCGCGCGGCGAGAGGTTACCCGAACCGGAAGCCTGTGCTTACCTCGGAAGCACGGCATGGCTCCCCCGCGGGACGACGGCTCGAAGGATCCAGACCCGGAAAGCCTCGAACGGATCCGCCAGGTCTTGATCCGTGCGGTCGAGCGGCACTGCCCCCCGGCACTGGCAGCCCACCGGGAAGATTTCGTCCAGATGGCGCTGGTTCGCCTCCTGGAGCGACCGGCGGGTGAGGGAAGCACCCCCCGGGGAGCGTCTTACCTCTGGAGAGTCGCGTACACGGTGGTCATCGACGAGATTCGGCGGTTTCGGCGTCAGCAGCGCCAATCCGAGCAGCTGGACCGCGGGGAAGGGGGCACGCCCGGGCCGGAGGCGCGCTCGGAGATCCTCGATTGTCTTCGCGGGCTTCAAGACCGGCGGCGCGCCGCCGTCACCTTGCATCTGCAGGGATTTCGCACGGCCGAGGTGGCCACCACGCTCGGATGGACGCAGAAGCAGGCCGAAAATCTGGTGTACCGTGGACTGGCGGATCTGCGCGCTTGCCTCGCGGGGGGACAGACATGACCGAGCCGGCCGATGACCTCGAGCAGCGCTTCCGCGCCGCGCTGCCCCAGACCGACGCCGCCGCCTGTCCGCCGGCCCAGGAGTACTGGGCAGCCGCCACCGGAGCGCTCCCCTTCGAGCGGGTCCGCGCGCTGGTCGACCACGGGGCCCGCTGCGCAGAGTGCGCGGAGGCCTGGCGCATCCTCGCCGACGTCCGGCGCGCAGCCGGTGAGGCCGGCCCGGTGGCGGACGACACGCCGACCATCCGGCCGCTGGTCAGCACAATGCCGGCCCGGACTCGGCTGCGTGGGCGGTCCTTCGTGCCGATCGCGCTGTCGGCCGTCGCCGCCGTCGCCCTGTGGGTGATGGTCCGCCCGGAGCCACCGCGACTTCCGCCGGTGGAGCGGGGGAGCGGCGCAGCCGCCACGGTCCAGGCCGAGTCGCCGCCGGTCCAGCCCGCCGGTGACGCCGTGCTCCGCTGGTCCGAGGTCCCCGGCGCCAGCAGCTACAACGTCACCGTGCTCACCCCGGACCTCGTGGTCGTCCACCAGGCGGTCGGGGTGTCGGGGCGCGAGCTCAAGCTGCCCGGGGGCGTGGGGCAGCGGGCGGCCGGCGGGGGGCTTCTGTGGAACGTGGACGCGGTGCTGCCCGACGGCCGCACCGTGGCCTCCCCCACCTTCGAGGTGCGGCTGAAGTAGCCCCTCGCCGCTCTCTTAGAGCAGGTCGCAGGGCGTGCCGAGCGGCTGGCCGCTGTAGACGCCCAGGTCGGCGTAGATGAGCGGCACGTTGTCCTCAACAGGCAGGCTCTTCAGCTGCTGGCGCTTCCCCTTCTGCACCCAGGCGCTCTCCTTCTTGTCGAGCACCAGGCGCAGCTCGCCACTCTTGGTGGAGAAGATGTCCCCCTCCGAGTCGCTCACCACGTTCACCATCTTCAAGGGCTTCATCGAGCCGCGCTGTCCCGAGTAGAGGCGGAACTCCATGCTGCCCTCGTCCCGGCGGCGATCGACATAGTAGTAGGTCCCGGCGTCGTCGCGGGCGAGCGCGTAGGCGCGGTACTTCCAGCGCGGCGGATGGAACTTCGCCCCGGCGAGCAACGCGGTCGCCTTGCCCTGCTCCAGCGCCTTGAACTCGGTGGTCCGCTCTCCGCACCAGAGCTTGTAGCCTCCCTCGTGCATCCCGAAGCTCGCCCCGTTGCGGTTGCGCACCCGCGGCTCCCAGAAGCTGCGGTCGAACGACTCGGTCCCGCTCGACCCGCCCCCGAAGACCCGCTGCTGGAAGAAGTCCTTGCCATCCTGGGACCAGTAGAGGTGGTCCCAGATGCTGTCCCCGAAGGGGACGACGGCGATGTAGTGACCTTGCCCGTCCTCGACCACCACCAGCTTGTCGCGGACCGCCGCGACGTCGAGGGGGTCCGTAGCCGGCTCGGCCGCGAGGGACAGACGGAGCAGCAGGGCGAGGGCAACCGCTGGCGGGAGTGTCACGGTCGGCGGGCGAGTATAGTCCAGCCCTGCCGATGGACGCTGGCCGCGACGTGCTCGACGTGGGTGCCGTGCTGGGCGAGACCTACCGCATCCAGGCCCTCATCGGACGCGGCGGGATGGGCGCGGTCTGGGCGGCGGAGCATCTTCGCCTCCCGGGCAAGCACGTCGCGGTGAAGGTGCTGCTCGACGCAGCGGCGGGTGGCGAGGAGATGCTCCAGCGCTTCCGCCGCGAGGCGGAGATCGCCTCCCGCCTGGGCCATCCCAACATCGTCGAGGTGCTCGACTTCAACACCCTCCCCACCGGCCAGCCCTATATCGTCCTCGAGTACCTCCAGGGCGAGACGCTGGCCGCGCGGCTGGCCGGCGGACGTCTCCAGCTCGAGGAGGCGCTGGCCATCACCCGGCAGATCGGCTCGGCGCTCCAGGCCGCGCACCGCGTCGGCGTGGTCCACCGCGACCTCAAGCCGGACAACGTCTTTCTCTGCACCCCCGAGGAGGACGTGCCCACCCGGGTGAAGGTGCTGGACTTCGGCATCTCGAAGATCCGCGGCAGCCAGTCGCTCCGCACCCAGGACGCCATCCTGATGGGGACGCCGCAGTACATGTCCCCCGAGCAGGCCACCGGGAAGAACACCACGGTCGACGCCCGCACCGACGTGTTCGCGGTCGGCGCCATCGTCTACGAGATGCTCGGTGGACAGCCGGCCTTCGCCGGCGGCTCGCTGGCCGAGGTGGTCTACCGGGTGGTCCACGGCGAGCCCACCCCGCTCCGCGAGCTAGCCCCCGCCCTTCCGCAGAACGTGCTCTCGGCGGTCGAGCGCGCGCTGCAGAAGGACCCCGCCGCGCGGCCTCAGGACATCGGTGCCTTCATCCTCGAGCTGACCGGACGGCCGCTGCACAGCTTCCATACCGGACGGCCACTGGGCGTGGACTCCGCGCTGGGGCAGCCGCTCGAGCCGACCCACACCCCCCGCCCCACCGGGCCCACCGCCTCGTGGCCGAAGACGCGCGCCTCGTCTGCCGAGCCGGTTCGCTCGGGCGCGGTGACCGTCCCTCCGGCCCTGCCGGAGCCGCCCCCACGACGCATCTGGCCCTTCCTGGGGGCAATGGCGGTGGTGGGCGTGGCCCTGGGCGGAGCAGGCGTCCTGTGGGCCTCGAAGCGGGCCCCAGCGCCCCGGACGCAGGTGGCGAGCCTGGGCCCGCTCGAGCCGGTGAAGCGCATCGAGCCTCCTCCGGCACCGCCCGTCGGGCCCGCGCATCCGGAGCCTGCGGCACGCCCTGCCGAGCCGGCCGGGACGAGAGAACCGGTTCCCCCGGACCACAGGCACCCCGAGGGTGCCACGGCCGTCCGCGAGAAGGCGCCGCCCCACCAGCACCGCGCCCGCCCCGAGACGGCGAAGGCCACCGGGCCCCAGCCCACCGTCGCCTCGGCCGAGCCGGCGAAGGCCGTGGAGCCCGAGCCGCCCGCACCGCCGCCGGCCACCTCCGACGGCATCAAGCCCGAGGCGCGCAAGCTGCTCGACCAGGCCGAGGAGGCGCTGGCGAAGAACAAGCCGCTCGACGCCGCGCGGCTGGTGGACCAGAGCTTCTTCGTGCAGAAGACGCCGCTCGGATATGCCATCCAGGCGCGGGCGGCCTGCCAGCGGCACGACCTCGGCGGCGCGCGGGCGGCCTTCCGGAACATCGGCGAGCCGCAGCTCAAGCAGATCGTCCTGAGGGCCTGCGTCCGCCAGGGTGTCTGGCTCTTCTGAGGCCCCGGCGAGGCGTTCAGCGGGGGTGGCGGGCGACGAGCCGGAGGCCAGCGGCAGGCTCCGCCCGAAGCGGCGCACGCGCAAGCGGCCGGACGCGCGGTTGAGCGCAAACCACTCGCTCTCGGACAGGTCTCGCCCTTCCTCAGCGCGTCGAGGTGACGCCCTCCCGGTACACCCTCCCCGCGCGCATCACCAGGCTGACCTTCCGGAGCGCCGCGAGGTCCTCCAGCGGATTGCCTTCCACCGCGATGAGGTCGGCCTGCTTGCCCACCTCGAGCGTGCCGATTTCGGAGGAGAGATCGAGCAGCGCCGCCGCGTCGATGGTCGCCGACCGGAGCACCTCGAGGGGTGGCACGCCGAGGCGCGCCATCGCGACCAGCTCCTCCACGTTGCGCCCGTGCGTCTCCCGGCTCGCGGGATCGGAGCCGAAGACCAGACGGACCTTCAGCCGTCGGGCGCTGGCCAGCAGCTTGCGAAGGGCTTCGAGCTGCCGAATCCCGAGCTCTCGCCCCTCGCCGGTGGCCTTCTCCGCCCAGGTCTGGATCGGGAGGATGGTCGGGACCAGCGGAACGTTCCGGGAGGCCATGAGCTTGAGCGCGGCCTCGTCCGCCTCGTGGCCGTGCTCGATGGAGTCCACCCCGGCGTTCACCGCGTTGACGATGCCTGCGGGGCTCATCGCGTGCGCGGCGACCTTTCGCCCGCCGCGGTGGGCTTCCTCCACCACCGCGCGGATCTCCTCCACGGTGAGCGTCGGCCGGGC
>DATIWB010000045.1:0-16033 GCA_035519675.1 Myxococcaceae bacterium
CCCCCCGGCTGGAGCAGCGTCCGCTCTCGGTACTCGAGCGCCGGCTCACGCTGGCCGACATGCTCGACACCAGCACCTTCGCCGAGCTGGTGAAGAGCTTCGCCGAGCTCTACAAGCTGGGGGTCAAGGTCTTCGACGAGAGGGGCAACCGGCTCGCCGACATCAAGAGCGGCAACGGCGACTTCTGCGGCTACGTCTTCTCCTTCCCCGACGGGAAGCGGTGCTGCACCCAGACCGTGGCCCGGGTGAAGGACGGGCCTCTGGCCACGACACAGAACGCGCGCGCCCCGCAGTCGGCGGGGGGCACCAAGCTGCACGGGATGATCGCCGTGCCCTGCTTCACCGGTCTCCGCTATCTGGTCCTGCCCATCCTCTGGGAGGGCGACGTGCTCGGCCGGGTGGTGTTCGGACCGTTCGTGCCCGAGGAGCTGGGTGAGCTGCCGCCGTCGCTCACCGACCTGACTCCGGGGATCGACCTGGCGCAGGCGCACAGCTACCTGGCGAAGATCCGCCGCGCGCCCGAGTCGACCATCGTCAAGGTCCTGCTCCACTTCGCCCAGCTGCTGGAGACGCTGGTGGCCGCCGGACAGAAGACGTTCCTCACCAGCCAGGTGCACATCGAGGCCACGCTGGAGAGCAATCGCGATCTCGAGGCCCAGAACCGGCGGCTGGAGCAGATGAACGTCCAGCTCAAGGACATGGACCGGCTGAAGTCGAGCTTCCTGGCGACGGTGAGCCACGAGCTGCGGACGCCGCTCACCTCGATCATCGGCTACTCGGAGATGCTCTCCGAGGGGCTGGTGGGCACCCTGAACCAGGAGCAGACCGAGTACGTCCGGACGATCATGGACAAGGGGGACACCCTCCTGAAGCTCATCTCGTCCATCCTCGACGTGACGCAGATCGAGGCCGGCAAGGTGCGCCTCACCTTCGAGCCGGTCAGCGTGGGAGATCTGGTCTCCTCGGCGCTCAGCAGCATCAAGCCCCAGGCCCAGAAGAAGGGCCTCACGGTGGACCTCAAGCTTCCGGCGCGCGCGGTGGAGGTCCGGGCCGATCGCGAGAAGCTCCGCCAGGTGATGGTGAATCTCCTCTCCAACGCGGTGAAGTTCACCCCCAAGGGCGGATGGGTGCAGGTGCTGGTCACCGAGGTGAGGTTCCAGCCCGAGCTGGACACCGAGGGCTGGCGCTTCGTCGTCCAGGATTCGGGCGTGGGCATCCCCGCCGACCAGCTGGACAAGATCTTCCAGAGCTTCTACCAGGTGGACAACTCGAGCACCCGCGAGTTCGGCGGCGCGGGCCTCGGCCTGGCGATCGTCAAGAGCTACGTCGAGGGCCACGGCGGGGTGGTGCGGGTGCAGAGCGAGGTGGGGCAGGGCTCCCGCTTCGAGGTGGTCCTCCCGGTCAGTCCTCCGCCCCCGCGTGCGGTCATCGCTCCGCCGCTGTCCGAGCCGCCTCCCCCGCCACCCGATCGGTTCTGACGAGAGGCCACCGACGATGGGCCCGGAGTTCCAGCTCATCGAGGCGTTCGTCGCTGCGGCCCGGGCCTCGCCCCGTGCACCGGCCGGGCCCGGGGACGATGCCGCGCTGCTGGCGCGCCCACGCGGCGAGACAGCCGTGACGGTGGATGCGGTGGTCGAGGACGTGCACTTCCGCCGCCCGAGCAGCCGGCTCGAGGACATCGGGCACAAGGCCCTGGCGGTGAACCTCTCCGACCTCGCAGCGATGGGGGCGAGCCCGCGCTGGGCGCTGGTGGCGCTCGGGGTGCGGCGAGGGTTCTCGCTCCGGGAGGCGCGGGCGCTCGGGGCGGGGTTCGGCGCGCTCGCCCGGAAGACCGGGACGGCGCTGGTGGGGGGCAACGTGACCCGCGCGCCGGGGCTGTCGCTGACCGTCACCGTGGGCGGGGAGGTGACGGCTGGACGGGCCTTGCTGCGCTCGGGGGCCCGTCCGGGCGATGTCGTCTGGGTGTCCGGTACGCTCGGGGATGCGAGGCTCGGCCTCGCGCTGTTGCAGCGCCCCGCCGGGCCCGAGGCGCGGCGGCTTCGGCAAGCGCCCAGGCTCGCCCGCACAGCAGTCGACCGACAGCGGCGGCCCTCGGCCCGGCTCGAGCTCGGCGCGGCACTGGTCGGCCTCGCCTCCTCGTGCATCGACCTGAGCGATGGGCTGGTGCAGGACGCCGGGCACGTCGCCAGGGCGAGCCGGGTCGCGGTGCACCTCGCTCTGGATGCGGTCCCGTGCTCTGACGCGCTCGAGGTCGCCGTTCCGGATGCGAGAGAGCGTGTCCGGCAGGCCGCGGCCGGTGGCGAAGACTACGAGCTGCTCTTCACTGCCCGGCCGGGCCGGAGCGCCGCGGTGCTCCGGCTCGCCCGCCGGCTCCGCCTGCCCCTGACGCCCATCGGCGAGGTCCGCCGCGGCCGCGGCGTCCACACGCGGGGCGCCGGCCCCGGCGGGGTCGGCGGCTTCGACCACCTCGCCTGACGAGATGTCCCCTGGCGAGGTGCGCCCTGGCGAGGTGCCAGACACCTCGTTCCTGCACCGGAATGGCGGCACGCATGTGCCCACAAGTCCAAGAAAATACTGGACTTATGAGGTGCCAGACACCTCGTTACGGGCCTTGTGACGGACACCTCGTGACGCCTCGCGACGGGGGCGTCTTGCCCCCGTCACCGGGGCTCGCCGCCTCCCCTCGCACGAAGGAACCCGGCGACTAAGCTTCCCCCGGCCAGACCGGAGGACGACAGCACACGTGAAATACCTGGTGACCGGCGGGGCGGGGTTCATCGGCTGCAACGCAGCACGACGGTGGATGGAGCGCGGACACGAGGTGGTGCTCCTCGACGACCTCTCGCGGCGCGGCGCCGACAGCAACCTCGCCTGGCTGAAGGCGCAAGGGCGCCTCACCTTCGAGCGCGTCGACATCCGCGACGCCGCGGCGCTCGACGGCGCCCTCGCCCGGCACCGCGACACTCAGGTCATCCTCCACCTCGCCGCGCAGGTGGCGGTCACCACGTCGGTGGCCGAGCCCCGCCACGACTTCGAGGTCAACGCGCTCGGAACCTTCAACCTGCTGGAGTCGGCACGCCGGCACACCCCGTCCGCGGCGTTCCTCTACGCGTCGACCAACAAGGTCTACGGGGGGCTGGAGCACGTGGGGGTCGAGCAGCGACACGGCCGGTACGCCTTCCGCGACCGCCCTCGCGGCATCTCCGAGACCGAGCCGCTCGACTTCCACTCGCCCTACGGCTGCAGCAAGGGCGCCGCCGACCAGTATGTCCGTGACTACGCCCGCATCTACGGCGTGCGCAGCGTGGTCTTCCGGCAGTCCTGCATCTACGGCTGGCGCCAGTTCGGCGTGGAGGACCAGGGCTGGGTGGCATGGTTCACCATCGCCGCAGTCACCGGGAAGCCGGTCACCATCTACGGCGACGGACGGCAGGTGCGAGACCTCCTGTTCGTCGACGACCTCTGCGAGGCCTACGACGCGGCGGTGGAGCGCATCGACCGGGCCAGCGGACAGGTCTTCAACCTGGGGGGCGGCCCGGAGAATACGGTGTCACTCCTCGAGCTGGTGGAGCAGCTGGACCGGCTGACCGGCCGCCCGCTCCGCCCGGCGTTCGCCGACTGGCGCCCGGGAGACCAGCCGGTCTTCGTCGCCGACGTCTCGCGCGCTGCAGAGGCCCTCGGATGGCGTCCACGGACCGGCGTGTCCGAGGGCGTGGCGAGGCTCGCCGGCTGGGTCCAGGAAAACCGAGCCCTCTTCGAGTGAGGACTCTCCCCGGCGTGTGGGGAGGGGTGTTCTCGGCGTACGTCGGGGGTCCGGAATGTGAAATCCGGTCCGTCCTACGCCAGAATCGCCCGCCGAATGGCCCTGGTGCCCCCGCCGACTCGCAACGGAGCGGTCCGCCGCTCGGTGCTGGACGAGTTTCCCGCCGCCCGGACGACCCGGCGCCCCGCCCCGGTGCGCAGACTGGCGGCGGCACTCGAGGAGCGGAGCCAGCCGGTGTCCCTGTCGCTGCAGAGCAAGATCCTGGTCTCGCACTTCCTCCTGGCGATGGTGCTGGTGGGGGCGCTCCATCTGGTCCGCAATGCCAGCTGGGCGCTCCAGGCGCTGGTCGCCGCCGGGCTCACCCTGCTGCTGGCGCTGCTGCTCCCGGCGGTGCTCGCCCGCGTCTCGCGGCTGCGCTCGCTGAGCCGGAGCGCGCTCGACATCTCGCGCGGGGATCTGGTGTCGCCGGTATCGACCGAGCCGAGCCTGGGGCGCGACGAGATCGACGAGCTCACCACGGCCATCGGTAACATGCAGGAGAACCTGCGCGAGCTGGTGGGCCACATCCAGCACACCGCGGCCAGCGTGGCCGACTCGGCCACCGAGCTGCAGCGGTCGGCGGAGAACGTCAACGCCGCCACCACCGAGGTCGGCACCTCCATCCGGAAGATCGCCCTCGGCGCCGGTACCCAGTCGGACTTGGTCTCCCACGCCCAGAAGGTGATCGGGGAGATGGCGGGGAGCATCCAGCGCACCGCGCTCTCCGCGGAGGACGCCGCGCTCGCCGCCGGCGAGACCTCGGTGGCCGCCGAGCAGGGCAGCAAGGCCGCGCGGCTCGCCGGCGAGAAGGTGAACAAGGTCTTCAGCCGGGTGGAGAGCGCCAGCCACGAAGTCTTCGCCTTCGGCGAGAAGACCCAGGAGATCTCCAAGATCGTCGACGTCATCACCCAGGTTGCCCAGCAGACGAACCTCCTGGCCCTCAACGCCACCATCGAGGCGGCGCGGGCCGGGGAATATGGTCGGGGCTTCGCGGTGGTGGCCGACGAGGTGCGCAAGCTGGCCGAGTCCGCGGGAAAGAGCGCCGAGCAGATCAGCAAGCTCGCCCGCGACATCTCCGGCCAGTCCACCGCCGTGGTCTCGGCGATGAAGCAGGGCATCGAGGAGCTCAGCGAGGGGCGCGAGGACCTGGGGACCATCGTCCGCTCGATGGGGAGCATCACCGACACCGCCCGCAAAGGTGCGGAGAAAGTGCACCTCATCAGCCAGAGTGCGCGCGAGCAGCTGGCGGGCAGCGAGGAGATGGTCAAGGCGGTGGGGGAGATCTCCGAGGTGGCGGAGGCCAACACCACCTCCACCGAGGCTGCCGGCGGCATCATCGAGGACCAGACGGCCGCCGTGGCCCGGATGACCTCCGCGGCGCAGGAGCTGAACAACCTCAGCCTCGAGCTGCAGAGCGTGGTCCGCCGGTTCCGGCTCGGGTCGTGACCGGTCCCGGCAGCTCCGCCGCCAGGGGTGGGATGGCATCCGACCGCGGACCCGTCCAGCACGTCGTCTTCCTGGTGGACAGCACGCGCTACGCCCTGCCGCTGAGCGCGGTGAGCCAGGTGGTGGTCCAGCCCGAGGGCCTGGTGCGGGTCCCCCGGGCTCCCGCCCCGGTGCTGGGGGTGGTGAACCTCCGCGGACGGGTGGTCACGGTGGTCGACTTCCCGCTGCTGCTCGACCTGCCCCGGCCGGTCCAGCCGCAGCGCAAGCTGATCCTCCTCGAGCGCGGCCGCCGCGACCTGGCGCTGAGCGTCACCGACGTCGAGGGCTTCGAGACCGTGGACAAGGTGTCGACCCAGCCACGCGAGTCACGTGCCCCGGTGCGCGGGGTGACCCGGGTCAAGGGTGTGGCAGTGACGGTGCTGGACGCGGATGCGCTCGACCTCGCGGTGACACACCTCTTCGACCGCGGCTAACATCCGTCAGACCGCAGTCCCCCGGACCATGCCGAAGCGAGTGCTGATCGTCGACGACGCGGTGTTCATGCGGAACATGATCCGCGACATCTTCAGCTCCGGCGGGTACGAGGTGGTGGGCGAGGCCGCGCACGGCATCGAGGCCATCGAGAAGTACCGTGCCCTGAGGCCCGACCTCACCACGATGGACATCGTGATGCCGTACAAGAGCGGCATCGAGGCCACCCGGGAGATCGTCAAGGGCGACCCCAAGGCGTTGGTGGTGATCTGCTCCGCCCTCGGCCAGGAGTCACTGGTGATGGAGGCCATCGAGGCCGGCGCCGCGGATTTCATCGTCAAGCCCTTCCGTGCCGAGGACGTTCTCTCGGTGGTGAAGAAGGTCCTGGGCGAGACGCCCAAGGTGTAGCCCTGGCCGCCACGCTCGACATGTCGCGTTACCTCGGGCTCTTCGTGGCCGAGGCCTCCGAGCACCTCGAGGCGCTGGGCCGGGACCTGGTCGCGCTGGAGGGGACGCCGGCCAGCGAGACGGTGGACTCGCTGTTTCGTCACGCGCACTCGGTGAAGGGGATGGCCGCCTCGATGGGGCTGGAGGCAATCGCCCAGCTCGCGCACCGGGTGGAGGACCTGGTGGACGTGGCCCGCCGGGTGCCTGGGGCGCTGGGCCGAGACCGCGTCGATCTGCTCCTCACCGCCACCGACGCGATGCTGGCCCTGGTCCGCGGCACCGGCGAGGGGAACGCGCCCGCGCCCCAGCCCGAGCTGCTCGGCCGGCTCGGGGAGGCGGTGACCGTGCTCACCGGCGAGGCGCCCCGGCCCACCAAGGTGGCGCGGGTGGACCCGCTGGCGAGGACGCCCGAGGTGCTCGGCAGCGGAAGGTTCGAGATCCGCTTCCGGATCCTCCCTGCCGCGCAGAGCCCGGGCCCCCGGGCCTTCCTGGTCTACAAGAAGCTCACCGGCCTGGGCGCGGTGACCCAGCTCCGTCCCCCCCTCGAGGACCTGCGCGCCGGAGCCATCCCCGACGGGAGGGTGGCGCTGGTGCTGGAGACCCAAGGGGGCCTGGAGCCGGTGCGCACGGCGCTGGCGCTGGTCCCCGAGGTGGAGCTGGTCTCCGCCGAGCCGGTCGCCGAGGCCCCGCCCCCGGAGCCGCCCCCGGCCGCCCCCGCCGCCGAGCCGGCGCGCACGGTGCGTGTCCGCACCGAGCTCCTCGACGACTTCCTGGAGATGGCCGGGGAGCTGCTCCTGGCCACCGCGCGCCTGCGCGACATCGGCCGCCGCTTCCCCGAGCACGAGCGGCCCGCGCTGGAGGAGGGGGTGGACCGGCTCCACGCGCTGGTGAAGGACCTGCACGGCAAGGTGATGAGCGCGCGGATGACGCCGGTGGCGGTGGTGACCGACCAGCTGCCCCGCGCCGCCCGCGACCTCGCCCGGAAGCGGGGCAAGGACGTGGAGGTCACGGTCACCGGGGCGGAGATCGAGATCGACCGCGCCATCCTCGACGCCATCGCCGAACCACTCCTGCACCTGCTGCGTAACGCGGTGGACCATGGCATCGAGTCCCCGGAGGCCCGGGTGACGGCGGGCAAGCCTCCCCGGGGTCGGCTGCGCATCTCGGTTCGCCGCACCCGGGAGCGGGTGGTGCTCGAGCTCGAGGACGACGGCCGGGGCATGGACCCGGAGAGGCTCCGGGCGGCGGCGGTGGCGCGGGGCAAGCTGAGCCCCGAGGCCGCATCCCGGCTCTCTCCCCGCGACCTGCTGCTCCTCGCCTGCCTCCCCGGCGTCTCCACCGTGACCGACGTCGACGACGTCAGCGGTCGGGGCGTGGGCATGGACGCGGTGAAGCGCTCGGTGGAGTCGCTGGGCGGCGCGCTGGAGCTCGACTCCCAGCCCGGGCGCGGGACCCGCGTCACCCTCCGGCTCCCGCTCACGGTGGCGGTGGTGCAGCTGCTCCTCGTCCGCGCCGGCGGCGAGGTGCTCGGCCTGCCGATCACCAAGGTCCTGGGGGCGGTGGAGACCTCCGACTCGGCGCTGCACCGCTCGCCGTCCGCCGACCTCCTCTCTTACGGGCAGCAGCTGGTGCCGGCGCACGACCTGGCGCGGCTCCTGGAGCTCCCGTCGACGAGGCCCGGCGGTATTCGCCCATGGGTGGTGATGGAGTCCGAGGAGGGCACCGTCGCCCTCGGGGTGGAGGCGCTGCTCGGGCAGGAGGAGGCGGTGCTCAAGGCGCTCTCGCGGCCGCTGGACCGCGTGGCGGGCCTGGCGGGCGTCACCATCCTCGGCAACGGCCGTCCGGTGTTCATCCTCGACATTCCGCGGCTCCTGGCCTGAGGGGAAGTCCCGGGGATGCTCGCCCTCGCGATGGTCACCCTCCTCCTCGCCACCCCGGTGCTCTCCGAGGCGGACCTCAGGGTCGCCGAGCGGCTGGCCTGGCGGGCGGGGGTCCCGAAGGGCGCGGTCGAGTCGCTCTCCACCGACGTCACCGGCGACGGCGTCCCGGACGTGGTGCTGCTCACCCGGACCGCGGATCGCCTGGTCCTCTTCGTCGCCGAGGGCCCGGTCTCGCCCGTCGGCCGGTGGTGGCGGGTGGACCTGCACCGGGGAACGGAGGCCGGCGAGCTGTGCGTCCCGGCCAGCGCGGTCCGCGTCCACGTCGAGGACCACGGCGTCGTCTCCCACGCGCTGGAGTGCGACAAGGAGCGGACCGGGGCCTGTCCCACCCCGCAGGGGCGGGCCCTGCGCGTCGAGTGCCCCGGCTCCGGGGGCCGCTCGCGGGGCGGCGGCGTGCCGGGCGAGCAAGCCCAGGCCGCCCGCTGTCCGGCGGTGCACGTCTTCTTTGATGGGAGCGACCTCCGCTTCTGGTCCGGGGTCGGGACGGGCGGCCGCTCCCCCAGCGCCAGCATTCCAGCCGGCCCGTTTGCACCGTAGGGTGAGACCCGTGCCCGCCGAGCTCACCGAGGCCCAGGCCGACGCGCTCCGAGAGCTGACCAACGTCGCCGCCGGACATGCCGCGCGTGCGCTCTCCACCCTGCTGGGGGGCGAGAAGTTCGGGCTCTGGCCGCCACTGGTGCGGTTGCTGGACCACGCCCAGCTGACCGCCCTGCTGGGCGGGCGAGGCGCGAAGCTCACCTCGGTCAGCGCCGAGCTGCGCGGGGACGTGGGGGGCGCGCTGGCGCTGGTCTTCACCGAGCCGCACGTGCAGACGCTCACCTCCCGGCTGCTGGTGGCCGCGGGGCAGCGCTTCCAGACGCCTGAGGTGGCGCTCCGGGACGCGGCCAACCTCGTCTTCGCCGCCGCGCTCGACGCGGTGACCCGGCTGTGCGGGGTCCGCGCGCTGCACTCGGTCCCGGTGGTGGGCGAGGGCCCGGCGGAGATGATTTCCCGGATCTGCGTCTCCGACCCGCGCGGCTGGGTGCTGGAGGCCGAGATCTACGCCTCCCCCCTCTCGGGCCGCTTCCTGCTGCTCCCCGACGACAAGGGGCTGTCGACGTTCCTCCGCAGCCTGAAGATGGCGTAAGCCCCGGCAGGACGTGGATCCCACCCGGCTGAGGAAGCTCCTCGAGGACGTCAAGCGCGGCCGCGCCACCGTGGACGAGGCCACCCGCGCGCTGGCCGATCTGCCCTTCGCCGAGCTGGGCTACGCCACCGTGGACACGCACCGCAGCGTGCGCTTCGGCTTTCCCGAGGTGGTATACGGGGAGGGGAAGAGCCCCGAGCAGCTCCTGGGCATCGTGGAGGTGCTGGTGCTGCGGAAGCAGCCGGTGCTGGTGACCCGGCTCACCGAGGAGAAGGCAGCCCCGCTCCTCGCCCGCTGGCCGAAGGCCCGGTGGCACCCGGAGGCGCACATCTTCCACCTGCCGCAGGGACGTCCCCGGGCCGGCCGCGTGGCGGTGGCCTGCGCCGGGACCAGCGACGTCCCGGTGGCCGAGGAGGCGGCGCTCACCGCCGAGGCGATGGGGGCCACCGTGGCCCGCATCTACGACGTGGGCGTGGCCGGGCTGCACCGGCTCCTCCGGCGCCGGAGCGAGATCCAGGAGGCGCACGTGGCGGTGGCCGTTGCCGGGATGGAGGGCGCCCTGGCCTCGGTGATCGGCGGGCTGGTGGGAATCCCGGTGGTGGCGGTTCCGACCAGCGTCGGCTACGGAGCGAACTTCAAGGGCCTCTCGGCGCTCCTCACCATGCTCAACTCCTGTGCCTCCAACGTCGCGGTGGTGAACATCGACAACGGCTTCGGCGCAGGCTTCTACGCGGCGCTGGTCTCGCGCAGCGTCACCAGGGGCGGCAGGGGACGATGAGCGCGTCGAGGGTGCTCTACCTCGAGCCGGTGGGCGGCATCGCCGGGGACATGTTCCTCGCCGCGCTGCTCGACCTCGGGGTGGACGCCGGAGCGCTCGAGGCGGGGCTGCGCTCGCTCGGCCTGGACGGGTGGGGATTCGAGGTGACCCGTGCCCTCAGGCAGGCCATCTCCGGCGTGCACCTCAACGTCGCCGTCTCATCCGAGGTGCCGCACGTGCACCGCGCGCTGAGCGAGATCCTCGGGCGCATCGAGCGGAGCACGCTCCCGCCCCGGGCGAAGGCGCAGGCCCGCTCGGTGTTCGAGGTCATCGGCCGCGCCGAGGCGAAGATCCACGACCTGCCACTGGAGTCGGTCCACTTCCACGAGGTGGGCGCGGTGGACAGCATCGTCGACGTCTGCGGGGCGGCCCTGGCGCTCGAGCTGCTCGGACAGCCGGAGGTGATCTCGGCGCCGCCGCCCCTCGGCAGTGGGATGGTGGACACGAGGCACGGGCGCTTCCCGGTGCCCGTCCCGGCCACCCTGGAGATTCTCCGCGACACCCCGGTGCGCTTCGAGGGGCAGGGGGAGCTCACCACCCCGACCGGCGCGGCGCTCCTGCGTGCCTTGACCCGGCCCGGCCCGCCTCCGCCGATGCGCCTCGAACGGACCGGCTACGGGCTCGGCCGCCGCGAGCTGCCCGACCGGCCGAACGTGCTCCGTGCCACGCTCGGCACCCCCACCCAGGGGTCGGCCGGAGCGGTCTGGGAGCTGGCCGTCACCCTGGACGACGCCACCCCGCAGCTGCTCGGGTACCTGGTGGAGTCGCTGCTCGACCACGGCGCGCTGGACACCTGGGTGGCCCCGGTGACCGCGAAGAAGAGCCGGCCGGCTCACGTGCTGTCGGCCCTGGTCCCCCTGGCCGATCGCGAGCGGGTGGTCCGGCGGCTGCTCACCGAGTCCCCCACGCTGGGAGTGCGGGCCTGGCCAGTCCAGCGCACCGTGCTCGACCGGGCCCACGTCGAGGTCGAGACCGCCCACGGCCCGGTCCGGGTCAAGGTGGGGAGTCTCGACGGGGAGATCCTGAACGCCGCCCCGGAGTACGAGGATGTCCGGGCCCGTGCGGAAGCGGCCGGTGTCCCCTTCAAGCAGGTGTGGGCCGAGGCCCTGGCGGCGTACGCTCGCCGCCGCTGAACGCTCCGGGGTTGCCCGGAGCCTGACGATGGGAGGACGAGATGCCCGAACAGCAGTGGGACGACCGGCTGCTCGAGTTCGTGAGGAAGACCGGCGAGGACCTCAAGCGTACCGGGGAGGAGCTGCTGGGTGAGGCCCAGCGGACCATCGACGAGCTGAGGGATCCGATGCAGCAGGAGCGTCTGAAGGCACGTGTGGCCGAGCTGCGCACCTGGGCGAAGTCCAAGTTCATCGAGGCACGGGAGCGGGCCGAGGAGGCGCTGGGGGTCGAGCGACCGAAAGCGGCACCCACCCGGTCGGGCAAGACCCGCAGACCGGCGGGCAAGAAGGCGAAGGGCGGCTCCAGGACCACACGGCGCTCGGGCGCGGGCGGCAAGCGACCGAAGCGCCGTTCCCGTTGAACCGCGGACCGCCTGGGGGTCCGTCACCTGTGTCAGAATCGATGGTTCCGGTGGGCTCCGAGACAGGCAAGTTCTCCGCGGACATCGGCGAGGACGTCATCGCTGCGGCCCTGGAGAGCGTGGAGAAGCAGCGCGAGACCGCGCCTGGCGAGGCGTCCGCCCCGACCCCACCGGCGAGCGACGGCCAGAGCGAGGAGCTCGCCGTGCTCCAGGCGCGGGTCGAGGCGCTCGAGGCCCGCGAGCGCGAGCTGTCGACGCAGGTGGACCAGGAGCGGGAGCGCACGCTGCGAGCCATGGCGGACCTGGACAACGCGCGGAAGCGGGCCCAGCGAGAGCGGGAGGAGGTCGTCCGCTACGGGTTGGAACGCGTCTTGAAAGACCTCCTCCCGGTCGTCGACAACCTGGACCGGGCGCTCGACCTGGGCGACCGGACCGGGAAGTGGGACGGCCTGGCCGAGGGCGTGAGGATGACGCGAAAGCTCCTGGAGGACACGCTGGCCAAGCAGGGCCTGAAGGCGTTCAGCGCGCGGGGCAAACCGTTCGATCCGCACCTGCACGAGGCGATGGGCCACGAGGACCGGGGGGACGTCCCGGCGAACACCGTCAGCACCGAGGTGCTCCGGGGCTTCACCCTGCACGACCGCCTGGTCCGTCCGGCGCTGGTGATGGTGGCCCGTCCGCCCACGCCGGCAACCCAGGGGAGCACCGAGCCGGAGGCGCCCCGGCCCGCGAGTCCGTCGTCCGCCGCAGAGTCCGCAGTGGCGGAGCCCGCGCCGTCGTCGTCTGGGACAGGAGCCTCGGAGGGGAACACGTAAGACCATGGCGAAGGTGATCGGCATCGACCTGGGAACGACCAACAGCTGCGTCGCGGTGATGGAGAGCGGCGAGCCGGTGGTCATTCCCAACAGCGAGGGCAGCCGCACCACCCCCTCGATGGTCGGCTTCACCGAGAACGGTGAGCGCCTGGTCGGCCAGATCGCCAAGCGCCAGGCGATCACCAACCCCGAGGCCACGCTCTACGCGGTGAAGCGGCTCATCGGGCGCAAGATGGACTCGCCGGAGACCAAGAAGGCCATCGCCCTGAGCAGCTTCAGGGTGGTGCCCTCGCCCAACGGGGACGCCTGGGTCGACGTCCGCGGCAAGCTGCTCAGCCCCCAGGAGATCAGCGCCCAGGTGCTGCTGAAGATGAAGGGGACCGCCGAGGATTACCTTGGGGAGCCGGTCACCGAGGCGGTCATCACCGTCCCCGCGTACTTCAACGACAGCCAGCGCCAGGCGACCAAGGACGCCGGGCGCATCGCCGGGCTGACCGTGCTGCGGATCATCAACGAACCCACCGCGGCCGCGCTGGCCTACGGCATGGACAAGGGCTCGGAGGGAAACAAGACCGAGCGGGTCGCGGTCTACGACCTCGGCGGCGGGACCTTCGACATCAGCATCCTCGAGCTGAACGGCGGGGTGTTCGAGGTGCGGAGCACCAACGGCGACACCTTCCTCGGCGGCGAGGACTTCGACCAGCGGATCATCGACTGGCTGGCCAAGCGGTTCATGGACCAGACCGGCATCGACCTGCGCAAGGACCGGATGGCGCTCCAGCGGCTGAAGGAGGCCTCGGAGCGGGCGAAGCACGAGCTCTCCAGCGCTCCGGACACCGAGGTCAACCTCCCGTTCATCATTGCCGACGCGACCGGTCCCAAGCATCTGACCGACACCATCGACCGGACGACGCTCGAGTCGCTGGTGATGGACCTGGTGGAGAAGACGCTGGAGCCCTGCCGCATCGCGCTCAAGGACGCCGGGCTCACCACCCAGGCCATCCACCAGGTCCTGCTGGTCGGGGGAATGACCCGCATGCCGCTGGTGCAGCGGATGGTGAAGGAGTTCTTCGGGAGAGAGCCGCACAAGGGCATCAACCCCGACGAGGTGGTGGCAGTGGGCGCCGCCATCCAGGCCGGGGTGCTCAAGGGCGAGGTGAAGGACGTCCTGCTGCTCGACGTCACCCCGCTCTCGCTCGGCGTGGAGACCGCCGGCGGCGTGGCCACCCGCATCATCGACAAGAACACCACCATCCCCTGCAAGAAGAGCCAGGTCTTCTCCACCGCGGTGGACAACCAGCCGCTGGTCTCGGTCCACGTCATCCAGGGCGAGCGCGAGATGGCCGCGGACAACAAGACACTGGCCCGGTTCGAGTTGGTGGGCATCCCCCCCGCGCCCCGGGGCGTGCCGCAGATCGAGGTCTCGTTCGACATCGACGCCAACGGCATCGTCCACGTGAGCGCCAAGGACCTGGGCACGGGCAAGCAGCAGGCGGTGCGGGTGGTGAGCAGCTCCGGCCTCAGCGAGGCCGAGGTCCAGCAGATGGTCCAGGACGCGCAGACCAACGCCGCTGAGGACAAGAAGAAGCGCG
Source organism: Myxococcaceae bacterium (assembly GCA_035519675.1). Lineage (GTDB taxonomy): Bacteria > Myxococcota > Myxococcia > Myxococcales > Myxococcaceae > RPRB01. Next base: position 13,991 of record DATIWB010000045.1, read on the forward strand.
AGCTGGCCGACCTGCGCAACAACGCCGAAGGCCTCATCTACACCACCGAGAAGAGCCTGGAGGAGTACGGGCACGTCGTGACGCCGAAGGATGTGAGCGAGATCAAGGCCGACGTCGAGGCCCTCAAGGAGGCGATGAAGCGGGACGATCCCCCGGCGCTGAAGGAAGCGCTCCAGCGCCTCGAGGGCAGCGCCTACCGGATCGCCGACGCGATCTACGCCGACCAGGCGAAGTCGTCGGGGGCGTGAACGGCACGAGGCCGGGCTCGGTGGCGCGGCTGCTCGCCCTGGGCGCTCGCGCGGGGTGCGCCAAGAGGCCTACTCAGGCTTCCGGCAGCGCCAGCGGAACGATCTCCCGCCCGGAGATCCGGAGGAACCGCCACACCAGCGCCGCGGCGACGGCGGTGAGCCCGGCGGCGAGACCCCACCAGATGCCGAGCACGCCCCAGCGCATCCCGAAGCCGAGCAGGAGCGTCAGCGGGAGCCCCACCAGGTAGTGCCCGACGACGTTGGCGGTGAAGGTGAAGCGGCTGTCGCCCGCCCCCCGGAGCACGCCGGCCCCCACGCCCTGCAGCCCGTCGGAGACCTGGAAGACGGCCGCCACCATGAACAGCGGAACCGCGAGCGCGGCGATCGCCGGGGCGTCGGTCATCGTGGCCACCAACGGCCCGGGGATGAGGAGGTAGGTGATGGCCGCGCAGCCCATGAACGCCGCTCCGGCGACGAAGGCCAGCAGCCCGGCGCGGCGGGCACCCGGGGTGTCCCGGGCGCCCACCGCCAGCCCCACGCGGACGCTCCCCGCGTTGCCGATGCCCATCGCGAAGGTGAAGGTGACCGAGGAGAAGGTGAGGACGATCTGATGGGCCGCCAGGCTCTCGGCGCCCAGCCTCCCGGCGAGGAAGCCCGCCAGCGCGAAGACCCCTACCTCGGCCCCGAAGTGCAGGCCGATGGGAACGCCGACCCGGAGGATGCGCCGCTCGTCCTCGGGGAGGCGCCGGTGGAGATCCGCCGGTCGCGCCGGGATGGAGACTTGCCGCACCACCCAGGCCAGGAAGAGGACCTCGCAGATCTGCACCAGGCTCGTCGCCAGGGCGGAGCCCCCCGCTCCCATCGGGGGGATCCACCGCAGTGGGCCGGTCCACGCCGGCAGCCGGGCGCCGCCGAAGACGAGGAGCAGGTCGCCGAGCAGGTTCACCACGTTGGCCAGCACCGTGGCCCAGACCAGCGCCCGTGCTGCGCCCACCGACTGCACGTAGCTGCGCTGGGCGTAGAAGACGAGCAGGGCGACGATGCCGGGCAGCCGCCACCAGACGAACTCCCGCGCGGCCTTCGCCACGTCGTCGGCGATGCCCAGCGGCTGGAGCAGGTAGGCGAGGGCGAGCGTCGGCAGGAGGAGCGCCGCGCTCGCCACCGCCGCCACCCGCAGAGCCTGCCAGTACAGCCGGCGGGCCCGCAGTGGGTCACGCGCGCCGAGGGCCTGGCTGATGAGCGGATCCGCCCCAATCAGCGTCCCGATGCCCACGATGCAGACGGTGAAGACCACGGCGTTGCCCAGCGCCGCACCCGCGAGCTGCACCGCTCCGGCCCGCCCCACCACCGCGGTGTCCACCAGTCCCATCAGCGCCTGTCCGGCCTGGGCCAGGGCCAGAGGCAGCGCGAGCCGCACCAGGATGCGCAGCTCGTCGCGCGAGCGCGCAGGGATGGGAGACGTCGGGGACATGGGAGGCGAGGGCGTCTGTCATGATGCAGCTGCCGCCCGGTTGTCCACTTGCGGTGCCCTGTGCCGGCCCTCCAGACTCGGCGCTGTGAATGCCTCGACGATCGACTTCTGGTTCGACCTCGCCAGCCCGTACTCCGCCCTCGCCGCCCTCCGCATCGGCGAGGTGGCGCGGGGCCTCGAGGTGCGCTGGCATCCGTTCCTGCTCGGTCCGATCTTCCAGGCCCAGGGGTGGAACGACTCTCCGTTCAACCTCTACCCCGCCAAGGGGCGCTGGATGTGGCGCGACGTCCCTCGCCGGGCCGCTCGCCGGGGCGTCCGCTTCCG
>DATIWB010000046.1:0-13947 GCA_035519675.1 Myxococcaceae bacterium
GCCCAGCGCTCGACCACCGCGCGGTCGCGTGCGAACGGCACGTCGGCGCGGCTGAAGACCAGGGCGTCCGAGCGCAGGTCGACCAGCGCCTTCACCACGTTCGGGTTCGTGCGCTCGTCCTCGGCGAGCGGCCGGATGAGCGTGGCCATCTCCACGGTCGGGTCGTCGAAGGCGCCGGCGAGCGCCCGGAGCGCCTCGGGGTGGACCAGCGGCTCGTCCCCCTGCACGTTGACCACCACCTCCACCGGGGGCGGAAGCCGCGCGGCGACCTCGGCCACCCGGTCGGTGCCGGACAGGTGATGGGCCCCGGTGCGCTCGACCGAGCCGCCCGCCTCCGCCACCGCGGCGGCGATGCGCTCGTCGTCGGTCGCCACCCGGACGTCCGAGAAGGCACCCGAGAGGCGACAGGCCTCGAGCACGTGGACCACCAGCGGGCGCCCGGCGAGCAGGGCCAGCGGCTTGCCGGGGAATCGGGTCGAGCCCCACCGGGCCGGGATGACGGCGACGGGCTTCACGCGTGTCCGCCGAGGACTATCCATCGCCCAGGGCCCGCTGGCCACCACCTCGGGGCTGAATCGCTCCAGCGCCCCGGTTATGCCGCCCGGCACTTCACTCGATCAAGGAGGCAACGACATGCGCGTCGGGATCATCGGATCAGGGACGGTGGGCCAGCACCTCGGGGCAGGCTTCGTGAAGCACGGTCACGAGGTGTGGATCGGCACCCGCGATCCCACCAAGCTCGCGGACTGGGCGAAGACGGTCGGCCCGAAGGCGCACGTGGTCGGCACCGCCGAGGCGGCGAGGCAGGGCGAGCTGCTCGTGGTGGCCACTCGCTGGGACGGCACCGAGGCGGCGCTCCGTGCCGCCGGCCCGGAGAGCTTCCGGGGCAAGGTGGTCATGGACGCAACCAACCCGCTCCGTCTCGCGGAGAACGCGCCGCCCGCCCTCGCCCTGGGCTTCGACACCTCGGCCGGTGAGAAGGTGCAGCAGTGGCTGCCTGGCGCGAAGGTGGTGAAGGTCTACAACACGGTGGGCGCCCCCCTCATGGTGGACCCCACGTTCCAGGGCGGGCTCAAGGGCGACATGTTCATCGCCGGCGATGACGCCCAGGCCAAGGCCAGGGTGTCGGACATCGTTCGAGACTTCGGGTGGGACGTGGTGGACGCGGGCGGCATCCGGATGTCCCGCGTGCTCGAGCCGCTGTGCATCCTCTGGGTCCAGGTGGGCATCACCACCGGGAAGTGGAACCACGCCTACAAGCTGATCCGCACCTGAGCAGGGGCCCTGGCTTCGCTAGCGGTTCCAGCGGAGGAAGGGATCGGGACCGCTGGCGCGGTCGCGGTGGCTCGCGTCGACCGCCGCCTCCATCTCCGCGCGGCGCGGCGCCGGCTTGGAGAGCGCAGCCCGGACATCTCCCTCGAAGCGGACCTTGCCGGTGGCCACCTCGCGGAGGGCCACCACCGCGGGCTTGTTTCGCTGGGTCTGGATGAGCGGCGTGGCTCCGGCGGACAGCTGCCGGGCACGACGGGTGGCGAGGATGCAGAGCGCGAAGCGGTTGTCGACGAACTCGACGCAGTCCTCGACGGTGATGCGAGCCATGGGAACCTCAATTGACGTGAACGTTCTCGACTATCAGGCCCGGGCGGCGGGGGCAAACCGGCCCTCTTCCATCGCGCCGCGGAGCAGCCACGTGTTCTACCGCTCGCGTCCCCTTTCCTACCGGATCTGCCCGCGAATCTCGCCGGGCTTGCACGCGGCGGTGTGGACGTTCACGTAGGCGTTGCCGGCCTCGAGGGCGGTGACGAACGCCGCGAAGTCTGGCGGGGCGCCCGCCGCCGCGACGTAGTCCGCGGCGGTGAAGGTCTTGCTGAACGGTGACCCGAGCGGGGCAGCGAAGGGGAGGACCACCGGCCCGGCGGCGCCCGCCGGCCCGAAGTGGATGTGCGAACCCGTCGGGTCACCGGACAGCCCGGTGTAGTTGACCGTCGCCGAGATCGACGAGCGGTCCGGGGCCACGACGATCGTCGCGGTGCCCGCCGCTGCGGGGCCGGCGCCCGGGCAAGGTGTCGGCTCGGCGGCGGGACTCAGCGCCACCTGGAGCGTCCTCGGCGCGGCCGGGGTCGCCGCCGGCTTCTCGGTCGCGCAGCCCAGCAGGGCGATCCAGCTCAGAGAGACGATTCTCGTTGCAGTCTTCATGCACTTCCTCCCGGTTCGGTCAGAGGGTAGCTCAGTGCAGCCAGCGCCGGAGCGTCGCGTACACCTCGGCCCGGTTGAGCAGCTCGAAGTGGCCCATCCCGAAGCCGATCCACTGGTGCGCCTCGGGGAACGCCAGGGTCAGCTCCGGCTTGCGGTGCCGGCCGAGCGCGCTGTCCACCGAGACCAGGCCGTCGCCGGGAAGCCTGTGCCGGGGGCCGGGTGCCTTGCTCGCGGCGATGGCGTAGCACTCGACACCCTCTGGCAGCTTCAGAGTCCTTCGGGGGTCTCCGTCGTGCGCGAAGCGCTCGCGGCCCTTCCAGTGCTCGTCGAGGACGAGGCCGAAGCGCATGTCGGTGACGCCGGCGCTGCGAATCTTTCCCAGCCGCGCCAGCGGAGCGCTGTACCGGCTGACGCCGAGCAGCAGGTCGATCCAGTTGCCGCCGCGCTCGAGCGGCGCGCCGTGGTGGGGCGAGCCCAGGCAGACCAGCGTGTCCAGCTTCGGCCGCCAGTGGTGCCCCGCCTCCTCGGCGTAGTGGCAGGCGCTGCGTGCCACCAGCCCGCCCATGCTGTGGCCGAGCATCACCAGCTCGTCGAGCGGCACGGGCCACTCCGCGACCAGCTCCTCGAGCAGCGCCGCGAAGGCCCGCCCGTTGGTCGAGATGTGCAGGCCGCTGTTGTAGAGCAGATAGACCGGGGTGTAGCCGAGGTCGCGGGCGAGCGCGGCGCCGTGGTCGTGCCCCAGCCGGAGCCACTTCCGGTCGTTCAGACAGGAGCCGTGGACGAGGAGGAGCAGCTTGCGGCCGGCCTTCGGAAGGAGCGCGCGCAGGGCCCGACGCTCGGGCTGCAGCGGATGGCCGCCCTGGCGCAGCTGCATCTGGATCGCGAGCGGGTTGCCCGTTGCGGACAGGTAGTCGCCGAGCACGCCGTTGAGCACGGCGAGGATGGCCTCTCGCTCGGGACCGGGCGGGGCTTCGCCGACGAGCGGCGCGAGCTGGGCGAGGGCGCGGTCGATGCCGGCGCCCACCAGACTCGTGACGCCGCGGATGCTCCGGTAGACCACACCGGTGAGGACGCGGGTCGGGGTCTCGAGCGGCCGGCCGAGGATCGCCGGCCCCCCGCCGATGGTCTGGTGCATGGCCTCGACCAGATTGGTGACGCTCCGGGTCGCCTCGATCGCCAGGCGGCTCGCCCCGCGCAGATCGTCGAGGTGGTTGCGCGTGGTCCTGGTCACCACGTCGCCACCTCGCCTGGTCCTGCGTGCACTCGGTTTCACCGTACCTCCCGATGAGCGACATCTAACAGCACGGAGGTCAGTCGAAGACCACCGTTCGCCCGTGGTGGACGATGACCTTCCACCGGAGGTGGCTCCAGATGGCCCGCGAGAGGACGACCTTCTCCAGGTCTCGCCCGAAGCGGATCAGGTCCTTGGTCGAGTGCCGGTGCGTCACCCGCTGGACGTCCTGTTCGATGATCGGGCCGGCATCCAGTGTTTCCGTCACGTAGTGGCTCGTCGCTCCGATGATCTTGACCCCGCGCTGACGGGCGGAGTGGTAGGGGCGAGCCCCGGGAAAGGCGGGAAGAAATGCGTGGTGGATGTTGATGATTCGATTGGGGTACGCCTTCACGAACCCGCCGGTCAGAATCTGCATGTAGCGGGCGAGGACGACCAGGTCGACGCGGTGGTTCTGGAGAAGATCCAGCTGCGCCTTCTCGACCTCGTCCTTGTTCTCCTTGGTCACCGAGAATGCCTGGAACGGGACGTCGAACCTCCGGGCCACCGGTTCCAGGTCAGGATGGTTGCTGACGATGACCGGTACCTCGACCGTCCACTCCCCGGACTGGCGGCGGGCGAGGATGTCGTAGAGGCACCAGGGGTCCTTGGAGACGAAGATGGCCATCCGAAGGACCTCATCCGAGTAATGAAGTGACCACTCGGTGTCCGGGCCGGTGCCGATCAGGAGGCGGAGCTGTTCGGCCATCTCCTCGTCGCTCATCGCGAAGCTCGAGACGTCCCAGCGCAGACGGGTGTAGTAGTGATTGTCGGCCTCGGCGTCGACGTACTGGTCGTGGTACAGGAGCCGCCCGCGCGAGTAGATGAACTGGGTCAGGCTCGCGGCCAGGCCCAGCCTCAGCGGGCAGTGCAGGAGCAGGGTGACTGAACGGGACTCGGTCGATTCTTTCCCGGAAGGGCTCATCGGCTGCTCCAGCCTGGATGCACTGGACTCTCTACGGCTGGCTCCGAAGGCGAGCAAGCCAGCAAGTCAGGCGTCGTGACCCGGCCAGCGCTCGTAGGTGACAGCCCTGGGTTGGCCAGCGTGAACCCATGCCAGCGGCGTTCCACGGGAGCGCGCCAGCGAGACCGTCTCCGCGGTCCCTCCCCTGCCCCGGGCGGGATGCCCGTCCCAAACCGCGACCAGGACGTCGGAGACATCCACCACCGCGCGCCCGCCGAGCCCATAGGCCAGCGCGCGGGCCCCGGGAGCCTGGAGGCCGAGGCTCTCCACCCCCGGCGCCAGGCGGACCGAGTGCGCACTCTCCAGGAAACGGTCGAACTCGCTCCTGGAACCCGGATCCACGAAATCGCGGCGGTACTCCTCGGGGAGGAGCGGAAGGATCGCCTCGAGGGTCCCGCGGAATGGGTCGTCCCGCCCGACCTCGACGAAGAGCCGGTCCGCCCCCTCGGCCAGTGAGCTCACCAGCACCAGGGGACGACCGTTCCATGTCTCGCGAATCCGCTCCAGCGCCCGCCGGAGATCCTGGCGGAGCCTCTCCACCTGCTCCAGCCGGCGATGGCCCACGACGCCGATGCGGAGTGGCTCGTGGACGGGCGCGCCGAGCCACTCCTCCGGCGCCGAGGCGATCCCCAGGCGAGGCAGCAGGTCCGCGAGCTGTGCGCGAGTGCTCTGGATCTGCCCGGAGGGAACGCCCGGCCGACCGAGGGCGAGCCGGTATGCAGTCCACGCCTCCTCGAATCGACGGGCGAGGAGAAAGGCCTCCGCCCGGGTGGCCTGGAGCCAGTAGGAGGGCACGGCGTCCGGTGCCAGCCGGTGCCGCTGGTCGAGCAAGGCGCAGATCCGGCGCGCCCGCTCGAGCGCGCTCGCGGGCCGCCCCAGCAGCAGCTCACACGCCGCGGCGCTCGTTCCCAGCCAGACGTTCTGACCGCCGGACGCCCGGAAGCCCGACTGGTACAGACGCGCTGCCCGCTCCAGGCGGGAGGAGTCCTGGCGGAGCCGCCACTGCCGTCGCAACACCCCGGCGAGGATGCCGGTGAATTCCTCGTCCCCCCCGCCACGGCCAGCGAGCGGGGCGAGCAGCGCCTCGGCCGCCTCGAGGTCCTCTGGCGCTCCGCGACGGCTGAACCCCAGACCGCGAAGCTGATTCAGCCGACCATCGCCGGGAAAATGGCGGAGCGACTCCACCAGCACCTGGTCGGCGTCCTCGTGGCGTCCGGCGTCGATCAGCCGCTCGGCCCTGACCGCAGCGAGGAGGGGAGAGCGGTCGAGCACCGCCCGGATCTCCGAGGGCGGTCGAGACAGCTCGTCCAGCAGCCCGTGCACCTCCGGCGACCCGATCCGGGGCAGGGCGTCTGGTGCCGGCGAGGCCGGTCGCCTGGCGAACTCCCGGAAGAACCACCCCACCCACCGGTCCACGAACGCCAGGGCCAGGTCGCCATCGATCGAGCCGAGCTGTCGACGAAGGTGGCGCGCGTCGTTCCCCATCCGCCGCAGGGCGTGGGCCCAGTCCAGCGAGGGCCGGTGGAGGAACTCGGTCTGCTCCAGCACGGTGAGGTTGGCGAAGGCGATGCCAGCCTCGAGCTCGAGGGCCTCGACCGCGACGCTGGAGATGGCCTCCAGGATTCGACCGCAGTACAGCGCGGTGGCCTCGTGTGCCCCGAGCCCGTGCACGGCGACGAGCCGGTGAAGATCGGCCCCGAGCCGAAACGGGCCGAATCCGAGATCGAGAACCTCCTTCGCGATGTCTGGCTTCATCGGGCCCGGCCGGCCGTGGTGCGCCGCTCTGTGCCTTCGGCTACATTCTCGCCCCTTGCTCGACGAGGGAGAAGGGAGGGCGCGTCGTGGAAGCCAGCGCTCCCAGGACGGCGGCGGGACCCGCAGCTGGCATTGGCCTTCCTTCGAGCTGGGAGCTCCTCTGGGTCAGTCCTTCCGACCCCGACCCGCCGGCCGCCCTGCTCCTCACCCGGCTGTCCGGGCAGCCGGCGCGCACCTCGTTCTCCATGGCCCTGCTCCAGGGGACGCTTCCGGTCCCCGCCGGGGGCACGGGGCCGGTCCGGATCGCGCTCGGCACCTTTCCCGCCTTCGATGATCTGTGGTGCCTGTACATGCTCGCCGCCCGGGCCGAGGGGCGGCCGGTCTCGGCCGAGTGGGAGGACCTCTCCCGGTACGCGGAGAACGTGCGCCAGGGCATCTGGTCCGATCGGGTTCCGGTCGAGCAGAGTCTCCAGGCCATCTACCTGGCCATCGCGCAGCAGCACCTGCTGCGGCCGCAGCCTCGGCGCGAGAGCTTCGTCCGCGAGGCCTTCCTGCTCTTCGACAGCGTCACCCAGCAGCTCAGGGCGGGGAAGCGGCTGCTGGACGATCCGCTCGCCGCGGGCAACCCGGTGTTCGAGCGCCAGGTCGCGCTGCTGTCAGCGGACCAGTCGCTGTACGCCGAAGATCTGAAGAGGTCCGAGCGGTTCTGGGCGGAGGTGCCCCAGGCGGGGACCTCGACCGGCGCCTCCCGCACCGTGCCACTGCTCTTCCTCGCCCGGCCATCGGCGACCCAGTTCAAGCTCTGGGCGCGCCGGGATGCGGCCGCGCCGGGAAACCACGGGTATCCGCTGTTGCTGGTCGAGTCGGCCGACGGGGGCTTCGTCCTGAGCGCGGACCCCACCAGCAAGCTGCGCGTGGGGTGGCTCGCTCCGCTGCTCCCGGGGGGCACCGGGAAGCGGTGGTACGCGGGGGAGGCGCACGACGGGACCCTGATCAGCTCGCCACCCGGGGCGCGGCTCTCCTCGCGAGAGGTGCTCCGGGCGCTCCGCACCCCCCTGAGACTCAAGACGGTCCGCAAGACCTGGTTCACCTCCAGGCGGATGCGGAAGGTGCTGGGCGCCGCCGCGGCGTTCCTGGCGAGCATCGTGGCCGTCGAGTCCCGAGACGTCATCGTGAAGTGGATCGACCGCACCTTCCGCGGCAGCAAGGCCAGCGCCTCCGTCTCCCAGGTCACGGGCAGCGTGAGCGGGGGGACCGGGTCAGCGGCGGCGGGCAGCACGGATGGCGGTCGCCCGCCTCACGGGCCCTGAGCATCCTTCGGAGGAGGCACGTCGGTGGCAGAGAGCTGGCCCAGCGAAAGCGAGCGACGGGAGCTCCGGGGGCTCGTGGCGAGGATCAAGCGGGGCGATTGCGTCCTCATCCTCGGGCCCAGGACGAGCGTCCCTGCCGGCGATCCGCAACGGACGCCCCTCGACGAGCTGCTGGCGGCGGAGATCGTCGCTGCCCTCGAGCGCGAGGCGGGCAGCGGCCGGCCCGGGCCATTGACCCTGCGAAGGGCGGCCGAGCTCCACTACCGTGTCCGGCACGACCGGGACGAGCTCGAGCTCCTGGTCCAGGATTTCTACGCTCGCCACACCGGCCAGACGACGGAGTTCCACCGCAACCTGGCGCAGCTGCCCTTCAAGCTGTGCGTGAACGCCTCGCCGGACGGCTTGATGGCCTCCGCGTTCACCGAGGCGGGAAAGCACCCCCGCACCGGCCACTACAGCTTCGGGCATGCCGGGATCCTCCGGCTCGGCTCGCCCAGCGCGGAGGAGCCCCTCGTCTACCATCTCTTCGGGCATCCCGATGACCCCAGCTCGCTGGTCCTCACCGAGGGAGACCTGATCGACTTCCTGGTCTCGGTGGTCCGCGGCACTCCGCCTCTTCCCGACCAGGTGCGCAGCATCCTCGCCGATCCCTCGACCTCCTGCCTCTTCCTCGGCTTCGGGTTCCACAACTGGTACCTGCGGGTGCTCCTCCAGGTCCTCAACCTCTACGGACACCGCAGCAGGGCGTTCGCCTTCGAGGACCGGCAGTTCTTCGAGCATCCCGAGCACGAGCAGGCAGTGGGCTTCTTCTCCGGCGAGCGTCTGATCGACTTTCGTCCGCTGCAGTGGGAAGCGTTCGCCCGCCATCTCCGCGAGGCGTACGGAACCGTCTCCCGGCCCATGGCGACCGAGACCGGCGTCGCCCGGAGCGATGACACCGCACCGAAGGTCTTCCTCAGCTACGCCAGCGAGGATCGCGACTCCGTCGAGGCCCTGGCCGACAGCCTGCAGTCCCGGGGAGTGCGCGTCTGGCAGGACACCCAGGATCTACGCGCCGGTGACGACTGGAACCGGGTGCTGGTGGACGTCATCGCCCGGAGGATTGACTACGTGGTGGTCGTGCAGACGCCGACCATGCTGAGCCGCATCACCGGTGTCTTCCACCGCGAGATCGAGGTCGCGCTCAAGCGCCAGTCGGAGATGGGCGAGCTTCGGGGCCAGCGGCTGCGCTTCGTCTTGCCGGTGAAGCTCGGGGCTTGCGAGACGCTCTCCGCCCTGAGCAGCACCCACGTCCTGACCCTGAACGACCCCGGCGACGTGGAGAAGCTCGTCGCCTCGATCCAGGAAGACTGGGAACGGCGTTCCGAGATGAGGAGTCTCCGGCAGGTCGTGGCATGACCGGGCGGAGCCGCTACCCCGGGACCCGCCCCTTCGGGGACACGCCCGAGGACCGGGAGCTCTTCTTCGGACGGGAGGCAGAGACCGAGCAGCTCTTCCTCCGGGTGCTGAGCGTGCCGCTGCTGGTGCTCTTCGGTCGATCCGGGCTGGGGAAGACCTCCCTCCTCCAGGCCGGGCTCTTCCCTCACCTCCGGGAAAGGACGTTCCTCCCGGTGATGGTCCGGCTCAACGTGCCCGGCGACGCGGTGGCCGCCACGGTCGGCCGCTGCATCGATCAGGCCTGTGAGATCGATCACCTGGAACCGCCGCGAGCCAGAGCCGCGACCCTGCGCGAGCTCCTCGCCGCCACCACCATCTGGCGCGGCGACGTGCTCCTGACTCCGGTCCTGGTCTTCGACCAGTTCGAGGAGGTGTTCACCCTCCACGAGCCTGCGTTTCGGGCCAGCCTCGCCGCGGAGATTGGCCGGCTTCCCGGGGCGAAGGTGGTCATCAGCCTGCGCGAGGACTTCCTCGGCGCGCTCGAGGAGCTGAGCGCCCAGATTCCGAACCTCTTTCACGAGCGGCTCCGGGTGGAGCCCTTCACCGAGGCAGCGGCCCGGGAGGCCATCACCCGGCCGGCGAAGCTGGTCGAGGCTCCGGGCGAGGTCCCCTTCCAGGTTCGCCCCTTCGAGCTGGACGCCGCGACGCTCGACCAGATGATCGTCTACCTCCGCGGGCGCTTCGGGCTGATCGAGCCCTTCCAGCTTCAGCTGCTCTGTCGCTACGCCGAGGCGGTCGCCGCGCGGGTCGGGGAAGGGGCCGATCCGGAGCGGCCGATCCCGCTCTCCTCCCGCAGCTTCGCCGGCGGTCCGAGGTTCGAGAACGTTCTTCGCGATTTCTACCGCGGGACCTTGAAGGAGCTGCCGCCGCCTCAGCGCCGCCGTGCCCGCCGGCTCTGCGAGGAGGGGTTGCTGGACCGAGCCGGCCATCGGCTGATGCTCGAGGAAGGCCAGATCCGCAACGAGTACCGGGTGCGACGGGAGTCGCTCAACGTCTTGGCCCAGGAGCGCATCCTCCGCCGGGAACGTCGCCTGGGGAGCTTCTTCTACGAGATCAGCCACGACCGGCTGGCCGAGTCCATCCAGCAGTCGCGTGGTTTCAGGATTCCCCGCAGGTGGAGGGGGACGCTGTGGACGGTGGGGGTCGCCGTCCCGCTGCTGGTGGGTGTCCTCCTCCTCCGCGCCGCCGCCCTGGAGCGGGCGCGGGCCCAGGCCGACGGCGCGCGGGCCAACGCCGAGGCGCTCCTGGGGGTGCTCTTCTCGGAAGGCGCGCTGGAGAAGACCGGCGGCACCGGAAGCACCGAGACGCTCGGCCGGGTTCGCGACGCGGCCAGCACCTACCTCCGCTCGGCGAGCGACGCGGAGCCGCTGAACCGCTCCCGGGCCCTGGCCGGGGTGGCGGACCTCCAGCGGCTCGAGGGCAAGCTCGCGCCTTCGATCAAGTCCTACGGCGAGGCCCTGGAGGTGGCGAGGGTTCGATCGCCGCATCCTCCATTGCTCCGCCACGTCGCCTGGCTTCAAGAACGGCTGGGAAACGCGCTGCTGGACCAGGGAAAGCTCGGCCCGGCCCGTTCGGCCGCCGAGGAATCGGTCAGAGGCTGGCGCACGGTGATCGCCAGTCCGCAGAGCGGGCGTGACGACTGCACGGGCCTCGGCTCGAGCCTGGTCTCGCTCGCCCGGCAGAGCGAGGCCGCAGGCGAGACCCGGGTGGCGCTTTCGACGCTCGCCGAGGCCACTCGACTCGCGGTCGGACGACTCATCGGACGGGGCACGGCCTGCGTCGCCTCCGGCGCGGAGCCGACACACCTGGTCCCTCGCCTCGATGCGGCGGCAGCGGAGGTCCTTGGCCGTGCGGCGGTCCTGCAAGACCGATTGCTGGGGCGCACGGACGAGGGTGCGGGCCCGGTCCAGCTGGCGATGGAGGGGCAGCGACGCCGGGGCGCGGCGGAGGCAGTCCGGGGAGAGGAAGCAGACACCCCCGTCCGGAGACGGGAACGAGCGGCGGTCTCGCTCTCGACCGCGGAGGCGATCCTTGCCTGCCGGGCGGAGAGGTCGAAAGCCTGCCAGCCGGCGCGACCTCTCGAGGAGGCGGAGGCGGCGTCGCTCGATGCGCTCTACTCCCTGCAGACGCTCGCCGCGCTCGACCCGACCAACCGAGCGGTGGCCGGCGAGCTGGCCTCGGCGTTCTCGACTCACTCGAGGGTCCTGGCCGCCGGGGGACGGAGCTCCGAACGCCTCTCGGCATTGCGGCAAGCCGAGCAGCTGCTCGGCGCGGGCCAGCAAGATCGGGCGGACCTCGAGACCGACCGGCGGCTGGCCCAGGTCCGGGTGGAGATCGCCAACGCGCTGATGGCCCTGGACCGCGGCGAGGAAGCGAAGGAGATGGTCCGGCGCTCGATCAACACCATGGCGAGGCTGGTGGCGGTCAAGCCCGAGAACCCAATCTTCGCCGCCGACACCGCCTCGGCCCAGGCGATGCTGGCCACGCTGCTCCGGAAGGCGGGAGACGAGCCGTCGGCGCGGATGGCGGAGACCGAGGCAGCGCGCTTCCGGAGCCAGGCGGACTCGCTGGTGAACAGGTACCAGAGCGCCCCGGAGCCGGTGGGCGTCCCCGGGAGCACCGCCAGCGCGAGCGATTCGCCGGAGGCGCGAGAGAAGCTGCTCCTCACCCGGATCGAGCGGCTCCCCGCCGCGCATCGGAGCTACGACGAGCTCCGGAAGGTCTACCTGGACATTGCCGCTCGTGAGCATGCTGGCTCGACCGAGCCCCAGCGGGGAGCCGAGCACTCCAGGAGCGAGCTCGCGGCGTGGACGGCCGCGCTGCGTTCGGCGCAGCTCGCCGAGCTGCTTGCCCCGCCGGAAGCGTGGGAGGAGATGCAGGTCCAGCTGCGGCGGACTCTCGGCGCGGTGGGCGAATTCCTCGACCGCACGGGCCGGCACGAGGATGCGCTGGCGATTCGCGGGGAAGAGGTGGCCGTGGCCGCGGAGCTGGTGGACGCCTCGCCGCAGCGAGCCGAGCACCTGGCCGGCCTCGCCGAGGCGAGGTTCGGTCTCGCCGGTGCGACGCGTGATGCTCATCGCCCGGGCTGGGAGGCGCTGCTGCAAGGTGCGATCGCCGCGGAGACCCAGGCCGCGCAGAGCCCGGGCGCCAGCGCCGCCACCTGGAAGCGTCTCGGCCAGATGCGAACGGTCCTCGCCAGCGACTGCCAGCTCGCGCTCCATGCCTTCAAGAAGGCCGCATCCATGAATCCCGCGGACGAGGAAGCACGAGAGTCGGTTCGACAGCTGCAGCGCTGCGCGGGTGCGTCACCCGCCGGATCCGACCTCTCCCGGGGAAACGGGGCGCAGGGGAACTCAGAGGCCCTTCATGTCCGTTGAACAGGTCCTCGCTCGAAAGGGCCCTCGAAAGCTCCTGGCGCTCGAGGGGGGCGGAGTCCGGGGATGCATCAGCATCGAGGTTCTGGCGAGGATCGAAGCGCTTCTCCGGGAACGGACCGGAGACCCGAACCTGGTTCTGGGGGACTGGTTCGACTACCTGGGCGGCACGAGCACCGGCGCGATCCTCGCGGCCTGCCTCGCCTCGGGGATGCCGGTGGCGCGAATCCGTGAGTTCTACCAGGAGCAGGGCCGGGCCATGTTCCAGAAGGCGTTCCTCCTCAAGCGCCTCTGGTTCCAGTACGAACGCGAGCCGCTCGCGGCGAAGCTCCGTGAGGTGCTCGGGGCGGACACGAAGCTCGGCTCTCCCGAGCTGAGATGCCTGCTGCTCCTGGTGCTGCGGAACGCCTCGACCGACTCGCCCTGGCCGCTGTCGAACAATCCCTTCGCCCGGTACAACGACCGGAAGCGTCCCGACTGCAACCTCGAGCTGCCGCTGTGGCAGCTGGTCCGGGCCAGCGCCGCCGCCCCGGTCTTCTTTCCCCCGGAGCTGGTGCAGCTGGGAGGCAAGGAGCTGGTCTTCGTCGACGGCGGGGTCACCAGCTACAACAATCCGTCGTTCCTTCTCTTCTTGATGGCGACGCTGGAGCCGTACCAGCTCCGGTGGCCAACCGGGCCCGACCGCCTGCTCCTCGTCTCGGTCGGAACCGGACGCTCCCTGGCGACCTCGTCGCTCGATCCCGGGCAGCAGTCACCCAGTCTGCTGGAGGCCGCTCGCACCGTTCCCCATGCGCTGATCTCCTCGGCGTCGATCCAGCAGGATCTCCTCTGTCGAGCCTTCGGGCGTTGCCTCGCCGGCGGAGCGCTCGACCGTGAGCTGGGCGATCTGGTGGACATGGGCGGCGCCGGGGGCCTCCCGCAGCTCTTCACCTATCTCCGCTACGACGTGGCTCTCACCCGGGACGGCCTGGCGGAGATCGGGGTCGAGGGCGTGGACCCCCGGGCCATCGAGAGCCTGGACGTCGTGGAGAGCATCCCGGATCTCCAGGCCATCGGGCGTGCCCTGGCCGCCAGGCAGGTGGAGGCGGCCCAGTTCGCCGGGTTCGCCTGAAGGCGCGTCAACCGACCAGCGAGGTCAACCGGTCGGCGAAGCCCAGCCAGCCAGAGGTGAAGGCGATGGCCAGGCGGACGGGCATCGAGAGCACCACCAACAGGCCACCCCACAGTGTGGCCGGGTGAAGCCGTCCTCGCGTCCTGAGGTCCCACACCACCAGCGGGACGAGGAACAAGGTGGTGGCCCCCAGCACCACGGGCGCACCGAGCCCGAGATAGAAGATCAGCCAGCGGGCGAGGGCGGGGGCAGCAGCGCGATGGTCGCCAGGAGCATCAACCGCTTGTGCGCCTCTGCGCCCAGGTCAGCCCACCACCGCGAGGAGATCGCCGGCCTGCACCGCCCCCCTCAGGCTCGGGAGCAGCTCCTTGACCGAGCCCGCCCGCGGCGCCCGGACGACGGTCTCCATCTTCATCGCCTCGAGCGTGAGCAGCGGCGCCCCGGCCTCCACCCGTTCCCCCGTCCTGGTGTGGAGCGCGATGACCGTGCCGGGCATCGACGCGCCGACGTGCTCGGGATTTCCGCGCTCC
>DATIWB010000047.1:0-2279 GCA_035519675.1 Myxococcaceae bacterium
AGGGCCACCGGGCGACGATGAGCCCGCCAGCAGCGAGGTTCGCGATGGAGTCGGCGACCAGCCACCCCCACCCGTCCAGCGGCTTGACCTGGAATCCAGCAACCATCGCCATCACTCCGCGGACGATCAGCATCGCCCCGATGAACAGGGTCAGACTCTCGGCCCCGGTGAACGGATTCACGATGAGCATGATGCCGGTGAATCCGTAGAGCACTGCGACGAACAGCCGGAGGAAGAACGCCCCGGGCGTCTGGGAACCGAAGGCGAAGATGACCTCCGCCATCCCCACGAAGGTCAGGATCCAGCCGACGAACAGCGTGGTCGCGGTGGCGGTAGCGAGCGGGTACATCAACAGGACGATCCCCAGCACCGTGGTCAGGACGCCCATGAACACCGCCCATCCGGAGCGATGCTTCACCTCATCGAGAATCGTGGCCCCGCCTCTCGAAGCCGTGGTCATGGCGACTGGACCCTTGCCCGTGCACTGGCGGCCTTCGCCTTGAGGCGATCCACCTTCGCCTGAGCGGCCTTGTTCGCTGCGTCCCGCCGCTCCTTCGCCCTCTCCAGCCGGGCCTGCAGCTTGGCGTCGAGTCGGTTGATGCGGTCCTGGAGCTTCGCCTTGCGCTCGGCCTTGGCCTCGGCGTGCTCCGCCTTGAGTTGCGCGATGTCGGCCTTGATTGCCGCGGCGTCCTCGTCGTTGGCGATGTCCCGGACGTCGGAGAGCGACCGCCGGAAGACCGTGCCACCGAGCTTCTCCATCCGCGTATCGACCGGGGTGGTCCAGTCCTCGTCGACCTCCGCAACCACCGCGGCCTTCCCCGGCGAGAGGGCCTTGCGGACGTCGTCGATGAAGTCTCCACCAATGCGGGTCTGATCGATGTCCCCGATCATCCCCACCGCCATTCCGCTCAGGGCCCCGATCGCCGCACCGGGCGGTCCGCCCAGCAGGCCGATCAGCGTCCCCAGGGAGGTGCCGAGGAGCGTTCCCAGCGGGGCGTCGTCCTCCTGCCTCACCGCCGCCGTCCCGTCGGCGCTCCTGGCCACCACCGCGGAGGCGTAGAGGAACACGCTTCCCTCGGCATCGAGTTGCAGGAGGGCGTTCTTGCCCTCGTAGGCCTTTCCTTCGTTGTCGAATACCACCACCAGCATCCGGTTCATCGAGGTTCTCCTTCGCGGACGGAATGTCCGTTGCAGATGGGTCACCGGTCCTGGAGAACTTCGCGATGCGCCATGCGCCAGAAGCGCTGACCCGAGGCGACAGCTGATGGGTGGAACGGCATCCGTACTCGCAGCCCGACCCGCCCTCGCGGCGCTGGAGACGAAGGGAATCGACGTGGGGGAGGCCCTCCGCTCCGCCGGGTTCTCCCGCGAGGCACTGGAGCGGGTCGAGAACCGGCTCCCCTACGCGAGCGTGTGCCGGGTCTGGCAAGCCTGCGCCGACGCGTCCGGCGATCCGTGGTTCGGACTCCACGTCGCAGAAGGCCTTCCGATGGGCGCCTACGATGTCGTGGATTATCTCTTCTCGACCTCGGTCAACGTCGGGGAGGGGCTGCGTCGACTGACCGAGTACATCCGCATCATCTACGATCGGTCCCAGCTGACCCTGGTGACGGGCCCTGGTTCGGCCCGGTTGATCTGGCGCCGGGCGCGTGCCGCTCCGCAGTACGACGAGTTCCGGCTCGCCCATGTGCTGATTCGCAGCCAGCAAGCGACCGGTGTCGCGTGGCGGCCCGAGCGCGTCCGTTTTCGCCATGACCGACCGGAGGACCTCGCCGAGGCCAAGCGCATCCTGGCGCCGTCCGTGCAGTACCAGCAGAGCGCCATGGAGATCGAGTTCTCCCGGGAAGTCCTCGAGCTTCCACATCGCGCGGCAGACTCAGGGCTTCTGCCGATCCTCGTCCGCCATGCGGATTCGCTGCTGTCCGCCCTGCCCGACCACGACGATGTCGTGGCATGCGTCTCCTCCTGCATCGCGCGGGAGATGAGGAGAGGTCTACCAAGCCTCTTGACGACCGCAGCGGCCCTCCACCGCTCGCCCCGCACGCTCCAGCGTCAGCTGACACGGCGGGGGGCGAACCACTCCGCGCTCGTGGACGACGTCCGTCGCGGCCTGGCGATGAGGTACATCGGGGACGCGGCCCTGAGCCTGTCCGAGATCGGGTTCGTGCTCCACTTCAGCGACGCATCGGCTTTCAACCGTGCGTTCAAACGCTGGACGGGCGAGACCCCGGCACTGGTCCGGAGCCGGCTGCTCGGCCCCGCCCCCCGGCAGCTCGAGC
>DATIWB010000048.1:0-14520 GCA_035519675.1 Myxococcaceae bacterium
ATCGCCGCGCTCGAGGGCGGCGTGGCAGCGCTGGCAGTGGCCTCGGGGCAGGCGGCCGAGACGCTGGCCCTGCTCACGATCCTCAAGTCGGGCGACGAGCTGGTCAGCACCTCGAGCCTCTACGGCGGCACCTACAACCTCTTCAAGGTCACCTTCCCTCGCCTGGGCATCCGGACGAAGTTCGTCGAGGCCTCCGACTTCGCGGCCCTCCGCGCGGCCATCGGCCCGAAGACCCGTGCGCTCTACGCCGAGACGCTGGGCAACCCGCGGCTGGACGTCATCCACCTCGAGGAGCTGGGGAAGATCGCCAAGGAGGCGGGCATCCCCTTCATCGTGGACAACACCGCGACCACCCCGGTGCTGCTCCGACCCATCGAGCACGGGGCGAACGTCGTCGTCCACTCGGCCACCAAGTACATCGGCGGCCACGGGCAGGCGATCGGTGGGCTGATCGTCGACGCCGGGAACTTCCCCTGGAACAACGGAAAGTTCCCCGAGTTCACCGAGCCGAACCCCGGCTACCACGGGTTGAAGCTCTGGGAGACGTTCGGGGCGATCTCCTTCATCCTCAAGACCCGCGTCGAGCTGCTCCGGGACCTCGGCCCGTCCCTGAGCCCGTTCAACGCCCACGCCTTCATCAACGGGCTGGAGACCTTGCACCTCCGCGTGCGCCGGCACTCGGAGAATGCGCTCAAGGT
This sequence comes from Myxococcaceae bacterium, assembly GCA_035519675.1. GTDB lineage: Bacteria > Myxococcota > Myxococcia > Myxococcales > Myxococcaceae > RPRB01. The sequence goes on from DATIWB010000048.1 coordinate 699, forward strand.
CGCCCGCTGGCTGAAGAAGGACTCCCGGGTCACCTGGGTGCGCTACCCCGGCCTCGAGGAGGACCCGGCCTATCCGCTGGCCAAGAAGTACCTCGACGGCGGGTTCGGCGGGCTCGTCTCGTTCGGGGTGAAGGGCGGCCTCGCCGAGGGCAAGGCGCTCATCAACCGGGTGAAGCTGTTCAGCCTGCTGGCCAACATCGGTGATGCGCGCTCGCTGATCATCCACCCGGCCTCCACCACCCACCAGCAGCTCACTCCAGAGGAGCAGGAGACCACCGGCGTCACCGAGGACCTGGTGCGGCTCTCGGTCGGCCTCGAGCACGTGGACGACATCCTCGCCGACCTCGACCAGGCGCTCGGCACCCGTCGGTGATGGCGATGGCCGGTGCCCGCCCCAGCGCCGCGGCGTCCCCGCGGCTCTTCGACCTGCGGCTTCCACCGCTGGCCCTCCTCGACGGAGCCAGGGTGGACCCTCACCACGCGCGGGTGCAGTGGTGGGGGCCGGAGACGGACCTTCCCGTCCTGGAGCGCCTGGGAACGCAGGTGACCGCGGAGAGCCGGGGGCCGGTGGTGCGCTCCGTGCCGCTGCGGGCGGGCACCGGCGCAGGACTGGACCCGTCCATCCCCACGGTGCTGGTCATTCACGCCCTCACCGGCGATGCGCGCGCCGCGGGGCCCGACGGCTGGTGGGCGCCGCTCATCGGACCGGGCCGGCCACTCGACCCAGCGGCGGTGCGCGTGCTCTGCGCCAACAACCTCGGTAGCTGCTACGGGAGCTCGGGGCCGCTCGACCCGACGTGGCCCGAGCGGACGGTCCGGCTCACGCCGTGGGACCAGGCCCGGGCGCTCTGGTCGCTCCTGGACGTGCTGGGCCTCCAGCGGCTCCGGCTCACCACCGGGGCCTCGCTGGGGGGGATGATTGCCCTCTGCCTCCCGGTGCTCCGCCCCGGCGCGGTGGACCGGCTCCTGCCCATCGGCGCCTCCAGTGCCTCCAGCGCCTGGGTGAGCGGGTGGAACCACGTCGCCCGGCAGATCCTCCGGCTCGACCCTGGCTGGCCCTCCGACGTGGGGCGCGGGCTGGAGCTCGCCCGGCAGCTGGCGATGCTGACCTACCGGGCCGAGCCGTCGCTCGACGCCCGGCAGCACCGCACCGCGGGACGGCAGCCCGAGCCGCCCTGGACCCTGCCCATCCAGAGCTACCTCGAGCATCAGGGCAAGAAGCTCCGCCGCCGCTTCGACGGCCGCGCCTACCTGCTCCAGCTCGAGGCGATGGACGCCCACGACCTCGATGCGCCGCCACCGGGCACGCCGGGTGGGCCACTGCTCGCCTCTGCCCTCTGCGTGGACATCGACACCGACCAGCTCTTCACCCCGGCCCAGGTGGACGTGCTGGCCGACTGGCTCACCGCCCACGGGGCCGAGGCGCGCCGGGCCACGGTGCGGAGCCCACACGGACACGACGCCTTCCTCATCGAGTGGGACGCGCTGGACCCGCTGGTCCGGCTGGCCCTCGGGAGCACGCCATGAGTCCCTGGCAGGTCTACAAGTTCGGCGGCTCGTCCCTGGGCGCGCCGGGGCGATTGCCGGTCGTGCTCCGGCGAGTGGCGGAGGCCGAACGGCCCCTGGCGCTGGTGGTGAGCGCGCTCGGGGACTCGACCGAGTGGCTCCTGGACGCGGGCGCGGCTGCCGCCGCGGGCGACGCCGTCCGGGCGCGCGCCGGTCTGGACCGCGTGCTGGAGCTGGCCCGCACCCGTGGGGCCGAGGTGCTCGGGCCGGAGGCGCTCGAGGAGCTGGAGCGGCCCTGGGCGGAGATCGTCGAGGATGGCGGTCGGGCGCTGGCCACGCTCCGCGAGGCAGGCCCGAACACGTTCGTCGCCCTGGACCTGCTCCTCTCGGTGGGGGAACGGCTCTCCTCTCAGCTGGTGGCCGCGGCGCTCCGCGCCCGGGGGTTGCCGGGGCTTCCGGTGGATGCGCGGGAGATCTTCCGCACCGACGACCGCCACGGAGACGCGAGCGTGGACCTGGGCGCGAGCCTCCGGCCGGTGCTGGAGCGACGGGCGCACTGGGAGGGGCACATTCCAGTGGTGACCGGCTTCATCGGCCGGGCGCCGGATGGCGCCACCGCCACGCTGGGCCGGAACGGCTCGGACTACGCCGCCACCACCCTCGCCGCGCTCCTGGGCGCAACCGAGGTGACCATCTGGACCGACGTGGGAGGGGTGATGACCGCCGACCCCGACCTGGTGGAGGAGGCCTACCCGGTTCCGCGCCTCACCTGGCACGAGGCGCAGGAGCTGGCCCACTTCGGGCTGCGGATGTTCCACCGGCGCACGGTGCTGCCGCTGGAGCGGAGCGGGGCCCGCCTGCGGATCCGCAGCACGATGGACGCCGGCGAGGGCACGGTCATCGACGCGCAAGGAAACCCCGACCCGCACCGGCCCACCTGCGTCACCAGCCTCGAGAACCTGGCGCTCCTGGCGGTGGAGTCACGGCGCCCGGCCCCCGAGACGTCGCTCGCGGTACGCGTGCTCTCGGCGCTGGAGGAGGCGCAGATCCGGGTGTGGATGGTCACCCAGTCGGGCCACGGCCAGAGCCTCGCGGTGGTGGTCGACGCCGCGGAGGCCGACCGGGCGCGCACCGTGCTCGAGGCGGCGCTGGCCGAGCTGCTCGTCCCGGGCGAGGTGGAGCTGCCCCCGGCCCTCGGCCCGGTGTCGCTGGTGAGCCTGGTGGCCGAGGCGATGGGGCACTGGCCGAACGTCGCCGGCCGCTTCTTCGCCGCGCTGGGAAACGTGGGCATCAACGTCCGCGCCATCGCGCAGGGGGCGAGCTCCCGGAGCATCGGGTGCGTGGTGGACGCCACCGACACCGCGGAGGCGGTGCGGACCGTGCACGCGGCCTTCAACCTCGCCGAGACCGAGGTGAACGTCCTGCTCCTGGGGCGGGGCACGGTGGGAGGGCGACTGCTCGCCCAGCTCGAGGCCACCCGGGACTCGCTGCGGAGGCGCCAGGGCGTCGACGCCCGCCTCTTCGGCGTCGTGGACCGGCACGGGGTGCACGTCAACCCACGGGGACTGCTGCCCTCGGAGCTCCCGCCTCGGGCCAGGGGTCCGGGCGGGTCGCCGCCCGAGCTGACCGGGCTGCTGGACCGGCTGTCGCGGCTACCCGTCCCGGTGCTGGTGGACTGCACCGCCGAGGACGGAATGGAGGGGCTGTACGTCGAGGCCTTCCGGCGCGGCATCCACGTGGTCGCGGCGAACAAGAAGCCGCTGGCGCTGCCGCTCCGGCGCCGGGCAGAGGTGTTCGACATGGCCCGCCGGCACTTCCGGGCCTGGCACTACGAGACCACGGTGGGCGCCGGCCTGCCGGTCATCGAGACCCTGAAGAACCTGGTGGCGACCGGTGACGTGGTGGAGCGCATCGACGGCAGTCTCTCCGGAACCCTGGGCTTCCTCTGCCAGGAGGTGATGGGCGGGACGCCGCTCTCGGTCGCGGTGCGCGCTGCGCGCGACCGGGGGTACACCGAGCCGCACCCCCGCGACGACCTGTCGGGCCTGGACGTGGCCCGCAAGGCGCTGATCCTCGCCCGCGAGCTCGGGCTGCAGCTGGAGCTGGAGGACATCGCCGTCGAGCCGTTCGTCGATGGCGGGCTCCTGGCAGAGGATGACCCCGAGCGCTTCCTCCAGCAGCTGGTGCCACACGACGAGGCCTTCGCCGCCCGGGTGGCCCGCTACGTGGCCGCGGGCCGGACGCTCCGGTACCTGGTGCAGATCGTCCCCGGAGCAGAAGGCCGGAAGGTGCGGGTGGGCCCGGTGGCGGTCGAGGCCGGGCACCCCGCGGTCCCGCTGCGGGGCGCCGAGGCGCTGGTGGCCTTCACCACCGCTCGCTACCAGGACTACCCGCTCATCGTCCGTGGCGCGGGCGCCGGGGGCGACGTCACCGCCGCGGGCGTGCTCGCCGACGTCCTCCGGCTCACCCAGAACGTCCGGGGGCGCAGGTAGCTCCCATCCCCCGCTCTCCCCACTGGAGGCCCATGGTGTCTCTCCGCATCGTCCTCGTCTCGCTGCTCCTCTCCACCCTCGCGCTGGCCGCGCCGCTCCCGGAAGTCCGGCTCGACTACGCCACCTACAACCCCAGCAGCCTGGTGCTGAAGAAGTTCGGCTGGCTGGAGGAGGCGCTGGGCAAGGAGGGGACGAAGGTCACCTGGCTCTTCAGCGCCGGGAGCAACAAGGCCAACGAGCTCGTCTCCAGCGGCAGCGCGGACCTGGCCTCCACCGCTGGCGCCGCCGCCCTGCTGGCCCGCACCAATGGCGTGCCGCTCAAGATCGTCTACGTCTTCAGCAAGCCGGAGTGGACGGCGCTCGTCGTCCCGAAGGACTCGGCGCTGAAGGCAGTGGCGGAGCTGAAGGGGAAGAAGATTGCCGCCACCCGTGGCACCGACCCCTTCTTCTTCCTGCTCCGCACGCTCCAGGCGAATGGCCTCAAGCAGTCCGATGTCGAGCTGGTGAACCTCCAGCACCCCGATGGGCGGACCGCGCTGGAGCGCGGGCAGGTGGATGCCTGGGCCGGGCTCGATCCGCACATGGCGGCCTCCGAGCTGCAGGCCGGCTCGCGGCTGCTCTCGCGCAACATCGACTTCAACACCTTCGGGACGCTGAACGCGCGCGAGGAGTTCCTGAAGGCCCACCCCGAGGTGGTGCGCACCGTGCTGGCCCAGTACGAGAGGGCCCGGGCGTGGATCCTCGCCCACCCCGACGATGCGGCGCAGATCCTCGCCGAGGCGGCGCGGCTCACGCCCGAGGTGGCGAGGAAGCAGCTCACCGAGCGAACGGTGCTCGACCGCGACGTGGGCGTCCCGGGCGAGAAGCTCCGCGCGGCGCTCGCGGCGGTGGTGCCCATCCTCCGCTCGGAGAAGCTGGTCTCTGCCGAGGCGAATCCGGAGAGGGCCCTCTTGGAGCTGCTGGCGCCCGGCCCGGCGCAGGAGGCGCGGCGGTGAGCGGCGAGGGGACGGAGACCGCCGGGCCCGTGCTCGGCTGGGGCTCGGCGACGGCCAGGCGCCCACCGTCCCTGCGGTGGGTCGAGCCGTTCGTGCTGCCGGCCGTGCTGCTCGGGGCGTGGGTGGCGACCACCTCGGTGGTCCGTCTCTTCAGCCCCAGCCAGCTGCCCGGGCCGCGGCTGGTGCTGGGAACCCTGGGTGAGCTCGTCGCCTCGGGAGAGCTGCAGCGTCACCTGGCTGCGAGCGTGGGCCGCGTCGCGCTGGGCTTCGGCACCGGAGCGCTGCTCGGGGCCGCGCTGGCCACGCTGGTGGGCCTGAGCCGGAGGGCGGAGCGGCTCCTCGAGCCGACGCTGCAGGCGCTCCGGGCCATTCCCTCTCTGGCCTGGGTCCCGTTCCTCCTGCTCTGGCTCGGCATCGGTGAGCTGCCCAAGGTGGTGCTGGTGGCGATCGGCGCCTTCTTCCCGGTCTACGTGAACGCCGCGGCGGGGATCCGCGGGGTCGACCGGCGCCTCGTCGAGGTCGGTCGGCTCCACGGCCTCTGCGGAGCGCGGCTCGCCCGGCGCATCGTCCTCCCGGCGGCCTCGCCGGCGCTGCTCACCGGGCTTCGCCTCGGACTGAACCAGGCGTGGCTCTTCCTGGTCGCCGCCGAGCTCATCGCCGCCTCACGAGGGCTGGGGTTCCTCCTCCTCGACGGCCAGAACAGCACCCGCGCGGACGTGATGGTGGTGGCGATCGCCCTGCTGGCCCTGCTCGGGAAGCTCACCGACCAGGGCCTGCGAGGGGTGGAGCGCCGGCTCCTCGGCTGGAGCGACGGATTCCGGGCATGAGTCGGCGCCTGCGCCTCGAGCGGGTGCGGAAGTCGTACTCCGCGGCCCAGCCACTCTTCGCCGGTCTCGACCTCGAGGTGGAGGCCGGAGCGGTGGTGGCGCTGCTCGGGGCGAGCGGCTGCGGCAAGTCGACCCTGGTGCGGCTCGTCGCCGGCCTGGAGCGGGTGGATGCGGGTGTGGTCCGGGTGGGAGAGACCCGGGTGGAGGGTCCGCTCCGCCAGGTGGGGCTGATGTTCCAGGAGCCACGGCTGCTGCCCTGGCTGGACGCGGCGGCGAACGTGGCCTTCGGCCTGGACGAGGCGCTCCAGCGGACGGCCGATGGCGAGCGGCGCGTCCAGGAATTGCTGGCCGCGGTGGGGCTGGGGGCGGCGGGCGCCCTCCTCCCCCACCAGCTCTCGGGTGGGATGGCGCAGCGGGTGGCGCTGGCCAGGGCCCTCGCCCGGGCCCCGGAGGTGCTCCTGCTGGACGAGCCGTTCGGCGCGGTGGACGCCATCACCCGCACCGGGCTCCAGCATCTGCTCCTCGAGGTCGCGGCGCGGGCGCGGACGACGGTGCTGCTCGTCACCCACGACGTCGAGGAGGCGCTCCGGGTGGCCGGCAGGGTGCTGGTGCTCGGCGGCCGGCCGGCGCAGGTGGTGCTCGACGAAGCAGTTCCCGGGGCGGCACCTCGACCCCCGGACCGGACGGGCCTGGGCGAGGTGCGGCGACGGGCCCTGGCTGCGCTGGCCCCCGATCTCGACACCGTGCCGGCGGGCTTCGGCGTGTAGCGGCGTGAAGCATCGAATTGTGTAGGGGCGAGTAGGTGTCCGTGCACGGCGCCCCCCCGCTGGGCGAGACTCTTGGCCCGAGCAGCGATGGCCTCCGACGAGACGTCCGCACCCGAGCCCGAGCCGCAGCGCCTGGCGCTTCGGCGGCTGTTCGAGGAGCGTCTCTCCCAGTTCCCTGCCGACTCGCGGACCCGGCTCGCCGGGCAGCTCGGGGACCCCGAGCTGCAGGCGCTGTGCTTCGACCCGCTCCCCAACGTCGCCCGGGCGCTGGTGGAGAACCCACGGTTCGGGCTGGTGCACGCGCGGCTGCTCGCCGCGCACCACCCTCACCCGACCGGGCTGGGGGCGCTGACCAGGAAGGATGCCTTCCTGCGGGATGCCGAGGTGCAGCGGATGCTGCTCCGGAACGTGCAGACCCCGCCGGCGCTGCTCCAGCGCATCTTCCACCAGCGCCGGCTCCTCGACCTCTTCCAGCTCAGCGTGGGCCGGGAGATGCCGGAGAAGAACAAGATCGCCAGCCGCGAGGCGTTCCGTGCCCGCTGGAGCTCGGGGCTGTCGGAGGAGAAGGTGGACACCCTCTTCCGGACCGAGGGGCGCATCCTGGCCCAGCTGGTGGGTCTGGCGCTGGACCAGAAGAGCGCCGCGCTGTTCTGCCACCGGACGGTGACCTCGCTGCTCCTGGTGCAGAACCTGGCGCGCTGGGCCGGGACGCCGCCCTCGGTGCTGGCGCATCTGCTGAAGCAGGCGGTGGTGCGGAATCAGCCACAGGTCCGGATGCTGATCCTCCGCCACCCCAACCTGCCCTCGCACGCTCGCGCCGGCGAGGAGTGACCCTCACCGCCGGAGGACGTCGAACACCCGCTCGCCGGCCTCCGGATCCGGACGGATCTCGAACCGGATGCGGCCGATCTCCCGCCCGTCCTCGGTCTCGATGGCCACTCGCCAGTCCCCGGCCGACCAGTTTTGCTTGTAGGCGTAGCCGCCGAACCCCTCCTCGCGGCCGCCGACGATCCGGAGCGGGATGGCGTCGCTCTCGGTCCAGCCCCCCCGCTCCCACTTCGCCCAGCGGACGCGTACCTGATCGCGGAAGTTGTGCGGGGCGAAGATCCGGGTGAAGACGAACACCCGGTCCCCGGGACGGGCGAGGAAGACCCGCTCGTCCTTGCGCCAGAGGTCGGCCCAGCGGGATCGGGGGAGCCGGCTCAGGCTGAACTCGGCGCCCTCCCGCTCCACCCGATGCCAGACCCCCAGCGAGCGGACCGAGAGCGGCACCGGTGGGACGAGGTGGAAGACGAAGAGCACGAGCAGCAGCGCCTGCACGCCGATGGCCGGTCCCACCGCCCGCCGGAACGCGCGCCGGCGGTCCTCGCCCCAGCGGGCCATCAGCCGGGCCAGCAGCAGGATGGGGAGGATCGACAGCCCAGAGGCGGCGAAGAACATCCAGGAGCGGAGATGCCCGGCCAGCACCGGCAGGAGATAGGCCAGGTAGCTGGTGAGGGCGAAGGAGTAGAGGCCGAACAGCACCACCGGTCCGAGCCGGTGGAAGCGGGGGTGCTCGTTGACCAGGAGCAACAGCGAGATGAGCACCAGGAACAGCACCGCGGTCACGCCCGAGCCGCTCTTCACGTAGAAGAGGATGAAGGCGTTGAGCAGGGTGCCGAGCATGAAATGCGTCGCGTGCTCGAGGTAGCGCCACGGCCGCCGCAGCCAGCCCACCGGCTCGAGGTGCAACAGCTCGATGCGCAGCATCGCCCCGAGCAGCAGCCCGGTCGCCAGGAGGTACGCCGCCTGCTGCAGCAGGACGGGCGTCTCGTCGATGCGCCCTACCATGACCGCGTCGAAGAGGAACCCGCCGACGAAGAAGCCGATCGACTCCTCCCGGGCATGGCGGGCCCGGAACGCGGAAAGCCGCGCGCGCCACCCCGTGGAGGCGGGCCCGGCAGAGACGACGGCCAGCTCAGGAGTAGCGGTCGTCCCGCCACGGATGGGCGGTGTTGCTGTAGCCGCGGGTCTCCCAGAAGCCGGGTCGGTCATGGGTGAGGAACTCGATGCGCTGGATCCACTTGGAGCCCTTCCAGGCGTACAGCTGCGGGGTGATCATCCGCACCGGTCCCCCGTGCTCGCGGGGGAGCGGCTTGCCCTCCGCGGTGTGCACCAGGAGCACGTCGTCCTTCAGCGCCTCCTCCAAGGGGAGGTTGGTGGTGTAGCCGTCGTAGCCGTGAACCAGCACGTGGGTGGCGCCGGGAAGCGGCCTCGCCAGCGCGGCCACGGTGGCGAAGGCCACCCCCTTCCACTCCACGTCGAGCTTCGACCAGGTGGTGACGCAGTGGAAGTCGCTCACGTCGGTGGCTTGCGGAAGGGCGAGGAAGTCGTTCCAGCGAAGGGTGAGTGGCTCCTCGACCGCGCCGTCCACGCGGAGCGTCCAGCGGTCGGTGGAGACATCGGGCCGGGTGCCGAGGTCCAGCACCGGCCAGCCCTCGGTCACGTGCTGCCCGACGGGGACCTGGGGCATCCCGTGCCGGTTGGGCGGCCCGCTCCCCAGCGGCTTGCCGTCCGCGGCGGCCGGGGTGGACTTGATCTTGTCGAAGAAGCGGGCGCGGAGCTTCATCCGTGCCTCGACGATGCGCGACTGAGCCTCGTCGCCCGGCGCCGCTGCCCCGGTCCCCAGGCGTTCCCCTGGTCCGGGGGGCTGCTTCTGGTCCTCGCCCACGGCTCAGGTCACCGGGGGGCGGGCGTCGATGAGGGCCTTCAGCTCGCCCCGTTCCTCGAGCTCGCGGACGATGTCCGAGCCGCCGACGAACTTCCCGTGGATGAACACCTGGGGAATGGTGGGCCAGCGGGTGTACTCCTTGATGCCGTCGCGCACCTCGGGCTCGGCCAGCACGTCGACGCCGTGCACCGGACCGTAGGCCTGGAGGATCTGCACCGCGGCGGCGCTGAAGCCGCAGCGCGGGAAGAGCGGATTGCCCTTCATGTAGATGACGACCGGATGGGCCTGGGTCTCCCGGTCGAAGCGCGCCTTGAGATCGGGGGTCATACGTTGGAAGTCCTCGTGGCCCCGAACTTCTTCCACTGCTCGGGGGAGTAGGTCCTTAACGCAAGGGCGTGCAGCTCGCCCGAGTCCAGCAGGTCCTGGAGGGGGGCATAGACCGCGGCATGCTGGTCCAGCATCGACTTGCCCTCGAAGGCCCCGGAGACGACCCGGGCCTCGAAGTGGTCGCCGGTTCCGGTGAGGTCCCGGATGGTGACCTGGGCATCGGGCAGCGCGGCCTTGATGCGCGACTCGAGGGTGGACGGATCGAGCATCAGTTCATTCCTCCGCCCGGCTGGAGCATGGCCGGGTCCACGCCGAGCGAGCGCAGGGTGTCGTCCCACAGGGTCTGGGGCGAGCCGCCCAGCACCGCCCCGGGGGCAGCCTCGGTGAAGAGCCAGGCGCCCGCGGCGAGCTCCTTCTCCAGCTGGCCCGGCCCCCAGCCGCTGTACCCCAGGTAGAAGCGAAGGTTGCCCTCCGAATCGGCGAGGAGCGCCTCGAGCGCGTCCACGGTCTCGGAGAGGAAGAGCCCGTCGGAGAGCGGCTGCTTCTCGTCCACCCCGGTGCGGTCGTGGAGGACGAAGCCTCGCTGGGGCTCCACCGGACCGCCCACGAAGATCTTCTGCGGGGCGAGCCGGGGCGCGACCGGCAGCGACTGTCCGTCGGCGACCTCGCGCAGGGTGAACGGACCCGGGCGGTTCAGGACCAGGCCCCGGGCGCCCTCCGGCCCGTGCTGGAAGACGAAGACCACGGTTCGCTGGAAGTTCGGGTCTCCGAGCTGGGGCATGGCGATGAGGAATCCCGGAGCGAGCGTCTCCACGCCCGGGGACCTTACCAACCCTGGGCCGGGCACGGGCGTGTGGTAGGAGCGCCCTGGCATGCGTGCACTGACCATCACCCGCTACGGGCCCCCGGAGGTCCTCGCAGTCCGCGAGGCGCCTGACCCGGCTCCGGGCCCTGGACAGGTGTGCATCCGGGTCGCCCGGGCGGGCCTGAACTTCGCGGACGTGAGCGCTCGGGTCGGGCTCTACCCGGACGCGCCGAAGCCGCCGATGGTGATGGGCTACGAGGTGAGCGGGACGGTCGCGTCGCTCGGCGAGGGGGTGAGCGGCCCGCCGGTCGGCACCCGGGTCCTGGCCATGACCCGGTTCGGCGGCCAGGCGACGCACGCGCTGGCGGACGCGCGGTACGTGGTCCCGTTGCCCGAGGGGATGGACCTCGATCAGGCGGCGGCGCTCCCGGTGAACTGGCTGACCGCACACCACATGCTCCACCGGGTGGCGACTCTGAGGCCGGGGATGACGCTCCTGGTGCACATGGCCGCCGGAGGCGTGGGCCTGGCCGCCATCGCGCTCGCCCGGGCGGTCGGGGGGGTGACCATCCTCGGGAGCGCCTCGGCCTCGAAGCACGGGGTGCTCCGCGAGGCGGGGGTGGACCACCCCATCGACTACCGGACGCAGGACGTCGTCGAGGAGGTCAAGCGTCTCACCGGCGGGCGTGGGGTGGATCTGGTCCTGGACGCGCTGGGCGGCCCGGAGTGGGCGCGGAACACCTCGGTGCTCGCACCGGTGGGTCACCTCATCTGCTTCGGCTGGGCGAACGCCACGACCGGCGAGTCCCGGAACCTCCTCAAGGTCGTTGGCGGCCTGGCGACGATGAAGCGGTGGAACGCGCTGGAGCTGATGGGGAAGAACATCAGCGTGTCCGGGGTGAACGTCGGTCACCTCTGGGGCGAGGTGGCGATGCTGCGGGCCACGCTCGACGCGCTGATGGGGCTCTGGGGGAAGGGGAAGGTCCACTCGCGGATCGACCAGGTGTTTCCCCTGACCGAGGGGGTGGCGGCGCACCGCCGGATGCACGAGCGGAAGAACGTGGGGAAGATCCTCTTCGACTGCGCCTAGTCTCTGGGTGCGGCCGCCCTGACCTAGTGCCAGCTCTGGTGCTGGCTCTGGAGCGCCTCGGCCAGACGCCCCGGCTCGAGTGGCTTGCCGATGAAGAGGTCGGCGCCGATGCCCTTGCACCGCCGGGCGGTCGCGGCGGTGGAGAGCGCAGAGATGCCGATCAGCACCGACTCGGGGAAGCGCTCTCGGAGCCGGGTGATGAGCTGCACCCCACTTTCCCCGGGGAGGAACACATCCACCACCGCGACCTCGAGTGCGCCCGCCTGCTGGAGCAGCGTCTCCGCCTCCTCGGCGCTGCCGACCGCGACCGTGCGGTAACCCCAGAGCGAGATCAGCTCCACGAGCATCGCCCGCTGCGCCGGATCGTCCTCCACCACCAGGACCGAGCGGCGTACCGGTTCGACCCTGCGGCGGGCTCCGGCGCTGGACTCCTCCGCCGCGCCCTCCTCGGACGGCGCCGGGCTCTCGAGCTCGGAACTCATCGCTGCCTGGAACTCCCTCCTCCGGACGACCGAAGGTAGGAGCCCCGCCCCGCCCCGGACAGAGGCTCCTGAGCGCTCCTTTCGCCAGTGAACGGGGAGAGGTTCAGGTCGTCGGCACGGGAACGTTCGCCGCTGGCTCGCCCGACGAGTCGCGGGTCACCCTCCGGCTCCGACGCGCGGGGCGGCTACGCAGTGCCCGGCGGGGCCGTCGGGACCTGCTCCGTCTCCGGCGCTGGCTTGCGGAAGAACTCGTCCGGCTTCTCGAGCAGGAGCGCCTCGCGGAGCACGTCGTCCACGTACTCCACCGGGACGATGCGCAGCTGGTCGCGGATCTTCTTCGGGATGTCCCGCAGGTCCTTCCGGTTCTCCCGAGGAATGAGGACGGTCTTCATCCCGGCGCGGTGGGCGGCGAGCGTCTTCTCCTTGAGGCCGCCGATGGGCAGCACCCGCCCGCGCAGGGTGATCTCCCCCGTCATCGCCACGTCGCGGCGGACGGGGATCTTGGAAAGCGCCGACACCAGCGCGGTGGCCATGGTGACCCCCGCCGACGGCCCGTCCTTGGGGATCGCCCCCTCGGGCAGGTGGATGTGGATGTCGCAGGTCTCGGCGAACTTCCGGTCGATCCCGAACCGGTCGGCTCGGCTCCGGACGTAGGACATGGCCGCCTGGGCGGACTCCTGCATCACCTCACCGAGCTTTCCGGTGATGATCAGCTTCCCCTTCCCCGGCATCACCGTGGCCTCGGTGGTGAGCAGCTCACCGCCCATCTCGGTCCAGGCCAGTCCGGTGACGATGCCCACCTGATCCTCGCGCTCCACCTCGCCGAAGCGGTAGCGGGGCACGCCGAGGTACTTCATGGTCATCTTCCGGTCCACCCGGATCGCACGCTTGCCGTTCTTCAGCACGTCGCGGGCGACCTTGCGGAACACCGCGGCGATCTCCCGCTCCAGCGAGCGCACGCCGGACTCGCGGGTGTAGCGGTGGATGATGACCCGCACCGCCTCGGTGGTCAGGGTGACGTCCACGTCGGAGAGTCCGTTGGCTTCCTTCTCCTTGGGGATGAGGTACCGCCGGGCGATGCTCAGCTTCTCCATCTCGGTGTAGCCGGCGATCCGGATGACCTCCATGCGGTCCTGCAGCGGCCCGGGGATGTTGTGCATCGTGTTTGCGGTGCAGATGAACATCACCTTCGACAGGTCGTAGTCGCAGTCGAGGTAGTGGTCGTTGAAGGTGTTGTTCTGCTCCGGGTCCAGCACCTCCAGGAGCGCGCTCGACGGATCGCCCCGGAAGTCGGTGGACATCTTGTCCACCTCGTCGAGGAGGAAGACCGGGTTGTTGCTCCCCGCCTTCTTCAGGCTCTGGATGAGCTTTCCCGGCATCGCCCCGATGTAGGTGCGGCGGTGGCCGCGGATCTCCGCCTCGTCGCGGACGCCGCCCAGCGACAGCCGGACGAACTTCCTTCCCGTCGCCCGGGCGATGCTCCGGGCCAGCGAGGTCTTGCCCACGCCGGGCGGGCCCACGAAGCAGAGGATGGGCCCCTTCAGCTTCTGCACCAGCGCCTGCACCGCCAGGTACTCGAGGATGCGTTCCTTGGCCTTCTTCAGCCCGTAGTGGTCCTCGTCCAGGACCCGCTCGGCCTCGGCCACGTCGAGCCGGTCACGGGTCTCCTCGTACCAGGGGAGGGAGAGGATCCAGTCGATGTAGTTCCGGACCACGGTGGCCTCGGCGCTCATCGGGCTCATCATCCGGAGCTTCTTCAGCTCCTTCTTGACCTTGAGCGTGGCCTCCTTGCTCATCCGCTTGGTGCGGAGCTTCTCCTCG
>DATIWB010000049.1:0-12902 GCA_035519675.1 Myxococcaceae bacterium
TCGCCGGGAAGGACCTGGAGGCGGCGCTCAAGGACAAACCCTGGGACGGGAGCGTGAAGGCGCTGGCCGCGCTCCCCGACGTCCTGAAGATGCTCAGCGAGCACCAGGACTGGGCTCGCGACCTGGGGACGGCGTACCGGACGCAGCGCGAGTCGGTGCTCTTCGCCGTGCAGCAGATGCGGTCCCGGGCGCTCGAGGCCGGGAACCTCAAGTCCTCGTCGCAGCAGACGGTGAAGGTGGAGAAGGGCGGGACGGCGAGCGACGGCACGGCGACGACCATCATCTACATCGAGCCGGCGCAGCCTGAGGTGGTCTACGTACCGGTCTACAGCCCGACGGTGGTCTACGGGACCTGGGCCTACCCGGCGTATCCGCCGCCCCCGGTCTATCCGCCCGGGTACGTCATGGGCGGGGCGGCGATCAGCTTCAGCATCGGGTTCGCGATCGGCTCGAGCTACTGGCGCTACCCGCCGTATCCGCCGTACCCGCCGCGTCCTCCCTATCCGCCGCGTCCGCCGCCGCCCGGAGGCTGGGGACGGCCGCCGGGTGGGGCCGGGGGACCCGGAGGCCCTGGAGGCGTCGGTGGCCCTGGAGGCGTCGGTGGACCGGGAGGGGCTGGTGGCGTCGGCGGCCCCGGGAGTCCTGGAGGTCCGGGAGGCCCTGGCGCGCCCGGGGGCCGCCCCGGGGGACCGAGCACGCTTCCGGCCGGTCCGGGAGCGGGAGCAGGAGCTGGAGCACCGCGGCCCTCGACCGGAATGCCGAGCACGGTTCCCTCCGGTCCGGGGGCGGGAGCCGGAGCACCTCGCCCCTCGACGGGAGCTCCGTCGCCGCCGCCCGGGTACGGCGGCGGAGGTGACCGAGGCTGGGGTGCGCCTTCGGCGAAGCCCGCGCCCTCCGGTCCCGCGTGGGGTGGGGGGATGAACAGCGGTGCGCAGACCCGGGCAGCGAGCAGCCGGGGAGCGTCGAGCGTCGGAGGCGGTGGTGGTGGACGCGGTGGCGGGCGGAGGCGCTGAGTGATCATGACCCTTCGACGCGCGATCCCCTTGCTGCTCCTCGTCCTCTCGGGCCCGGTCCTCGCCGCCGGCTCCAAGCCCTACCCCGACCCGGTGGCCGCGACCGAGGCGCTGATCACCGCCGCGCGCTCGGGCGAGGTGGAGGCGGTCATCCGGGTTCTCGGTGACCGATCGCGATCCTTCCTGGTGTCGGGCGATGCCGTTGCCGACCGTGCCGCGCTCCAGGAGTTCGTCGCCCTGTTCGACCACACGCACACCCTGGCGGCGCCATCCGAGCGCACTCGCACGCTGGTAGTGGGCGAGGACGGATGGCCCTTCCCGATTCCGCTGGTGCAGGGGCCCTCCGGCTGGACCTTCGATTCCAGGGCTGGCGAGGCGGAGCTCCTGGCGCGCCGGGTGGGCCAGAACGAGCTGGACGCGATCCAGGTGTGCCTCGGCTACGTGAACGCGCAACGGGACTACCTGGCCCGGAATCCGGAGGGGGCGAGCGTGCCGCACTACGCGGAGCACCTCATGAGCTCGGCCGGGAAGCGCGACGGGCTCTACTGGCAGACCTCTGGCGGAGAGCCGGAAAGCCCCATGGGCCCGGGGGTGAGTGGAGCCCTCCGCGAGGGCTACACCCCGAAGCAGGGCCAGCGCACGCCGTACCGAGGGTACCTCTACCGGATCCTGACCGCGCAGGGCCCGAACGCCGAGGGCGGCGCGCTGGACTACCGAGAGGGCGGGAAGCTCACCCGCGGCTTCGGGCTGGTCGCCTACCCGGCGTCGTACGGCAAGTCGGGGGTGATGACCTTCGTGGTGAACCAGGCCGGGGTGGTCTTCGAGAAGGACCTGGGGCCGAAGACCGCGAAGACGGCCGAGGGACTGAAGCGCTTCGACCCCGACAAGAGCTGGAAGCGCGTCGAGCCCTAGAGGGCGGGCGGGTCAGACCCGGCCGGAGCGCAGCCACCGCGCCCACTCGGGCCGCCCGTGTCGCGCCGCGGTCTCGGAGGCCGCGTCCCAGTCGTAGGAGATCTGATGGTGCTCAGCCTGCCATCCCCGGGACGTCCGCTCGCAGACGACGAAGCGCGCGTGCGGCGACCCGTTCTCGACCTGGTGCGGGTGCGGCGGGTCCCCGGTGAAGGCCTGCAGCCCGACGCTCCCGGCGTTCACCACCAGCTGCCCCGTGGAGAGGCGCACCGTGCGGGGGTGATGGGAGTGCCCGGAGAGGACCAGGGCGTGGCGGACGCCCGCGAGCCGTCCGGTGATGACCTCGTCCGAGGCGAGCTTCACCGGCCCGCCGTCCAGCTCCTCGCAGAGGTAGACCAGGTCGGTCTGGGGCGTGCCGTGGCACAGGAGCACGTCCGGGGCGAGCTCCAGCGTGGCGGGGAGGGTGGCCAGCCAGGCGCGCTGCTCGGCGCTGGTGTGCTCGAACGCGTACTGATCGCTCGCGCCGCCCGGCCTGTCGGCGCAGGCGAGCAGCTGCCGCTCGTGATTGCCGCGGATGGTGGCCGCGTCGAGCGCCATGAGCGCCTCGGCCGTCTCGGACGGCTCGAGGGGTCCGGAGAGGAGATCCCCGGCGACCACCAGCCGATCGATGTCGGCGAGGGCGCGCACCCGGGCCAGCACCGCCTCGAGCGCCCGGATGTTCCCGTGGATGTCGGAGATGACGGCGAGGCGCACGGTCGAGGAGCCTAGCCCGGTGCGAGGAGGCAGATCATGAGCCCACACCCGTCGCGAACGCCCGCCGGAACGCTCCGGCTTCCACGACCGGTGCTCGGCGGCACCGCGACCCTGGCCCGGGCGCTCCGCGCACGGCGGACGGTCCGCGAGCTCTCCGACCGCCCGCTCCCGCTCTCCGTCCTCTCCGGACTCCTCTGGGCCGCCTGGGGCGTCAACCGGAGCCGCGGGCCCTTTGGCGCAGTGGGGAGGACGGCAGCCTCGGCGAGCAACTCGCAGGAGATCGACCTGTACGTGCTCAGGCCCGAGGGGGCGTTCCTCTACGACGCGCGCCACCATGCGCTGGGACTGGTCGTGGCGAGGGACCTGCGCGGCCTGTGCCTCAACCCGGGGCAGGGGCTCCTGGGCGCGACCGCGCCGGTGCGCCTGCTCTTCGTGGTGGACCTGGACCGGCTCGAGCACACGCAAGGGTTCGAGGAGCCAGGGCTGCACGATCCAGCGGTCCAGCGCTCGTACTACTTCGTGGACACCGGGCTCATCGCCGCCAACGTGTACCTGTTCGCTGCGGCCACCGGCCTCGCCGCCTGGTTCCACAACTGCCAGCGGGGCGCGCTGGCCCGTGGGCTGGGCCTCGGGAGCAGGCGGCGTGTGCTCTTCGCCCAGACCGTGGGCTATCCGCGCCGGCCCGGACGTCGCCGCCGACCCTGAGGGCCTGGGCCGGCCCCAGGGACTCTGGGGGCGCTGGCCGGGATCTCGCAGCGTGGAGTTTGCTGCTCAGCCGGCCAGCGCGCGGGCGAAGAGGATGTTGTTCTCGAGGTGAATGTGCTCCATCAGCTCCACCGCCAGCGCGCCGAGCGAGCGGTAGAGCTCCCGCCACGTTGCGCACGCCTCCGGGGGCAGCCGGAGGTCGTTCGTCAGCTCGCGGATCCGGCGCAGCGCGTCTCCATGCTCCTCGTGTTCCCGCAGCATCACCTGCACCGGCATGGACGCCTGACGGCCGCGCCCGGCGAGGAACAGCGGGAACAGGACCTGCTCCTCCTTCGCCAGGTGCTCCTCGACGAAGGCTCGCACCGTCTCGAGGTGGGCGGCGAGGCCCACCGGGCACCCTGGCTTTCCGGCGTGGACCCGCTCGACCCGTCGGGCGAGCGCCAGCAGACGCCCGAGCTCGGGGCGCAATGGCGCGTGGTACCGCTCCAGGATGTGCTGGACGAGCTCCGTCAGGGGGCGGTCCAGCCAGCGCAGGCCGCCATCCCCGCCGACGGCTGCCTGGTCCGCCCGGATGGCCTCCAGCACCTCCGCGGGGTCCAGCCCACCCCGGGCACAGGCCTCGGCCAGGGACTGCTTCCCCCCGCAGCAGTAGTCGAGCCCGTACCGGTAGAAGACCTTGGCGGCGGTGGGAACCGCCACCGCCAGCTCGCCCAGCGTCTGCTCTGCCTCGATCACGTCCATTCCTCCGGGTGTCACTTCTTGGGTTCCTCGGGGAGGAGCACCGCGTCGATGACGTGCACGATGCCGTTCGACGCCCGGATCGAGGCGATCACGTTGGCGCCGTTGACCGTCACCTTCCCGTTCTTGACCCCGATGGTCACCTTGCCGCCGTTGACCTGGCCCAGCTTCTGCCCGTCCTTGAGCCACTTCACTTCGTAGACCGAGGGAGTCACGTGGTACTGGAGGAGCTTCTCCAGTGCGCCCTTCTTCTCGGGCTTGAGCAGCTCCTCCACCGTTCCCTTGGGCAGCTTGTCGAAGGCGGCGTTGGTGGGGGCGAAGACGGTGAGCGGGCCGGGGTTCTTGAGCGCGGTCGCGTAGTCCGCGGCCTTCAGCGCGGTCACCAGCGTGGTGTGGTCCTTCGAGGCGACGGCGATGTCCACGATGTCCTTCACCTCTCCCTGGGCATGCGCGGTCAGAGCGACGAGCGAGGCGGCGAAGAGGATGCGGTTCATGGTCCCTCCGGCGAACAGGATGCGCTTCATGCCCCTCGGGTGAACGGGGCAGTGCCTCCGCTCAGCGCGACGCTGAGGGTCCCGCGTTCAGGCCTCGGATGTGTGCACGGAGACCCTTGATGATGCCCGGATACTGCTCGAGGTCGGGGTTGGGCGGCATCGCGGGGCTCTTGCCGACCGCGGCGCCCCCGTAGAGCACGATCTTCTCGATGTGCTCGTCGGTCACCTTGGTCTGCCACGCCGCATCGGTGAAGTTCCGAGGCTTCGGAGTCAGGCCGGCCGAGGCGGGCCCGTCACCACGGCCCTTCGGACCATGACAGGGAGTGCAGCGCCCGGCGAAGATCTCATCCGCTTCCTTGATGTCCGCGGCTGAGGGTCCCGCCGGAGCGGCCGCCGCCGCGGGGGGCTGGGCCGCCACCGTGGTGGGCTGGGGGGCTCCGGCCGGGGGTCCCGCGCCAGCTCCACCGTCCTTGCTGCAACCGGGTGCCAGTCCGAGCCCGAGGGCGACCGCGAACGAGAGCGAGATTCTCATGGGAGGCGCCTCCTTGCGTGTGCCGTGCCACAGACAGACTCTATGGACAAGGACATCTACTGAGTCAAGTCCCGCGAAAGTTCCTGCGCATGACGAGTGCGCGGACGCAGAATCTGCGCTTGGTCGCATTCAATAGAGTATAAACTCCAGTGAAAGGTATCGATGGCATGCCGCTGGCAGCCGATCCCGGGGTCCGAAACGCAACCAGGAGCCTTCGATGAACCCACGAGCGATCCTCGTTCCATGTGCGCTGGCGCTGGCCCTCGCCTGTGGCAAACCTGAGAGCCCCGGTGGGCCGAAGTCCGCCGGCTCAGGCCCTGCCTCGAGCGGCTCGGCCAACCTGGCCAAGCTGATGAAGGACCGAAACCTCTCCGAGGCCGATGTCACGGCCGCGCTCAAGACGTACACCCCGAGCGGGCGCAGGGACGAGTACCTGCTCTTCGCCTCCGGAGGGCACTCGGGACAGCTGCTGGTGATCGGCGTGCCCTCGATGCGGATCCTCAAGTACGTCGCCGTCTTCACCCCGGAGCCCTGGCAGGGCTACGGCGTGGGTGACAAGGGCAGCCAGGAGGTGCTCAAGGAGGGCTACCGCCACGGCAAGCCGATCACCTGGGGCGACATGCACCACCCCGCGCTCTCCGAGACCAAGGGGGAGTACGACGGTGAGTTCATCTTCGTGAACGACAAGGCCAACCCGCGCATCGCGGTGATCAACCTCAAGGACTTCGTCACCGAGCAGATCGTCGAGTCGCGGCTGATCGAGGCCGACCACGGCGGCGCCTTCGTCACCCCCAACACCGAGTACGTGATCGAGACATCGCAGTACGCGGCCCCGCTGGGCGGCGCCTACGCCGACCTGAAGGAGTACAACGAGAAGTACCGGGGGGCGATGACCTTCTGGCGCTTCGACCGCGCCAAGCGGCGGATCATCCCCGAGGAGTCGTTCGCGATCGAGTTCCCCCCCTACATGCAGGACCTGGCGGACAGCGGGAAGCTGACCTCGGATGGCTGGGCGTTCTGCAACTCGATCAACACCGAGCGGGCCACCGGCGGGGTGCTGGAGGGCAACCCCCCGCTCGAGTCGGGCGCCTCGCAGAACGACATGGACTACCTCCACGTCGTCAACTGGCGGAAGGCCGCCGAGGTGGCGAAGACCAAGTCCAAGGTGATCGCCGGCATGAGGGTGATCCCCCTCCAGGTGGCCATCGACGAGGGGCTGCTCTACTTCGTCCCCGAGCCGAAGAGCCCCCACGGGCTCGATGTCACGCCGGACGGAGAGGACCTCGTGGTGGGAGGCAAGCTCGACACCCACGCCACGGTCTTCAGCTTCAGGAAGATCCAGGCGCTGATCGCCGCGAAGAAGTTCGAGGCCAAGGACCCCTACGGAGTGCCGATTCTGTCCTTCGCCGAGGCCATCCGCGGGCAGGTGGAGCTGGGCCTCGGCCCCCTGCACACGGCCTTCGACGGCGACGGCAACGCCTACACCTCGCTGTTCATCGAGACCAAGGTCGCGAAGTGGAACGTGAAGGACCTGAAGCTGGTCGAGAAGATCTCCACCCAGTACAACATCGGCCACCTGGTCGCCGCCGAGGGCGACACGGTGGCCCCCAAGGGGAAGTACCTGGTGGCGATGAACAAGTGGGCGCTGGATCGGTTCAACTCGGTCGGCCCGCTGCTCCCCCAGAACTTTCAGCTGATCGATCTCACCGGCGACACCAACGGCGGGAAGATGCAGCTGCTCTACGACCTGCCGATCGGCCTGGGCGAGCCGCACAACGCGCAGATCATCAAGGCGGACAAGATCAAGGCCTGGGAGATCTACAAGCCGGTGGGCCTCGATGCGGTCACCAAGGAGAAGAGCCCCTTCACGGTCGAGGGCGGCAAGGAGCGGGTCGAGCGCAAGGGCAACGTGGTCGACGTCTACATGACCGCGATCCGCAGCCACTTCACCCCTGACGTGGTGCGGGTGAAGGAGGGGGACAAGGTGAGGATCCACCTCACCAACCTCGAGCAGGCCCATGACGCCACCCACGGGTTCGCGGTCAACTCCTACAACATCAACGCCTCGCTCGAGCCCGGCAAGCACACCGAGCTGGAGTTCACCGCCGACAGACCGGGCGTCTTCCCGATGTACTGCACGGAGTTCTGCTCCGCGCTGCACCTCGAGATGGCCGGCTACTTCCTGGTCGAGCCCAAGAAGAAGTGATCGGCATGGCTCCGGTGCCCCAGACCCTCGCCTCCGGCGTCCTGGCGCTCGCCCTCCTCGGCTGCACCAGGGCACCGGAGCTCGCCCCCCCATCCCGGCGGACGACGCGGGTGGACCGCCCCGGGGCGTGCCTGCCGGTGGCCCCGGAGCAGCCGCTCCAGCCGGTGCTGGACCGCGCTGCCCCGGGTGAGGTGATCTGCCTGGGTGAGGGCACCTGGGTCGGCACCGTGGTGGTGCCCCGCGGGGTCGGTGTCTGGGGCACCGAGCGTTCCCGGCTCCAGACCGATGGCTCGGGGACCACGGTGCTGCTCCAGGACGGCACCTCGCTCGCCGGGGTGACCGTCGACGGCAGCGGCGGCCGCTTCGACGTGCTCGACGCGGCGGTCAAGGTCCACGGCGACGACGTGCGGGTCGAGGGCGTCACCGTGGTCCACAGCGTCTTCGGCATCCTGGTGGAGAAGTCGAAACGGGTCACCATCCGGGGCAACCGGGTCCAGGGGATCGGTGGCCCCGCCCTGGGGATGCGAGGAGACGGCATCCGCCTCTGGGAGACCAACGACAGCCTGGTAGAGGACAACGAGGTCGAGCAGGCCCGCGACTGCGTGGTCTGGTACTCGTCGCGTAACGTGCTGCGCGGCAACGAGGTGCGCAACGGCCGATACGGCGTCCACCTGATGTACAGCCACTCCAACCGGCTGGAGCACAACCGCTTCGTGGCCAACGAGGTCGGCATCTTCGCCATGTACAGCCGGAACCTCCTGGTGGCCGACAACCAGATGCTCTTCTCCCGCGGCGCGGCAGGCATCGGGATGGGGATGAAGGAGTCCGGCAACGTCACCGTGCGCGGGAATCTCCTGGCCTACAACACCCAGGGCTTCTTCCTCGACAATAGCCCGCTGGTGGAGGGCGACCGGAACGTCTTCGAGCACAACGTGGTGCGGCTCTCGGAGGTGGGGGTAGGCTTCCTCTCCAGCCAGCACGACAACCTGTTCCGCCGGAACGTGCTGCGCGACAACACCGTCCAGGTGCGGGTCGACGGTGGTGGCGACGCGCTCGGGGTGAGCTGGGAAGGCAACACCTGGAGCGACTACGCCGGCTACGACCTCGACGGGGACGGGGTGGGCGACCTCCCCTACGAGCTGAAGGACCTCTCCGGCGCTCTCACTGCACGGCACGCCGACCTGGCGTTTCTGCGGGGCACGCTCGCGCTCGCCCTGGTGGGGGTGGCGGGAGAGGTGGTGCCTCTCTTCGCTCCCAAACCCATCCTGCGCGATCCCTCGCCGCGCATGAGCCTCGAGGTGGCCGATGCGGATTGAGCTCCGCGGCGCGAGGAAGCGCTTCGGGAAGGTGGAGGCGCTTCGCGGCATCGACCTCTCCATCCCCCCCGGCCGGCGGGTGGCGCTGGTCGGACCGAACGGAAGCGGCAAGTCCACCCTCATCCGCGCGCTCCTGGGGCTGATCGAGTGCGAGGGAGAGGTTCGGATCGACGGCCCGAACCCCTACGAGTCGCGGGTCGAGCTGGCGCGGCGGCTGGCGTACGTGCCCCAGGTCGCCCCTGCGCTGGGCGCCTCGGTCAACGAGTTGCTCCACGTGGTCTGTCTCACCCGCGGTCTGGACCGCAGCGAGGTGGAGACGATGGCCACCCGGCTCGCCGTGGATCTGAAGGCCATCGCCGGTCGGCCCTTCCGCAACCTGTCGGGGGGCACGAAGCAGAAGCTGCTCCTGGCCATCGCCTTCGCGGCGCACCCGGCGCTGCTGGTGCTCGACGAGCCCACCGCGAGCCTCGACGAGGACGCCCGCCGGCGCTTCCTCGAGCTCTGCGCTGAGCTGCCGGCAACCACCACCGTCATCCTCTGCTCGCACCGGCTGGAAGAGGTCTCGCATCTGACCGACCACGTGCTCGCGCTCCACGAGGGCCGGGTCCGCTACGACGGCCTGGCCGCGGGCTACGCGGCCGCGATGAGCGCCTTGCCTCCGGCGCGGGTCGCGGCTCCCCATGCCCATCCCGAGGTGGGAATGTGCGTCCTCTGCTCAGCCGAGGGAGGTGGAGCGTGAGGAACCGATCACACTTCCCGGTGGGCGCGGTGCTGGCCGCGGTGGCGGTGGCCGCAGCTGGAGCCTTCGTCGGTCTGCTGGTGCGCTCTCAGGCCCCTCCCAACGGCCCGGTGCCGATCGTCTACGACAAGGAGGCCTGCGCCCACTGCCACATGCAGGTGGGGGACCCGCGCCTGGCCGCCCAGGCGCAGCTGACGGATGGTTCGGTCCTCGACTTCGACGACCCGGGGTGCCTCCTCACCTGGCTGGACGAGTCGCCGGAGCAGCCGCGGGCGGTGTGGCTCCGGGCCTACCGGGAGGACCGCTGGCTCTCCAGGGCATCGACGGCCTTCGTCGAGGTCGGCGAGACGCCGATGGGCTTCGGGCTCGGCGCGGTCGAGCGTGGCACGCCAGGAGCGATCAGCTGGGAAGAGGCAGCGGCCCGGGTCAAGGCGAAGCGCCGCGACCGAGGTGGCTCATGAGGCCAGTGACGCTGCACAAGGAGGTCTGGGCGGTGAGCCGGCTGGAGCTGGCCGAGGTGCTCCGGTCCCGCTGGATGCTGGTCTGTACGGTGACCTACGCGGTGCTGGGGGCCGGCTTCGTCTTCGTCGGAATGCGCGAGTCGATGGTGGTCGGCTTCTCTGGGATGGGGCGGGCGCTGCTCTCGATGGTGCACGCGCTCCTGCTGCTGCTTCCGCTCCTGGCCTTGACCGCGACCGGGCAGGTCATCAACCGGGCCCGCGAGGACGGCACCCTGGAGCTGCTGTTCAGCCACCCCATCCGGCGCAGCTCGTATTTCCTGGCCGTCACTCTCACCCGGTACGCGGTGCTGGTGCTTCCGCTCGCCCTGCTGATGACGGTGATGGCGCTGCTCGGGCGGTTCGCCTTCGGGCAGCTGGTCAACTGGGCCTTCGTGTTCCAGTCCATGGCCATCTGTGCGGGGCTGGTGGCGGCCTTCGTGGGGCTGGGGATCGCCGTGTCCACCGCGGTTCGCAGCCAGGCGCGGGCGGTGAGCTGGGTGCTGGTGCTGTGGGCCTTCGCGGTGGTGCTGGTCGACTTTGGGCTGGTGGGGCTGATGCTGCAGTGGCGGCTCAATCCGTACACCGTCTTCCTGCTGGCCTCGCTCAACCCGGTCCAGGCAGCGCGGATGGCGCTCCTCTCGGGGGCGTCGCCGGACCTCACGGTGCTCGGGCCGGTCGGCTTCTACCTCGCCAACCGGATCGGCGCCGGGTGGCTCTACCTGCTCGGCGTGAGCTGGCCCTGGGTGTTCGGCGTGCTGGCCTGGCTCGGGGCGAGCCTGCACTTCAGAAAGGCGGACCTGGTCTGATGCTCACCAAGTTCTATGAGTTCCTGAACCAGCCGATGATCTTCAAGGCGCGGATCGCGCTGGCGCTGCTGGTGGTCCCGCTGGTGCTGGCGTTCACCGCCCCGCTGTGGCGCATCTCGATGGTGGCGCCGCAGTACCCGCAGGGCCTCTCGATGGACGTGTACGCCTACAAGATCGCCGGCGGCAACGATGGGCAGGACATCAAGGAGATCAACGTCCTCAACCACTACATCGGGATGCACCGGCTCGATGCGACCGCGTCGGCGGATCTGGACTGGATCCCCTTCGCCCTCGGCGCCATGGCGCTGCTGGCGCTACGCACGGCCGCGGTGGGCAACGTGCGCGACGTGATCGACATGCTGGTGGTGACGGGCTACGTCTCGCTGTTTGCCTTCGGGCGCTTCGTCTACCGGCTCTGGGTGTTCGGACACGACCTCGACCCACACGCACCGATGAAGGTCAAGCCGTTCATGCCGGTGATCATCGGGCACCGCACGGTGGCGAACTTCGAGACCTACTCGTACCCCCAGCTGGGTAGCTGGCTCTTGCTGGTCTTTGGGCTGGGAGTGGCTGCGCTCACGGTGTGGCACCTGGTGCTGGGGCGGAAGCGGGCACGTGCCTCGCTGGGGCGGGGCGCGGCGGTGGCGGTGCAGGGTTGAGCGGCATCTCGAGGAGAGGCGGATGACGGGCTTTGGACTGATGCTGCTGCTTCTGGGAACCGGCGCGGGGGGAGATCCGGCCGGCAGCACGCTGGAAGCGACCACCCAGGTCAGCCGCGAGCTCGACGGCTGCCTCGACCACGCGGTCAAGGAGCTGGGAATGTCGGCCAAGCGGGTGGAGAAGGAGCGGCGGTGGGCGATCGGTCCCCAGTTCTTGCATCCCTCGATCGTGCCCGCGGGTACGCTGGCGGTGGAGATGAAGCCGGGAGAGCGAGAGACGCTGGTGCAGGTGACGGCGCGGTGGCCGGGCGCGGCGAAGGAAGCGCCGGTCCAGGCCGAGCTGGAGGATCGGATCACCGCCATCGCCTCGAAGCTCGCCCAGATGTGCGGGGTCACGGCCCCGGTAGTGCGGTGCACCCTCTCGAACGCCGGCGCGGCCCCCGCCGCGTGCAAGGGCCGCTGAGCGCCGCGTGGTCCTCTCGCAGACCGCCCAGTACGCCTTGCGCGCCTTGACGGTCCTGACCGCGCTCGGCCCCGGCGCCACCGCCCGGACCCGCGACCTGGCAGGCCCGGCGCGGGTGCCGAACGACTACCTGTCGAAGATCATGCGCAAGCTGGTGGAGGCGAAGCTCCTGGTGAGCGAACGGGGTCACCACGGTGGATTCCGCCTGGCCCGTCCGCCCGGGGACATCACCCTCGCCGAGATCCTCGAGGCGGTCGACGAGGGCATCGACCTGAAGGAGTGCGCGTTCGGGTTCTCGAGGTGCGACGCGAGGAATCCCTGCCCGCTGCACCCGGTCTACTCCGAGCTGAGCGAATCGGTGAAGGCGTGGGCCCAGCGCTCCACGCTCGCCGACGCAGGTCCGTTCACCCGCTTGCTTGCCCGGGGCACCCGCACCGGGTGAGCGCAGCGGCAGGGGTGGGCCGGGGCCGGTGGCGGCGGGTCACTCCCGGGAGCTGCCCGGCAGCTCGTCGGGTCCGAGCGTCTTCGCCTGACCGACCAGGCGGGCCCGGAGCCAGGCGTGTGCCGGGTGCCGTCCCGCGCTTCACCTGACTGACGGAGGGCATCGGGCTAAGGACGCCGGCCCCAGGCAGCCCAGAGGATGGGAGACGGCATGAAGAAACTCGGATCCTCCAGGCGTGCCAGATCCTGTTCGAGCTGCTGGGGCGTGACGTAGCCAGCGGCCAACATGGCCTCCCGGAGCTGCTCGTAGTTCGCGCGCATGAGCGCGGGACCAGGTGATCCGGCCGGCCACATGAACGTCCGCCCTGCCGCGCCGACGTCGACCAGCCCATGCGATCGGAGCAGCCCGAAGAGGCGGCGCCCGAAATTTCTGTCGACGCCCCGGTCATCCATGATCTGCGCCATTGCGAGGTGTGTCTTCGAGAGAACCTCGCCCGGACCTCTTCCGGGATCCGGCCATACGGAAGCGACGTCGAAGTCCTCCTCCACGAGCCAGCCGCCGGGCTTCAAGGCGGCGATCATGCGGTCCAGCGCCCTCTCGCGATCGGGGATGTGCATCAACACCAGC
>DATIWB010000050.1:0-9949 GCA_035519675.1 Myxococcaceae bacterium
GGAGGACGGCCAGGAGATCGCGCGACTTCCTTGCGAGCAGTGCCGCCTGTTCGAGCTCTCCGACGACGGATCTCGTGTGGTGGGCCTCAACGGCGAGCGACGGCGAGTCTGGGACGTCCATGGACCTTCGCTCGTCCGTGAAGAGCCAACCGGGGGCGCCTCCGGCACCTCCCCGGCGCAGCTGTCCTCCGCTGGCGATCGACTGGGATGGCTGGAGTCAGGCAGCTTCGTCCTGCAGGAGGTGTCCAGCGGAAGGCGCACGCGGCTCGCCTTGCCGGAACCTGGCGACACCGCCCGGATCAGCTGGGATGACACGCGGGTCGCCATTGCCTGGCCCGGGGCGGTCGGCGTGTGGACGGTGCCCGACCTCCAGCGGGTGTGGATTGCCCCGAACCCCTCGTCGGTGGGCGTCAGCCTGAGCTGGTCGGCGGACGGCGCGATGGTCAACGTCGCCCTGGAGGGGTCGGGAGCGATGCTGCTGGACGCACGCACCGGTGAGACCGTGGCCCGCATCGTCGAGAGCCGCTCGGGTGGCGGAGCGTCTCAGGTGAACGTCCTGCCGACGCTGAGGTATCGGCTCACGCGCGACGCGAATTCGTGGGCCCTTGCTCCACTGCCCCGACCGGAGACCGGCACTCCGGCGGAGAGCCTGCGCCGGGCGCTGGCCGAGGGGGGGTTCCAGCTCCGCGGCGTCGAGCTGGAAGTCGTCTCGCGCTGACGGATGCACGACGAGACTCCTGCATGCGAGGTCAGCGGCGGAGCTTGCCGGGCTGGGTCCCGTCCCGGGAGCGGAACTACCTCCTGACCGGGGCGAGCTCGCCGCGCAGGTAGGCGCGGAGTGCCCCGATGGCGATCGGAACCGCGCCGAGGAGGATGAACACTCCGTCGCCCACCAGCCGTGCCCACTCGAGCGTATGGAACAGGCCGGCCATCGTGTACTGCAGCTGCCGCGCGTGCCAGTAGCCGTTGGAGATCACGTCCCAGAGCTGGAGCACCCCGGCCGGGAAGAGGTCGAGGAGGATCATCAGCCCCAGGCCGGCGTTGAGGCCCCAGAAGCCCAG
This sequence comes from Myxococcaceae bacterium, assembly GCA_035519675.1. GTDB lineage: Bacteria > Myxococcota > Myxococcia > Myxococcales > Myxococcaceae > RPRB01. The sequence continues at coordinate 1,062 of DATIWB010000050.1, forward strand.
GCGGACGTAGCGCTCGGTCCTCTTCCACGCCACGTCGCTCTGGAGGGCCCGGAGGACGAACACCAGGATGCCGAGCGCCAGCATCCCGAACACCCCGAACATCGCCGCGTGACCATGGTTGGTGGTCAGGACGGTGCCCATCTCGAAGTACGAGATGATCGGAGTGTTGATCAGGAATCCGAACACCCCTGCGCCGACGAAGTTCCACACCCCCACCGCGACCAGGAAGTAGATCGCCCATCGCTGCTTGGAGGCCGCGCCCGGACCGGTGGCGGCGCGCCGGACGAAGCCCGACGCGTCCAGGGTCAGCAGCGTCAGCGGGACGACCTCCAGGGCGGAGAAGCACGCGGCCAGACCCATGTTCAGCGTGCTCTGCCCGGTGAAGTACCAGTGGTGCCCGATGCCGATGATGCCTCCGCTCAGAAAGAGGATGGCATCCAGGTAGACCACCCGGGTCGCGGTGCGCCGGCCCACGATGCCGAGGTGCAGGAAGATGATCGCCACCATCACCGTGGCGAAGAGCTCGAAGAACCCCTCGACCCAGAGGTGGATGATCCAGAAGCGCCAGTTGTCGATGACCGCGAAGTTGGTGTGTGGGCCGTAGAAGACGGCCGGCAGATAGAAGAGCGGGATCGCCGCCGCGCCGTAGAGGAAGAGCGCGGCGAGCTCGGTCTTCCCCTCCTTGCGGATGGTCGGGCGGAGCGCACGGAACATGAGCACCAGCCAGAGGACCAGCCCGGCCGCGAGCAGGAACTGCCAGAAGCGGCCCAGCTCCAGGTACTCCGAGCCCTGGTGACCGAACCAGAACCAGAGCCGGTCCAGCCGCCCGGTGAGGCCGAGGAACTCGCCGGCCATGCTGCCGCCGACGACCACCACCAGCGCCCAGAACAGGACGTCCACCCCCAGCTTCTGTCCCCGTGGCTCGCCTTCGCCCACCCAGGGCGCGAGGAAGAGGCCGCCCGCCACCCAGGCGGTGGCGATCCAGAAGATGGTGAGCTGCAGGTGGTAGGTGCGCGCGAGGTTGTAGGGCATCCAGCGGACGATCGCCTCGAGGCCGTAGAAGGAGAACGGTTCGCAGCGGTAGTGCGCCAGCGCCCCACCGAAGAGGACCTGGAGCAGAAAGAGCGCGGCCACCACCGCGAAGTACTTCCCGGTGGCCCGCTGGCTGGGGGTGAGCGGACGGGAGACGATCGCCGGCAGGAAGCCCGGGGCATCGTCCGGGTGACCTTCCCATCCCAGGAAGTGGTACCGGCCGAAGATCAGGAGGAGCAGCCCCAGACCCGCGAGCAGCACCACCAGGCTGATGGCGCTCCAGATGTACGCCTGGGTCGACGGCCCGTTCCCGGCCTCGGGGTCGTATGGCCAGTTGTTGGTGTACGTGTCGGCCTGGCCCGGTCGATTGGTCACCGTGGCCCAGGTGGCCCAGCTGAAGTACGCCGCGAGCAGCCGGATTTCCGCCCCGCTCCCGACGGAACCTTCCGGCAGTCCCGGGGCCAGCCCCGGCCGGGTGAAGTAGTCCTCCCAGTAAGCCTCCAGCCTGCGGTTGGCCTCGACCTCCGCGGCGGAGAAGGTCAGGGTTCCCGTGCCCGGGTCGAAACGGTTGGTCTTGAGATCGCGGCGGACGGCGGTCTCGATCACCCCTCTTTGCTCGGCCGGCAGCGAATCGAAGGGCTGGCCGAATCTCGCACTGGCCTCGAGCTGACGGAGCACCTGGACCTCCTGGTGGAGGTGCTCGGCCGTGTAGTCGGGCCCGAGGTAGGCACCGTGGCCCCAGAGCGTCCCGTGATCCATCAACCCGCGCTTGAGGAAGATTTCCTGTCCTCGCTCGATGTCCTGGCCCGTGAACACCACCTTGCCGGCCGGGTCCACCACGCGAGCGGGGATGGGGGGCGCGTTCTTGTAGGTGAGCGCGGTGACGACGCCAAGCACCGAGAACCCGAAGATCATCACCAGGATCACGCCATGCCGCCACCAGGGAGACAGCGGCCGTTCCGGGGCCACCGGCCGTCGCTCTGCCGGGACCGGCTCGGAGCGATCTTCCATCGGGTACGCTCGGGTCATCGCTTGCCTCGCTAGGTTGGGGCTTCGGGGGGACGTCTTACCCGGCTCGGCGGCGCCTGGGCTGGACGAACTCGGCCGGGGGCTCGTCGATATCGGGATCGCCGGTTCTCGCGACCCACGTGCCATCCGACTTCTCCCGGAACAGACGGCTCACCGCGCCCCAGGCCATCCGGCGCGCATGCTCCACGTCCTCGAACTCCTCGAGGCAGCGGTTGTAGGCGCCCCGGAACACTTCCTGCGCCTGCGGCGGCAGGCGATTCTTGACCGAGGCCGGAAGCTCCGCGTTGGTCGCGAACGGCCCGTAGGGGTTGCCGGCAGAGATCTCGTGCGTCATCCACCCTTGGGACGGAACCAGGGGGTGCAGTGTTTCCGAGACGCCTGATCGCGGTGCGGCTGGCCATGGGACCACCTCCCAGAAACACTCTTGCCGCGCATCGCCACTCATCGGCGTGTGGCCAGAACGACCTTCATCAGAACGCGCGACCGCTGGACGTGCCGACTGCAGCTCGGCGCGCTGCGCCACCTTCGACGAGCTCCAGCGAGCTGAGAGGGGAGTCCTGGCGCGACTCTGCTCCGCCGCGGGCTCCCTCGCCGTACTGGGGTACGTCTGCATCGCGACAGGAAGCACTGCGACCACCCTCGCGATCTACATCCTGTCGGTCGCCGCCGCGGCGCTCACCTTGAGAGCGATGGGGTGGCACCTGCTGCCCGCGCTACCACGGGCCGTGGGGAACACCCGTGGTTGGCTCGGAAGGCGCCTTCGCCATGGCGGATGACGTTACCCCTCGCACCCGCCAGGGGTGGCCCGAGCGAGTGCTACGGCCCTTTGCCGAGGTTCGGGCGGGGGAGGCGGTCACCGCCCTGGTCCTCGCCGGCACGCTGTTCCTGTTGCTCACCGCCTATTACCTTCTGAAGGTCATCCGCGAGCCGCTGATCCTCATGTCCGGCGGGGCAGAGGTGAAGGCATACGCCGCGGCAGGGCAGGCGTTGCTGCTGCTCCCCGTCCTGAGGCTTCACGGAGCCGTCGCCCGGCGAGTCGGGCGGCTGGCGCTGATCGCGGCCGTCCTGCTCTTCGTGGCCACGACCCTCCTCGCCTTCGCCGGGCTGCTGTGGGCCAGGGTGTCCATCGGGATCGCCTTCTATCTGTGGGTGGGAACGTTCAACTACCTCCTCGTCGCGACCTTCTGGAGCTTCGCCAACGACGTCTACACGCCCGAGCAGGGCAAGCGGCTCTTTGCGATCGTCGGTCTGGGAAGCTCGATGGGCGCGCTGGCCGGCGCAGCCCTCGCCGGCTGGCTCCTGAAGCATCTCTCTCCGCTCGCCCTGATGCTCATCGCGGCCGGAATCCTCGCCGGCGCCGTGATCTCGTTCGGCTGGCTCGATCATCGCAATGGCCGACGACCCCCCACAGCGGGACAGAAGCCCGTGCGGTCCGAGCCGCTCACTGGCCCGGGCGGTTTCCAGGCGCTGCTGCAGGACCGCTACCTGCTGCTCGTCGCCCTGCTCACGCTCCTGGCGAACTGGGTGCTGAACTCCAGCGAGTACGTCCTCGACAAGACGCTCCTCGATCTCGCGCACGGCGTGGCCGACCCGGTGCGCTTCGTCGGTCAGTTCAAGGCGACGTACTTCTGGTGGGTGAACCTGGTCGGGGTCGTCGGCCAGCTCTTCATCGTCTCACGGGTGCTGAAGCACCTCGGCGTCGGCGGGGCGCTGCTCCTGCTCCCGATCGTCTCGCTGCTCGGAGCCTCGGCGATGCTGCTCCTCCCGGCGCTCGGGCTTATCCGGGTCGCCAAGATCGTCGAGAAGGGTACAGACTACTCGGTCCAGACCACCGGACTGAACGCCCTCTACCTCGTGGTCTCCCGCGACGCGAAGTACAAGGCGAAAGCAGTCATCGACACGTTCGTCGTTCGCGCCGGAGACGTGTGTGCTGCGGCGGCGATCTGGATCGGGGCTCATCACGGATTTCCCGCCCGGGGCTTCGCCGCGGTGAACCTCGTGCTCTCCGTCGTCTGGTTCACCGTCGCCCTGCGGGTGCGCGCGCTGCACCGGTCGCGGAGTGGTGAACCCGCGTCGTCGGTCGAGCACCGAGCACCGGCCGTCGCCTCGGCGTGCGCGGCGGTGGCGTGAGCTCGGGCCGAGCGCAGTGCCGTCGAGGTACGCCAGGAAGTACTGGCCATCCGCACGATGCTCTCGCTGTCGGAGCTCGCCCTGCTGTCCGCGGCTTGCGGCGAGCGGCGACAACCGGAAACACCGACGTTGCATGTAACCAACTCGTTGGTTAAATAGTCTCCAGATGGCACGGCACCGAAAGACTCCCCGCCCCAGAGACGCATCCGCGACGCGGGAGGCGCTCCTCGATGCGGCAACCCTGGTGTTTGCCGGGCAGGGCTTCGCCGGGGCGCGGGTGGACGAGATCGCCGCGCGCGCCGGGGTGAACAAGGCGCTGATCTACGCCTACTACGGGGACAAGACGGGCATCTACCGCGCCGTCCTCACTGCTCACCTGCACGAGTTCGCCGACCCGGCCTTCTCCAAGGCGTTCGCCGCCGAAGCCGGACCGCGGCGAGCCCTGGAGGACATCGTCCGGCGGTGGTTCCGGTTGCTGATCAGGGATCGTCCGTTCGCCCGCCTCCTGGCCTGGGACCTGCTCTCGAACGGCAAGGGCGGCCGGGACATCATCCTGGAGAGCTCCGGCCCTATGCTCGAGCTCATCTCCGAGCTGGTGGACCGGGGGCGTGCCACGGGGGAACTGCGGGCCAGCGCCGACCCCGAGCTCTTCCGCTCGGTACTGTTCTCGATCGGTCTGGGTTACGTGCTCCAGCACTCGGCGATGACCCTGGCCCGGGAACGGAGCGGGCAGTCCCGCACCGACGAGCAGTTCGTCGAGTACCTCTGCCGCATGCTCCTGGCCCCCGAGTGCGAACCCGAGCGGCGCACGGCCTGACACGGAGCTCTCGCCAAGAGCTCCAGGTCCCTCGCTGGTGTCACTCCGCAACACCGCTCGTGCGCCCGGCGCGTGGCTCCGAGCCCCTGCCCTGCCCGGACCGCTTCCGTTCCGGGCTGCCCCTGCCTGCGTGCGCACTCCGATCCCATCCGCATCGGCAAGTCCCTGGAATCACGGCCTCTCGAGGGCGCACGAGCAGGTCCTCTTGACATCCGGACTCGACCTAACTAACTAGTTACTTCGTCATAACTAAACGGTTAGTTCTGCCGAGTTGGGAGGTCATCCGTGTTTCGAGTTTCCTTGTTCGCCGCCACGGCCGCACTGGTGGTGGTGGCGACGTCGCTTCCGGCCCGCGCGGGCGAGGGGACCGGGCCGCTTCTCCGGCTCGACGAGGCTGTCTCCATCGCCTCTCGGCAGAATCACGGGCTCGCCGCCAGCGGGCTCGAGCTGGAGAAGCTGGACGAGCGTCACGCCGCCGGGGTCACCCGGCGCTTCCCCGCCTTCAAGTTCGACGCGCTCGGCAACCGCCTTCTCAAGTCGCTGGACTTCCCCTTCAACCAGGGCGTGTTCGGGACGTTCCCGGGCATCGGTCCGGTCCCGGCCACCGACACCTCGGTCAGCGTCCCGACCGGCTTCTCCGGAACGATCTCCGCGAGCATCGCCCAGCCGCTCATCCAGCAGTACCGGATCGGCCTGAACCTCGAGTCCATCCGGCTGGACCACGCCATGGCCCAGGAGGACCTGAGGAAGGACCGGCAGCGGGTCACCGCCGAGGTCAAGTCCTCGTACTACCGGGTCTCCGCCGTCGAGGCCGGGGTCGTCGCGCTGCGCGATCTGGTGAAGGCCATCGAGGACCTGGACGGGCTCACCGGGCGATACCTCGCCGAGGGGAAGGTCCTCCGCTCGCAGGCGCTGGAGGTCAAGGCCCGGCTGGCCCGGGAGCGCTTCAGCCTCTCCGGCTCGGAGAGCGAGCTGGCCACCCAGCACGAGCAGCTGAACCAGCTGCTCGGCCGTGACGTCCGGACGCCCTTCCGCGTCTCCGACCCGTCGCAGCTGGTGACCCAGGCTCCGAGCATCTCGCTCGAGGACGCCCGGCAGCGCGCGGTGGAGAACCGCCCCGAGATCCGCAGGGTCGGGCTGCAGATCGAGCAGGCCGAGAACGCCCGGCGAACGGCCAACTCGATGTGGATCCCCGATCTCACCCTGCTGGGGACCTACAACCGGAACTTCAATTACCAGGTGCTCCCCAAGGAGTTCTTCTCCGTCGGGCTGTTGCTCAGCTGGGAACCGTGGGACTGGGGCCGGCGAGGTCACGAGGCGTACGAGCAGAAGCTGGCCGCCGACAAGGCCCGGCAGAGCAAGAAGGAGTCGGAGGAGCAGGTCACCGTCGACGTGGGCCAGCGCTGGCGCGCGGTGAAGGACGCGGCGAGCAGGTTCGCGGCCGCCCAGCTCTCCGAGGAGGCCGCCCGGGCGTACCTGAGCGATCTCCAGAACAAGTATCGCGAGGACGCGACGCTGCTGAACGACGTCCTCGAGGCCGAGGCGCGGCTGTCCCGCGCACGGCATGACTTCACCGATGCGCTCGCCAGCTACTGGTCGGCGACCGCTGAGCTCGAGAGGACCATTGGCGATGAGAACTCGTGACCTGATTGTGGTGGCGGCGTGCATCCTGGGCAGTGCCTGCTCGTCGAAGGCCCCGCCCAAGCCCGCCCCGGCGGTCCGGGTGGAGGTCGTCGGAGCCGGCAAGGCGATGGGCAGCCCGGACACCTACTCGGCCTTCGCCCAGGCCAAGGAGACCATCCCGCTCGCCTTCCGCAACCCCGGCTACGTGGTGGACCTCCTCCAGGTGAAGACCCCGGACGGGCACACCCGGGCCGTCGGCGAGGGTGACCGCCTCCACAAGGGAGAGGTCATCGCCCGGCTGCGCGAGGCCGAGTTCCGCGACCGGGTGGGACAGGCCACCGGGCAGGTCGCGGCCGCCCGGGCCGCGGCGGAGAAGGCCCGGCTCGACTTCGAGCGGGCCCAGCGACTCTTCGCGACCCAGAGCATCACCCGGCCCGAGATGGAGACCGCGACCGCCCAGCGTGACGGCACCCGGGCCCAGCTCGCGGCCGCCGAGGCGCTGCTGGCCGAGGCGCAGGTGGGCCTCCGCGACACCGCCCTGGTGGTTCCCGTCGACGCCGACGTGATGAAGAAGAGCGTCGAGCCGGGTGCGTTCACCGGACCGGGGATGCCGGCCTTCATCGTCGGCAACGTCAGCAGCGTCAAGGTCGTCCTCGGGCTGCCGGACGTCGCCCTCCACGACGTGAAGCCCTGGCAGGAGGTGACGGTCACCACCGACGCGCTCCCCGGCAAGACCTTCACCGCAAAGGTGAGCCGGATCGCGGCGGTCGCCGATCCGGTCACGCGCAACTTCGACGTGGAGGTGGAGATCCCCAACCCCGACCGGCTCTGGAAGCCGGGGATGATCGCCGCGGTCGAGCTGAAGGCCGGGACCGGCCATGGGCCCATCCCGCTCCTGCCGCTCACCGCCTTCGTCCCCAGCCCGAAGAGCAGGGAGCAGTTCGCGGTGCTGATCGTCGACGGCGCGGGTGACCGCGCCCGGGCCAAGGTCCGGGACGTCCAGCTCGGGAACGTGGTCGGGAACCGCGTCGCGGTCGTCGAGGGGCTGAACAAGGGCGAGCAGGTCATCACCACCGGTGCGGGCATCGTCAAGGACGGTGAACGGATCGAGGTCCTCCCCCAGGAGCAGCCGTGAACGATCTCAATCCAACGCAGATGAAGGGCTTCAACCTGGCCCGCTTCTGCGTCCAGCACCGACAGGTTGCCTGGGCCCTCCTGGTCCTCTCCATCGCCGGAGGCATCGCCGGGTACCAGCGGATGCCGAAGCGAAAGGACCCCGACATCCCGGTGCGGATCGCCCTCGCCGTCTGTCCGTGGCCCGGCGTGCCCGCCGACCGGGTGGAGGAGCTCGTCACCCGGAAGATCGAGGAGGCCGCGGCCGGAAACTCCAAGGTCAAGAAGATCGAGAGCACCACCCGCGATGGCGTCTCGGTCGTCCGGGTGCACCTTTACGACGACATCGCCGACACGGTCGAGCAGTTCGCCGACATCGGCACCCGGGTGACCAACATCTCCAACCTGCCGGGCGGAGCAGGCCCGGTGAACTGGGTCAGCGACTTCGGCGACACCGCGACGCTGATGCTCACCGTGGCCAGCCCCAAGGTGGGGGCGACCGAGGTCCGCATCCGGGGCCTCGCCGTCCAGAAGGCCCTGGACGAGGAGCGGGCCGCCGCGCCCGCCGGGGGCCGGGTCGCGGCGATCTTCTGCTTCCCCTCCACCGTGCCGACCACGACCATCGAGCGGCCGCTGGCGATCTTCGCCGGCCAGGCCATGCACGATGGGGTCGCCCGCGAGGCCCATCCGGTCTCGGCCGCCGGCTGCAGCGGGCTGGACTTCGTGACCGACCGGAACGAGGCGCAGATCCGCGAGTACACCGACACCTTCGTCCGTGAGCGCCTCGGGAACGCCGACTGGCACCCGGACGCCTGGCGCCCGGCGTTCATCGCGAACCCGGCCGAGGCACCGGCCCGTCTGGCCGAGGTGGCCGGCGACCTCTACAGCTACCGCGAGCTCGACGACTTCACCCACGAGATCGAGCGGGTGATCAAGAACGTGGAGATCGTCTCCAAGGTCTCCCGGAGCGGCGTGCTGGGCGAGCAGATCTTCATCGACTACGACCAGGACCGGCTGGCCTCCTCGAGGATGCAGCCGTCCAGCATCGCCCAGGCGGTGGCCAGCCGGAACATGACCCTGCCCGGCGGCACCTTCGACGTGAGCAACCGCCACGTCGTCCTCGACCCCAACGTCCGGGACGAGA